>DATAQN010000130.1:0-102169 GCA_036264635.1 Xanthobacteraceae bacterium | reverse complement strand
CTCGCGGCCTGGTCTGTAGTGCCAGGAGACTGATGCCCAAAGCTGCCCGAGTGCGGTCTGCAAAACCGCCCGCGGGCACCGCCCTCGCTCCCGACTGCGGTGTGCCTCCGCAGTTGGTCCTTCCGTGAGCGAGATTCACTTCGGCATACGTAACTAAAACAGTGACGTTTGTCAATACAGCGGAGACGCGCAAATCCTCCACCGCGATAGCGGGTGAGGTACGCCGTGCACAGCACGGCGGGTAGGGGCGACGGCGGTGCAGCGGGGCACAACATCAAAAACGCGCGGTGCAGTCTTTGCTTCAGGCTGGGCGCGTTTTGGATCATGTGCCACACGTCGAGGCCCGCGCCCCCACCTCCGCGCTCCGCGCGGCTACCTCCCCCGCTATCGCGGTGGAGGATGGACGAGGCTCACACATCCACCTTCAGCGCGGCAATGAAAGCTTCCTGCGGGATGTCGACTTTGCCGAACTGACGCATGCGCTTTTTGCCTTCCTTTTGCTTGTCGAGCAGCTTGCGCTTGCGCGAGACGTCGCCGCCGTAGCATTTCGCGGTGACGTCTTTGCGGAAGGCGCGCACGGTTTCACGCGCGATCACCTTGCCGCCGATGGCGGCCTGGATCGGTACCTGGAACATGTGCGGCGGAATAAGCTCCTTGAGCTTTTCGGCCATGGCGCGGCCGCGGCTTTCGGCGCGCGTCCTGTGCACCAGCATGGCGAGTGCATCGACCGGATCGCCGTTGACCAGCATCTGCAGCTTGACGAGATCGGCCGTACGGTAATCGGTGAGGTGATAATCGAACGAAGCGTAGCCGCGCGAGACGGATTTCAGCCGATCGTAGAAATCGAACACGACTTCGTTGAGCGGCAGAGCGTATTTGGCCAGCGCCCGGTTGCCGACGTAAGTCAGCTCTTTCTGCTCGCCGCGGCGGTCCTGGCAGAGTTTCAGCACCGCGCCGAGATATTCGTCGGGCGTGAGGATCGTCGCCTCGATCCAAGGCTCCTGCATTTCCTCGATATGATTCGGATCCGGCATGTCGACCGGATTGTGAATCTCGAACTGTTCGCCGTCGCGCAGCTTGATCTTGTAGATCACCGACGGCGCGGTCGCGATCAGGTTGAGATTGAATTCGCGCTCGAGCCGCTCCTGGATGATTTCGAGATGCAGAAGCCCGAGGAAGCCGCAGCGGAAGCCGAAGCCGAGCGCGGCTGACGTTTCCATCTCGAAGGTGAAGCTCGCATCGTTGAGGCGAAGCCTGCCCATCGCCGCGCGCAGATCCTCGAAGTCGGCGGCATCGACCGGAAACAGGCCGCAGAACACGACCGGGATCGCCGGGCGGAAGCCGGGCAGCGGCTCGGCCACAGGCTTCCTGTCGTCGGTGATGGTGTCGCCGATGCGCGTGTCGGCGACTTCCTTGATCGAGGCGGTGAGAAAGCCGATCTCGCCCGGGCCGAGCTCGCCGAGCTCGACGCGCTTGGGGGTGAAAATGCCGACGCGGTCGACGTCATAGGCGGCGCCGGTGCCCATCATGCGGATGCGCTGGCCCTTTTTCAGGACGCCGTCGACGACGCGGAACAGAACCACGACGCCGAGATAGGCGTCGTACCAGGAATCGACGAGCAGCGCTTTCAGCGGCGCCGACGGATCGCCCTTGGGGGGCGGCAGGCGATGGACGATGGCTTCGAGCACCGCGTCGATATTCAGCCCGGTCTTCGCCGAGATCAGGATCGCGTCCGAGGCGTCGAGCCCGATCACGTCCTCGATCTGCTGCTTGATCTTGTCGGGCTCGGCGGCCGGCAAATCGACCTTGTTGAGCACCGGCACGATCTCGTGATTGTTGTCGAGCGCCTGATAGACGTTGGCCAGCGTCTGCGCCTCAACGCCCTGGCTGGCGTCGACCACCAGCAGCGAGCCCTCGCAGGCGGCGAGCGAGCGGTTGACCTCATAGGCGAAGTCGACATGGCCGGGCGTGTCGATGAGGTTGAGAACGTAATCCTTGCCGTCCTTGGCGCGGTAATTCAGCCGGACGGTTTGCGCCTTGATGGTGATGCCGCGCTCGCGCTCGATATCCATGGAATCGAGCACCTGTTCGACCATTTCCCGCGCCTCGAGCCCGCCGGTGAGCTGGATCAGCCGGTCGGCGAGCGTCGATTTGCCATGGTCGATATGGGCGATGATCGCGAAATTGCGAATGCGGTCGATGGGGGTCGCGGACATGGGGCGCAGATAACACCGGCGCAGGGGAGCGGCAAGCGGTAGCCGCTATTGCGGGCTTACTCGGCCGTCATGCCCGGCTTTATGCCGGGCATCCCGACGGCTTGGGCACGGAGCCCTACTAAACGAGATGGCCGGGACAAGCCCGGCCATGACGGTTTGTGATTCGCGGTTCGCCGCGGCTCAATACCGGTAATGGTCCGCCTTGTAGGGGCCGGACACCGGGACGCTGATATAGGCCGACTGCTTGTCGGAGAGCTTGGTCAGCTTGACGCCGATCTTGTCGAGATGCAGCCGCGCGACCTTTTCGTCGAGATGCTTGGGCAGCGTATAGACCTTCTTCTGGTACTTGCCGGCATCGGCCCACAGCTCGATCTGCGCCAGCGTCTGGTTGGTGAAGGACGACGACATGACGAAGCTCGGATGGCCCATGGCGTTGCCGAGATTGACCAGCCGGCCTTCCGACAGAAGGATGATGCGCTTGCCGTCGGGGAATTCGATCTCGTCGACCTGCGGCTTGATGTTGTTCCATTTCAGGTTCTTCAAGGCGTGAACCTGAATCTCCGAATCGAAGTGGCCGATATTGCAGACGATGGCGCGGTCCTTCATCTTGCGCATGTGCTCGATGGTGATGACGTCGACATTGCCGGTCGCGGTGCAGAAGATGTCGGCGCGCGGCGCCGCCTCCTCCATGGTCACGACTTCGTAGCCTTCCATCGCCGCCTGCAGCGCGCAGATCGGATCGATCTCCGACACCATGACGCGGCAGCCGGCCTGGCGGAGCGAAGCCGCCGAGCCTTTGCCAACATCGCCGAAGCCCGCGACCATGGCCACTTTGCCGGCCATCATGACGTCGGTGCCGCGGCGGATGCCGTCGACCAAAGACTCGCGGCAGCCGTAGAGATTGTCGAATTTCGACTTGGTGACGCTGTCATTGACGTTGATGGCGGGGAACAGCAGGCGGCCGTCCTTTTCCATCAGATAGAGCCGGTGCACGCCGGTGGTGGTTTCCTCCGACACGCCTTTGATGCTGGCGGCGAGCTTGGCGAACCAGCCGGGCTTTTCCTTCAGCGTGCGCTTGATCAGCGCGTAGAACACTTCCTCTTCCTCGTTCTCGGGCTTGTCGAGGAAGGCGGTGTCGCCCTTCTCGGCGCGAAGGCCCAAGTGAACCAGCATGGTGGCGTCGCCGCCGTCGTCGAGGATCATGTTCGGCAGGCCGCCGTCGCCCCATTCGAGGATCTTGCGGGTATATTCCCAATAGTCCTTGAGGCTCTCGCCCTTGATGGCGAAGACCGGCGTGCCGCCAGCGGCAACCGCGGCCGCGGCGTGATCCTGCGTCGAATAGATGTTGCAGGAGCACCAGCGCACGTCGGCGCCGAGCGCTTTCAGCGTCTCGATCAGCACCGCGGTCTGGATCGTCATGTGCAGCGAGCCGGCGATGCGCGCGCCCATGAGCACCTGCTTCGGCCCGTATTCCTCGCGGGTCGCCATCAGGCCGGGCATTTCGGTCTCGGCGATGTCAATCTCCTTGCGGCCCCAATCAGCGAGGCCGATGTCTTTGACGACGTAGTCGGAGGGCGAAAGGGTTTTGGCGGCGGTACTTGTGCTCATGTTGGTGACGTTCCTTCGGCGTTTTGGTTGGGCTATTTTGAATTCGGGGCTTGGCTAATAGCAGGACACCGCGACGACGGCAATAAAGACATAAAGATACCTTTATGTCCTTTTCTGAACCAACCCTGCGCCGGAGCATTCTTGCAGCATGGATCTGTTCCCTGAGGCCCCGATCAAGTCATTGAAAGAGCTGGCGAAGGCGGAGGCCGCCTGTACCCGCTGCCCGCTCTATAAAGACGCCACTCAGGTGGTGCCCGGCGAAGGCCCCGCCCACGCCGATTTAATGCTGGTCGGCGAGCAGCCGGGCGACAAGGAAGATCTCGCGGGCAGGCCCTTTGTCGGCCCGACCGGGCAACTCGTCGACCGGGCGCTCGCGGACGCCGGCATCGATCGCAAGGAAACCTACATCACCGGTGCGGTGAAGCATTTCAAGCACGAGATGCGCGGCAAGCGGCGCCTGCACAAGCGGCCGAACAATTACGAGATCGAGCGCTGCAAGATCTGGCTCGACCACGAGCGCGAACTGGTGAAGCCATCGATCATCATCGCACTCGGCGTCACCGCGGCCCGCAGCCTGACCGGAAAGACGCTGACGATTTCCAAAATGCGCAAGACGCCGCTGACGCTCGCCGACGGCACCAAACTCGTCATCACCATGCATCCGTCAGCGCTGTTGCGCATCGAGGACGAAGCCGACAAGCAAGCGGCTTATCGCGATTTCGTCGCCGACCTGAAAGCGGCGCGGAAAGCGGCGGACAACGCGTGAGGCCGAAACTTCGTCATTGCGAGGAGCGAAGCGACGAAGCAATCCAAAGCTGAGCCCCCGGCTCGATTGCTTCGCTGACGCTCGCAATGACGGCTTAGTCCGCCTTCGCGGGCTCCGCGACCGCGCCGGGACGCGGATTGGGGCGCACCACGCCGGCTTGCGCCAGCGCGGCGGCGATCTGCTGCATGCGGTTGATGAGCTCGACTGCGGCGGCCGGCGGCAGCACCAGCCGGCAGGCCGGATAGCGGCGGCCGGTGATCTGTGTATTCGGCTTAACCTCGTCGAAGCGCGTGACGCCAAATTCGATGCGCAACGTCTGGCCGTCGAAGATCATGCCGGTGATGGAATCGGCAAAGGTCTCGGCGATGTCAGCATTGTCGAGATAGCGGACCGCGGCCGGTTGACGTTCGGGCGCAGCCTGGGCGACGGCAGGCGTTGCACCGGTTTTTGAGTTTGTCGATTCGGCCATCTGTCCAGTCTCCTTCGGCAATGCTGTGCGTTCGAAACATTCGAACGCGGTGGCTTCTTAGCCGTCATTTGCGACGGTTTTGGCTGCGGGGCTGTTCTCTGTGTCTTTCAGCGTGGTCTCTAACCATCGCACGTCGGCACGCGGATCAATCCGCCTCGCCGAACCTGGACTCGATCAAGGTCGCCAGCGCATCGACCACTTCGGCAGCCTGGGGGCCGGTCGCCTCGACGGAAATCGAGGTGCCGGGCGCGGCTGCGAGCATCATCAGGCCCATGATCGAGGTGCCGCCGACGGTCTCATTGCCGTCGCCGCAGCGTTTGACACGCACATCGGCATCGAACCGTTCCACTGTCTGCACGAATTTCGCCGATGCCCGCGCATGCAGCCCCTTCTTGTTGCAAATAACAAAAATCCGAGCCACGGCGCCGTCCGATGTCAGCGGCAGCTCCGGCTCGGTCGGACCGCTATGGGCCGGCGTGGTCATTTCCCAGTGAGAACCCGGCTGGCGATGGTGACGTATTTTCGCCCGGCCTCCTGGGCTGCGGCAACAGCCTCGGCCAGCGGGCATTCGTCACGCACTTTGGCGAGCTTGACCAGCATTGGCAGATTGATGCCGGCCAGGACTTCGACTTTGGGCCGGCTCATCACCGAAATGGCGAGATTCGACGGCGTGCCGCCGAACATGTCGGTCAGTATGGCGACGCCATCGCCGGAATCGACCCGGCGCACGGCCTCGATGATGTCCTTGCGGCGTTCCTCGACGTCGTCGTCGGGCCCGATGGTGACGGATTCGATCTGCCCCTGAGGTCCAACGACATGCTCCAGGGCGGCCCGGAACTCAACAGCAAGCCGACCGTGGGTAACAAGCACAAGACCAATCATGGAACTCCCCGCGGGCGCTCCCCGTTTGCGCCGCACGAAAGGATGCCCATCATGACCATCCGAAGTCGGCGCGCAAGGGGCATCCTGAGCCAATTCTGAGGGTTGTTGCATCGCGGTAAAGACGGCCCTTTAGGCGTCGGCCCCGTCCTTCGAACCGGCCGCGGTCCCAATCAGGCTCGCCGGCTTTAGCGTCAAAAAATCCGCAAACACGCGACCTCAACACCAAAACAGGGTGGACGATTATGGTTAACCAATTGCCAATTTTGCTGTGGCGGCCCTGATCAACTGTGACGGACGGTTTGAGTCAAGTTGATTGCGCATGGTCCTTTCCGGAAGCCGGTTCCCACCCTCGGATCAAGTCCAAGGGCATGCTTTTCCGGATCATGCTCCAGCCGTCATCTCCAAGGTGAGCAGGGCCACGATGCCGGACAAGGCAGAAAGACCCGAAGGCACCGCCAATCGCGGTAATTTGACAGATTCCAGCGTGATTTGCGCCTGCTCCGGCAGCCTTTGCGCGTCCTCCGCGGCGAGGTCGACCACAAGCCCGACCACGGCGCCCGGCTCGTAATCGAGCCGGAAAATGCCAGCTCCGCGCACTTCGATGAGGCCGGCCAGCGCCGGCGCCGGCCGCACCAGCAGCCGCCCGTTGACGGCTGAAAGCTCGAGCCGATCGTCGCCGACGAGCCGGGTGAAGGCAAAGCGGCCAGTGCGGCCGGCCTCGATCAGCTCGAACGCCAGCCGCGATTTGCCTGCCCCCGACGGGCCGCGGATCAGGACGGCGCGCGCGCCGACAAGGACGGCTGAGGCATGGATGGTAGGGGCCGCCGTCATCCTGAGGCTCGCTGCGCTCGCACCTCAGGGTGACGGAACAGAGTCATCGCCAAGTCATCACATCGCCGGCAGGCGGACGATGAAGCGCGCGCCGAGCACCTTGAGCTCGCCGCCATGTTGGCCGCTTTGGCTCGCCGCGCCGAGACGGTTCTCGACCCAGATTGTGCCGCCATGCGCCTCGACGATCTGCTTGGAGATCGAAAGGCCGAGACCGGAATTCTGGCCGAAGCCCTGATGCGGGCGGTCGGTGTAAAAGCGCTCGAAGATCTTTTCCAGCGCATGCGGCGGCACGCCCGGCCCGTCGTCATCGACATAAGTCTCGATCTGCTGGCGCAGACGCCGGCAGACCACGCGCACCGACCCGCCCGGCGGCGAGAACGAGCGCGCATTCTCGATCACATTGTCGATGACCTGACCAAGCCGCGAGTCGTGTCCAGGCAGCTGGAAAGATTGCGGCGCGCCGCCTTCAAAACGCAGCGTGACTTTGACGCCGTCGTCACGTTTGACCTCGTTGGCGACGGTGACAATGGTACTGAGGAGCTTGGCGAAGTCGACCGGCTCCGCGTCCTGGCGCTGCAATTCGGCGTCGAGCCGGCTGGCATCGGCGATGTCGGAGATGAGGCGATCGAGCCGCTTCACGTCGTGGATGATGACGCCGAGCAATCGGCCGCGGCTCTCCTCGGTCTTCGCCACCGGCAGCGTCTCGACCGCGGAACGCAACGAAGTCAGCGGATTTTTCAGTTCGTGCGAGACATCGGCGGCGAAGCTTTCGATCGCTTCGATCCGGCTATAGAGCGCATTGGTCATGTCGCGCAGCGTGCCCGACAAGTGGCCGATCTCGTCGCGGCGCTTGGTGAAATCCGGAATCTCGACGCGGCTGCGGATGCGGCGGCGCACGCTTTCGGCGGCGTCGGCAAGCCTTCGCACCGGCTCGGCAATGGTGCCGGCGAGCAGGATCGACAGCACGATCATCACGCCGGCGGCGACCAGAAAGACCTTGATGATGGCGAGCCGCTCGGCCTCGACCATGTCGTCGATATCGGCGCCTTGTGTTGACAGCATCAGCGCGCCGCGCACGGCGCGGAAGCGCTGCACCGGCACTGCGACCGAGACGATGACGTCGCCGCGATCATTGACCCGCACCATGCTGGCGTCCTGGCCGTTCAAGGCCTGCGCCACTTCCGGATAGCCGCGGCCGTCGTCGGGACCGAGCTCGCGATAGACCGGCAGATCGCCGCGGCCGAGCCACATCCGCACCGCGATGAAGGCGCGCTTGAAGAAGCCCGGCTTTTCCTCGGTCGGCGGCGGCAGATCGAAACGCAGCACGTCGCCGCGGCCGAACAGATTGCGGCTGTCGACCAACAAGACGCCGTCGCGATCGTAGATCCGCGCCCGCGTCTTGGTCGGCGACACCAGCCGCCGCAAGATCGGCGCGACGCGCTCCGGATTGATCGGGAAGTCGATGCCGTAGAGGGCGTCTTCGTTCGGGCCGTAGCTTTCGCCCGGATGCAGATTGAGGAGCTTGTCGGGATCGAGCGTGATCGACTGATCGGTCTCGACCGTCGCCGAAGACGCGATGGCGCCGGCGATGATCTCGCCCTGCACCTGCAGGCTCTGGATGCGCGCGTCGATGAGGCCGGCGCGGAACTGCGACAGAAAAATAATGCCGATGGAGAGAACGACGAGGCCGGTGACGTTGAGAACAACGATGCGGCGGGTGAGACTCGACGAGCTCTGGGCGACGAAGAACTGCAGTCCCCGGGCCAGCCAATCGCGCAGCCGCGCGAGACCGCGAGGCGCGGCTTCGTCCAGACCGGCAGTCTCGCTGTCGGCGATATGAGCCGTTGTGTCTTTCACAACGGTCCCGCCGGAGACGTCAGCCTCTGGATCTGCGCTATCTATGGTTCGATCAAGCACGTCGCCTGCCGGGGTTTTGGCCCTGCCCCACAGCGGGGCACGACCTCCAATAATACCGCACGCCAGCCGCCCAGTCAGGAGCCACGATCGGGGCACAATGATTGCCCGCCATGGCCTTTGACGCTTGCCTTAAAAGCACGCTTGGATCGGGACTCCAGTTCCCGCTTTTTTGATCGCGCGTGCCGCGTCTTATTCTTTGAAACGATAACCAACGCCGTACAGCGTCTCAATCATATCGAATTCGTTGTCGCTCGCCTTGAACTTCTTGCGCAGCCGCTTGATGTGGCTGTCGATAGTGCGATCGTCGACATAGACCTGATCGTCATAGGCGGCGTCCATCAGCGCATTGCGGCTCTTGACCACGCCCGGACGGCTGGCCAGCGCTTGCAGGATCAGAAACTCGGTGACGGTGAGCGTCACCGGCTCGTTCTTCCAGGTGCAGGTGTGGCGCTCAGGATCCATGCGCAGAAGTCCGCGCTCGAGCGCTTTGCTCTCGGTCTCTTTCACTACGATGCCGTCTTTCGGCGAGGCGCGGCGCAACACCGCCTTCACGCGCTCGACCAGAAGGCGCTGCGAGAACGGTTTGCGGATGAAATCGTCGGCGCCCATTTTGAGGCCGAACAATTCATCGATCTCCTCGTCCTTCGAGGTAAGGAAGATCACCGGCAGATCGGACTTCTGACGCAGCCGACGCAGTGTCTCCATGCCGTCCATGCGCGGCATCTTGATATCAAGAATAGCGAGATCGGGCGGCGCCGACTTGAAGCCATCAAGCGCAGAGGCGCCATCGGTATAGGTCGTGATCCGATAGCCTTCCGCCTCCAGAGCGATAGAGACGGAGGTCAGGATGTTGCGGTCATCGTCGACGAGAGCGATTGTCGGCATGAGCGGCCTTTTAGCATGAGTCGGCCGCAGACTTCACCAGCCCCGGCCCCAAGCTACCTTTCAAGACCCATGTGGGGGCGGAAGTGTGACGCGGCAAGGCAAAAGGAGGGCAAATCCATTAGAGTTCCTTTATGTTAGCTCGGTTGGAACTGTGCCAAAATCGGACTTAAGGCCTCCAAAGACCGCCGACCGGGGCTCTTTTGCCGCGCCGTCCACCGCCGCTGGGACTCCGGGTGTATATATCGATACCCGGCAGCACAGCATTGATTGGGCATCATGGCCGAAACCGACAAAATCAGCTCTCCGGCCGCCTCTGCGCTCCCTGGCATGATGCCGGACCGGCTGCCGGAAAACGCCATCGGAACCGCAGGTTTGGGCGCGGCGGGCTTCGATCCCAAAGCGGTCGCCAAGGAACTGTTGCGCACGACTCGCGCCGGCACGCTCGCAACCATCGATCGCAATACCGGGCACCCCTTCGCGTCATTGGTCAATGTCGCGACCGACAGCGACGGCGCGCCGCTGATCCTGGTGTCACGGCTTGCGACCCACACCGCCAATCTTGAAGTCGACCCGCGCGCCTCGTTGTTGCTCGCAGCGAGCGGCAAGGGCGATCAGCTGGCGCATCCACGGCTGACCGTGCTTGGCGCTTTTGCTCACATCGCGCGCGACGCACCCGATGAAGCGCGCCTGCGCCGGCGCTTCCTTGCCCGGCATCCGAAGTCCGAGCTCTATGCGGGCTTTGTCGACTTCTCGTTCTGGCGTCTTGAAACGGCGTCGGCGCACCTCAACGGCGGCTTCGCCCGCGCGGCCGATCTGAAAGCCGGCGATGTCCTCACCGATATTTCCGGCGCTGAAGATCTGATCGCGGCTGAAGAAAGCGCGATCGCACATATGAATGCCGACCACGCCGACGCGGTGCAGCTCTACGCCACCAGGCTCTGCGCCGCGGAGAATGGCAAAACCGGCGGCGCTTGGCGGCTGACCGGCATCGATCCCGAAGGCCTTGATCTTGCGCGCGGCGACATGACACTGCGCCTGCCGTTTCCGCAGCGGGTGACCGATGCTCAGCAATTGCGCAAGGTCGTGGTGGAATTGGCGGCGAAAGCGCGTGCGATGCAATAAGCGGGAAGCGAAGATTGTTCACCGCCTATTCTATCGATTGCAGGAATACGCGCCCGGAAAGTCTTGCTCGGAAAGTCTTGCCCGGAAAGTCTTGCAACGAATGGCACCTTGATTGGATAGGCAAAAACGCCTTTTCGCTGCAGCGCAGCGTAACGATGCGGCAACGGAACACGACGGGTATGCGCCAGTTAGGCTTGAGGATCGATGCGTCTTGGCAGATGCTGGGGCGCTCGGTTATAGGGTCGCATGCCCGCCGGATGCGGGCTCATTTCCGGAGGGTAGAGTGCAGGAGACGGGCGTAAGAAACGGTGCCTATGGCGCCGACAAATTTGGTTTGAAAAATCTCAAATCGGTTTACTGGAACCTCACCGAAGCCCCGCTCTACGAGCATGCCATCAGGAATGGCGAGGCGACCATTGTCGCCGGCGGTGCGCTTTGCGCCGAGACCGGGCACCACACCGGCCGCTCGCCAAAAGACAAACACACGATGGTAGATGCGACGACCGAAAACACGGTCTGGTGGGGCGGCAATCGAAAACAAAGCAAAGAACACTTCGACAATCTCTACAACGACTTCCTCGAACACGCCCAAGGCAAGACGCTCTACGCCCAAGACCTCTACGGCGGCGCCGATCCGAAATACCGCATCAAAGCCCGCGTCTTCACCGAGCTCGCCTGGCACTCCCTTTTCATCCGTCAGCTGCTGATCCGTCCCGCGCCGGCCGAGCTTGCGAGCTATGTGCCGGACATGACCATCATCGACATGCCGACCTTCAAGCCGGACGCCAAGCGCCACGGCGGCCGCGAAGGCTCCGACACGATGGTGGCGATCGACTTCACCCGCAAGATCGTTCTGATCGCCGGCTCGTCCTATGCAGGCGAGATGAAGAAGTCGGTCTTCACCACGCTCAACTTCTATCTGCCGGCGCAGGGCGTGATGCCGATGCATTGCTCGGCCAATGTCGGCAAAGGCGGCGACAGCGCCTTGTTCTTCGGCCTCTCCTGCACCGGCAAGACCACGCTGTCGGCTGACCCGAACCGCATCCTGATCGGCGACGACGAGACCGGCTGGTCGCCCGACGGCATCTTCAATTTCGAAGGCGGCTGCTACGCCAAGTGCATCAAGCTTTCGGCCGAAGCCGAGCCGCAGATCTGGGACGCCACCAACCGTTTCGGTGCGGTCTTGGAAAACGTCGTGTTCGATCCACTGACCCGCATCCCGGATTACGACAGCGACAAGAAGACCGAAAACACGCGCTCGGCCTATCCGCTCGACTTCATCCCGAGCGCGTCGCGCACCGGCATGGCTGGCCATCCGAAGAACATCATCTTCCTCACCGCCGACGCTTTCGGCGTGATGCCGCCGATCGCCAAACTCAGCCCGGCGCAGGCGATGTATCACTTCCTCTCCGGCTACACCGCCAAGGTCGCCGGAACCGAAAAGGGCCTGGTCGGCGTCGAGCCGGAATTCTCGACCTGCTTCGGCGCGCCGTTCCTGCCGCGGCCGCCGGCCGAATATGGCAACCTGCTGCGCGACTATATCGCCAAGCACAATGTCGATTGCTGGCTGGTCAATTCCGGCTGGACCGGCGGCATTTACGGCGTCGGCCGCCGCATGCCGATCAAGGTGACGCGCGCGCTGGTGACCGGCGCACTCGACGGCAGCCTGCGCAATGCGAGCTACCGCACCGACCCGTATTTCGGCTTTGCGGTTCCGACTTCGGTGCCCGGCATCGAGCCGCACATCCTCTATCCGCAGAAGACCTGGAAGGATAAAGCCGCGTTCGACGAGACCGCGCGCAAGCTTGTCGGCATGTTCCAGAAGAACTTCACCAAATACGAAGACACCGTGGATGCCGAAGTCCGCGCTGCGGCGCCGGAAATTCGCCTCGCGGCTGAATAGTTCCGGCGGAACAGAAAAACTTTCAGGTGACTTTTAAGTGATATTGGCCGGGGCTTTTGCCCCGGCCATTTTGTTTGTGTCTTTTAGGACACGCTGCGCCCGAGAAATGAGAAGCCGCGGGAACAAGCGGCCGGGCGCCCGGTTCCTCCATTGAACCTGTCCTTTGCGCTCACAGACTAAAGGGCAGAGTGCAGCGTCGCAGCCCGGATCGAGACGCGCTCAGTCCAGCAAGCGACCAAAGGCCCAGCGTGCGCCTGGCACACGCTGGGCTCTTTCTTTGTTCAGGCCGCGGGCTGTTTCTGCATCTCACGCCCGGCGCGGCGCGCCCAATTCTCCCAGGCCCGATTGAGCGTGTAATCGTTGACGCGCGCGACGATCTTGTCGACCTCACCCTTGGTGAGGAACTTGATGTCGCCCATCTGCATGGCCTGCATCTGCAGCTTGGCGCCGACTTCCAGATAGACCGCGACGAAAACCGCGTGGCGCACCGAGCGGCCCACGACCGTGGCGCCGTGGCCGCGCATCAAGGTCGTCGGATTGGCGCCCATGTGCTTGGCCATATCGCGGCCCATGGCCATGTCGCTCACCAGAAGCGTGGTGTCGCCGAACTTGTCCTGCGAATCCCAGATCGGCACTTCGTGACCGCATGAGGCGCACATATGCAGGAGCGGCTTGAGCGGCTTGCCGGTGACGCCGAACGGAATCACGCTCGGCGAGTGATTGTGCACCACCGCATGCACGTCGGGCCGCGCCTCGTAGATCGCGCCATGGATGAAGCGCTCGAGATAGGGTGTGCGGCCGCGCTCATCGATCGCGGTGCCATCGAGCGTATATTCGACGATGTCGTCCTTTTCGATGCGCTCCGGCGCACGCGCGCGCGACAGCAGATAATGATCCGGCTTGTCGGGGTGCCGCGCACTCACATGCCCGAAGGAATCGACGATCCCCTCATTGGCCAGGACCCGGTTGGCGGTGACAATTTCTTCCAGAACGAAATCAAGCTTGCTCATTGCGGCGCTTCTCCTCACTACGCGCCGTTCCTTAGCATGATCCCGAAAAGTGGAAACCGGTTTTCGGATCAGATCATGCGCCCTTAAATGCATGATCCCGAAAAACGGAAGCCGGTTATTGGGCATGTCCGGAGTGCAGGGGCGACCGCGGGCCGCAGGACTTTCCCGCCGGCCCGGGCTATGCCAAAAGCTCACGCCAATCCGGCATGATCCGGCAAAGCATGCCCTTGGACTTGATCCGAGGGTGGAAACCGGTTTTCCGACGAGATCATGCCCAGGCGAATAGTGGCGGACGACGCTTTTGAGGGCTTTTGCGAATGCTGGGACGTTTTCAATTCACCTTTGCTGCCGGCGCTTTTGTTGCTGCGGCCGGCCTAGTGGCCTTGACCGGCCCTGGCGGCCGGGCCTTTGCGGACGACAGCTATCCCGATCGGCCGATCCGGGTCATCGTTTCAGTGCCGGCCGGCGGCGGCGTCGACACCGTGACACGGATTGTCACCGACAAGATGCGCGTGCCGCTCGGCCAGCCGCTGATCGTCGAAAACAAGTCCGGCGTCGGCGGCTCGATCGCCGCGGAAACCGTGTTCAAATCCGACCCTGACGGCTACACGATCCTGGCGTCGCAGCCGTCGCCGATCACGACCAATCCGGTGCTCTACAAGTCGCTCAATTACGACCCGGCGCAGCTCGCGCCGATCGCGATCATGTCGCACATCCCCAACGTCGTGCTTGTGCGCAAGGATTTTCCCGCCAACACGGTGCAGGAGCTGATCGCTTATGCCAAGGCCAATCCCGGCAAGGTCAACTATGCCTCGCAGGGCATCGGCACCACCTCGCACACCACGGCCGAACTGTTTCAGACAATCACGGGCACCAAGCTGACGCATGTGCCCTACAAGGGCACCGCGCCCGCGATCAATGATCTGCTCGCGGGCAATGTCGACTTGATGTTCAACGAGCTCGCGAGCTCGCTCGAATTGTACAAAAACGGCAATGCGAAAATCCTCGCGGTGACGGTCAAGGATCGGGTGCCCTCGCTGCCGGACATTCCCACGCTCGAGGAAGCCGGCGTGCACGGCTGCATTTCCGACACCTGGCACGCGCTCACCGCGCCGCCGAAGACGCCCGAAGCCGTCATCGCCAAGCTCAATGCGGCGGCAAATGCCGCGATGCATGACCCGACGCTGTTGGAACGCTATAAGGCGCTGAGCATCAGCCCCGGCGGCGGCACGCCGGCCGAGGCGGCTGCTTTCATTAAGCAAGAGACGCAGCGCTGGGATGACGTCATTCGCGCTGCCGGAATCCAGCCGCAATGATCATGACGATTGGTTCTTGATGCGGGCCAGCATAGCCAGATTGTTCAACGACCGGGATGCGGAATTGGCGGGCAGGGTGGCCGGCATCTACGCCGTGCTGGTCGCCGCCAATGTGCTGGCCTGGATCTGGGCGCTGCTCGCGTTTCACGACTATCCGGTGCTGATCGGCACGGCCTTTCTCGCCTATACGTTCGGCCTGCGCCACGCCGTCGATGCCGACCATATCGCGGCCATCGACAATGTGACGCGAAAGCTGATGCAGGAGGGCAAGAAGCCGGTCGCGGTCGGCCTGTTCTTCTCGCTCGGCCATTCGACCGTCGTGGTGCTGGCGTCAGTTGCGATTGCGCTGGCGACGACCGCACTGCAGGGCCGCTTCGCGGCGCTCAAAATTGTCGGCGGCTTGATCGGCACCAGCGTCTCCGTCGTCTTTCTGTTTCTGGTCGCCGCGGCGAATTTCGTCATTCTCTGTTCGGTCTACCGCACCTTCCAGCGGGTGCGGCGCGGCGGCGCCTATATCGAGGAAGACGTCGATCATCTGTTGGCGCAGCGCGGCCTTCTCGGCCGTCTGTTCCGGCCGATGTTCCACTTCGTGTCGCAGAGCTGGCACATGTATCCGCTCGGCATCTTGTTCGGGCTCGGCTTCGACACCGCGACCGAAGTCGGACTCCTCGGCATTTCGGCAGCGGAAGCCTCCAAGGGCCTGCCGATCTGGTCGATCATGGTGTTTTCGGCGCTGTTCACCGCGGGGATGTCGCTGATCGACACCACCGACGGCGTGCTGATGCTCGGCGCCTATGGCTGGGCGCTCACCAAACCGGTGCGCAAGCTCTACTACAATCTCACCATCACGTTCGTATCGGTGCTGGTCGCCGTCCTGATCGGCGGCATCGAGGCGCTCGGCCTTGTCGCCGACCGCATGAACCTCGAAGGGCCGTTCTGGTCCTTCATCGGCACGCTCAACGATAATTTCGGCAGCCTCGGTTATCTGATCATCGCGATCTTTGTCGGCAGCTGGCTGATCTCGATCGCCATCTACCGGCTCGGCCGCTTCGACCGGCTGGAACCGGCCGGGTAAAGCACGCCTCTCCTCAGTGCATACCAAACCCGCGCTGGGGCGGATTCTCCCATAGATTGCTCGCGCAAAATGGTAGGCGTGCAATCAATGGTTACTGGTCGCTGCAGCCAACGCTGTCTCGATTGTATCCGAACAGCCCGGCCCCTGGACGCGCGCGATTTGTTTGCTTACCGTTCGCCATCGGCGCGTGAAACAGCGATAACTCTGTGAGGCGTCATGAATAAGCCCGACCAGGTCGTCAACGATATCCCTGCGCGTTATCTGCTCGTGCTTGGCGCAGCGGCCGCCGATCTGTGGAGCGGCCTGCCGCCGGATTTGCAGCAGACCTTGTTCGAGCGCGCGGTATTCCTTGGCCATCAGCGCGAGGAAGACGAAAGCCTGCGCGAGCAATTGGCCAAGTTCCTGCACGACCACCACGCCCGCACGCTGGGGCGGTGAGCGGACACGCGGCGGCAAAGCGCCGCTTGTGGCGGCCCGGACAGAGGTTACATAGTCTGGGCTACATAGTTGCGGAGTTTCCGGCGGTCACAGCCGCGAACGGAAAGCAGGAACGGACGGACGGGGACACAATGCCAACTTCTTCGAACGAGCCCGAGCGGCCGCGCGTCGAGCCTGAGATTCTTCCGCCCGAGCGCAATGGCCGCAACAGCGGCTGGCCGCCCTACAGCTATACGCAGGGGAACGGCACACATCGGGTTTTTGTGACGCGGATCGGCCCGTTTGGCTTTGGGCTGGCGATGCTGGTGGTCGGCCTGTTCGCCGCCATCCTGTTGCTGCTGCTGATCGGTACAGTGCTGCTCTGGCTGCCGTTTGTGGCGGCGATCGTGATCATCGGCGCGGTCGCCGGGCTGCTGCGCCGGCTTTAGTTGCAGGCGTGATTCATCGTTTGAGCATGATCTTTTCGGAAAACCGGTTTCCACTTTTCGGGATCATGCTCTAGCGGCGGTTCATACACCGCGCATTAACCATGATCTTTTATGAATTGATTAACCATACGCAACGCGTGTGGCGGTTGCCGCCTGTCCGCAGTTTGGCCCAATCTGGGCCGCAAGGGTCGGTCGGCGGCGATTGTGACTTTGCGTGAATGCGCGTGGTGAATGCGAGTATTGCATGTTCGAAGCGCCGCGTCAGATCAGACCTGTAGCCGCCGGCGCGGGTGACGTCGGTATTGGCTTTGCGCCACTCGCGCAAATCGATCTCTCCAAGACGCTGACGGCGCTGTGGCGCGGCAAGTGGACGATCATCGCATCCGCGCTCGCGGCGCTTGTCCTGGCGCTGGTGTTTATCGCGGTCGCGCCGCGGCAATACACCGCGGCAACGCAAATCCTCATCGATCCGACCGATCTTCTTGCCGTCGGCAATGGCACAACGCCGGCGACGCCGCTGAGCGACGCTGGCCTGCTGCAAGTGGAGAGCCAGGTCCGGGTCCTGGGCTCGGATGCGGTGCTGCGCCGCGTGGTGACGGCGCTCAACCTCGACCAGGATCCGGAATTTGCCGGCTCGCGTTCGTCACTGCGCGCGCTGGGCGAGGACATTCTCGCTTTCATCGGCATCCACGCCGACACGACATCCAACGACAAGACGCTGGCCGCGCTGACCGAGCTCAAACGCCGTGTCGTCGTCAAGCGCGACGAGCGCACTTACGTGGTCGAAGTCGATGTCACGACCCGCAGCCCTGAGCAATCGGCGCGCATCGCCAATGCCATCGCCGATGCCTATCTCGCCGAACAAACGCAGATCCGCGCCGATGCCGCGCGCCAGGTCTCCCAATCGATTTCCGCCCGGCTGCAAGACCTCAAAGACCGCGTGCGCGACGCCGAGAAGAAGGTCGAGGACTATCGCACGCGCAACAACATGATCGGCGCCAACGGCCAATTGATTACCGAGCAGCAGCTCACCGAGATGAACGCTCAGCTCGTCGCTGCGCGCGCCCGCACCGCCGAGGCCAAGGGGCGGCTCGATCAAGTCACGCAAGTGCAGCGGACCAAGGACGAAAACGGCGCATTCCCGGCGGCGCTGTTGTCGCAAACCATCACCGCGCTACGCAGCCAATATGCCGAGGTCATGCGCCGCGAGGCCGAGCAGATGACCACGCTCGGGCCGCGGCACCCGGCCGTGGTCGATATCCAGGCGCAGGCGGAGCGGCTGCGCCACATGATCGACAACGAGATCGACCGCACCGCCGTCGCCGCCCGCACCGAATACGAAAGCGCCAAGGCCAGCGAGCAGACGCTGGCCAACAATCTGAAGGCGCTCGAGGGCACCACCGCCGACACCAATCAGGCCATGGTCGGCCTGCGCGAATTGGAGCGCGAGGCGCAGGCGAGCCGCGACATCTACCAGGCCTTCCTGGCGCGCGCGAGAGAGACCGGCGAGCAGCAACTGATCGACACCAAGAACATCCGTGTCATTTCCAAGGCCGACACGCCGCTGCGGAGGAGCTCGCCGCCGTCGGGCATCCTGATCGCGCTCGGCGGGCTAATGCTCGGCGCCGCCGCGGGTTGCGGCATCGTCCTGCTGCGTGAGCCGCCGGACGAAGATGACACCGCGTGGCGGGGCCGCAGTTCGGGCGAGCGCAACGCCTGGCGCGGCAAGATCGGACAGGCCGCAAAGAGCGCCGCCCTCGGCATCTGGTCGCGCGGCGGCGCACTCAAAATCCCGGTGCTGGCGGTGCTGCCCGCGGTCGATGTCTCGTTTGGACTGAGCGCTGTCGACGATCCGCGATCGTCCTTCGCCAAAGGTATTCACAAGATCTACGATGCGCTGCAGGCAAGCCATGACCGGCAAGAGAACCGGCAAGACAATCCAAGCGTCCTGGTTCTCGCGCTCGACGCCGAGGATGATTCCGCAACGGTGGCGCTGACGCTGGCGGCGCTGGCGGCGGAGCGGCAGCGCGTGCTGCTGATCGATGCCGATATCGAGCGCCGCACGCTGTCGGCGCTCGATGCCGCGCAGAGCGAAGCCGGCCTGGTCGATGTCGCCACCGGGCGGCGGCTTCTTTCCGACGTGATCACCCGCGACCGCGAGACCAATATCAATCTGGTGTCCTTTGTGTCGCCGGAGAGCCGGCGCGACGGCCGCATCCTCGACGACGATATCCGCCGCGCCTTCGATCAGACCAAGCGCTTCGATCTGGTCATCGTGACGGCGATCGACGTCACCGGCGATCCCAGCACACGCTTCTTCGGTAAGCTCGTCGACCACATCGTCGTGGTCGCCAAGGCCGACGAGCACGACGAAGCCGCCGTTGCACGCCTGATTGCCCGGCTTGGGCTCGATGCCAAGAAGGTCCGCGGCGCGGTCTTGACCCGCGCCGATGCATAACGGGGATCGCTGTGGCGCATCTTGATGTGCACAGATCGGCAGCGACCGCACCGCAAGCGGTGCTCGATACCGATACGCTGGTCCGCAGCATTCTGTTTGTCGGTGCTTTTCTCGCGGTCTGGATTTCGTTTCACCCGTTCCAAAGCCTTGCCGAGCCGCCGCCGGCCGTCAAAGAAGGCGGCGACTTGGTCAATCAAGTCGCTTTTTCGAGCCTGTTTCTGGGACTGGCGGCCTGGACCTGGTTTCACCAGCCGCAGCGGCTCCTCTTCGTGATGCGGCCACTCTTCGTCGTCCTGCTCCTCTGGATCGCGCTGACCTGCCTCACGTCGTGGGAGCCGGGCCTGGCCACGCGCCGCTTTGTCTTCGCACTGATACTGCTCGGCATCAGCGCGATGGTGCTGCTGGTGCCAAAAAATGTCCGGCAGTTCAGCGACCTGATGGCGGCCGTGGTGCTGATCGTGCTGGCTGTCTGCTATCTCGGCGTCATGCTGGTGCCGCAGCTTGCCGTCCACCAGGCGACGGATTTTCTCGAGCCCGAACATGCCGGCAATTGGCGCGGCGTGTTCCCGCACAAGAACCAGGCCGGCGCGGTGATGGTGATGATCACCTTCATCGGCCTGTTCGTCATGCGCACGCGCAGCCTCGCGCTCGGCGGCGTAATCACGGCGCTGGCCTTGATCTTCCTCGGCTTCTCGCAATCGAAAACCGCGATCGCGGTGATGCCGCTGGTGTTCATTCTGTCGGCGATCATCAGCCACAGCCGCAGGCCGGCGATCGGCATCGGGCTCGTCGTCGTTATTCTTGCTGCGTTCAATCTGTTCTCGGTCGGCACCGTCATTTTCGAGCCGGTGCACCGGCTCGTCGCCCTGGTCATGCCGGACGCGACCTTCACCGGCCGAACGGATATTTGGGAGCTCGGGGTGCAGGCGGTGGCGCGGCGGCCGATCACCGGTTACGGTTTTTCGTCGTTCTTCGGCACCGACCAGGTGGTCTACAGCCTCGGCGAAAACACGACCTGGGCCAATGCCGCCACCGACGCGCACAATGCCTATCTCAATCTCGCTTTGACCATCGGCCTGCCCGGCCTGTTGCTGACGATCCTGTGGATCGTGGTGTTGCCGATCTTGGATTTCTATCGCCTTCCCACCGACGCCGCAGCGGCGCCGCTGCAATTGCTGTTCCTGCGGATCTGCCTCTACGGCATCTACTCGTCGTGCTTCGAGAGCTCGATCTTCCAGCAGATCGGCGAGGTCTGGTTCTTCTATGTGATTTCAGCCTTTGGGCTACGCTACGCCACGCTGATGCGGACGCGTGCCTAATAGGGAAACACCTCGGCCGTCCTGCCCGCGCTTGTCGCGGGCATCCACGTTTTTAACGCGAAGCAACAAAGACGTGGATGGCCGGAACAAGTCCGGCCATGACGAGGTGTCTGTGAGTGTGCCCAGCCTTCACTCCGCAGGGGAGGAAGGAGCGAGCCCCAGGGCCTGCATGAGCTCGGGATCGGGATTGCGGTCGCTCATTTGGCGATAAATCCCGAACGGGTCGTCGCGCAGCACGTAAACCGTCCAGCCCCAGCCGCGGCGCGTGATGCTGGCCGCGGTGTCGTGCAGCCAGCGGGCGCGCGAGGCGCGGTCGAACTGGGCGCCGCCGACGGTCTCTTTCATGGCACCGAATTCGGTGAAGACGATGCGATTAGAGGGAACCTGCTCGCGCTGCTGCCATTGCGCGACGCGATCCATCCACTCTTCGATCTGCTTCGAGCCTTGCTGCTGCGCGAAATATTTTTCGATCTCCGCTTCCGATTTCGCCTGCACGGCGTTCGGAGCAGCGCCCGCCGGAAGTGTCATCGTCTGCATGCGTGCAAGCGTCATATCCAGCGTCTTGCCGACATTGCCGGCCGAAGCCGGATAAGGCACGCCGATCGTGCCGGCGAGATACGGCTCCGACCAGCTTGCGCCCTGATGCGTGAACAGGAACGGATAGTAGAAGTGGATGCTCACATAATTGTGCGGGTCGTGCAGGAGATCGGTATCGAGATCGACAAGGCCTTCGATATTCGACCAGCAGCCGCCGGTGAGAAACAGCGGCAGTTGCGACGAGATGCGGCGGATACGCTCGATCAAGACCTGCTGATACGCGCTCCAATCGGTGCCGAACACGACCCGGCATTTGGACTGCGGCTCGTTCATCGGCTCGAGCGCGACTTGGCCGGCGGGGATCGCGGCAAGCGTCTTGGCGACATGCTCGACCTCGGTCGCATAAGTGCGAAATTTTGCGCCTTCGAGTCCGTCGAGATAAGTCTCGGGCAATTCATGGTGCAGCGAGGGCGGAAACAGCGTCACCAGCACGATGAGACCGTGCCGGTTGATTTCCGCAATGACCGCTGAAAGCTGGGCGAGGATGTCACGACGCTCCTGGTCGCTGCCTGTCATCAGCGGGCCGACGTCGAGCGGCACGCGCATGTGATCGAAACCGGCGCGATGCAAAGCGTCGAAGTCGAACAAAGTGAGCGCGTCGCGCCAATGCGGAAAGGCCGGAACCGCATAGGCTTTCGCGCTGCCATCGCCGACGGTCGCGGGAAATTCAAAGAACTCGACCAGCGTTGCGCCGCGCTTGAACGTCGGCAAAGCGGGTGCTGCATGCGCAGGCGCGGCGGCGATTGCCGCCAAAAACGTAGCGCCCAAAAACACAGCGCCGAAGAACGCGGCGCATAGGAGCGCGCGCCAGGCCCGCTGCATCAGGACTCTTCCGCCGCCGGCCGCAAGGCGGAAACATCATCGCGCCGGTCGTGCTGGCGGTAGGCTTGAAACAGGCTGAGATAGCTCTCGATCATGCGCTGCCGTGAATATTTGCGGCCGATGTCACGGGCGAAATTCGCCAGCACATATTCCGGAGGCGGAGCCGCAAGCGTCCTGCCGATCGCCGAAATCCACTCCTCGACATTGCGCGGCGCGACAAAAGTGACAGGCTCGCCGCCGCCGGCATTGAGCACCTCGCGCAATACCGGCAGATCGGCGACGACCATCGGCATGCCGGCCATGGCGGCTTCCGCCGCGGCGAGACCGAAGGTCTCCCAGATCGACGGGAACACGAACAGGTCGGTCGCGGCATAGAGATCGGCAATGTCCTGCGCCTGCAGCGCGCCGAGCATATGCAGCCGGCTGTCGATGCCGAGCGTGACCGCGAGCTCGTGGAATGCGTCGTCCTTGGCGCCGGCGCCGGCGATGACGAGATGCGCCTGCGGCAAGCAGGTCAGCGCGCGGATCAGCACATCCTGATTTTTCTGCTCGGTGACCCGGCCGACATTGAGCAGCAGCGGCTGCGCCTGCGGCAGGCCGAAGCGCCGCCGCGTCGCCGCGCGGCTCTCCTGCGGCTGCGGCGCATCGAGCCCATGCTCGATCAGAATCATCGGGCGCCGGTAGCGCGCCGGATAGCCCGCATACTGAGCCCACGTGCTGGCGCTATTAACGATATTGGCGGAATAGAGCCCGAGCGCGCCGGCGATCAGATCCATTAACCGCAACAGCCGCGGCATTTCCGCCGGCATGCAGGTCTGGTGAACGACGCGCTGACGGCAGCCGGCGAGCCAGCCGACGATGCCGACCAGAACCGAGGCGCTCGACTGATAGGCGATCAGCGCATCGTATCCGCCGCGCCAGATCAGCCGCACCATGCTGCACACGTAGCCGAGCTTGGCCAAAGCCGAGATACCGGCGCGCGGATAAAGATATTCCGTCTCGATGCGGAATCCGCTCGGCGCGAGCCCTTCTCCGATCATGCGCGCCAGCGTCTGCACGCCGCCGCGTTCACCATCGTGGATAATTTGTACGATACGCATCAGATCCCGCTTGCAACATCGGCGCCGCGCGCGATTGTTTGTTTGGTCCGCGGCGGCGTCTTTAACGATACTCCGCGATGCGCTGTCGTACCCACTTCTACTCGCGGCAACAATCGCTTATCACGCGGAATGCTTAACACGTCCGGCCTGCTCTATCTGAGCGCCCGCGCAATATCGGCGGCAGGAAACCTGCTCGCCGTCGTGATCTTTTCGCGCATGGCCGGCCCCGCCGAATACGGCCACTATGTGTTCATCTTCGCGTGGTCGCTGATCGTCTATGGCTTCGGCGCGCAATGGATGCGCTTCGCCTATTTCGGCGTTTACCATCTCGAGCGGTTCGGCGAATACATCGCCTCACTGGCGCGGCTGCTGGCGGCTGGCCTTGTGCTCGTGGCGCTTGTGCTTGCGGGGATCGGATTGTTTGGCCTGTTCACACCGGGCTTCCTCGCCGCGGTGTTCGCGCTGGTCTGCGGCATCGCGGTCTACGAGGCGGCTTTCGAGGTCGCACGCACGCTGTTGAATGCGCGCGGCGCCTCGCTCGCCATGATCCTGCGCTCCGTGCTCGTGGTGGGCTTCGGCAGCGCGGCGCTTTACCTTGGCGGCGGCGCACTCGGTCTCGCGCTCGCCATCGCGCTCGCGCATCTCGTCGCCGCGACGCCCGCGCTTGCCACGTTCGCGACGGTGCGCCTGTCGCATTGGTCGCCGGCCGCGGCGCTGCATATCGTCGGCTATGGCTGGCCGCTTCTCCTGTCATTCGGCGTCACCGCGGTGGGCCAAAGCATCGACCGGCTGCTGCTCGCGCATTATCTCGGCTTGGCGACGCTCGGCCCCTATGGCGTGGTCGCCGATCTATTGCGGCAAAGCTTCAGCGTGCTGGGCGAGGCCATCATCTTGTCGCTGGTGACGGTGGCGAAGACGCAAGCCAATCGCGGTGACGCGGCGGGAGCCGGGCAGACGCTGCAAAAGGCGTTCAATGCCTGCCTCGCGGCGTCGACCTTCGGCGCGGCCTTCTTCATCGTCTTCGGCGACGCCGTATTGCACTTGATATTGCAGCCGGAATTCGTCGCGCCGATGCGCGATCTCATTCCGATCTTCGCGCTGGCCTTTGCCTTCTCCACCATGCGCAATTTCTATTTTGCGCAGGTGATCTATTTCACCAATGCCAGCTATCTCGAGCTCATCGTCGCGGCCTTGTTTCTTGTTGTTTCGACGGCGCTGTCGCTGTTTCTGGTCCCGCGCTACGGCCCGCACGGCGCGGCACTGGCCATGATGGTGGCCTCCGTCTTCGCCTGCATCACCTTCATGATACTCGGCCGGCGCTGGTACCGGATGCCGGTCGATCTGGCGGCGCTTGCCGTCATGCCGACGCTGGCGGGGCTGTGCGTGCTCGGCGCCCATGCCGCCTCAGGATGGATCACCGATCCGTCGCACCTGCTCGTCGTCGATGCTGTCATCTTTGCGATCTGCAGCGGCTTTGCGGTGCGCCAGTTCGGTCTCTTGAGCCTGTCGTCGGCCAATGTCGGCGCCGAAGAAGCAACCGTGCCATGATGATGAACGCGCTCAGCATCATTTCGCGCGCGCCGCAGTTTCGCCGGCGGCAGCCGCGCCATGCCAAATTTCTCGGTCTGCCGTTCTCGCTGCTGCACCAGGTCGAGGTGATCCGGCTCATCACCGAGCAAGGCGGTGCGCCGTATCGCTATGTGGTGACGCCCAACGCCTATCACGTCGCCGCAGTCCACGATGAGCCACAGCGGCTCTTGCCGGTCTATCAGGCGGCCTGGCTGTCGCTGTGCGACAGCCGCGTCGTGCGCGCGCTCGCCCGCTTCGAGCGCTTGCCGCTGCCGCTGGTCACCGGCAGCGACCTGGTCGCCGCACTGCTCGCCGCGCTGGACGTCGCCGAAAGCGACTACGCGCCGCGGCGCATTTTGGTTGTTGGCCCGGATCGCGCGGTGGAGCAGCCGCTGCAAAGCATTTTTCCCAATCTCGAAATCAGCGTTATGCCGGCGCCGGGCGCGCTCGGCCAGAGCGCTGAGCGCCGGCTTGCGGTGGCGCGCGCCTGCGCCAACCGGACGTGGGACATTCTTTTGCTTTGCGTCGGCTGCCCGGCGCAGGAGCTGATCGCACAGCAGCTCGCGGAGCTGGGCTGCAAATCCGGCATCGCGCTCTGCGTCGGCGCCTCGATCGATTTTCTCACCGGCAAGAGCATCCGCGCGCCGCTATGGCTGCAGAAAATGGGACTCGAATGGGCCTATCGATTGGCGCGCGAGCCGATGCGGCTGTGGCGGCGTTATCTTGTCGAATCGCCCAAGGTCTTCCGCATCTTCATGGCGGAGCGAGCGCTGCGCGGACGGTGAGGATTGCAGCGACTGGCTTTGATGAAATCGTCATGGCCGGACTTGTTCCGGCCATGACGGCCTCCATTTAGCTCAATCACCCAGTGCTATTTTGTCGGAGCGTAGCCGACCGCCTTGAGCGCGTCGCGGATCGGCAGGCACTGCATGTTCTCGGCCTGAACTGCGGTGAGCACGTCATCGAGCAGCCGCGGCGAGCAGCCGATCCAGCTTGGCGGATCGGCGACGTCGTGGGTGGCAAAGATCAGCCAGCCGTTGCGCTCTTGGGTCTCGTCCAAGACGCGGCGAAGCTTGTCCTTGGTGAGCGTCCGGTCGTAAAGCTCGATCATCCGCAACATGCCGAGATCGGCGGTGCCGGCATTGATGCCTTCATAAATGCTGCGGCAAGTATCGAAGCGCTTTTGCAATTGCATCTTGCGCGGCAGCGAGGCGCGGCCGAACGGATAGCAGAAATTGGTCAGCGCGATGCCGGGGCAGAGCTCGCGCAAGCGGCGCAAATTCTGTTCGGATTCGTCGTCCATCCGCCGCCGATCGAGATCCTCGACCCGCACATGCGAGAACGTGTGGCAGCCGATTTCATGATCCGCTTCGTAAAGCGCGCGAACCTGATCTTCGCCGATGACACGCCAATACGTGTCCTGGCTGCCGCAAATGCCGCTGGCGATATAGAAGGTGCCGCGGACGCCATGCCGCTCCAGGACGGCAGCGCCGTTGAGATAAGCCGAGTCCGGCACGTCATCGAAGGTGAAGCTCACGAGCGGTGCGCTGTTGCGCATGACCAGCGTTTTCGAACGGGTGTGCCGCGCCGCGCGCCGCAGCACGCCTTTGACGAGGGGCTGCAGCACGGTCCGCATCATGACACGCTCGCGACGGCGAGCGGGCGCGCGGTCCGTGCCGGCCGCACGTCGAGCTCACCGATGATTTCCAGAAATCTGTCAGCGGCGCGGGCCGCCGTGTAATCGAAGCCGCGGGCGCGAAGCCTGCCGCGGTCGGGATTATCCGTCATCGCGGCGGCGATGGCCTTGGCCATGGCTTTGGCATCGCCAACCGGAGTGAGCGCGCCGAAGCGGCCGCCCTGCAAAATCTCGAACGGACCATAGGGACAATTCGTCGACACCACCGGCGTACCACAGGCAAGCGCCTCGATAATGGCGTTGCACAGGCCTTCATAGACCGACGCGCACACCGCGACACGCGCCCGCATCATCCATGCAAAAGGATCGGCGACCTGACCGGTGAAGACGACGCGATCGCTCAGGCCGAGGTCGCGCACCAGCGCTTCGAGCGCGGTACGCTCGGCGCCGTCGCCGACCAGTGCGAGACGCCAAAGCTGCTTTGAAGGCAGTTCCGCGGGCAGCATCGCCATCGCACGAATGAGCGTGCGCTGATCCTTCTCCGGCGACAGCCGGCCGACACTGACGATGAGATCCGCCTCGCGGCCGGTCTCGCCATCCCAGCGCGCGATCCGCTCGGCTTCCTGGTCCGGGATGACCGCATTGGTGAGCATCACCGCGATCACATTGTCGGGCACTGAAAAATTCTCTCGCAGATCGCGGCGCGCTCCTTCGGTGAGCGCGACGATGCGATCGGCGTAACGATACAGATAGCGCAGGACGCGATAGGCGATGCGATTTTGGGCATAAGGATCGCGCAATTGCGCGATCGATGGGCTCCCGACTTCGCGCAACACCAGCTTCGGCTGTTTATGCCGATGCAGTGTCCGCACCGCGATCAGCGTGCAGAGATTGAGGCTCGCTTCGGAACTGATAATGGCGGCCGGCGCCAGATCGCAAAGCACGCGGCGAAGTCCCGGAATCGCATAGCGGATCTGGCCGCCAGGAACTTCAACAACGGTGATGGATGGATCGAGCAGGCGCCGCAGCGGACCTTCGCCGCGTAAACTCAAAATAACTATTTGAACGCCCTTCGCGGCGAGCGCGTTGCAGAGCAGGATCATGTCGCGCTGCGCGCCGCCACCTTCGAAAGCGCGCAGAACGACCGCGAGATCGGGGCCGGGGTTTCGAGCGTCAACAGTTTTGGACCGCGACAACACGAGGACCGAACGCTTTCCTGCTGCAAATCCGGAATATTTCAGCAGGAATAGCCATCAGCTTCATGCTCGGATCAAGCGGCAAATACGGTTTTATTCTCGTGTTAAGCGAGCATCGTTAATTGCGGCGGGCGGCGCGACCTTAATTAACTTTAATCCTGCAGTCATTGTTCTGTATGGCGGCCCACGCTACGTCAAAGACGGGTCGGCGACTTGGCTTTTGAGTTGGCTTTGTTCTTGCCTGTTGAGTTCGCCGTCGCTGGCTGGACGCGGAATAAAGATCACCGCTGAGCATTAACCGAAGGTATCTGGACCATGAGCACGATCACCGCAAAGCGGGGTTCCCGGCGTGCATTTTTCGCGGTCGCGGGCGTCGTGGTCTTGTCCGCGCTCATCGCGCTTGGCTTTTACCGTCACGGCAGCACCCAGGCGGCACCGAATACCGCACCGCCGGCGATCCCGGTCACCGTGACTGCGGCCGCGCAGCGCGACGTGCCAGTCTATTATGACGCGCTCGGCACCGTGCAGGCGCTGAACACGGTCGCCATCCGCGCTCAGGTCAACGGGCAGATCATCTCCATCGATTTCCGCCAAGGCCAGGAAGTCCACCAGGGCGACTTGCTCGCCAAGATCGATCCGGCGCCGTTCAAGGCCGCCTTCGATCAAGCAGTGTCGAAGAAGAGCCAAGACGAGGCGACCTTGATCGACGCCCAGAAGGATCTGGCGCGTTTCAAGACACTGGTGCAGCGTGACTACGAAACGCAGCAGAACGTCGACGCGCAACAGGCCAAGGTCGATCAGACCAAGTCGATGATCGATGCCGACCAGGCGGCGATCGAAGCGGCGCAGACCCAGCTCAATTACGCGACCATCACCGCGCCGATCGACGGCGTCGTCGGCTTCCGCCAGGTCGATCTCGGCAACATCATCCATACCAATGACATCGGCCCGCTTACGGTGCTGACGCAAATCAAGCCGTGCACCGTGATCTTCACGCTGCCGCAGAACGATCTTGGCCCGGTGCGCGAAGCGATGCTGCAAGGCACCGTGCCGGTCATCGCCTTCGACCAGGACGACAAGCAGCAGCTCGCGCAGGGCCGCCTGCTCCTGATCAACAATCAGATCGATCAGACGACTTCGTCGATCCAGCTCAAAGCCGAATTCGAAAATAAAGACGAACGGCTGTGGCCGGGCGAGTTCGTGCGCATCCGCCTTCTGATCCAGACGCGCAAAGACGCCATCACCATCCCGCCGGTCGCCGTTCAGCACGGGCCGACCGGCCTCTACGCCTGGGTGGTCAAACAGGACAACACGGTCGAGCAGCGCAGCATCGAGACGATGCCGATCAACAACGACACCACCATCGTGACCAAGGGAGTTGCGGCGGGCGAGCACGTTGTCGTCAACGGCCAGTATCGGCTCGACGTCGGATCGCATGTCAGCGCGAAGATGCAGCAGGCGGCGACGGACGCGGCGGATAAGTCCTGATGAACATATCCGAACCGTTCATCCGCCGGCCAATCGCGACCTCACTCTTGATGGGCGCCTTGGCGCTCATCGGCATCGTCGCCTATCCGTTGCTGCCGGTCGCCCCGCTGCCGCAGGTCGACTTCCCGACCGTTCAGGTCACCGCGCAATTCGCCGGCGCCAGCGCCGACACAATGGCGGCGACGGTCGCCACCCCGCTCGAACAGCAATTCGGTCAGATTGCCGGCGTCACGCAATTGACCTCGGTGAGCGTGCTCGGCACCAGCGTCATCACGCTGCAATTCGATCTCAATCGCAATATCGACGGCGCCGCGCAGGACGTGCAAGCAGCGATCACCGCCGCCGGCAAGACCTTGCCGCAGAACCTCACGGTGCCGCCTTATTATAAGAAGGTGAATCCGGCCGACACCCCGATCCTCATTCTCGCCGCACATTCCGATACGCTGCCGCTCACCTCGGTCGACGATTTTGCCGAGAACGTGCTGGCCCAGCAGATCTCGCAGATCAGCGGCGTGGCGCTCGTCCAAATTGGCGGTCAACAAAAGCCGTCGATCCGTGTCCAGGTGGATCCGGCCAAATTGCAGGCGCGCAACCTGACGCTGGAGGACGTGCGCGGCACTCTTGCCCAGACCACGATCGATGCGCCCAAGGGGGCGATCAACGGCGCGCTGCAGACGTTCACGGTGGCCACCAACGATCAGCTCACCCGGCCTGAGCAATATGATGATGTCATCATTGGCTATCGCGGCGGCGCGCCGATCCGGGTCCGCGACGTCGGCCATGCGGTCACCGGACCGCAGGACATCACGCAGAGCGCGCTCGCCAGCCTGCCGAGCGGCATCACGCCGGGCATCCTGCTTCTGGTCTTCAAGCAGCCCGGCGCCAATGTCATTTCCACGGTCGACGCCATCCAGGCGGCAATGCCGCGGCTCGCCGCAATCGCGCCGCAGGGGCTGAAGGTCGACACCATCATCGACCGCACCCAGACCATCCGCGCCTCGGTGAAGGACGTCCAGTTCACGCTCGCCATCACCATCGGCCTGGTCGTGGCGGTGATCCTGCTGTTCCTGCGCAATATCCGCGCCACGCTCATTCCGAGCGTCACCGTGCCGCTGGCGCTGCTCGGCTGTACGGCGCTGATGTATCTGTTCGGCTTCAGCCTCGATAATCTGTCGCTGATGGCGCTGACCATCGCGGTCGGCTTCGTGGTCGACGACGCCATCGTGGTGGTGGAGAACATCTTTCGCCATCTCGAGGCGGGCACACCGCCGATGCAATCGGCCCTGAAGGGGGCGAGCGAGATCGGCTTCACCGTGGTGTCGATCAGCATCTCGCTGGTCGCGGTGTTCATTCCGCTGCTGTTGATGGGCGGCATTATCGGACGGCTGTTCCGCGAGTTCGCCATTACCGTGACGTCGTGTATCGCGGTCTCCGTCATCGTCTCGCTGACGCTGACGCCGATGCTGGCGTCGCGCTTTCTCGTCGCGGAGCACGGGGAGCACGGCCGCATCTATAACGCGATCGAATGGGGCTTCGAGGCGCTGGTCAACGGCTACAAAAAAGGCCTCGACGTGGTGATGCGCCACCAATTCGCGACGCTGATGGCCTTCTTCGCCACCATGGCCTGCACCGCGGCTTTGTTCATCGCCATCCCCAAGGGCTTTTTTCCGGTGCAGGACACCGGCGCGATCCAGGGCATCGCCTATGCGGCGCAGGACGTGTCGCCCGAGCGCATGCGCGGCATCCAGAAGCAGCTCTCAGACGTGCTGGCGCGCGATCCCGATATCCAGTCTTTCGGCTCGTTCTTCGGCAATGGCGGTGGCAATACGCTCAATACCGCGCGCTTCTTCCTGAGCCTGAAACCGCGCGATGAGCGTACCGCGAGCGCGACGGACATCATCAACCGGCTGCGGCCGCAGCTCGCCAAGGTCGAGGGCGTTCAGCTCTTCCTGCAGCCGTCGCAAGACATTACCGTCGGCGGCCGTATTTCCGCCGGCCAGTACCAATTCACCATGCAGGATCCGAACTTCGACGAGTTGAGCACCTGGGCGCCGAAAATGCAGGCCAAGCTCAAGATGCTGCCCGAGATCACCGATGTCGCCACCGACCAGCAGGCCAATGCGCCTTTGCTTTCGGTGACCATCAACCGCGACGCGGCGGCGCGCTTTGGCATTCAAGCGCAGGAGATCGACGCCACGCTCAACGACGCCTTCGGCCAGGCCCAGGTGACGCAATATTTCACCCAGGTGACGTCGTATTTCGTCGTTCTGGAAATCCTGCCCTATCTGCAACAAGACCCGAACTCGCTCAACCAGATCTATGTCAAGGCGCCGGCGACCGGCCAGCTCGTGCCGCTGTCGACGCTGGTCAATTTCAACACCAATGCCGTCGGTCCGCTCCTGGTCTCGCACCAATCGCAATTCCCAGCGGCGACGCTGTCCTTCAATCTGCGCCCCGGCGTTGCGCTCGGCCAGGCGGTGACTGCGATCGAACAGGCCGCGCGCGACATGGACATGCCGAACACCATCCTCACCGGCTTCCAGGGCAATGCGCAGGCGTTCCAGACCTCGCTGTCGAGCGAGCCGGTGCTGATCGCGGCGGCGCTGGTCGTCGTCTATGTAATCCTCGGCGTGCTCTATGAGAGCTACGTCCACCCGCTGACCATTCTCTCGACGCTGCCCTCGGCCGGCGTCGGCGCGCTCTTGGCGCTGTGGCTCGGCGGCTTCGACCTGTCGGTGATCGGCATTATCGGCATCATCCTGCTTATCGGTATCGTGAAGAAGAACGGCATCATGCTCGTCGACTTCGCCATCACGCGCGAGCGCGAAGGCTTTACCCCGCAGGCCGCCATCCATGCCGCGTGCCTCCTGCGCTTCCGCCCGATCATGATGACCACCATGGCGACCTTGTTCGGCGGCCTGCCGCTGATGCTCGGCACCGGCTCCGGCTCGGAACTGCGCCAGCCGCTCGGTTACGCGATGGTCGGCGGCTTGATCGTGAGCCAGATGCTGACGCTGTTCACGACGCCCATCGTCTATCTCTATCTCGATCGCCTGCAGACTTGGCTCAACGGCGGCAAGAGCCACCACGTCGAACCGCCGGACGCGCTGCCTTCGCAAGACGTCCCGGTCGCTGCCGAGTGAAGTGACGTCTCGGGTGACGGCCCGCGTGACTTAAGTTTGCGCGTGACTTGGGCTCGCGCGTGATTCGGACTCGCGCGTGATTTGGGCTCGCGCGCAACGCGCGAATTGTTCCGCAAAATTTGCTGATGGAACCGCACGGTCACGTGACACGCGCATGACATCCAAAAAGGAACGTCGCTTTGCCCCAAACGTTTTCCTCCGTGAACGATGAGTGCAACAAGCAGAGGAGAAGCTGATGAAGAAACTCGCACTCGGCGTTGCGACGGTTGCGGTGCTGCTGAGCGCAGCGCCCGCCATGGCGCAAGTCGGATTTTACGCGGGCGATCGCGGCGTAGGGGTCGAACTCGGTGCACCGGGTTACTACGATTACGATCGCTGCGGACCCTATGGCTGCCGCCGCGCTTACTACGACCACGGCGGCCCGAATGTGGTGATCGGCGACAGGTGGCATGGCCATCGCCATTGGCACGACGATGACCGCTGATCGGTTTAGCGCCTGAGGCAGAGGGCTCCCGGAGACGGGAGCTCTCTTTTTTGTTCAGCGTCCGGTTTTGTCGGGATTGGACGCGGCGCAGCACGGCTCATTGCAGCGCGATAGAGCAGAAACCAAAAACACACCACACCGCTTTGTGAACTCGGAAATCGCGTGGATCGCGAAGCGGTGGCGTGCAACGCAGCCGCCTCCATGGCATTATGAGCCGGATAGGGAAGAACGCTCGGGCGCTTTGCGACCGTGACTGCAACACTTGCCGCAACGGCGGCCCGAACCGCAACGGTTCAGGACCCATATCGGAATTGGGTCAGGAGGAGCAGCATGTCCTATTCGCATATTTTGACCGGTGAGAGCTCGAACCCGGCGCGGCCGGTCGTTCGTCACATCTCGCCGTCCGATCTTTATCAGGCGCTGTCGCAAGGCCTCGGCGATTTCATGGCGATGCCCAGCCACGCGGTTTTTCTTTGCGTGATCTATCCGATCCTCGGCCTCTTTCTGATCGCAATGACGCTCGACAATTCGCTGCTGCCGCTGGCCTTCCCGATCGCCGCGGGTTTTGCGCTGGTCGGGCCGGTCGCCGCCATCGGTCTTTATGAATTGAGCCGCCGCCGCGAGGCGGGTCTCGACAGTACGTCGACCCATGCTTTCCAGGTCGCGTATTCCCCGTCGCTTCCGGCGATCGTCGCCCTCGGTGTTGTCTTGATGGCGATCTTTCTGATCTGGCTTGCGGTCGCAGAAGCAATCTATATCGCCAATTTCGGTTATGGCGGCCCAGGCACACTGCAGCAATTCGCCCACAACGTGCTCTTCACTTCGGCCGGATGGACGATGATCGTCGTCGGCACTGTTGTCGGCTTTCTGTTCGCTGTCGCCGTGCTGTCGATCGCCGCGATCTCGTTTCCGATGCTGCTTGATCGCGATGTCGGCGCCGCGGTTGCGGTCGCCACCTCGATCCGCGTCGTCGCCGCCAATCCGGGCACGATGGCCCTGTGGGGCCTCATCGTCGCGGCGCTGCTTTTTGTCGGATCGATCCCGTTCTTTGTCGGCTTGACGGTGGTGATGCCGGTGCTCGGACACGCGACCTGGCATCTCTACAGGAAGGCCGTCGAGCCGGATCCCAATCCGCGGCCGGACTTCAAGCCGCCCGAGCGCGCGCCAAAATCAGCGGCCGATTTCCCGGCATCGCTGTTCCCGACGCGGCGTTAGGCTAACGGAAATGAAAAAGCGGGGCGGGCTGGCTTGGCTCGCCCCGCTTGGATTTTCGGCGGCGCGCTGACAACTCACCAATTATAGATATTCTGATTGTAGCCGAGGCTGCCGCCGCCGGTGAGCGACGGATCGTCCGAATTCACCGGACCTCTGCCCTGGGGAGCGACGTCATAGAGAGAATGGGCGGCATGATGCACTGGCGTTTTGGCATAGTGCAAGGAATGGCGCGTGGCCGCCGCTGCCGGCGCAGCCAGGCCGATTGCCAAAGCCGCAACTGCGGCAATCGGAAGCACTGTTGAGGCGAATTTTGTAACGCGGATCATCGTCTTTCTCCTACAACCCGGCAGTTTCAACGCTCCCCCGCCGAGCCGACCAACCGCGCCGCAAGCTGGAAATTCCATCACGCGCCGATGACGGATTTGTCATCAGCCGCCAAACCCTTATCATACCCGCGCATTCACCTGTTTTCGGCCGCCGGTGCCTGTCGCGTATGCTTGATCTCGGCCAAAGCTTTATCGGGAGCGTCGCCCGCGATCCGCAGGCTCTCGCCGTTGCCGATGGCGCGCTGCGCCTAACCTATGCGCAATGGTACAAGCGCATCTCCGCGCTGGTGGCCGGCTTCGATTCACTTGGCCTGCAACAAGGCGACCATATTGTCACAGCGCTGCAGAACCGCTGGGAAGCGGCGACCCTGCATTGGGCCTGCCAGTTCGCGGGCCTTATCATCACGCCGGTGAACTGGCGCTCGACCGCGCACGAGCTCGACTTTTATCTGGAGAATGCCGAGGCCAAGGCGCTTGCTTATGAGGATGTTTCAGCCGCTGCGGTGGCTGCGTCCGAGCAGGCGCAGAGAGTGTGCCGCATCGCGCTCGATAAGGCGCGACCGCCTGACATCGCTTTTGCTTCGATGACTTCGCGCGATGCATCGGACGCCACGCCGCGCGCTACCGCGGAAAGCTGGTCGGTGATGCTCTACACGTCGGGCACCACCGCCCAGCCGAAAGGCGTGCCGCGCCGGCAGCGCGCCGAGCGCGCCGCGGGCCTCGCCCATGTCGCGCAGAATCTCTACGCGCATGGCGAGCGCACGCTCGGCGTGATGCCGCTCTATCACACGATGGGCGTGCGTTCGCTGATCGCCATGTCGCTGATCGGCGGCGCCTTTGTCTGCCTGCGCCGGTTCGATGTCGCGGAGGCGCTGAAGATCATTGCCGCCGACCGCATCACCAATCTCTATCTGGTGCCGACGCTCTATCACGATGTCGTCCATCATCCGCAATTCAAAGCGACCGATGTCAGCTCGGTGCGCAAGCTCGGCTTCGCCGGCGCGCCGATGACGGATGGCCTGCTCAAGACATTGCAGGCGGCGTTTGAACCGGAACTGTTCGTCAATCATTACGGCTCCTCTGAAGTCTACACGTTCACCATCGATCAGGACGCGCCAAAGAAGCCCGGCTCCGCTGGACGCGCCGGGATCAATCAGAATGTGCGGGTCGTGAAGCTCGGCGCGCAGTCGGTTGACGACGTCGCCGCGGTCGGCGAAGAGGGCGAAATCACCGCGCTCCTTGCCGGCGACGAATCGTTCGAGGGCTATTGGCGGCGGCCGGAGGCCGATGCCAAAGCGCTGCGCGAGGGCTGGTATTTCACCGGCGACATCGGCTTTTTCGACCGCGATGGCGACCTTTTCGTCACCGGGCGCGTCGACGACATGATCATCACCGGCGGCGAGAATGTCTCGCCGGTCGAGATCGAATCCTGCCTGTCGCTGCATGCCGCGGTGTCCGAAGTCGCGGTGATCGGCATGGCGGACGAGCGCTGGGGCAAAGTGGTCGCCGCTTTCATCAAGCGCCGTGCCGCAGTCGAAGCCGAGGAGCTCGATGCGTTCTGCCGTTCTTCGGGCCTTGCCGGTTTCAAACGGCCGCGGCGCTATGTGTTTGTCGAGGAAATCCCGAAATCGCCGGTTGGCAAGCTGCTGCGCAGGAAGCTTGTCGCCGGCGAATATACGGTCGAATCGGCTCCATCCGTCACGTCACGTCAGCAAGGTAGTCGCGCATGAGTGTGTTTTCCGATCCGCGTTTGCAGAAGCTCGATGGTTTCCGTGTCGAGATCGATCCTGAGCGCGAACGCGCCGATCTCGTGCTGGACCGGCCGCCGCTCAATGTCATCGAAATGGCGCAGCGCGATCAGTTGCGGCTCGTCTTCGAGACGCTCGACGAGGACGAGCGGGTGCGCGTGATCGTGCTGCGCGCAGTCGGCGAGCACTTTTCCTCAGGCGGCAATATTGCCGGATTTCTCGCTGCCTCCCCCGAACATGTGGCGAAGCTGGCCTGGAATATTGCCGCGCCGGCGCGCTGCTCGAAGCCGGTGATCGTCGCCAATCGCGGCTATTGTTTCGGCGTCGGCTTTGAGATTTCGCTCGCCTGCGATTTCCGCCTCGTGTCGGAAACCTGCCTCTATGCGCTGCCGGAGCAGCGGCTGGGCCAGATCCCAGGCTCCGGCGGTTCGGCGCGACTGCAAAAGATCATCGGCATCACCCGCACCAAAGACATCGTCATGCGCTCAAAGCGCATTCCGGCCAAGCAAGCCTATGACTGGGGCATTGCCACCGAATGCATGCCCGATGACAAGCTGGAAGCCGCGACCGACGCCCTGGTCGAGGAGCTGCGCGCCTTCTCGCCGCTGGCGCAGCGCACTGCCAAGGCGCTGCTCAATGCGACCGAGGACACCAATCTGCAAGCCGCCATCGAGCTCGAAGGCCATTGCTACAGCCGGCTCCGCCAATCCGACGATTTCCGCGAAGGCGTCGAGGCCTTCCACGGCAAGCGCAAAGCAAAATTCCGCGGCAGCTGACGGGCGAGACTTAGAATGCCGCTGCGCGAGACGCACAGCGGCGGGACTTGGAAATTCGGACTTGGAAATTATGGAGGACGTTGCGTGACGTAGGAAAGCAGCAACACGCCGCACAAACAAAAAGGGCGTGCAAGGGGAGGAAACGAATATGCAGACATTGAAGGACAGGGCGAAGGCCCTGGCATTTGTGGCGTGTCTTGCCGCAAGCGCGGTGATTTTCGGGGCGAGCATTCTGCCGAATGCGGCAAGAGCGGCCGACCCGATCCGGATCGGCACCAGCCTCGCCCTCACCGGCGGCGTGGCGCCGATCGGCAAACAGGTATTGGCGGCGCTGCAGATCTGGCGCGATGACGTCAATGCCAAAGGAGGTCTGCTCGGACGCCCGGTCGAGCTGGTTTATTACGACGACCAGAGCAATCCCAATAATGTGCCGCAGCTCTTCACCAAACTGATCGATGTCGACAAAGTCGATCTGCTGATCGGGCCTTACGCGACCAATATGGTGGCGCCGGCCATTCCGGTGCTGATGCAAAACAAGAAGACCACAATCGGCATCCTGGCCAACGCGGCCAATTCCAAGCTGCATTACGACCAGTATTTCTCCATGCTGCCGACGGGGCCCGAGCCGAAGAAATCATTCGCGCTCGGCTTTTTCGAACTGGCGGCGGCGCAAAAGCCGCGGCCGAAGACGGTCGCGATTATCGCCGCCGATGCCGAATTCGCCCAGAATGCCGCCGACGGCGCCCGCGAGGTCGTCAAGGAGCTCGGCTTCGACCTCGTCGCCGACCAGAAATATCCGCCGTCGACAACCGACTACACGCCGGTGATACGGGCGGTGCAGGCCGCGAATCCGGACATTGTTTTCGTTGCGGCCTATCCGCCGGATTCGGTCGGCATCGTGCGGGCTGCAAACGAAGTCGGGCTCATGCCGAAAATGTTCGGCGGCGCCTTCATCGGGCTGCTGGTGACGCCGATCAAGGTACAGCTCGGACCGCTGATGAACGGCATCGTCAACAACGAGACGTTCTTGCCGGCGCCATCTTTGATGTTCAACGGGACGCACGAAATGATGGTGAAGTATCAGGCGGCGGCCCCAGCCGCGGGAATCGATCCGCTCGGGCCGGCCTTCCCGCCGATCGGCTATGCGGCCGGCCAGGTCCTTGCCGAGGCCGTCGAAGGCACTAAAAGTCTCGACCACAAGGTGCTCGCCGACTACATGCGCACGCACACGTTCTCGACCGTGGTCGGCGACATCAAATTCGGCAAGGACGGCGAATGGGCGAAGTCGCGGGTGTTCTTCACGCAGTTCCAGAAGGTGGCGCCGAATTCGCTCGATCAGTTCAGGGATTCGAGCCACGAAGTGATCGTCTGGCCGAAAGAGTATAAGACCGGCGATATGATCTATCCCTATGCCGAAGCAAAGAAGTAGCGCCGGACTTGGCGCAATGAGGCACAGATGAACGGAACAGCGTTCAAGCTCGCCACTTTAGCGAAGCCCGATGGCAATGCCTTCGTTGCCATCGTTCTCGGCGATAATGCGATTGATCTGAAAGCCGCGCATGCCGCGTTTCGTACGGCGGGGCGCAAAAGCGAGCTGAGCGCAAGCGCCACGATGCTCGGCCTCCTGGAGCAATGGGACAAGAATTTCGCCGTGCTGCAGGAGGTCGTGACCTTTCTCGAGAAGGAAGGCACGCCGCAAGACGACGCAAAACTTGGCACGGTGAAGCTTGCGAGCCTCAAAGCGCTGCCGCCGGTCGGCCGGCCTGGCAAGATGTTCTACGCAGCGCAGAACTTTCAGGAACATGTCAACGAAATGATCCGCGCCGGCATGTCGCCGTCGGGCGGGCCGGTTTTTACCGGCGAGAAATCGAGCACGACTCCTTATCTGTTTCTCAAGGCGCTGAGTTGCCTCGCCGGCGCCTTCGACGATATCGCGATCCCGCACGGCATGAGGAAGATCGACTGGGAGGCGGAAATCGCGCTCGCCATCGGCAAGCCGGGAAAGCGCATCAAGGCTGAACATGCCCTCGATCATGTCGCGGGCTTCATGACCACCAATGACGTGTCTTGCCGCGACCTCCAGATCCGTGCCGATCGCCCGGCGCTGCGCTCGGACTGGCTTGGCGGCAAGAGCCACGACAATTTTGCCCCGATGGGGCCGTATCTGGTGCCGCGCGCCTTCGTGCCCGATCACATGAATCTGTTCATCAAGCTCACCGTCAACGGCGAGGTGAAGCAGGACGGCAATACCTCGCAATTCATCTTCACGCCGGAAGAACAGATCGAATATGCTTCCAACATGCTGAGCCTTCAGAGCGGCGACATATTCAGCTGCGGCACCTGCGGCGGCGTCGGCCAAGGCACCAATACGTTTCTCAAAGCGGGTGACGTCGTAGAAACCGAGATCGAATTGCTCGGCCGCATGCGCAATCGCTTTGTCGCTGAAACCTGACGTCTTGTTTTAAGCATGATCTTGTCTGAGAACTGCTTTCGGCCCTCGGATCAAATTCGAGGGCCGGCTTTTTCAAGATAATGCTTCCAGGCCAAAACAATGCTGCCATCGCAACGCGCGCTGTTCGACCTTCCAGGCGACGTCTGTTACCTCAATGCCGCGTCCTATACGCCGCTGCCGCTCCGCACACTCGAGGCCGGGCGTGCCGCTGTCGGGCGCAAGGGGCGACCGTGGCTGATCGACAATGATTTCGCCGCCCGGCAATACGACCGCACGCGCAAAGCCGCGGCACGGCTGATCAATGCCGACCCCACGGACGTGGCGCTGATTCCTTCGATCAGCTACGGCGTCGCCACGGTCGCGAAGATTGTCCCGGTGCCGCCAGGCTCCCGCGTGATCGTGTTGCATGACGACCACTCCTCACCGGTGCTGGAATGGCTGACCCGGGCTCGCGACGGCGGCTTCACGGTCGACACCGTGCAAAGCCCAAGCGATCACGATTGGACGAGTGCGGTGCTCGACGCCATCATGCGGCCGGGCGCGCCGCCGGTGGCGATCGTGTCCATTTCATCCGTGCACTGGGCGGATGGCGCACTGCTGGATGTCGCTGCGATTGGACGTGCCGCGCGCGCTCATGGCGCCGTGTTCGTGGTCGACGCGACGCAAGGCGCCGGGGTGATCGAGCTCGATGTCCGCGGACTCGATCCGGATTTCGTCCTGTTTCCGACCTACAAATGGCTGCTCGGCCCTTACGGCCGCGCTTTCATCTACGTCGCCAAGCGCCATCAAGAGGGCGTTCCGCTCGAACAGACGAGCTATGGCCGCAAAGCCGTGCGAGCCGAGCAGACTATCTATTTCACCGACACCGCTTACGTCGGCGATGCGCGGCGTTTCGATATGGGCGAGCGCGACCATTTCATCTCGATGGAAATGGCCGCGATCGGCATGGAGATGATGGCCGATTGGGGCGCGCAGCCTATTGCGGCGCGGCTTGGCACGCTCACCGCTGGGCTTGCGAACGCACTGGCGGAAACGGCCGGCAAAGGCGCGATCTCGTTCCCGCAAGCGCGCTTTCGCACGCCGCATATTTTCAGCCTCGGCTTTCCTGGTGGAATACCGGATGGCCTGCCGCAGAAACTTGCGGCGCAGAAAATCTATGTAGCGCCGCGCCTTGGGCGGCTGCGGGTGAGCCCGCATGTCTACAATGAGGAGGCCGATATCGACCGTTTCGTCGGCGCTCTGCGCACGGCCGTTGCCTGAGCGGGGCAGCCAATTTGAGTGGGACCATGGAACGGCCACGGCAGACAGGCTAGGATTGCCGGAACAACCGCGCTTGGACGCGGCACCGATAACGCCATCACGGGAGAGGCGCCATGAAGCTCACGCCGGAGCAGCTCGGGCAATTCGACGAGCAGGGCTATCTGTTCTTTCCCAACTGCTTCGATGAGGAAGAGATCGCGCTGCTTCGCGACGATGCGGAAGCGATCCTGAAACTCGATCGCAAGGAAGTCTGGCGCGAGAAATCCGGCGCCCCGCGCACGGCCTTTGCCGCGCATACGTTCAACGAGACATTCCGCCTGATGGCGCATCATCCGCGCCTGGTCGAACCGCTGCGCCAGATGTTCGGCGAGGATGTCTACGTCCATCAGTTCAAGCTCAACGCCAAGGCCGCTTTCGAAGGTGACGTGTGGCAGTGGCACCAGGATTACGGCACCTGGGCGCGCGACGACGGCATGCCGGAGCCGCGGGCGATGAATATCGCGATCTTTCTCGACGAGGTGATGCCGATCAACGGCGCGCTGATGCTGATCCCGAAGAGCCACAAAGCCGGCGTGCTCCAAGCCGGGCACGACACACTGACCACATCCTATCCGCTGTGGACGCTGGACAAGGAAACCGTGACACGGCTCGCGGCCGAAGGCGGCATCGTGGCGCCGACCGGCAAGGCCGGCTCGCTGCTGATGTTCCACGGCAATCTGGTGCATGCTTCGCCGCCCAATATCACGCCCTATCCGCGCAAGATCGTCTATCTGACGCTGTGCGCGGTCTCCAACCACATCACCAAGTTCACCCGCGAAGAATGGATCGCGCATCGCGACTTCACGCCGCTCGTGCCGGTCGCTGACGACGCGCTGTTGCAATATGCCCGCGCGCATAAAGTGGCGGCGGAGTGAGGGGCGACTTTCATCCACCGAGAGTGAAAGTCATGCGAAGACGGACTGCCTTGTTACGCGCCTGCGCCTTTATCGGACTGGTTCTTGCGTCGGGTCTCTTGCTGTTGGGCCACCATGCGTCTCTCGCTCAGCAGGAGAACAAGCCGGCTTTTGTCATTATCGAGCGGACGTCCACCACCGGCAGCGAGTCGATTCAGAACGACTACGCCAAGCTCGCTCGCGAGATCCTGCCCAAATACGGCGCGCGTTATCTGGCGCGCAGCCAGAACAACTCGCTGCTCGAAGGTGGCGGGGCTGTTCCCTGCTGCATGGCCATTTTGCAATTTCCCAGCATGGATGCCGTCCATCGCTGGTACGACTCACCGGAAAATCAGTCGGCGGCGCAAGTGCGGCGGAGCGGCGCGACATTCCGGATTGTCGCGATCGAGGGGCTGGCACAACAGTAGGATCGAGCATGAATCTGCAATCTCTCCTCGCCGCGCGTATCGAAGCCAACAAGCCGGTGCGCGTCGGCCTGATCGGCGCCGGCAAGTTCGGCTCGATGTTTCTGGCGCAGGTGCCTTCGATCCGCGGCCTCGACGTCACTGTGATTGCCGATCTCGATCCCGAGCGCGCCAAGGCGACCTGCCGCACTGTCGGCTGGGATGCGCCGCGCATCGCCAGCACGCGTTTTGTGAGCGACGGCCGCGAGGCCTGCAGCGATGAGCGCGTCGAGGTGGTGATCGAGGCGACCGGAAGCCCGGCGGCCGGCATCGCCCATGCGCTGACCGCCTTCGAAGCGCGCAAACATATCGTCATGGTCAATGTCGAAGCGGATACGCTCGCCGGCGCCTGTCTTGCCGGCAGAGCGCGCGCGGCGGGCGTGGTCTATTCCATGGCCTATGGCGATCAGCCGGCGCTGATCGCTGAAATGGTGGATTGGGCGCGCTCGGCGGGCTTCGAGGTCGCCGCCGCCGGTAAAGGCACCAAATATCTGCCGGCCTATCATACGGTCACGCCGGACGGCGTGTGGGAGCATTACGGCCTCACCGCCGCGGAAGCCAAAGCTGCGGGGATGAACTCGCAGATGTTCAATTCGTTTCTCGACGGCACCAAGTCAGCCATCGAGATGGCCGCCGTGGCCAATGCCTGCACGCTCGACGTGCCGCAGGACGGCCTGCATTTCCCGCCCTGCGGCGCCGATGACTTGGCCCGCGTGCTGCGGCCCGAAGCGCTTGGCGGCGCGCTCGAAGGCGACGGCATGGTGGAAGTGGTGTCGTCGCTCGAACGTGACGGCACGGCGGTGTCGCGCGACCTGCGCTGGGGCGTCTATGTCGTGCTGAAAGCGCAGAACGATTATGCCGCGGCCTGTTTCAAGCAATACGGCCTGCCTACCGATTCCACCGGCCGCTATGCCGCGATGTACAAGCCGTTTCACCTGATCGGGCTGGAACTGTCGATCTCGGTGCTGAACGTAGCACTGCGCGGCGAGCCGACCGGCTCATGTCAGGCGTGGCGTGGCGATGCGGTGGCGGTCGCGAAACGCGCGCTGAAGGCCGGCGAGACGCTCGACGGCGAGGGCGGCTACACGGTCTATGCCAAGCTCATTCCGGCGGCGAAAAGCCTCGCGCGCAATGCGCTGCCGATCGGGCTTGCGCATCATGTCAAAGTCCTGCGCGATGTCGCCGCCGGCGAGATCGTCACCGCCGCAGACGTCGCGCTCGACGGCAATATGCAGGCCGTACGCATCCGCCGCGAAATGGAAAACGAGGCGCGGCGGACCGGAACAGGTATAGCGGCGGAGTAAATTACTCGGCCGCGACCTGATGCGGCGAGCGCATCGATTCGAGCCCGTCGGCGGCCGTCGCCTGGATCGTGGTGCGCACCATGTGGCGCGCCTCATGCGCCGGCCATGGCCGACCGCGATGCATGGTGGCGCGGTTATCCCACATCACCACGTCGCCGCTGCGCCAGGAATGGGTGTAGCGAGTGCCGAGCGCGGTGGCGTGCGCTGTCAGATCGTTGATCAGCTTTTCGCCTTCCTTCGGCTCCATGCCTTCGACCGCATAGGCGTGCGAGGCGATATAAAGCGCCTTGCGGCCGTTCGCTGGATTGGTCCACACCATGCGCCAGCATTGCGGCGGCAGCGCCGCGAGTTCGTCGGAAGTGGCAAGGTCGGGCGCAATCTTGCGGCGCGAATGCCCGTAATGATGCCAGGCGAAAGAATTTTCGAGCCTTTGCTGCTGTTCCGAATCGAGACGCTCGAAGGCCAGCCGCGTCGAGACAAATTCAGTCTCGCCGCCACGCGCCGGAATGATGCGCGCCGAGAGTATCGAGGTCAGCGCCGGCGTCGACTTGAACGAGCTGTCGGTGTGCCAGAGCTGATTGGCTTTGTTGCGCATCGCATAGCGATGGTCCGGCGGCACGACTTTGCCGTCTTTGTCGATAGTGGTGAGAATGACGAAATGCGTGCCGGTGCCGAGCGAACCGACCTTGGTGAGTTCCGGCGGTCCGAAGCAGCGCGAAAATGCAAGCTGGCTATCGTCGCTAACGTTCTGACTACGAAAAACGAGGACCGAGTGCTTTTCGAAAGCGGCACGCACTTCGGCATAAGCGGCATCATTGTTGATGACGTCCGCGAGCGTCACGCCGCGCATTTCGGCGGCAAAGCCCGGACCGATCTGGATGGCCTCCATCGGCAGTTCCTCCGCATTTTTTGTATTTGATAAAGTGTCCTCCAAAATCGTGCAGCTGGCAAGCAAGCCAGCAGTTCCATCACGCAACGCAGCAAATGAGTGAGGTCTCCAAACGCGGTGATCCTCACTCACAGGTGCCGCGATTGGAGCAAAGTCGCTCTCGCATTTTGACGGAGCGTGATCTCTTCGGAAAACGGTCCTACCCCCGGATCGAGTCCAAAGGCATACGTTTCCTGATCATGCTCGCATCACCACAGATAGCTCCATCCGATGACGAGCAGGACGACGACGGCAACGGCCAACAGGCCCAATTGCGCGGTCAGATTATTGGCGAACCCGCTCTTGTTTTCGGTCTGCGTATTCATTGCTGACCTCCCTAATAGGCTCACCGTCAAACGGTGTGAGCGTCGGCAGATGATTTGGGAAATGCATTGATCTAGATCAATTGGTCTAGTTTTTTCGTTGGCGCATGATCCTCTCGGAAAACCGGTTTCCACTTTTCCGGATCATGCTCTAGATCAATTGGCGGTGGCGGCTGCAAACTTCGCCGTGACTTCGGGCGGGATCGGCGTCGACTTCAGCTTGTCGGGATCGCCCGGATCGCGCCCCGCCCAGACGCGGGTCTCGCGCCCTTCGACAGCGGTAACACCGCCGATGGTGATTGTGTGCGCGAGGTCGAAGCTGGAGCGGCGGAACGCCGTGACTTGCGAGGCGATCTCGACGACGTCGCCGAACCGCGTGGGCGCCAGGAAACGCGCGCCGGCATCCACCAGGGGAATGCCGAGCACGCCGTAGGCTTCCGGCCACGCCTGCGCCTTCAGGCCGAGCGCACGCTCGAACATGATCCAGGTATTGCCGTCGAAAAATTCAAAATAGCGCGCGTTGAAGACTATACCGGCGGGATCGCAATGACCCCATTCGATGAGGAATTGTCGGCGGCAAATGAAATTGGCGGTGGAACCCATGCCGGGACCATATCGCCGACAAGCCGGCGGTGGTCAACCGCAACAGGGGCGCTCAGAGCATGATCCCGAAAAGCATGTCCTCGGACTTGATCCGAGAGGTGGAAACCGGTTTTCGGAAAGGATCATGCTCCAACGAGGAATCTAGACCTTGATCCAATTCAATTGAATTGGATCAAGGTCTAGAATCATGACGGGGCGAGCTTGCGCCCGCCCGTCACGTTCCTAGCGCTGCTACCCGCGGCTTGGAACCAAGTCCTGACCTGCCACGTGGTGCGGCGCTGGTAGCGGCTTCACACCCAGGCTGATCCGGCCCTGGCGATCATCGCATTCGGCGAACCAAACGCGACCGATCTGGCTGTGAGGATAACGCCGCGAGCATGGCCTGCAAGCTAAAGCCGACGCGTGCGAGGCGACATCGGTTTTGGGGATAACTCAGTGGATCACGTGCCGGCGGAGTAGACAAACATCAAACAAACACGACGAAATGATCTTTGTTTCGCACCGCAATACGGCGGTGGATAAAATTAGTTGTCCAAAAGGAACTGCGCATGCGCGCAAATTTTTTGCGGAACCGGCGCCGAGCTTATGGTTCCGCGGCCGGCGAAACAGCCGCGGGACTGGCAGGAACATTGACCGTTTTCCCCGGCCATTTGCAGAGATCGGCGATGATGCATTTCTCGCAGAGCGGGCGCCGCGCCAGACAGACATAGCGGCCATGCAGAATGAGCCAATGGTGCGCATGCAGCAGATATTTTTCCGGCACGACGTCAAGGAGCTTCATCTCGACATCGAGCGGCGTCTTGCCGACCGCGAGGCCCGTGCGATTGCCGATGCGAAAAATATGCGTGTCCACGGCAATTGTCGGTTCGCCAAAGGCGATATTGAGCACCACATTCGCGGTCTTGCGCCCAACGCCGGGCAGCGCCTCGAGCGCTGCGCGATCATGCGGGACCTTGCCGCCATGCTGCGCCACAAGCATTTCCGACAGCGCGATCACGTTCTTGGCCTTGGTGCGAAAAAGCCCGATGGTCTTGATCAATTCGCGCACGCGCGCTTCGCCGAGCGTGATCATTTTCTCCGGCGTATCGGCGAGCGCAAACAAAGCCGGCGTCGCCTTGTTGACACCGGCATCGGTCGCCTGCGCCGACAGCACGACGGCGACAAGAAGCGTGAACGGATTGATATGCGCCAACTCGCCGCGCGGCTCGGGGTTGGCGGCAGCGAAGCGGCGGAAGGCTTCTTCGATCTCGGCCGTAGTCCATTGCGGCAATTCGCCATGGAGGGCTTTCGTATCGGCCTGTTTCTGCGCTTTGGCCGGCTCGAGCCGCGCCGCCTTGCCCTTGCGGGCCGCGCGCAGGCTTTGTCTAATGGTCTTGGACGTGGCTTTGGGCGCGGTTTTGCGCGTGGTCTTTCGTGCCCTCTTGCGCGCAGACTTGCGCAGCGTGACGGATTTTTCTGCCTTGGTAGATTTGCGCGCCATGGTTTTTGTATAGTGGCCTGCATGACGAGCGACAACTTCGATAACAACAATAGCGCGGATAACGCCCGCACCGGCGCTTCGGCCCAAGACGCTTCGGTCCAAGACGCTTCGGCTGACGACAAAATCTTTTCGGCCGTGCTTACGCCGCACCGCTCGCTCGGTCCCAAGGGCTTTCTGATTTTCATGCTGTGCATCGCCAGCATCAGCTTCGTCACCGGCGTGTTCTTCGTCATGCTCGGTGCCTGGCCGATTTTCGGCTTTTTCGGCCTCGATGTGCTGCTGGTCTATTGGGCGTTCCGCGCCAATTACCGCACCGCGCGCGCCTATGAGGAGGTGACGATCACCGCCACTGAACTCACCGTGCGCCAAGTCAGCCATCGCGGCCGGGTGCGCGAATGGACGCTCAACCCGCTGTGGGTGAAACTCGACCGCATCGTGCACGAGGAGTTCGGCATCGAACGCCTGTTCCTGGTCTCGCACGGCCGGCGGCTACCGATCGCGGCCTTCCTCGGCCCGGCCGAAAAGGCGAGCTTTGCCCATGCGCTGACCAAGGCGCTGGGCGAGGCCAAAAAGGGGCCGACCCGGACCACATTCGGCTGACGACAAAAGCACCTCCCCTGAAGGGGGAGGTGGCGAGCGTAGCGAGCCGGTGGGGTCTGCAGCGGCAACGCTCGACAAAGTGTCGAGGCCGTGACCCCACCCTACCCTCCCCCCTGCAGGGGGAGGGTTAAGAGGGACAGAAATCGGGTGGTTTGGCCACCTGACGCGGCCTAGGTCGGGAGGAAATGATGGAGGCATCCATGCTATCGCCCGATCGCATTGTCGATCCGACGCTGAATCCGGCGCTGACCGAGGCCGCAGCCGATTACGAGGTGGTCCGGCGCGCCATCAGCCATATCCGCGGCCATTGGCGCGAGCAGCCCGAAATCGAGGCCATTGCGGAGGCTGCCGGCGTCACCCCGACTGAATTGCATCACCTGTTCCGCCGCTGGGCCGGGCTGACGCCCAAGGCGTTCCTGCAGGCACTCACGCTCGATGGCGCGCGGCGGCTCCTGCGCGATTCCGCAAGCGTGCTGGACGCGACCTATGAAGTCGGCCTGTCCGGCCCCGGCCGGCTGCACGATCTGTTCGTCACCCATGAGGCGATGTCGCCGGGCGAATGGAAGTCAGGCGGCGAAGGACTGACGATCCGCCATGGCTTCCATCCCTCGACCTTCGGCAACGCGCTGGTGATGGCGACCGACCGCGGGCTCGCCGGGCTTGCTTTCGCCGACCCCGGTGAGGAACCCGCGGCGCTGGCCGACATGAAGCAGCGCTGGCCAAACGCCGAATATATCGATGATGCGGCTTTCATCGGCCCAATCGCGCAGCGCATTTTCGATCCGGGGTGCTGGCAGCCGAGCCAGCCGTTGCGGGTGGTGCTGATCGGCACCGATTTCGAGGTGCGGGTCTGGGACGCGCTGCTCAAGATTCCGATGGGCTGCGTCACGACCTATTCGAACCTCGCCGCCAAGATCGGCAAGCCGACTGCGGCACGCGCTGTCGGCACCGCCGTGGGCAAGAACCCGATCTCGTTCGTAGTGCCCTGCCACCGCGCCATCGGCAAAGGCGGGGATCTGACCGGGTATCACTGGGGCCTCACCCGCAAGCGCGCCATGCTGGGCTGGGAAGCCGGCCAGGTTGGGATAAATTGACGGACAAACCGAACCCCTCGCGGCGGCGAAACCAGTCGCCGTAAGGGGAACTTCCGCCGATCCGGGCTCGATTGACGACAGGGCGGCAATCCGCAATATCCGCCCCAAAATCTCTGCCAAAGCGCATGTTCCTACCGAAAAATCGGTGCCCACTTTTCCGGCGCATGCGCGGCGTCAATCGAGGAAGTGCAAATGCAGCAGCGTCGGCGGCCGGTGATGCTTGTTATTCTTGATGGCTGGGGCTGGCGCGAGGACAGCGCCGATAACGCCATCCGTCAGGCCAAGACACCGACCTTCGACCGGCTATGGCAGAGCGGACCGCACGGGTTCCTGCGCACATCCGGCAAAGATGTCGGCCTGCCGGACGGGCAGATGGGCAATTCCGAGGTTGGCCATCTCAATATCGGCGCCGGCCGCGTGGTGATGCAGGACCTGCCCCGGATCGGCGCGGCGGTCGCTGACGGTGAAATCAAGAGCGCACCAGCGCTGACCGATCTGATCAAAAAGCTCAAAGCCTCAGGCGGCACCTGCCACCTGATCGGCCTCGTATCGCCTGGCGGCGTGCATTCGCATCAGGATCACGCCGCGGCGCTGGCGAAGATTCTCGACGAGGCCGGCGTGCCGACGCTCGTTCACGCGCTCACCGACGGCCGCGATACACCGCCGCAAGCGGGCGGCGAATATCTGCAGCGCTTGCTCGACAAGCTGCCGAAATCGGTGAGGGTCGCAAGCGTCAGCGGGCGTTATTTCGCGATGGACCGCGACAAGCGCTGGGACCGCGTCGAAAAGGCTTACAATGCAATAGTTGAAGCCGAAGGACCGCGCTTTCCAAATGCGCCGGCGGTCATCGCTGACGCCTATGCCAACAAGAAGTTTGACGAGTTCATCGTACCGGCGGCGGTCGGCGATTACAAAGGCATGAAAGACGGCGACGCCGTGCTGTGCTTCAATTTCCGCGCCGATCGCGTGCGCGAAATTTTAGGCGCCATGCTCGATCTGGATTTCAATGGCTTTCCGCGCAAGCGCGTCGTCAAGTTCGCTGCCGCTGTCGGCATGACGCAATATAGCGACGAGCTCGACAGGCTGATGGCGACGATTTTTCCGCCGCAGACCTTCGCCAACATTCTCGGCGAAGTCGTTGCACACGCCGGCCGCACGCAGCTGCGCATGGCGGAGACGGAAAAATATCCGCACGTCACGTATTTCCTCAACGGCGGCCGCGAGCAGCCCTATTCGGGCGAGGATCGCATCATGGTGCCCTCGCCCAAGATCGCGACTTACGACCTGCAGCCGGAAATGTCGGCGCGGGAGCTCACCGACAAGGCGGTCGCCGCGATCGATTCCGGCAAATACGATCTGATCGTGCTCAACTTCGCCAATCCCGACATGGTCGGCCACACCGGAAGTTTGCCCGCCGCGATCAAGGCAGTGGAAACCATCGACATGGCGCTCGGCCGCATCGTCGACGCCATCGACAAAGCCGGCGGCGCGCTCCTCGTTACTGCCGATCACGGCAATTGCGAAATGATGCGCGATCCCGAAACCGGCGGACCGCATACCGCGCATACGACAAACCCGGTCCCACTGATGCTGTTCGGCGGCCGCAACCGCGGACTGGTGGCGGAAGGCCGGTTGGCCGATATCGCGCCGACTCTGCTCGAGCTGATGGAAGTGCCGAAGCCGAAGGAAATGACCGGGGCGTCGCTGTTGGCGGACTGAGCATGGCCGCGGAGCGCTTGTCGCCCGCCAATTCAGCGCGACGTTAAACCATTGATAACAAACGCGTTCATGACGCAATCCCGATGCCGATTCGTTCTGCGTGAACGAATCGGGACGGTAGATTCGGCAATGAGCGGTAATGTTAATTCGTCAAGCCGCTCTGACTCGCGCAGTGCGCGATCAGGCGCTCGATGAAGCCGGCACACTTTGAGAGTTCGGCGATTTCCACGAATTCGTCCGGCTTGTGCGCCTGTTCGATAGAGCCCGGGCCGACCACGATGGTGGGAATATCGGCGATGCTCACGAACAGGCTCGCTTCGGTGCCGAAAGAGACCTTGCTGTGGCTGTTGCGGCCGCTCAATTGCTTGGCGAGCGCCACCAGAGGCTGATCGGCTTTCCCGTCAAGCGCCGGATATTCGAGGATTTCCTCGAAGGTGATGCCGCAACTCGGATCGCGCGCGCGCATCTGCGGCTCTATCTCAGCCTTGGCCCAGGCCACGATCGCATCGGTCACTTCTTTCGATTCGTGAATGCCAAGCCCTCGCGCCTCGAATTCCAGCACGCATTCGTCGGGCACGATATTCAGCGCAGTGCCGCCTTGGGCAACGCTGGTGAGTAGCGTCGTGTAAGCGACATCGTACATCTCGTCGCGCGCGCCCTCTTTTGCGAGATGTGCGGCGCGGCGGCGCACCTCGGCGATCAGGTCTGCGGCATATTCCACGGCATTGACGCCTTCCGGCGCGATCGAGGAGTGGCAGGATTTGCCGTGAAAGGTGGCGCGCACGCCGTGCTTGCCCTTGTGGCCGATGATGATCTGCATCTGCGTCGGCTCGCCGACGAAACAGCCGAGCGGCTTGACGGGCGTCTTGTTGAGCTCGTGCAGCATCGGGCGCACGCCGATGCAGCCGACCTCTTCGTCGTAGGAGATCGCGAGATGGATCGGCATTTTCAGATCGGCGGCGCGGATCTCCGGCACCATGGCGAGACAGACTGCGACAAAGCCTTTCATGTCGGTCGTGCCGCGGCCGTAATAACGGCCGTTGCGCTCGATCATCGTGAAAGGATCGCCGGTCCAGGGCTGGCGCTCGACCGGCACCACGTCGGTGTGACCGGACAGCACCATGCCTGGTTTATCTTCCGGTCCGATCGTGACCCAGAGCGAGGCTTTTTGTCCGGTTTTGTCGACGAGCCGGCGGCCGGTGATGCCGAAGGCGGCGAGATAATTCTCGATATAGGCGATGAGCGTCAGGTTCGAACGATCACTGACGGTGTTGAAGCCGACCAGATCAGAAAGCAGCTTACGGATGCGTTCAGCTCGGTCGTCAGACATGGATCGCTACGCTCTTTGTTTGAGCATGATCTTTTCCGAAAACCGGTTTCCCCCTCGGATCAAGTCCAAAGGCATGCTTTTCGGGACCATGCTCTAAATATCCGTAAGCTCCAGCACATCCGCCATCGAATAGAGGCCGGGCGCCTTGCCGCGCGCCCACAGAGCCGCGCGCAGTGCGCCGCGTGCGAAGATCATGCGATCCTCGGCGCGATGCACCAGCTCGACGCGCTCGGCGGGCCCGGCGAAGATCACCGAGTGCTCGCCCACCACTGTGCCGCCACGCAGCGAAGCGAAGCCGATATCGCCCACGGTGCGCGCGCCGGTCACCCCGTCGCGGCCGCGCGCCGAATGCTGTGCAAGATTGATGCTACGGCCTTCGGCCGCGGCGCGGCCGAGCATCAGCGCGGTGCCGGACGGCGCATCGATCTTCTTGTTGTGATGCATTTCGACGATTTCGATGTCGTAGTCTTCATCGAGCGTCTCGGCGACGCGCTTGGTCAGCGCGACCAGGAGATTGACGCCCAGACTCATATTGCCGGATTTTACGATCGGCGCGCGCTTGGCCGCCTTGGCGATCATGGCCTCCTCTTCGGCGGAATGGCCTGTGGTGCCGATGATGTGAACCTTGCCGGCGGCTGCGGTGAGCTCTGCGAGCGCAAGCGTTGCTGCCGGAATGGTGAATTCGATCAGGCCGTCGGCGTCACGCAGCAGCGCCGCGACGTCGCTTGTCACCTTGATGCCGTTCGGGCCAAGGCCGGCGAGTTCGCCGGAATCGCGGCCGATCAGGGCCGAGCCCGGCGCATCGACCGCGCCGGCCAACGCAAGCCCCTTGGTGGCGGCGATCGCCGCAATCAGCGTGCGCCCCATCCGCCCGCCGGCGCCGGCGATCACCACTCGCATATCGGACTTCTGCGCTGACATCGGCCTTCTCTACGCTCGATCCACCATGGCGGACGTGACACACCCCTTATCCTCGCCCTGAAGGCGGAGGAAGTCCAACACTGCGTGGCTGTTAGAATTTCGGACCGTCGTAGCCTTCGACGACGACGATATCGGCTTGCGCATTGCCATCGCGCAGCTTCTTGGCCGCCTGGTAATCGGACGAACGATAGCAGGCGAGCGCTGCATCGTAGCTTGGAAATTCGAGCACGACGGTGCGGCTGCGGAATTTGCCTTCCGTCACTTCGCGGTTGCCGCCGCGGACCAGAAAGCGCCCGCCGAATTTGCCGAACGGCGCCATGTCGGCAACCATATAGGCTTTGTAGCCTTCCGGATTGGTCACATCGAGATGCCCGATCCAATAGCCCTTGCGCGCCGAAGCGGGAGGCGGCGTTTCCGGTGGCGGCGGTTGCACGCCCTCATAGCCCTCGACGATGAGAAAATCGCAAGCCGAATGTGCAAGCCGCAGCGGACGCGCACGCTGATATTCCTCGGAACGATAGCAGGCGAGCGCGGTGGCATAATCCGGAAATTCGCGGATCACGCAGCGCGCACGCGTACTGCCCTCGACTTTCTCGCTGCGACCGCCGCGCACCAGCGCTGCGCCGTGAAATTTCTCATGCGCCGGCGGCGTCGCCGCCATATAGGCCTTGTAGCCTTCCGGATCACTCACATCGATCTGCGGTAGCCAATAGCCTTTGGGCATGGCGCGCCTCCGCTTGCGGTTTGCGGCAGTGCTGGTTCAGGGCTGCGGGCCGTCGTAGCCCTCGATGACAATGAGGTCGATCAAGGAATGCGGCTGCCGGACCTTGATATTCACCTGATATTCGTCCGAGCGATAGCAGGCGAGCCCGGCCGCGTAATCGGGGAACTCGATCACGACATTGCGCGAGCGGCTGCCCCCTTCCATGCTTTCGAATTTACCGGCGCGCACGACGAATTTTCCGCCGTATCTCTTGAAAATCGCAGGATTTGCCGCGGCATAGGGCTTGTAGCCCTCTTCATCGTTCACATCGACGCGCGCAATCCAGTAGCCCTTGGGCATGGCGTTCTCCCCCGCAAAAATGGAGCTCGCACTATTCTATTATTTCTTTGCCGCCGATGCGATCTCGGCAACGATCGCCTGCGCCGCGGCCTTCGGATCGCTAGCGGCGACAATGGGGCGGCCGACAACGAGATAATCCGCGCCGGCCGCAATCGCCGCAGACGGCGTCGCGATACGTTTCTGATCGCCTGCCTCGGTTCCAGCCGGCCTGATGCCGGGCGTGACCAGCGCCAGCTTGCCGCCGACGATCGCGCGCAAATTCGAAACTTCCTCGGGCGAGCAGACGAGCCCGTCGACGCCGGCTGCGAGCGCCTGATGCGCGCGCTGCGCGACAAGATCGGGTACCGAGATGCTGTAGCCGGCGGCCTTAAGATCGGCGTCGTCATAGGACGTGAGCACAGTGACGGCGAGGACGCGCAAACCGCCCTCGCGGGCGGCGGCGGCGGCCTTCATGGTCTGCGGATAGGCGTGCACGGTGAGGAAAGTGGCGCCGACCCGCGATACGCTTTTGACGCCGGCCGCGACCGTATTACCGATGTCGTGCAGCTTCATGTCGACGAACAGCTTCTTGCCGCTGCCGATCAGTTCGGCGGCATAAGACAGCCCGCCGGCGAGTGCCAGCTGATAGCCGATCTTGTAGAACGACACCGCGTCGCCGAGCCGCGCCACCATGGCCCGCGCTTGTTCGACCGTGTCGACATCGAGCGCGACAATCAGGCGGTCGCGGGGCTCAATCTGCATCTCGTGATCCTCGCCACGGCGCCTAGACCTTGTCCGAAAACCGGTCCACTTTTCGGGATCATACTCTAGTCATGACGCTCGCCAATTCGACGAGCCTGCGCATAGCAGCTTTGAGCGTTGAGGCAAGCGCTTCGTCCTTGAGATTGTCCATCTCGTCGAACGCCTGCTCGGCCCGCGGCACTGCGATCTGCTCGGGGATGACGAGCGCGCCGCAGCCGAGCTCGAGGATCTGCCGCAGCGCCATCAGCGAGCGCGAGCCGCCAAGGCCGCTGTTTGCCGCCGAGCCGATGGCGAAGACGCGGCCTTTGAACGCCGCATAGGTGGGCTCGCCGTGATCGCGCACCCGCGAGATCCAGTCGATCGTGTTCTTGATCAACGGGGTCACCGAGGCGCTGTATTCGGGGCTGGTAATGAAGACGCCCTGATGGGCAAGCAGCATGCGCTTGAGCTGCACGGCAGCGGACGGCAATCCCGAGCCAGTGATCAGATCGGCATCGAACAAGGGCAGCGTATAGTCCTCGAGCGAGATGCGCGTGACCTCGGCCTCGAGCAGGGTCAATTCCTTGGCGGCGAGCGCGGCCAGCCGCGCATTGTGCGAGCCGGTGCGCAACGAGCCCGGAATGATCAGGATTTTCGGTGTCGGCATAATGCGGGGTTCTAAGACATGACGAGGTTCGGTTAAATCGTCATGCCTTCGCATAGTCGTTCGAAGAACGGCTATATCAGGTTATGACGGCCTCTGCCGGCTCTAGGCCTTGCGATAGACCCAGACCCGCGCCGGCGGCAGATTCATCCAGATGCGCTCGGAGGCTTCGGCGGAAAAACCTCTCCGCCGTGGCAGGGGCGACGCCACCGAATAAGTGAACTGCACAAAGGGCGCGCCCGGCAGCATCAGCTCGAAGGCATCGCGCACCAGCCGCATCCGCATCTTGATCGGCTTGGTCATCAGAGGCAGGCCGGAGACGACGGCCGATGCCGGCTCCAGCAACAGCGATTCCAGAAGTCTGCGCATGCTGTAAGCATCGCCCTGTACGAGGGTCGCTTGCGGATAGCGTGCGCGGAGAAGCCGGCAGAAGGTCGGATTGAATTCGACAAGCACGAGACGCGCCGGATCGACGCCGGATTCGACCAAGGCTTCGGTGACTGGTCCGGTCCCGGGGCCTAATTCGACGACCGGTCCGCAACTGTTCGGATCGACATAGCGCGCCATAGTGCGCGCCAGGATTTTTCCCGACGGCGCCACCGCACCGGTCGACAGCGGCCGCTCGATCCAGGAGCGGATAAAGCGCACTTCGTCGTCGAGCCGGATGCCTTTCTTCAGCTCGAACTGCTTGATGCGCTGTTCGATGCCCTGTTCGATTTTTCTGCCCAGCTTTTTGCCGAAGTCGTCGCGGCGCAATTCGAATTGCCGAATGTGGCGCTCGATCCTGCGCTCGATCAGCGTCTTGCCGACTTCCAGAAGCCGAAGCTGACGCTCGATCTTCCGTTCGAATTTCTGCAGGGCCGGCAAAGACATGGCATCCCGACGACAGGTGACGCGACAGATTCTTGCCGCTTTTAAAACATTTGGGTGACAAAGGCCATATGGCCTGCCGGAAATCGGATATCGCCTTGGAGCATGATCTTTTCGGAAAACCGCTTTCCACCTCTCGGATCAAGTCCGAGGACACGCTTTTCCGGATCATGCTCTGAAGCGGACGATTCTCCTCGAATATGATCCGCCCTTCGGATCATGACCTCGATTCGACTAGGCTGCGCCGCGGCCACCAAGCCCGTCAATGAAGTCCTTGACCTTGCCGAGGAAACCCGACGATTCCGGCTGCGTCTCGATCGACGACAGGCGGTCGAATTCCGCCAATAGATCGCGCTGCTTCTTGGTGAGTTTCTGCGGCGTCTCGACGACGACTTGCACGTACATGTCGCCATGCTGCCGCTGCCGCAATACCGGCATGCCCTTGGATTGCAGGCGGAAGCGGCGGCCGGATTGCGTGCCTTCCGGGATTTTCACTTTGGTCTTGCCGCCATCGATGGTCGGCACTTCGATGTCGCCGCCCATCGCCGCAGTCACCATGGAAACCGGAACGCGGCAATGCAGGTCGGCGGCCTCGCGCTGGAAGAAGGGATGCGCCGCCATCGACAAGAAAATGTAGAGATCGCCGGGCGGCCCACCGCGCACACCGGCTTCGCCCTCACCGGCGAGACGAATGCGCGTGCCGTCCTCAACACCTTGCGGGATGTTCACCGACAGCGTGCGCTCGCGCGTGACACGGCCGGATCCTGCGCATGACGCGCACGGACTGTCGATCGACTGGCCACGGCCATGACAATTCGGGCAGGTGCGCTCTAACGTGAAGAAGCCTTGCGCGTGACGGACGCGGCCCTGACCGCCGCACATCGCGCAGACCTTCGGCTTAGTGCCGGCCTTGGCGCCGGAGCCGGAGCAGGCTTCGCAGGTTACCGATGTCGGGATACGGATCTGCGCCGTCTTGCCGACGTAAGCTTCCAGGAGCGTGATCTCCATATTGTAGCGCAGATCAGCGCCGCGCTCGCGGCCGGAGCCGCGGCCACGACCGGCGGCCGACATGCCGAAAATGCCTTCGAACAGATCGGAGAAAGTCGTGCCGAAATCGGCGCCGAAGCCAGCAGCGCCATTGCCATGCTCGAAGGCGGCATGACCGAAACGATCATAGGCGGCGCGCTTGTCGGGATCCTTGAGGACTTCGTAGGCTTCGTTGACTTCCTTGAAGCGGTGCTCGGCATCGTGATCGCCCGGATTGCGATCCGGATGGCATTGCATGGCCTGTTTGCGAAATGCCGTCTTGATGTCGATTTCGGTCGCTGTGCGTTCGACCGAAAGAGTCTCGTAGTAGCAGCGCTTCATTCTTCACCCAATAACCTGCCCAAGAGCCCGGGTTTGGGGCGTGCCGACTTGGAGCCTGCCAATTTGGGGCCTGCCGGAGAATAAGCACCCTCGCTTTTATCCGAGGGTGCGATTCTGACAAGCGGCAATGGCATAAAGCGCCTCGCTGCTTTTAAGCAGATTTCTTGTTCTTCTTGTCGTCGTCAACTTCCGTAAACTCGGCGTCGACGACGTCTTCCTTCTTGCCTTCCGCGCCCGCACCCGCGGCGTCGCCGCCCGGCTGCTGCTCGGCTTGCTTATACATCGCCTCGCCCAGCTTCATCGAAGCCTGCGCCAGCACATTGGTCTTCGCCGAAATCGCCTGCGCGTCATTGCCCTTCAAGGCTTCCTTGAGGTCGGCGATGGCATTCTCGATAGCGCGGCGGTCGCCTTCACCGATCTTCGAGCCGTGCTCGGCAAGCGTCTTCTCGGTGGAGTGGACCATGGCCTCGGCGTGGTTCTTCGCCTCGACCTCGGCCTTGCGCTTCTTGTCTTCCTCGGCGTGAGCCTCGGCGTCCTTGACCATCTTCTGGATGTCGGTTTCGGACAGACCGCCGGACGCCTGGATGCGGATCTGCTGCTCCTTGCCGGTGCCTTTGTCCTTGGCCGATACCTGGACGATGCCATTGGCGTCGATGTCGAAGGTGACCTCGACCTGTGGAATGCCGCGCGGCGCCGGCGGGATGCCGACCAGGTCGAACTGGCCGAGCATCTTGTTGTCGGCTGCCATTTCGCGTTCGCCCTGGAACACGCGGATGGTCACCGCGGTCTGGCCGTCCTCGGCCGTGGAGAACACCTGGCTCTTCTTGGTCGGGATCGTGGTGTTGCGATCGATCAACCGGGTGAACACGCCGCCCAGCGTCTCGATCCCGAGCGACAACGGCGTCACGTCGAGCAACAGCACGTCCTTGACGTCGCCCTGCAGCACGCCGGCCTGAATGGCCGCGCCGACGGCCACGACTTCGTCCGGATTGACGCCCTTGTGCGGCTCCTTGCCGAACAATTGCTTCACGACTTCCTGAACCTTCGGCATGCGCGTCATGCCGCCGACCAGAACGACCTCGTTAATCTCGGCAGCCGAAAGTCCGGCATCCTTGATTGCCTGGCGGCACGGCTCGATCGTCTTCTGGATGAGATCGTCGACCAGCGCCTCGAACTTGGCGCGGGTGAGTTTCATCGTCAGATGTTTCGGGCCGGACGCATCCGCCGTGATGAACGGCAGGTTGATTTCGGTCTGCGTTGTCGATGACAGCTCGATCTTGGCCTTTTCGGCGGCTTCCTTCAGCCGCTGCAGCGCCAGCTTGTCGCGGCGCAGATCGATGCCCTGCTCCTTCTGGAACTCGTCGGCGAGATAGTTGACGAGGCGCATGTCGAAATCTTCGCCGCCGAGGAAGGTGTCGCCGTTGGTCGACTTCACCTCGAACACGCCGTCGCCGATTTCGAGAATGGAAATATCGAACGTACCGCCGCCCAAGTCATAGACCGCGATCATGCCGGTCTTGCTCTTGTCGAGACCGTAAGCCAGCGCGGCCGCCGTCGGCTCGTTGATGATGCGCAGGACTTCGAGGCCGGCGATCTTGCCGGCGTCCTTGGTGGCCTGGCGCTGTGCGTCGTTGAAATAAGCAGGAACGGTGATGACCGCCTGATCGACCTTGGAGCCGAGATAGGCTTCCGCGGTCTCTTTCATCTTCTGCAAAATGAATGCGGAGATTTGCGACGGTGAATAGGTCTTGCCTTCGACCTCGACCCACGCGTCGCCGTTGGAGGCGCGCGCAATCTTATAGGGGACGAGCTTCTTGTCCTTCTCCACCATCGGATCGTCGTAACGACGACCAATGAGGCGCTTCACCGCGAAAATCGTGCGCTCCGGATTGGTGACCGCCTGGCGCTTGGCCGGCTGGCCGACGAGACGCTCGCCTTCGTCGGTAAAAGCGACGATGGACGGCGTGGTGCGCATTCCCTCTGCATTCTCGATCACCTTAGGCGTCGTGCCTTCCATGACAGCGACGCAGGAATTGGTGGTCCCGAGATCAATACCGATGACCTTTCCCATGGTCCTAAATCCTCTCTTTTGCGGCAGGTCGGGCAGGCCCCGAAGGCGCCCGTGGGTCCGACCCCCTTTTTTGACACTCAGTTACCCCGCGCGCTGCTCAAAGAACCGGTCCTAAAGCCCGCTGCGCTTGGGCGGATTTCCCTTGGCTCATATAGGAGGGCCCCATGGGGCCGCAAGTCGGAATTGGGCCGTCAATACACGATTTACGAGGCACCCGGATGTCTGCGGCAAGGCCGCCGCCGCGTTAAATCAATCTTAGAACCTCGCTCCCCACGATGCATACCGCAGCTTATGGGCCCCACCCCGCAGTATACGCATGTCGACAATCGGCCCTGTTTTGCGCGGAAAAAACGTCCTATCGCCGTGGAAACAGCGAGGACGGCAGAGGCCGGCGGCCACTGCGTCGCCGCGCCTGCGCTCCACGTTTTACATGCTCCACGTGGGCGAAGCACTGTCCTTGGTCCTGTTTTTGAGCTTCTGCATCATGTGGGTGCAGTGGCAAATGTCCGAACCACGGATCAGCAAAGTATCGGGAGATTTCGTCAGCTTCTGGACCGCGGGTCAGCTGGCGCTCGAGGGCCACGCCGCAGACGCATACCGTGAGGTACCGCACTTTTTCAAAGAGCTGGCGCTCCACGGCGACGCGGAGGCCTGGGGCTATTTGTCCTTCTTCTATCCGCCTTTCTTCCTGCTTCTGTGCGCAGGCTTGGCGCTCCTGAATTATCTGCCTGCGCTCACGCTGTGGCTGACGGCGACCTGTGCCGGCTATGCCGTCGCTTTGCGCGCGATCGTGCCGCAGGACTTGCGCGAAAAAGGACTGCGGTTGTGGCTCCTGTTCCTCGGCTACCCCGCGGTGATGGTGAATGCAGGATTCGGACAGAACGGCTTTCTGAGCGCCGGGCTCCTCGGTGGAGCGGCAGTCTGGATGGATCGCCGACCGGAGCTCGCAGGCGTGTGTCTCGGTTGCCTGGCCTATAAGCCGCAGTTGGGGCTCATCGTTCCGCTTGCGCTTGCAGCGGCGGGTCGATGGCGATGCTTTGCGGCGGCAGCCTTGACGGTGCTGGCCCTCTCCGCGGCGGCAACTCTAGCTTTCGGTATCGATATCTGGCCGCCGTTTTTCGCCGACACGTCCGAAGCGCGACGAAATTGGATGGAGGTTTTCAACCCGCACTACCTCCAGTTCTGGATCTCGGTTTTCGGCATGATCCGCATGCATGGCGGGTCGCTGACATTGGCCTATGGTGCCCAAGCCGTCGTGAGCGTCACTGCGGCGTTCCTGTTGGTACGCGCCCTGCTGCGGCGCCCGCCGGGCGCGCGGTCGGGCATGGCAGAGGTCGCGGCGATCGCGTCTTGCGTGCCATTTTGCACACCCTTCATGCTGGAATACGATTTGGTGATCCTCAGCGTGCCGATGCTATGGCTGCTTGGCGAAGCTCTGCGCAACGGCTTTCGGCCTTATGAGCGCGCGGCGCTTCTGAGCGCTTACCTCGCCCCGATCACGTTCAAAGTGACGGCGCCCGATAGTCTCTTGAGAACGAGTGTTGTCGCGGCCGCAGCGCTGCTTTTCGCGGTGGTGTTGCGACGGATGACGGCACCGCTTTTGGCGCGAGACATGTCACAAGACATGTTTCAAGACATGTTTTCAGACACGGTTTCGGCGCGGCACTATGGTCTGCCCACATCGGATATGGTCGCACCTGACGCCGCCAAGACGTTGTCCTGAGCAGGTGCCGCAGGCTGATGGCCGGCCGCGCCGGCCTTGCGCCACGTGAATATCGACGTCGCGGTATAGTTCCAAACCGCGCCCATCAAGATGCCCGCGAGGCCCGCCAACCACCAAGTGTAATCGCGTTGGAACAACACGACGGCAATGCCGATATTGGCAGCGGTGCCGAGGCCGCATACTGCGGCAAAGCTTACGAGCCCGCGCAGAACGGGCCAAAAACCTTTCAGCCGCATGTCCCGGTAGGTCACGAGGTTATTGACGAAGAAATTAAAGGTCACCGCGACCATCGCGGCGCACAGATTGGCCAGCGCAAATGCGACGCCGAAGCCGCGGTTCAGCGTGGCAAGCACGCCCAAGTGCACGATCAGCCCCATTCCGCCGACAGATACGAACATGATGAAACGAAGCGGGATGACGTGGCCGATCAGCTTGTCGATCAACAGCGCGAGATAGTCCAAGATCGCGGTCGTATCGAGCTTGCTTTCGCCTTTCACGCGGCTGCGAAACGTGTACGGGACCTCTTCGACGCGCAGCGACGGCTGCGCCGAGAGCAAAATGTCCAAGAGTATCTTGTAGCCTTGGTTCGATAGCTTGCGAACCGCATGATCGAACGCTGCTCTGTCGATCATGAAAAATCCGCTCATCGGATCGGTCAGTTCCGACGGCAAGACAAAATTCGCGAGCCTGGTCGCGACACGGCTGACGAAGAGACGCTGCTTCGCCCAATTTCCGGTGCCGCCGGCCGCCATATAACGGGAGGCGACAACAACATCGCAACCGCCGGAGCGCAATTTCTCCAACATCAACGGCAGCACGGTTTCGTCGTGTTGCAAATCGCAATCCAGCACGGCGATGAACGGCGCGGCGGTCGCAAGGATGCCTTCGACGACAGCAGAAGCTAAACCGCGGCGCCCGATGCGATGCAGGAAGCGTACGCGCGGATCGGACCTGCTGAGGCTGCGCAGAACGTCGATCGTACCGTCGCGTGAATCATCGTCGACAAACATGACCTCCCACGCGGTTCCCTGGAGGCAGCGATCGAGACGTGCCACGAGCTCCCGGACATTGTCGCGTTCATTGAAGGTCGGAACGACGATAGACAAAAGTTTCGCGCCGCCATCGGCGAGGCGCGATCGGCCTTCCGTGGCGCAGGCATCTAATGCGGCGGCAGAAGTGTCATACATTGGCGCAAAAGCGCAGGCTTTTTCGATCGATCGTCGGGATGCGGATGTTTGCCCGGGAGGATTGAAGTTGCGTTAATCGCGGTCGCAGCGGCACCGCGACGTGGATGGACAAACGCCGTGGCAGAACCTTCGCAAATGGTTCGAAAGAATGGGAAAATCGGCCCCAACAACGGAATTTTAGGGACGACAAATGGCTCTATCGGTCAACGATGCGGGATTGCGTCTCTTTCCCGATTATTTAAGCCGCGGGCAACAAGCGGCCCTGCTCGCCGATATCCGCCAAATCTTTGCCGATGCGCCATTGTTTACGCCGCGCATGCCGAAATCCGGGCGGCCGTTCTCGGTTCGTATGTCGAATTGCGGGGCGCTCGGCTGGATTTCCGATGAGACGGGTTATCGCTATGCGCCGACCCATCCCGAAACTGGCAGACCCTGGCCGGCACTGCCAGAGCCGCTTGCCACATTGTGGGATGACGTATCCGGTTATCCGCATCGGCCCGAGGCGTGCCTGATCAACTTTTATGGCGCCGAGGCAAAAATGGGCCTGCATCAGGATCGCGACGAGGCAGATTTTTCAGCGCCCGTAGTGTCGGTCTCGCTCGGCGATTCCTGCTTGTTCCGAGTGGGCGGCGCCAAACGCGGTGACCCGACCCGCTCCTTCCGCCTCAATTCCGGCGACGTGCTCGTGCTGGGTGCCAAGGCCCGGCTCGCTTTTCATGGTGTCGACCGCATCTATCCCGGCACGTCAACCTTATTGACCAATGACGGGTTTGCGGGGGGTGGACGGATCAATCTGACCATGCGACGGGTGACCCTGCCGCAGCAGCAAAACACACCGAACGAGCGTCTGCCGGCCGCTATTGGGGACTAACGCGATGCCGATCCGACCGACCCTATTGCGCCCTGCTCTATTGCGTCTTGCCCTATTGCGTTTTGGCCCCTGCTGTCTGGCGGCGGTTTCCGCCGTGATCCTGTTGATGGTGCCGGCCATCGCCGCCGATCCGATCTTCCCGTCCGGCTCACGAATCGGCATCGTGCCACTGGCCGGCATGGTGCAAAGCCGTAATTTCGTCGGCTTCGAAGACCCGCAGAAAAACGCCGCGATCCTATTCACCACGCTGCCGGCGAAAGCCTACGATTCGCTCGATAAGTCGATGGTGCCGGAAGCGATGAAGAGGGACGGCGTCGACGTCGACAAGCGCGAGCCGATCCAGCTCGGCATCGGCAAGGGCTTCCTTCTTAGCGGCACCCAGACCGCCAACAAGGCGCGCTATCGCAAATGGCTGTTGGTTGCGGCCGCGAACGACATGACGGCGCTCGTGACCGTTCAGGTCCCCGACCAGGACGCGGCTTATCCCGACAAGGCGGTGCACGATACGCTGGCAACGCTAGCCGTGCGCGACAGCGTCCCCGATGCCGAGCAGCTCGGCCTGATGCCGTTCGCGATCCGCGACCTGGCCGGCTTTCATATCGATGAGACTTTGCCGGGCCGCGCCTTGATGCTGGTCGATCGTGCAGCTGATGCGGCTTCAGGCTCCGCGTCCGATCCGGCCAAAGACCAAAGCAAAGACGCGCCGGCTCTTAACGCGCGCCTCTTCATCGCCGCCATGCCGGGCGGACCCGCGGAGCCAGGCGATCGCAGCAATTTCGCGCGCACGACATTTCAGCAGATCGTCGGCATCAAGGATGTGCAGGTCCAGGATGCCGAGCCGCTGCGCATCGGCGGCCAGCCAGGCTTTGAGACTCTCGCCAAGGCCAAGGACGCTCAAGGCGACACCGACGTGATGGTCGTGCAGTGGCTGCGCTTTGGAACCGCGGGCTTCTTGCAAATGGTCGGCATCGCGCGCGCCGACACATGGTCGACCGTGTTCAATCGCATGCGGACGGTGCGCGACAGTGTCGATCCGAAGTGAAGTGAACTGACGCTCGCCGTCAGCTGCCGGCGTTGTCGTTGGAAGAGGACGACGGCGCCACTTTCGGGCCGCCCTTCGACACGCCGACCAGAGCCGGCCGCAGGATTCGCTCGCCGATCATATAGCCGGGCTGCACGACCTGAACGACAAAACCGGCCGGCACGCTCGGATTCGGCACTTCGAACATGGCCTGATGCAGGTTCGGATCGAATTTCTCGCCCTGCGGCGAGAACTGGCGGATGCCGTTCTTTTCCAGAGCCTTCAGAAGCTCACGCTCGGTGAGATCCACCCCTTCGATCAGCGCCTTGACGCTCGGGTCGGCATTGGCGCGCAATTCGGCGGGAACGGCATCGAGCGCGCGGCGCATATTGTCGGCGACACCAAGCATGTCGCGAGCGAACGAGGTAACGCCGTAGATCCGCGAGTCCGCGACTTCACGGTCGGTGCGCTTGCGCAGATTTTCCATCTCGGCGAGCGTGCGCAGGAGGCGATCTCGCATCTCCGCATGCTCGCGTTCGAGCGCAGTGGACGGCGTGGACGCGGTCTCGGGTGGCAGTGCCGCCTCGTCCTCAGCGCGAGCGGTCTGTTCCGTCATAGCTCAATCCTATCGTCTTCTCTCACAACGTCTGGTCCTGGAATTACAACGTCTTCGTTCTAGACCTTGATCCATTTCAATTGAAACGGATCAAGGTCTCGATTCTTGGTTTGTTGAGCATGATCTTTTCCGAAAACCGGTTCCCACTTTTTGGGATCATGCTCTAGAAATTGTGTCAGGCAAACGCACCACATTGAGAGTCTGCCCGATGAGAGTCTCCCCCGATCCCTGGCAAGCTCCCGGGAAGGAACCAGGCCGGATCCTCGTTTGCGCCCCGGATATCAGGGCTTAGCGCGCAAAAATCAAGCGCTCGATGCAAGAAGATGAGCCTACTTATCTTTTCGGCGCCCCTTTCGGAGCTCGTTTAGGCGCCGCCTAGCAGCTTACTCACGACCTTGGCGGTGTAATCCACCATCGGCACGATCCGCGCGTAATTGAGCCGTGTCGGACCGATAACCCCGAGCACCCCGACAATATGCCCGGAGGCATCGTGATAGGGCGCGACGATGGTGGACGAGCCCGACAGCGAGAACAGCTTGTTCTCCGAGCCGATGAAGACGCGGACGCCTTCGGCCTGTTCGGCGCGGCCGAGAAGGTCGATCACCTCGCGCCGGGTTTCGAGATCGTCGAACAAGAGACGCACCCGCTCGAGGTCCGTCAGCGCCTTGAGATCGTCGAGCAAATGGGCCTGGCCGCGCACGATGAGCTTGCGCTCCTCGTTCTCGCCGCCGGACCAGCTCGCAAGGCCCTCAGCGACGATCCTCTGCGTGAGCTGATCGAGCTGCGCCTTGCTCTCTTTCATGGTCCGCTCGACCTCGACTTTGACCTCGGTCAAGGTGTGGCCGCGGATGCGGGCGTTGAGGAAGTTCCCGGCTTCCGTGAGCGCGGAGGTCGGCAGGCCGACGGAAACATTGAGAACGCGATTTTCAACCTGCCCGTCCTCGCCGACCAGGATGACCAGCGCCCGTTCCGGCTCGAGGCGGACGAATTCGATATGTTTGAGGCGCGGATTGGCTTTGGCTGTGAGCACAACGCCCGCAGCGCGGCTTAATCCAGAGAGCAGGCCTGAGGCCTCGGTCAAAACGGCTTCGACCGACTTGGCCTGTCCGGAAGCGGCGACCTGCGCTTCGATCGCCTTGCGGTCACGCTCGGTGAGGTCGCCGATCTGCATCAGCGCATCGACGAAGAAGCGTAAACCTATTTCCGTCGGCAATCGCCCGGCGGACGTATGCGGCGCATAGACCAGCCCGAGCTGCTCGAGATCGGACATGACATTGCGCACCGAGGCCGGCGACAGAGCCATCGGCAGGATGCGCGACAGGTTGCGCGAGCCCACAGGCTCGCCGGTGGCGAGGTAGCTCTCGACGATCAGGCGGAAGATCTCGCGCGAACGCTCGTTGAGCTGGGCAAGGCCTTGCTGATTCATGCCCTGCTGGTTCACGCCGAGGGTAAGGTCATGGCTAGCCAAGGATTGCTACCCGAATTGATGACTTTGGATTGCGGCCCGGATCACCCTTATCGATCGTCGCAGGCCCTGAACCTTACGACGAGCCTCGAATAATATGGATATATCATTCCGCCGCTGCCATCGCACGTGGCGTGGTACTGCGCAGCAAATTCATGAGCTTGCTTATCGAACCGAAGTCCTCAAGCTGGTCGACCGCCTTCACCACCGCGTCGGCATCGGCGCTCGAAAGCACGCCCGCCGCATAGGTGCGGAATTTCTGCTCGATCTGCGCGCGCGACAGCGGGTTCTCGAAGGAGCCCAGCGGGTGCTCGCAGCGCGCGGCGAAGGCCGTGCCGTCGTCCATCGCGATATCGACCTTGGCGCCTGAGCCTTTCACCACCGGATCGGGGTAAACTTCGACCTTCTGTGCGGCGAAAGCGCGCAATTTCGGATCGTCGTAACGGGCCGGCTCGAACTGCGCCAAAGTCAGCGCGCGATCTTGGAGGATGATCGCAGCGGTGTAATGCGCTGACAGGAGCGCCTCGAATTTCGCCTTGTAAGTGCTGAAACCGCCGTGCAAATCAAAGGCGGTCTGGCTGACCGCAATCCGCACCTTTTTCACCTGGGCGGGATTGATCCGGTGTTTGTCGACCAGCTCGAAAATGGCGGTGGCGAGACCCTGAATGACCGTCGCCGATGGCCAAAGCCGCAACGCGATCTGTTCAAGCTCATAGCGCTTGCCGAGATCGGCTGTCACCACGTCGGGCAGGCCGCCATTGACATAAGCGTGGTAAAGACCGCCGTCCTTGGCGGTGAGAAATTCCCGCGTTGCGACAAAGTTTTGCTGCGCCAGCAGTGCCGCCATCAGTCCGGACAAGGCGCCGCGGCATTGATGAAATTTCACCGTCGGCGTGCCCCAGGCGGCATAGGTGCCGGCGGCCTGGCTGCCGGCAAGCCCTAAGGCGCGCGCCATCATATCCGGGTCGAAGCGCAACAGCGAACCGACCGCGGCCGCCGCCCCGAACGGACCGATGATGCCCGGCCCATGCCAGCCGCGCCCACGAAACACCGGATAGTCGAGACCGATGCCGATCCGCGTTGTCACTTCGCTGCCGACGGCAATGGCGACGAGAAGATCACGACCGGAAAGATTATCGCGCTCGGCAATCATCAGCGCCGGCGGCACGATTTCCGGCGTGATGTGGGTCATGGTTGCGCGATGCACGTCACACATCGTCGTCGCCGTGACGAGATAGGCATTGAGCAGCGTAGCGCCTGCAAGCGACAGATGGCCGCCGCCGATCACGCTCGACTCACGGCTCTGTGCCAGCGCACCGGCAAAGGCTGCGACCTGACCGGTCTCCTCACCCTGGTGACCGGCAACCGCGCAGGCCAGCGCGTCGAGCAGAAGGTTCTTGGTGTGGTCGCGGACCCGCGGGGGAAGGTCGTCGTAAGTGAGGGCGGCGACGAATTTCGCCAGCGTTTGTGTAGCCTCTGATTGTGTCGTTGCTTGCGCCATCGCGACCTCCCCGTGGCAAAATTGAAAATCTTATGTGCCGGGCACGCAAGCCTAGCGGTTCGCCACAACCCAAAGCAATCGGGCCCAAGGCAATCAATCCAAGCCGCCACCATTGCGCTCATTGCGGCTGAACACGTAAAAGACGCTTCTTTTGGGAACCGGGAGACCTGCATGCGGCCGAGCCGCCGACAACCAGACGAACTGCGCGCCGTCTCGCTCGAGCGCGGCGTGGTGAAATATGCGGAAGGCTCGTGCTTCGTGAAATTCGGCGAGACCCATGTGCTGGTCACGGCCACGCTGGAGGACCGCTTGCCGCCGTGGCTGAAGGGCCAGGGACGCGGCTGGGTCACGGCTGAATACGGCATGCTGCCGCGCGCGACGCTGGAGCGGACACGCCGCGAGGCCTCGGCCGGCAAGCAGAACGGCCGCACCGTGGAAATCCAACGCCTGATCGGGCGGAGCCTGCGCTCCGTGGTCGATCTCAAGACGATGGGCGAGCGGCAGATCACCATCGACTGCGATGTGATCCAGGCTGATGGCGGCACCCGCACCGCCTCCATCACCGGCGCCTGGATCGCGCTGCACGATTGCCTCAACTGGATGAAGACGCGCGAGATGTTCGAAGGGAACCCGCTGCGCGATCATATCGCGGCGATTTCCTGCGGCGTCTGCTCAGGCACGGCCGTGCTCGACCTCGACTATGCCGAGGACTCACAGGCCGATACCGATGCCAATTTCGTCCTCACCGGCAACGGCCAGATCGTCGAGATCCAGGCGACGGCCGAGAAAATCCCGTTCTCCGAGGAGCAGTTTTCGGCGCTGTTGGGGCTGGCGCGCAAAGGCGTCGCCAAGCTTGTCGATTTGCAGAAGATGGCCGTGATGTGAGTGAACAAAAGCATCGCCGCATCACTGGCCGTTTGGCGATCGCCACACATAATCCCGGCAAGCTGGCCGAGATGCGGGAGCTGCTTGCCCCCTATGGCGTCGACGCCATATCGGCGGGTGAATTGGGGCTCAACGAGCCTGACGAAACCGGCACGACATTTCGCGACAATGCACGGATCAAAGCGGAGGCCGCCGCGATTGCGGCCGGGCTGCCGGCCTTTGCCGACGATTCCGGCCTCGTTGTCGATGCGCTTGACGGGGCACCCGGGATCTATTCGGCGCGCTGGGCGGGACCTGATAAGAACTTTACCGGCGCCATGGCGGCGATTCAGGGTAAGCTTCAGGAGTGCGGCGCGACAGTGCCAAGCCGGCGCAAGGCCCATTTCGTCTCGGCTTTATGCGTCGCCTGGCCGGACGGCCATGTTGAGGAATTCGAAGCGCGCGTCGACGGTGTTCTGGTGTGGCCGCCGCGCGGTGACAAAGGCTTCGGTTACGATCCGATGTTCCTGCCCGACGGACATGAGCGGACCTTCGGCGAAATGCCGAGTGAGGAAAAGCATGGGCTGCCGCCGCGTGGCAAAGGTCTCTCGCATCGGGCGCGCGCCTTCTTGAAGCTCGCGGAGGCATGCCTTGAATAGCGCCAAGAATGGCACGAAGGCCGGGACCGTGACCAAGACTCGGACCAGGACTGCGGCTGGGCCCGCCGCCGGGATACCGGTGAGCGACCAGGCTTTTGGCGTCTATGTGCATTGGCCGTTCTGCCTGTCGAAATGTCCCTATTGCGACTTCAACAGCCATGTGCGGCATGCCGCGATCGACGAGCCGCGCTTCTTGCGCGCCTTTCACACCGAGGTCGGCACCGCAGCCGAACGGCTGCGCGGCCGCACCGTGTCGACGATTTTCTTCGGCGGCGGAACGCCGTCCTTGATGGCGCCCTCGACCATTGCCGGCGTGCTCAATTCGATCGCACGGCAGTGGCGCGTCGCGCCTGATGCCGAGATCACCATGGAGGCCAATCCGACGAGCGTCGAGGCCGAGCGGTTTCGCGGCTATCGCTCAGCCGGCGTCAATCGCGTATCGCTCGGCGTGCAGGCGCTCGATGATCGGGTGCTGGCCGAGCTCGGCCGGCTGCACACCGCGCGCGAGGCGCTCGACGCCGTCGACGTCGCGCGCAAAGTATTCGGCCGCTATTCGTTCGACCTGATCTATGCGCGGCCGGGGCAGGAGCCGAAGGACTGGGCGGCCGAACTGAAGGCTGCACTGGCCGAGGCCGGCGAGCATATTTCGCTCTATCAGCTGACCATCGAGGCGGAGACGCCGTTTGCCACGCTCTACGCCGCCGGCAAATTGCGGCTGCCCGACGAGGATACGGCGCGGGCGCTCTACGACACCACGCAGGACATTTGCGCCGCGCACGGATTGCCCGCCTACGAAATCTCCAATCATGCGCGGCCGGGCGGTGAATGCCGGCACAATCTGGTCTATTGGCGTTCGCACGAATATGTCGGCATCGGTCCGGGCGCCCATGGCCGGCTCGATATCGACGGTCAGCGGCACGCGACTGCGACCGAAAAGCGTCCGGAAACCTGGCTGAGCCTCGTCGAATCGGAGGGCCATGGCGTCATCACCGATGAGGTGCTGACCCGCGAAGAGCGGTCCGACGAGTTCCTGCTGATGGGACTGCGGCTCGCTGAGGGCATCGATATCGCACGCTACGAGGAGATTTCCGGCCGCAAGCTCGATCCGGCGCGGGTCAGCACGCTGCTGGAGCACGGCTTGGTCGAGACGACGGCGGACGGTTGCCTGCGCGTGACTTTGCCGGGCTTTCCGGTACTCGATGCGGTCGTCGCCGACTTGGCAGCCTAGTCTTGACCTGAATAATAATAAGCTAGCTTATTTAATTGCAGCCGCTGATCAACCGGCTGCGTGCGCCTGACGCCATTGGGTCGGCAGTTTCCGAGCCCTGAGCCCAACCGAAACCCATTTAGTAAGTTAGCTTATTATCCTGCAGGTGAGGTACTGAAGCTCTTTGGCGGCGGTGAAACGATCTGCGGCCCGCCTGAGGCAACGCGCATGACGGCAAGGCCGCGATCATTGGTGCCGTCCGGCTTGAAGCGGAACAGGCCGTCAATTCCGGCAAAACCGGACGGATTCGTCAATGTTTCCGCCGAAAAGCGCCCCGGACCCTGAGTTTTGACCAAAGCCGCGATCAGCGCCACTGCATCATAAGCTAGCGTAGCAGTTCGCACGGGCTCCTGCTTATAACGACTCCGGTAGCGTTGGGCGAAATTCCGATAGCCGGCGCCGTCTGGAGCCGCGTACAGGCCGCCATCGAGCGCCTGCGTCGCATAAATGCGCGGATCGTCCCAAAGCCCGGTACCGAGCAGTTGCAGCCGCTTCAGGTTAACCCCACCTGAACTGAGCGCCGCGATGACGCCCGGTACCGCGTCGCCCCCGTCTGGAATGAAGAGCGCGTCGGCGCGCGTGGACGACTGGGCGATATTCTGGATCGGACCCGCCATTCCAGCTCCGTGCGAATAGCGCTCAAGTCCGACAACTTGGCCGTTTCGCCGTGCCACCGACTGCTTGAAGGCCGCTTCCACGACCGTACCGTACGGGTTGTCCGGGATGAGCGCGGCGAACGAGTGCTTGCCGATCGAGGTGGCGTATTGGACGATACGTTCGACATCGGATTCAGGCAGGAAACTCAAGAGATAGACGCCGCTCGCCGCAACATTGGTGTCGGTCGAGAAGGCGATGACCGGCACATTGCGGGCCCGCGCCACCTGGCCGACATAGGTGACCGACTGCGCGAAAAGCGGCCCCAGGATAATCTCGGCGCCCTGATCGAGCGCCTGCTGGGCGCCGGCACGCGCCGCGTCCGGAGTACCGGCATCGTCCTTCACCAGGAGCTGAATGTTCGGCGACTTGAACTCCTCTATCGCCATTTCGGCGGCATTGCGCATGGCCTGCCCAGCGACGCCGGCATTGCCGGGAGCCGACAGCGGGAGGATCAGCCCGGCTTTGACCTGGCCGGTGCCGATGGTCGTTCCGGCACCGGGCTGTCCCTCCGGCGCGGCTGTCGGCGACAGATATTGCGAATTCTGCGTGCAGCCGGCCGCGAGCACGCTGGCCGCGGCCAAGAGCCCCGCAATCGAGCGGCGCCGCGTCGGCAAAATCACGGGCGTGATTGCCGACGCCTCTCCCTTCGCCTGCGATGACAAAGCGGATCTCCTTACGGCGCGAAACTCAGAATCGTGGCCTCGCCACTGTGACCTTGGCGCCGAACAAATAGGGTATCGCCAATCTGACATATTGGCGGCGAATGGTTAACCAAAGCCGAGAAAGCGGGGCCCAGAAGCCACTTAGGATGTGGGTAACCGGCCACGCACTTGGCCGTGGACAGTCCCACGGTCATAACCGCGGCCATGAATTCAGTCGTGAACAGTTCCGCGGTCATGACGGCTGCGCGCGGCAAAGCTAGATTGACGGTGATGAACAAGCTGCATCGAAACCCCTCCCCTGCCGCGCCGGGATTAGCGCGGCGTTACATGCTGGCCGGCCGCGAGAGCGAAGCGCCCAAGCTCAAAGCCGGTCTGCATATCGTTGCCACCCCCATTGGCAATCTCGGCGACATCACGCTGCGCGCGCTGGAAACGCTGGCCGGCGCCGACCTGATCGCCTGCGAAGACACCCGCGTCACCCGCAAGCTCCTGGACCGCTACGCGATTTCGACCCCCCTTACTCCCTATCACGAGCACAATGCGGCACAGGCAAGGCCGATCCTGTTGCAAAAGATAGCCGAGGGCTCGGCCGTGGCGCTGGTCTCCGATGCCGGCACGCCGCTGGTGTCCGATCCAGGCTTTAAGCTGGTCCGCGCCGTGCAGGAAGCCGGGCATTACGTCACAACACTGCCCGGGGCCTCCTCGCTGCTGGCTGCTTTGACGATTGCCGGATTGCCGACCGACCAGTTTTTGTTTGCCGGATTTCTGCCGCCGAAGGAGGCCGCGCGACGCGCCCGCATCGCCGAACTGAGCCGCATCCCGGCGACACTCGTGCTGTTCGAGACCGGGCCGCGTGCTGCTGCCGCACTCGCCGACCTGGCGCAGGGACTTGGCGATGGCCGGCAAGCGGCATTGTGCCGCGAGCTCACCAAGCTTCACGAGGAAGTTCTGCGCGATGACCTCAAGACCTTGGCCCAAATCTGCGCTGGAAACGAGCCGCGCGGCGAGATCGTGCTGGTCATCGCGCCACCGCAACAGGCGGAGCCTGTGAGCGCGGCGGAGGCCGACGATATGCTACGGCAGGCCCTGGCACGGGCCTCGGTCAAAGACGCGGTCGGCGAAGTCGCCGACGCGACCGGGCTGCCGCGGCGCGAAATTTATCAGCGGGCCCTGGCGCTGACGAAGGCCCACAGCGACGACGCAAGCCGAGGAAGCAAGTAATGGCGCCCCGCGCCCAACCGTTGAAAGCGCCGCAAGCCCGGCCGAACAAATCCAGCAAAATCAGTCCGGCCAAAACCGCGCCGCGCCCCGATCGGGTCGCCGCCTTCAAGCTCGGCCTGTCGGCAGAGAGCCGCGCCGCGATGCTTCTGATCGCCAAGGCCTATCGGATCCTGGCGCGGCGCTGGAAAACTCCGTTCGGCGAAGTCGATATCGTCGCGCGGCGGCGCCACACGCTGGTCTTTGTCGAGGTCAAAGCGCGTGCGTCTGCTGACGAAGCCATAGAGGCCGTGACCGAACGAAGCCAGCAGCGCATCATCAAAGCCGCCGAAATGTGGCTCGCGCATCACCCCAACGACGGCAAAGGCGATGTCCGCTTCGACGTGATCGTCGTAACGCCTGGCAAAATGCCGCAGCACATCCCAAATGCCTTTGATGCCAGCCGTTGAGGCGCCGGCGCTGATGTGCGTCCTGCCGCCGTAGCGGCGCCTGCAAAAATTGCGTAGACCTTCGCCCGTTCCACCCTCTCACCTCGCCGGACCCTCATCGCATCATGGCCCTTAACGTCGCCGTCCAGATGGACCCGATCGAGCGGATCAATATCCGCGGCGATTCGACGTTTGCATTGCTGCTCGAAGCGCAAGCGCGTTCCCATCCGCTGTCCTATTACACGCCCGACAAGCTTGCGCTGCGCGATGGCAAAGTGTCGGCGAGTGTCCGCCCGCTGGTCGTGCGCGATGTCGCGGGTGACCATTTCACGCTCGGCGAAGCGCGCAATGTCGAGCTTTCGTCTTTCGACGTGATCCTGCTGCGGCAAGACCCGCCGTTCGATCTCGCTTACATCACCTCGACGCATATGCTCGAGCGCGTGCATCCGAAGACGCTCGTGGTCAACGATCCGGCGCATGTGCGCAATGCACCGGAAAAAGTCTTCGTCACCGAATTTCCCGACCTGATGCCGGCGACTTTAGTGACGCGCGATCTCGACGCCATCAAAGCGTTTCGCGCCGAGCACGGCGATATCGTGATGAAGCCGCTCTATGGCAAGGGCGGCGAGGCGGTGTTTCTGTTGTCGCGAGAGGATCTCAATTTCGGCTCGCTCTACGACATGTTCGCGGCCACCTTCCGCGAGCCCTGGGTGATCCAGAAATTCCTGCCGGCGGTGAAGGAAGGTGACAAGCGCATCATCCTGGTCGACGGCGAATTCGCCGGCGCCGTCAACCGCGTGCCGGCGCCCGACGATCTGCGCTCCAACATGGTGCGCGGTGGCGTGCCCAAGGAAACCGACCTCACCGACCGCGAGCGCGAAATCTGCGAACGGCTCGGCCCGGCTTTGCGCAAGCGCGGGCTCATTTTCGTCGGCATCGACGTGATCGGCGGCTACCTCACCGAGATCAACGTCACCTCGCCGACCGGCATCCGCGCGATCAAAAATTTCGGCGGCCCCGACATCGCAGCGCTGATCTGGGACAAGATCGAAGAAAAGCGCCGCTGATTGTTTGACCTTCGTTTGAGCATGATTTTTTCCGAAAACCGGTTTCCACTTTTCGGGATCATGCTCTAGGCCCGCGCCGCCGCCACGGCGCCGACATCCTTGCGCGACGATTTCCGCACCGTGATGACCAAGAGCGCCGCGATGATGCACAGCGCACCTGCGGCGAAGAAGGCCGGCAGGTATGTATCGTATTCAGTGCGGATGAGGCCGGCGCCGAACGCAGCACTCGCGGCGCCTATCTGGTGGCCGGCGAAGACCCAGCCGAAGACCATGCCGGCCTTTTCGGGACCGAAACGGTCGGCGGTGAGTTTCACCGTCGGCGGCACCGTCGCGATCCAATCGAGTCCGTAGAACATTGCGAACAGCGACAGGCCGTAGAACGAGAAATCAGTGAACGGCAGATAGAGCAGCGACAGGCCACGCAAGCCGTAATACCAGAACAGCAGCCAGCGATTGTCGAAACGATCGGACAGCCAGCCCGAGCCGATGGTGCCGAAGAAATCGAATATTCCCATCATCGCCAGCACGCTCGCCGCGGTGACGGCCGGCAGGCCGTAATCGTGACACAGCGTGACGAAATGGGTCTGGATCAGGCCATTGGTGCTGCAGCCGCAGACGAAAAAGGTCGCGAACAGCACCCAGAAGATCGGCACGCGCGCGGCGTCTTTGAGCACCATGATCGGCGACAGCAGCAGCGACGCCAAACCCATGCCTTGGGCCGGCGGCGGCGTGATCTTGGTCTCGCCGTAGACCGGCAGATTCAGATCGCTTGGCCGGTCGCGCATGAACAGCAGCGCGAAGCACGCGACGACACCCAGCATGCAGGCGACGAAGACCAGCGCCATGCGCCAGCCATAGTCGGTTGTCAGGTGCGCGATCAGCGGCAGGAACACCAATTGTCCGGTGGCATTGCTCGCCGCCAGCATGCCCATGACCAGGCCGCGGCGGTGATTGAACCAGCGCGTCGCCACGGTCGCCGCCAGCACCATGGCGGTGAGCCCGGTGCCGACGCCGACAACCACGCCCCACAGCAGGACGAGTTGCCACACCTGCGTCATCGCCAGCGAGAGCAGCAGGCCGCCTGAGATCAGCGCCATGGCCACCATGATGACGCGGCGCACGCCGTAACGATTCATGAAAGCGGCAGCGAACGGGCCGAACAGCCCGAACAGCATGATGCGCAAGGCCAGCGCCGAGGAAATCTGCGCATCGCTCCAGCCGAATTCCTGTTCGAGCGGCACGATCAGCACGCCCGGCGTGCCCATCGCGGCCGCAGTGACCAAAAGCGTAAAGAAGGTGACGACAACGACGACCCAGCCGTAGTGAATGTTGCGGCGGGCCAAAGTTCCAGCGAGCGCGGTCGACGCCATTGTGCCTTTTCCAAATCTGCCGGTTGCGGGCGCGATGGCGAGCTAGTTAAATGACGCCCATCATCGGAACTTGCTTATTCATGTCGGTCATCATATAATTTGTCAAGCGGGCGACTGCGCCGATAGACGGTGCGCATAGCTGAGGTGCGTGATGAGAGTGACCCGTCAGAAAGCTGCCGAAAATCGCGAACGCATCATCGAAGCGGCGGGGGCGCTGTTGCGTGCCAACGGTTTTTCCGGGATCGGCGTCGCCGACATCATGAAGGCCGCCAATCTCACCCACGGTGGCTTCTACGGTCATTTCGAATCGAAAGACGACCTCGTCGCGCAGGCCTGCCGCAAAGTGACGGCCGAGGCGGCAGGCAACTGGGAAAAGACCGCGGCAAAATCTCCCGAAGATCCTTATGCCGCGCTGCTGACACACTATCTGCGGCCACGGCATCGCGATGAACCCGGCCAAGGCTGTTGTTTTGCGGCACTGGGGGCGGATGCGGCCCGCAGCAGTGCGGTGGTACGAGATGCGTTCGCCGACGGTCTCGAGCCCCTGATCGATCTTTTGGCGAAGTCCGCACCCGGCAAAACCAAAGCGGAGCGCCGCCGCAAGGGCGTCGCCGCCATGGCGGGACTCGTCGGAGCGCTGCTTCTTTCCCGCGCCATCGGCACTGAGGACAACAAGGAGTTTTCCGACGAGATCCTCGAAGCCACCCGGCGCGAATTGCTCGACGCCGGAAAGCGCTGAGGATCGTCGGGGCAATAAGATCTAGACCTTGATCCATTTCGATTGAATCGGATCAAGGTCTAGATTCTTTGTTTGAGCATGATCTTTTCCGGAAAACCGGTTTCCACTTTTCCGGATCATGCTCTAGGGCTGGAGCTTGATCCCGGCTCGATCGATGACGACCTTCCAGCGCTCGAACTCGTCGTTGAAAAACGTCTCGGCATGCGCCGCGTCGGCGCCGAGCGGCTCGACGCCAAGTGTCAACATTTTAGCCCGGATCTCCGAATCGTTGTTGATGGCGTCGAGCAAGGCATTGCTCAGGACGCCACGAACGTTATCGGGCAGCCCGCGCGGACCAAACAGCTCGTTCCAGCTGGTGACGTGAAAGCCGGGGAGCCCGCTCTCGGCAAGAGTTGGCACATCCGGAAGCTGCGCCAGCCGATAGCTACTGGTCACCGCAAGCGCCCGGACCTGCCCAGACTTCACCATGCCGAGGACGGCAGGTAGCTGTGGGAACATCACTTGCGTGGTGCCTCCCATCATATCGCTGAGCGCAACACCGCCGCCTTTATACGGCACGTCGATCATCTTGGTGCCGGTTTCCAGCATGAACATTTCCGCCGCCAAGCGATCGGACGTCGCGCGACCCGATGAGCCGAAATTCACCGCGCCCGGCCGCGCTTTCAGATAGGCGATCAGATCGGCCACCGAATTGACGGGCAACGCATTGTTGACGACGAGCACATTGCCGAATTCGGCCGTGAGCGCGATCTTCACCAGATCGCGGCGGACATCGAACGGAAAATCGTCGCGCATCAGCGGCGGAACGATCTGGCCGCCGAAACCGCCGACGAGGAGCGTGTAGCCGTCCGGATCGGCGCGCACCACGTCGCCCATGCCGATCAAGCCATCGCCACCGGGCCGGTTCTCGACAATCACGCTCTGATGGATCCGCGGCTGCAGCGCCTGCGCCACCAATCGGCCCATGATGTCGGCGACGCCGCCAGGCTCGAACGCCACCACAAGCTTGACGGTGCGTGACGGATATTGGTCTTGCGCTTGTGCACCGGTCACGGCGGCAAAGACCAAAGCCACCCGAATCAGGTTCAACCCCAGCCACTTCATTGCGCTCAACCGGGCTCCTTGACGAAGTCCTCGACAAGCAAGAGCCGCAGATTGGAATTGCCCTGACGCACAGCCTTGGCGCCTGATATTCCGGCGACGCGTACCATCGGCGCGCCGCGTCCGCTGATTCAAACTCGATGACGAGAATGTTGTGGGCCGGCCCGCCCTCGAGAACTTCGGGCCGCGCCCCGCGCGCCAGATAACGGCCGCCGTATTTCTTGACTGAAGCGACAATGAGCGGGCCGTAGCCCTTCATTGCTTCAGGATTGAAAACGTGAGCTTCGCCAATTACATAAGCCGGCATTATTGGCTCGCCGCCGTGTCGGGCACCTTCACCTGGCCCGGCATGATGCGCGCCGTGCTCTGCGCTTTGAATTCGCCATAGATGAACGGTCGGTCGCGCGGCATCGAGGTATGCAGATTTTCCGGCGCGACGTTGCCGGGATCCGGGTTCTTCATCAGCGGCTGGATCAGCGCGTCGTAGCTCGGATACATGAAAAACGGAATTGAATAGCGCTCGCGGCCGGAACGATTGATGACGCGATGCAGTGTCGAGGAGAAAATGCCATCGCTCCAGACTTTCAGGACCTCGCCAACATTGACGACGAATGTCCCTTCGATCGGCGGCACCGCCACCCATTCATTGTCGCGGTTGCGGATTTCAAGGCCGCCATTGTTGTCCTGCGCCAGTATCGTGAAAGCGTTGGTATCGGTATGCGCACGCGCACCAAGATGCACGCCATCCTCATCCGGAGTCTGCGGCGGATAGTGCAGGATGCGCAGCGAATTCATGTCTTTCTTGAAATATTTCTTCAGCGCACCCGTCGGCAGATCGAGCGCCAGCTCGAACAGTTTCAGCAGCTGGTAACCGAGCGCATCGGCCTTGTCGTAATAGGCCATCATGCGCCGCTTCAGATCAGGCATCGCCTTCGGCCATGGAATGCGGCCATGCAGCGGCTTGCCGGCGATAAGATCGGGATCGTCATCGGCGAGCGGTCGGCGGAATTGAAATGCTTCCTGCAGATTCTCCGACAGGTTCTTGCCGGTGCCTTTCATCATGCCGGGCAAATAGCCCTGACCTTGCGCATCGGCATTTCGCGCCATCGACGACTCCATCTTGGTCTCGAGCGGCAGATCGTGGAAATCGGCAGCCGTCTTGAAGATGGCATCGATGTCGGCTGCGGGGATGCCGTGATTTCGCACATACATGAAGCCGACGCGGCCGCAGACTTCCGCAATCTCATCGGCCAGAATTCGGCACCGGCCGGCGTCCCCCGACCAGGCCCCGGCGAGATCAACCACAGGCACATCGTTGAAGGCGAGTTTGCGGGCAGTCGGCAACATGGCGGGCTCCTGCGGCGGATGCGAATGAGTGAGTGTCCGCGCGCACCACGTCGGCATGCAAGTTTCGCGCAAGACAAGGCAGCTATGCGGGAACTATGTTCATGAAATGTTCTTGAACTGCTCTTATGGCTCGGCTAGGATTTTCGCACGGGGCAGAGGCAGTCATGGTCCAGCGCGTCTCTACGGTTGCGTTCGAAGGCATCGAAATTCGCCCCGTCGACGTGCAGGTGCAGGTCGCGCCGGGCGTAGTGGCCTTCAACATCGTGGGTCTGCCCGACAAGGCCGTTTCCGAGGCGCGTGAACGGGTGCGCTCGGCTTTGATCGCGTCGGGTCTTGCGCTGCCGGCGCGGCGGATCACCATCAATCTGGCGCCGGCCGACCTGCCGAAGGAAGGCAGCCATTACGATCTGCCGATCGCGCTCGGGCTGATGGCGGCGATCGGCGCCATTCCGCATGATGCACTCTCGGACTTTACGGTGCTCGGCGAGCTTGGGCTCGACGGCTCGATCGCGCCGGTCGCAGGCGTGCTTCCCGCCGCCATCGGCGCCAATGCCCGCGGCGAGGGCTTGATTTGTCCGGCGGCCTGCGGGCCGGAAGCGGCCTGGGCCAGCCCTGATATTGAAATCGTCGCCGCCGCTTCGCTCGTCCAGCTCGCCAACCATTTCAAAGGCACACAGGTTCTGTCACGGCCGCAACCGAAGATCTTGGACGCCACCGGCCCGGTGCTCGATCTCGCCGACATCAAAGGTCAGGAGAGCGCCAAGCGTGCGCTCGAAGTGGCGGCCGCCGGCGGCCACAATCTGCTGATGGTCGGGCCGCCCGGCTCGGGCAAATCCATGCTGGCATCACGGTTACCCTCGATCTTGCCGCCGTTGACGCCGTCCGAATTGCTCGAAGTGTCGATGGTCGCGTCCATTGCCGGCGAAATCAAAGGCGGCGCGCTGACCAATCGCCGGCCGTTCCGCGCGCCGCATCACTCCGCCAGCATGCCGGCGCTCGTCGGTGGCGGCATGCATGCGCGACCCGGCGAGATTTCGCTCGCCCATCACGGCGTGCTGTTTCTCGATGAGCTTCCAGAATTTCAGCCGCATGCGCTCGATTCGTTGCGCCAGCCGCTGGAGACCGGCGAAGTTTCCATCGCCCGCGCCAATCATCGCGTCACTTATCCGGCGCGTTTCATGCTGGTCGCGGCGATGAATCCCTGCCGCTGCGGCCATGCCAACGAGCCGGGCTTCTCCTGCCGCCGCGGACCGACGACACGCTGCAGCGGCGATTATCAGGCGCGGCTGTCCGGCCCGCTGCTCGATCGCATCGACCTGCATATTGAAGTTCCGGCGGTGACAGCGGCCGACCTCATTCTGCCGCCGCCCGCCGAGGGCAGCCGCGAAGTTGCGGAGCGTGTTGCGCTCGCTCGCGAACGTCAGGTTGCGCGTTACGCCGCAATTGGCCTGCCGCATGTCCGCAGCAATGCCGCAGTGTCCGGGGCGGTGCTGGAAGACGTGGCGCGGCCGGACTCGAGCGGCATGGCGCTATTGCGCGAAGCCGCCGACGCGATGCGGCTCTCCGCGCGCGGCTACCACCGCGTGTTGCGCGTCGCCAGGACACTCGCCGATCTCGATGGGCTAGACAAAGTCGGCCGCGTGCACTTGGCCGAGGCGTTGTCGTATCGCGCGCTGGCGGACGAGGTGCGCCGCGCGGCTTAGAGCATGATCCGGAAAAGCGGAACCCGGTTTTCCGAAAAGATCATGCTCCAACGAAGAAACTAGACCATGATCCGATTCAACCTACTCGGATCATGGTCTAGAAGCTTCGCCGGAAGAGCGAAAGCGGGCCTTGCGAAAAGATCTTGCTCGATCAAAATGCGAGCGCGACAAGCAGCATCGCTCTGATCGCTCCGGGCAAGCCAAGGTCCGGCGAATCACTTGCGACAAACGCACCTCGCGCAGCACAGGCACCGTTCCGCCGGCTGCGGCCCGTTTTGTTTCAAAATATTCATATGGATATCGCCAGACGAATCGGCACGCTTTTCCCGTTCGCGCAAGAATTGCCTAGTTAAATTCTGCGCTATGACCGTCGATCGTGGCACAATCGTCGAAATACCTCATGTATCAAAGATATCTGGAAATGGCCCTGTTTTTGCTGTCACAGCTACAAATGCTGTGAGGATGGGGCATGCAAGGTGTCGGCGGGATAGGCCACTCGGGCTACGGTTATGCGGCCATGCTCGGCCATGGTGAGCAGATCACCGGCGGCGTGACGGCCACCTTGCCCGACGGGATGACCATCGGCGTGTGGGGCCTTCCCCCCTCCAGATCGGGCTGGACGCCTCGAGCAGCGCTCCGCCTCGACGAGCGCCCCGCCGGATCCGCCATGGAAACGGCACTCGATCGGACGGTCGACCAGTTCATGGCGAACTAACCCTGAAATGCGGCCGAAACCTACCGGTCCCAACCCGGGTCAACCGACGGCGCCGCCCAGGGCGGCGGCAACACCAACGTCTTTGCCTAGTCGTCGAAGCGTATCCCTCTAACCAAATGCCCTTTTTTGGAGGCTCAGATGAACATCTCTCCCACCCCGATCGTCGCCATTGGGACACTCAGCGGCAACTTGCCGAAGAACGCCACCACGGCGGCAGGGCCCCTTCCCGGAGCCAATGGCGCGCCCTCGAGCGGACCGGTTGGTCTTAGCGAAAGCAACGCCCTTCAGGGCGTTACCTTGACCCCGTTCAAGACAATGCAGGTCAGCGGCGGTGCGATCTTATCTCCATCTACGCTCGCGTTCTTCCAAGAGCAGTTCCAGCAACAGTCCGCGGCTGCGAGCCAGGCGAATGGATCTACGAATCCCACGACCTAACCGGATGATCGACAACATGCTCAGGCGAAAGGCCCGAAAGAGTGGAAGCGGCCTTGCGAAAACGCCTCGCTGGATCAAAATGCAAACGCGACAAGCAGCGTCGCTCTGATCGCTCCGGGCAAGCCAAGGTCCGGCGAATCACTTACGACAAGACATCTCGCGCAGCACAGGCCCCGTTCCGCCGGCTGCGGCCTGTTTCAATTCGGTTTGCTATCCATGCCCAAGCCAGCCCGTCCCCTCGGCTTCATCCTCGCCTCGACCGATCATGGCGCCATGATCTTGAACCGGTTCGATCAACATATCGGGCCTGATGGAGCTTTCGGCGCCGGGTATCAGCTCCTCAACACGGCTTGCTACGAGCAGGCGGAAGTCACCTTGATGCTGCAGCTCCTCGAGCTGCGGCGCAAATATCACGGCAATGGCATTGTCGCGGTCGATTGCGGCGCCAATCTCGGCGTGCACACCGTCGAATGGGCCAAGCACATGACCGGCTGGGGTGTAGTGCTCGCCTTCGAGGCACAAGAGCGCATCTATTATGCGCTCGCCGGCAATATCGCGATCAACAATTGCTTCAATGCTCGCGCCATCAACGCCGCCGTGTCCAGCCGATCAGGGGCGATGAAAATTCCGCAACTGAACCATCTGGCCGATGCCAGCTTTGGCAGCCTCGAGCTGAAGAAGCTCAAGACGACGGAAGCGATAGGTCAAACGGTCGACTATTCCGAAGACAAGATGGTCGATGTGCCGATGGTCCATCTCGACTCTTTCAACTTCCCGCGTCTCGACATTTTGAAAATCGACGTCGAGGGGATGGAGCTGGACGTGATCGAAGGCGCGGCGAAATGCATCAAGGAGAAGCGCCCGATCATCTTCGTCGAATCCTTGAAAACGGATGCCGACGCCTTGCGTGCGCAGCTTGAAAGCTTCGGCTATGCCGTGTTTCCCATGGGCCTCAACTTTTTCGCCTTTCACCGGGACGACAAGTGCATGGCCGACGTCAAATTCTCGCCGGCACAAACAACCCCGACAGCTTGAGTCTTATCCGGCGCCGTTAGAGGTGTGGATCGCGCCACGCATGCCGATTGCAGCCAAGAACTCCTGGCGCGTCTCGGCATGGGTGCGGAATACGCCGACCATACGGCTCGTCACCATGGTGACGCCGGGTTTGTGCACGCCGCGCGTCGTCATGCATTGATGCGTCGCCTCGGTGACGACAGCCACACCATGCGGCTTAAGCACGGTATCGAGACACGACGCGATCTCGGCCGTCATTTTTTCCTGGATTTGCAATCGCCGCGCATAAACCTCGACCAGCCGCGCCAGCTTGGAAATGCCGACGACGCGGTTGCGCGGCAGATAGCCGATATGCACGCGGCCGATCACCGGCGCGAGATGGTGCTCGCAGTGCGATTCGAAGCGGATGTCGCGCAGCACCACCACTTCGTCATAGCCGCCCGTTTCCTCGAACGTGCGCTTGAGATATTCGCGCGGATCGTCGTTGTAGCCGGCAAACCATTCCTCGTAGGCGCGCACGACGCGCGATGGCGTGGCGCGCAGGCCTTCGCGATCGGGATCGTCGCCGGCCCATTGGATCAGCGTCCGCACCGCGGCCTCAGCCGCTTCGCGCGACGGCCGCTCGGGCTTGATCGCTTCTGCGGCCTTCGGCCGCGACCGCTTGGAACTTACAGCTTTGTCCATTTTTCGAAATCTCCGGCCGCCCTTAAGGTCCACAATATCTTCCGCACAGGCACGATGCTTGCCGAAAATCGGCCTCTGCCACCCGGCTAAAGCGCGAAGGCGTACTTTCGGCAACCTGCTCCAGGGCCGAATTAGATCAGCCAAGCCGCCGTTAATAAAGCATCAACCGTCCCCCAAACGCACGGGGTGGGCCGCGTTATTTGCAAGCAATGTGCAAGGGTTCCTAGGCCAAAATCCCACATACCGCATCGATAGACCGGGGTCCGGACGCGGCGCCTTTTTTGCCGCGCCGCCGCGTCGCACAGAGGCCAGGCGAAACAGGAACCAGATCCGACCATGCGGGCTCGCGCAGCGCTTCGAAAGCCGGCCATCATCACCCGAAGGGTGATCACGCTGATCGTGCGCGCCACCGCCGTCACCACGATGGCGTTCGGAGTTGCTTTCGGTTTCTTGTCAGCGACGATGTCGCCTGCCTCGCATTACGATCCCAATACTTTTGCCGTCGGGGTCGCCGCCCTGTTCGGCGCCGCTTGCGGCGGCATGGGCTTGATGCTGTCGCGCATCCGGCAGATGAAGCGAGAACTGCGCGAGCTTGAAGGGCGTCTCGACGCAGCCGAGGACCGCCATTGGGAGTTCAAGGAAGCGCAAGAGCGCGCCAAGAGCTTCCTCGAAGCGCAAGGCGACGCCATTGTCCGCCGCAACGGCACTGGCACCATCACTTATGTCAACGACACGTTCTGCGGGCTCGCCGGGCAAAGCCGCATAAAGCTCCTTGGCACCAGCTTCGTTCTGCCGGTCGAACGGCAGGGCGAGGCTGCGACGCTGGCCGACGGCACACGCGTTCACGACCAGAAAATCACGACGGCCGACGGCCCGCGCTGGATCGCGTGGCGCGAAGTCACCGTGCGCGCCGACGGCGGCAGCGAGGTGCAAAGCGTCGGCCGCGACGTGACCGATCGAGTCAGCGCCGAACATGCGCTTGCCGACGCCCGCGATCAGGCGGAGGCGGCAAGCCGCGCCAAATCGCGCTTTCTCGCCATGGTCTCCCATGAGATCCGCACACCGCTCAACGGCATTCTCGGCATGGCCGATCTGCTCGGCGACACGCCGCTCGCGCCCGAACAGGCGACCTATCTCGCCGCCATGAAGACCTCGGGCACGGCGCTGGTGTCTTTTGTCGACGATCTGCTTGATCTGGCGAAGATCGAAGCCGGACGGCTCGATCTGTCGCCGCGTCCCTTCGAGCTTGGCAGCTTCATCGAGAATGCAGTGGAGCTGCTCGGGCCGCGCGCTCAGGCCAAGGGACTCGAAATCTGCGCCTATGTGGACGAGCGGCTGCCGGTGCGCGTCATCGGCGATGCGGCGCGGCTGCGTCAGGTGCTGTTCAACCTTGCCGGCAACGCGATCAAGTTCACCGAGAGCGGCGGCGTGTCGATCATCGTCGAGCCGGGCGACCTGCCCGACGGTGTCGCCATTGCCGTGCGCGATACCGGCATCGGCATCGCCGCCGAAGATCAAGCGCGCATCTTCCAGGAATTCGAACAGGCCGATGTCGGCTCGACGCGACGCTATGACGGCAGCGGGCTTGGTCTCACCATCTCCAAGCGCCTTGTCGAGCGCATGGCAGGCTCCATCGCGCTCGAAAGCGCCGTCGGCAAAGGCTCGATCTTTCGAGTGATGGTGCCTTTACCCCGCGATGGCGAGAGCCACGACAGCACATTCGCGGCGCCCGACCTTTCCGGCCACGATGTTCTCATCGTTGCGCCTGCCGCCATCGAAGCTTCGCTGTTGGCGCGACGCCTGCAGCGCTGGGGAGCGCGCGCGTCCATTGTTCCCGACGAGAAGGTCGCTGCGGCGCTGTTGCCGGAACAGGCATGGAGCGCGATGCTGGTCGATCATGCGGTCGGTTCTGCGGCGAGCCCCGCCCTGGCGCAGGAAGCCGCGACTGTCCCCCGCCGGATCGTGCTGGTCACACCGGCGACGCGTCATGAGCTCCCGGCGCTCAAGGGCGCAGGCTTTACCGGCTATCTGATCAAGCCGGTGCGTGCCGCCTCGCTCGCTGCGCGTTTTGCCCCCGACGATGATTTCGATCATGGCCCGGTCAGCGAGCCGATTGAGACACCAAGCATCGCGCCCGACGAGGGCCTTTCGATCCTGGTGGCGGAAGACAACGAGATCAATGCGCTGCTCGCCCGTGCGCTGTTGGAAAAGCTCGGCCACCACCCGGTCGTGGTGGAAAGCGGCGGCGCCGCGCTGGCGTGTTGGCGTGCGGCGCGCGATGCCGGCGCGCCGTTCGATCGCGTACTCATGGATCTGCACATGCCGGGCATGGATGGGCTCGAAGCCGCGCGCCGCATGCGCGCCATCGAAGCCGAAGAGCAATGGCCCCGCACGCCGATTGTGGCGCTCACCGCCAATGCATCGGCCGAAGATCGGCAAGCGTGCCGCGCCGCGGACATGGATGATTTCGTCGTCAAACCGCTCGACCGCGAACAGCTTGCGAGAACGCTGGCCGCATCGGGCGCGCGGGCTTTTGCGGCGTGAGTTTCAACCGCGGCTTTATAGGCGCCGCAGCGCCACTTCCGTGATCTGGTGATGTTCGCTTTTTTTCAGGACCAGATCGGCCCGCAGCCGCGTCGGCAGGATGTTTTCGCGCAAGTTGGCGAGATTGATGCGATTCCAGATCGAGGTCGCGGTTTCGATCGCCTCTTGATCCGATAACTTCGCGTAGCGGTGAAAGTAGGATTTCGGATCGGCGAAGGCCGTGCCGCGCAGCGTCAGGAAGCGGTTGACATACCAGCGCAGCAGCACGTCTTCATCGGCATCCAGAAAGATCGAGAAATCAAAATAGTCCGAGACGAACGGCACCGCTTTGCCGTCGCGCGGCAAGCGCCCGGCCTGCAGCACATTGAGGCCCTCGACGATCAATATGTCCGGCCGCTCGATTTCGACCCAATGATTAGGGATGACGTCATAAATCAGATGCGAATAGACGGGAGCCCGCACCGGATGCAGGCCCGCCTTGATGTCGGAGAGAAAACGCAACAGCGCCGGCAGATCGTAGCTTTCCGGGAAGCCCTTCTTGTCCATCAGGCCTTCACGGTCGAGCACCGCATTGGGATAGAGAAAGCCGTCGGTCGTGATGAGGCCGACTTTAGGTACGTTCGGCCACCGCTCAAGCAGCGCTTCCAGCACGCGTGCCGTGGTCGACTTGCCGACCGCGACCGAGCCGCCGACACCGATGATATAGGGCACCTTAGCGTCTTCAGTGCCGAGGAAGCCCTGCTGGGCGCGGAACAGCCTTTGCGTCGCCGCCACGTAGAGCGAGAGCAGCCGCGACAGCGGCAGGTAGATCTCCTCAATTTCCGTGATGTCGAGGCGCTCGTGCATCGAGCGCAGCCGCGTGACCTCGGCCGGCATCAGCGTCATCGGCGTATCTTGCCGCAACCTCGCCCATTCGCCGCGTGAGAACACGCGATACGGCGACACGTCCTGCTGGGTCCGTTGCTCCATAGTCGTCAGCAATCCTAAAGCTATTGATCGCTCAACCGCTCGTCACCCGCTTTTGCGCGCCGCCTTTTCATCGAGGCCGGACTGGCGCGTACGGGCGCCAAGCTCGGCTTCGACCTCGTCGAGCCTGACGCCACGGGCGTGCAGCACGACGAGGAGATGATAGAGCACGTCGGCGGCCTCCCCGATCAGGTGCTCGCGATCCTCGCTGATAGCGGCGATCGCGGCCTCGACCGCTTCCTCACCGAGCTTCTTGGCGCATTGCGCGACGCCGCGGTCCAGAAGCTTGCGGGTATAGGACACATCCGCGCTCTCTTGCGCACGCATTTCGACCCGTTTTTCCAGGTCGTGGAGGGTAAAGCTGCTCATTTGCTTTCCTTACCATCTCTGCAGGCGGTCTGGGAGAGCGCGATTTTCAGACCCGCTAGCTGCATTTCAGCGGGGCATTCCCCTCCGGCCGGCCCCTATTTAGGATCGCGCGTATGAATTTGCCCGCCCTCGATTTCTGGTTCGACTTCGCCTCGACCTACTCTTACCCAGCCGCTCTGCGGATCGGCGCGCTGGCCGAGGAGGCCGGTGTTTCCATTAATTTCAGGCCTTTTCTGCTCGGGCCCATCTTTAAGGCGCAGGGCTGGACCACATCGCCGTTCAACCTGCTTCCCGCCAAAGGCGGCTATATGTGGCGCGATCTCGAGCGGATTTGCGCCGATCTTGCGATCCCCTTCGTGCGGCCCGATCCGTTTCCGCAGAACAGCTTGCTCGCGGCTCGTGTCGCTCTGGTCGGATTGCGCGAATCTTGGGGCGAGGAATTCTGCCTCGAGGTCTTTCGCAGTCAATTCGGCGAGGGGCAGCGCATCGACACTGCAGATGCCACCAGCAAAATTCTGGCGCGCCTTGGCGTCGCGCCGGAGCCGGTGCTGAAAACGGCGCAAAGTGATGGCAGCAAAGCGGCGTTGCGCGATCAAACGACAGAGGCCGAGCGGTACGGCATTTTCGGCGCGCCGACTTTCATGACCGCGGATGGTGAAATGTTTTGGGGGCAACGACCGGCTTGAGCGCGCGCTGCGCTGGGCGAAGCAGGCGTAGATTTTGGCGGGCTTGGAGCGAAATCGTCTCATGTCGAATCGATTGTCGCTCTGGCATTTTGATGGAGCATGATCTTTTCGGAAAACCGGTGTCCACTTTTCCGGATCATGCTCTAGGGATCAAGCCGCATCGGCAGGCCGGCGTGCGCCATGAATTTCTTGGCTTCGCGGACTGAATGCTCGCCGAAATGAAAGATCGAAGCGGCAAGCACCGCGCTGGCATGGCCCTCACGGATGCCGGCGACGAGATGATCGAGATTGCCGACGCCGCCTGAGGCGATCACCGGCACACTCACCGCATCTGAAACGGCGCGCGTCAGCGCGATATCGAAGCCCTGCCGCGTGCCATCGCGATCCATCGATGTGAGGAGGATTTCGCCGGCGCCGAGCGCGACGACTTCGCGGGCGTATTCCACTGCATCAATGCCGGTCGCCTTGCGGCCGCCATGCGTGAAGATCTCCCAGCGCGGGGTCTCGTTCGGCTCCGATACGCGTTTGGCGTCGACCGCCACCACGACGCATTGATCGCCGAATTTTTCGGCCGCCTCTTTCACGAATTCGCGGCGCGCCACCGCCGCCGTGTTGATCGAGACTTTGTCGGCGCCCGAAGCCAGCAAAATGCGAATGTCTTCGATGCTACGCACGCCGCCGCCGACAGTCAGCGGCATGAAGCAGGCCTCTGCCGTACGCCGCACCACATCCAACATGATGCCGCGGTTCTCATGGCTTGCGGTGATGTCCAGGAACGTGAGCTCGTCGGCGCCGGCTTCGTCATAGGCGATGGCCGCGGCGACCGGATCGCCGGCATCGCGCAGATTGACGAAGTTGACGCCTTTGACGACGCGGCCGTCTTTCACATCGAGGCAAGGGATGACGCGGACCTTGAACATGCGCGTTCCTTATGGCCGGGCCGGTTGCGGCGTGACGCCTTTGAGAAGCGCAATGGCTTCGGCCGGATCGAGCCGGCCATCGTAGAGCGCACGTCCAGCAATGGCGCCTTCGAGCTTCTTTGCCCGCGGCTCCAGCAAAGCCCGGATATCGGCCATCGAGGCGAGGCCACCGGAGGCGATCACCGGAATTGAGATTTTTTCCGCAAGCGCGATCGTGGCCTCGAGATTGAGGCCCTTGAGCATGCCGTCGCGCGCCACATCGGTGTAGATAATGGCGGCGACGCCGGCATCCTCGAAACGTTGCGCAATGTCGAATGCCGACAGCGTCGATGTCTCCGCCCAGCCTTCCACCGCCACTTTGCCGTCGCGGGCATCGAGCCCGACAGCGACGCGGCCGGGAAAGGCGCGTGCCGCTTCCTTCACCAGCGCCGGATTGCGCACCGCCGCCGTGCCGATGATGACGCGCCTCACGCCCTTGCCGAGCCAGGCTTCGATGGTTGCGCGGTCGCGGATGCCGCCGCCAAGCTGCACCGGGATTTTCACCGCGGCGAGGATGCGCTCCACCGCGGCGGCATTCATCGGCTTGCCCGCAAAGGCGCCATCGAGATCGACCAGATGCAGATATTCAAAGCATTGCTGTGCGAAGGTTTTCGCCTGCGCCGCCGGATCGTCGTTGAATACCGTCGCCCGCGCCATGTCGCCCTGCTGCAGGCGCACCGCCAGCCCGTTTTTCAGATCGATGGCTGGAAACAGAATCACGGCTTCCACTTCAGGAAATTCGCGATCAGCGCCAGGCCGAGCTTCTGGCTCTTCTCGGGATGAAATTGCGTACCGACCATATTGTCGCAACCGACGATCGCCGTGACGGCGCCGCCATAATCGGCCTCTGCGACCAGATCGGCGCGGTTTCCCGGCTTGAGCTGATAGGAATGCACGAAATAAGCGTGCTTACCCTCCGGCCCGAGCTTGAGCCCCTCGAGCAGCGGATGCGACCGGGCCACATTAAGCGTATTCCAGCCCATATGCGGAATTTTCAGCATCGGATCTTTGGGCGCGATGCGGTCGACCTCGCCGGCGATCCAGCCGAGACCTTGCTTGACTTCGTATTCAAGGCCGCGCTCGGCCATGAGCTGCATGCCGACGCAGATGCCAAAGAACGGCCGGCCGCGCCGGCGCACCGCCTCCTGCAGCGCTTCGACCATCCCGGGCACCGCATCCAGGCCGCGCCGGCAATCGGCAAAGGCGCCGACGCCGGGCAGCACGACACGGTCGGCGCGCGCGACCGCATCTGGATCCTGAGTCACCGCGATCGGCTGATCGAGGCCCGCTTCGTGCGCCGCGCGCTCGAAGGCCTTGGCGGCAGAGTGCAAATTGCCGGAACTGTAATCGACGATGGCGACGCTCATCGCTGCGCTCCAGGCTCGGGAAACAGGCCAATGACACCCGATCCATAAGGCCTCTGCGACGGCGGCATTTTCGCAAGCGACAAATAAGGCGCCGCCGATGTCGGCGGCGGCGCGGTAGGTGGCGTATCCGCCGGCGGCTTCACACCCTTGACCCAGGCGGCGAAGAACCTGTGCTCGGCGTCTTCAAGATCGCTGCCGGAGACGACGCCGACATTCTTCCAGCCGCGCCGCTTCAAGGTGAAGCGGCGCAACGAGCCGGCCTCGAGCCCGACCAGAAGCGAGATGAGCGCGGCCACAAGCGAGATCATCCCGCCCGTAGCGCCGTAAATGCGCATGGCCGTCTCGATGCCGATCAACAGCACGAGATAAAGCACGAAGACCAGCCAAAGCCGCCGCCACAACATCCACAGCGGCGTCAGCAGGAAGGCCCACCAATAGAAACCGTCGCGCACGAAGGCGAAGCGCGCCGGATCGGCCAATGCTCCGGCCTCCCGCACCGGCGGTTCGTGAACGGTATAGACAGGCATGGGTCCAGACTTGTGTTTGGGTTCAGCGCCGAGGCGCGAGTGCCTCAACAACTCATGGTTATTTAGTTACCGAGAGTGCCCTTCGTCGAGGGGATCTCGTTCGCCGCTCGCGGGTCGATGGCTACCGCCGCCCGCAACGCCCGCGCCAGACCCTTGAAGCAGGATTCGGCGATATGATGGTCGTTGCCGCCGTAAAGTGTCGCCACATGCAGGGTCAGCCCGGCATTCATGGCGAAGGCCTGGAACCACTCCTGGACCAGTTCCGTATCGAACGACCCGATCTTGGCGCGGCCAAATTCGACCTGGAACACCAGAAACGGCCGCCCGGATATGTCGAGGGCGACGCGCGTCAGGGCTTCGTCCATCGGCATGTGCAGGCTCGCATAACGGCCGATGCCTTTCATGTCGCCGAGCGCTTGCTTTACCGCCTGGCCGAGCGCAATGCCGACGTCCTCGGTAGTATGGTGCTGATCGATATGCAGATCGCCCTTGGCCTTGATGGCAAGATCGATCCGCGAATGCCGCGCTAACAGATCAAGCATATGGTCGAGAAAACCGACCCCGGTCGAAATCGAGGATGCGCCGGTGCCGTCGAGATCGACGGCAACCTCGACATCGGTTTCCTTCGTCGTGCGCTTCACAGATGCTTTGCGCATCGTGGTCTCCGGAACCAAGTGGCAAGCCGAATGGCCAACAAAGCCGCGGCAGGGCCCAATGCCGGGCCTTTTAACAGGGGACTTTGTGTCGCGCCAAGCTTTCCGGCGCCGATTTGCATTGCCGGCGGCTAACTCCTAAATCATGGTTTAACCGCAGGTTTTTCAGCCCGAACCGTCCCCGCTCATGACGCCCAATGAACCCGGCCAATCCAGCCTCTGGCACGGCACCACGATCCTGACCGTCCGCAAAGGCGGGGTGGTCGCGGTCGGCGGCGACGGCCAGGTTTCGATCGGCCAGACCATCGTCAAATCCAACGCCAAGAAGGTGCGCCGGCTGGGCAAGGGCGACGTGATCGGCGGCTTTGCCGGCGCCACGGCCGATGCTTTCACCTTATTCGAGCGGCTGGAATCCAAGCTCGAACAATATCCAGGTCAGCTCACCCGCGCGGCCGTGGAATTGGCCAAGGATTGGCGCACCGACCGTTATCTGCGCCGGCTCGAGGCCATGATGATCGTCGCCGACAAGGACGTCTCGCTGGTGCTCACCGGCACCGGCGATGTGCTCGAGCCTGAGGCGGGCATTACCGGGATTGGTTCCGGCGGTAATTACGCCCTGGCCGCGGCGCGCGCGCTCGCCGACGGGCCGCTCGATGCCGAGGCCATCGTGCGGCGCGCCCTCGATATTGCCGCCGAAATATGCGTCTACACCAACCGCAATGTCACCATCGAGACGCTGAAGACCGCGTGAGCCATGAGGCCGGTGATGAGGCCAATGATGGCGCCTTCCGCAAATGTTGTTTCTCGCCAATATGCTTTTCGTCCCATGACGGTTGCGGACTTGCCGACAGTGCACAAATGGCTCGAGCAGCCGCAAGTGGCGCAATGGTGGGGCGATCCCGATGAGCAATATGCGCTGGTGCGCGGCGACCTCGATGAACCGGCGATGGAGCAATTTGTTGTGGCAGTCGAAGGCCGGCCGTTCGCCTATTTGCAGTGCTACGATCCCACCGCCTGGCCGAACAACGGCTTTGGCGTGCAGCCGCAAGGCACGCGCGGCCTGGATCAATTCATCGGCGAACCCGACATGATCGGCCGTGGTCATGGTTCGGCGCTGATCCGGAACTTTCTTGAACGCCTCACACTTGCCGGCACGCCGCGTGTGGTGACCGACCCCGATCCGGCCAATGCGCGCGCAGTCCGCGCTTATGAAAAGGCAGGATTTAAAAAAGCTGGCCTCGTTGACACGCCCGACGGCCGCGCTCTGTTGATGGTACACGACGCATGACCGACTTCTCTCCCCGCGAAATTGTTTCCGAGCTCGACCGCTTCATCGTCGGCCAAGGCGACGCCAAACGCGCCGTAGCGATCGCCCTGCGCAATCGCTGGCGCCGCTTGCAGCTCGACGAGCGGCTGCGCGAAGAAGTGCTGCCCAAAAATATTCTCATGATCGGGCCGACTGGGGTCGGCAAAACCGAGATTTCGCGGCGCCTGGCCAAGCTCGCGGGCGCGCCGTTTCTCAAGATCGAAGCGACCAAGTTTACCGAGGTCGGCTATGTCGGCCGCGATGTCGAACAGATCGTGCGCGACCTCGTCGAGGTCGCTATTACCTTGACACGCGAGAAGAAACGCAAGGACGTGAAAGCGCGCGCCGAGAAGGCCGCCGAGGATCGCGTGATCGACGCTCTGGTCGGCGTCAATGCCAGCGCGTCGACCAAGGAAGCCTTCCGCAAGAAGCTGCGTACCGGCGAGCTCGACGACAAGGAAATCGAGATCGAAGTGCAGGCGACCGGCGGCGGTTTGCCGATGATCGACATTCCGGGGATGCCCGGCGCGCAGATGGGCGCGATTTCCATCGGCGATATTTTCGGCAAGCTCGGCGGCGGCCGCACCAAGACGCGGCGCGTCACAGTGCAGGATTCCTACGAGATCCTGATCAACGAGGAATCCGACAAGCTGCTCGACACCGATCAATTGACGCAGGAAGCGATCAAGACTGTCGAGAACAACGGCATCGTCTTTCTCGACGAGATCGACAAGATCTGCGCACGCGAAGGCCGCGCCGGCGCCGATGTGTCGCGTGAGGGCGTGCAGCGCGATCTGTTGCCGCTGATCGAAGGCACTACGGTCCCCACCAAGCACGGCTCGGTGAAAACCGACCATATCCTGTTCATCGCGTCGGGCGCCTTCCATATTTCCAAGCCGTCGGATCTGTTGCCCGAGTTGCAAGGCCGGCTGCCGATCCGCGTCGAATTGAAGGCGCTGACCCGCGACGAATTCCGCCGCATCCTCACCGAGCCGGAAGCGTCGCTGATCAAGCAATATATTGCGCTGATGGCGACCGAGGGTGTGACGCTCGATTTTTCCGAGGACGCGATCGACGCGGTGGCCGACGTCGCGGTGTCAGTCAATTCAAGCGTGGAAAATATCGGCGCACGGCGCTTGCAGACGGTGATGGAACGAGTGCTCGACGAGATCTCGTTCGGCGCGCCGGATCGCTCGGGCGAAACCGTCAAGATCGACGCCGCCTATGTGCAGAAGCATGTCGGCGATCTGGCCAAGAACGCCGATCTCAGCCGCTTTATTCTTTAAAAGCTATTCGTTGACGGAACAAACAGGTCCTCGAACTGGGCGCTGACCGATTGAAAAGCGGCGCGCTCTTCGTGCCTGATCTCGCGGATCGTCGCCATCCATTGCTCGACCTGAACGAGCATTTGCAAATCGCTGGGCGCTTTCGCCCGCGGCGCAACAGTGTCGGTCATGACTGGAACTACCCCACAACGTTGAACAGATCGTCGCAGACGAAGTTGGCTAATTCTTGCAGATTGTTTGACCTGCCTCCTATTAACGTTAACGAATCCTGCGCAATCGCACGTAAAGCGCGCCTTCGCCGCCATGTGCAACGTGCGCTGCGTCGAACCCGACGATGAACGGACGGAACTCCGGCAGCGCGAGCCAGAGCGGAACCTGCCGGCGCAGCACACCGCGCTCGCGGGCGGCATCGCGCGAGGTTCCCGATCCCTTTCCGGTGACCACCAGCACGAGCCGCGCACCATTCGTCTGCGCCCGCCGCACAAACCGGATGAGAGCGTCATGCGCTTCGCTTTGTGTCATGCCGTGCAGATCGATCCGTGCATCGATCGCGTCGCGGCCGCGTACCACACGTTTTTTCCCCCGCCTGTCGAGTGACGCCAGCGGCGGTGGTTTTGGCGGTAGTTTTCTTGTCGACGCCGGCGCTGCCGGCTGAAGCGGCTTCGGCGCGTGCGGCGGCACGGATTTTCTTTCGACCGCCGCAGGCGCTGACTTCGCCGCCGCTTTTGCTTTCGTCTTGCTTGGCCGCAGCGGTTTGACCGAACGGGCGACGCCTCGCCAAAGCGCTTCTTCTTCGTCGCTCAGCTGCCGCCGGCGGCTCATTGTTTGGGCCGCGTCTTCGCTTTCGCTTTGGGCTTGGCGGAGATTTTAGCGGTCGACGCGATTGCGGGTCTCGGTTCCGGCAGCGGCACATCTTGTGTCGTCTCCGAATCCGGCACGGTCGGATCTTCCATCGTAGTGGCGGCAACACTGTACGGGCTCGGACGCTCCGGCGGCAGCGGCGTATCGCGACCGGCCTCGACCGGATCGAGCGCGCGCGGCAGCAGCATGTAGAAATCGCCCGCATTCTTGATGCGGCCGGCGGTGCGCGCCGCTTCATCGCCGGCGCCGAAATAGATATCCGCGCGCGCCGGGCCGACAATGGCGGAACCGGTGTCCTGCGCGACGACCAGACGATCGAACTTGGTCGCGGTCTTCTCGGCCGCGATCGGCAGATCGGCGGTGATGAAGAACGGCATGCCGTAAGTGTGCAAGGCATGATCGACCGCGATGGAACGGCCCGGCATCAGCGGCACGCCTTCGGCGCCGATGGCCTCGTCTTCGGTGGCGAGATCGGTGATGCGGAAGAACACATAGGACTTGTTGGCGCGACGCACGTCCTTGGCCTGATCCGGATTGGCCTCCATCCAATCGCGGATGCTCTGCATCGATACCTGATCCTTGGTCATGGCTTTCATATCGAGCAGCACCTTGCCGACCGGAGTATAGGGCCAGCCGTTATGCGAGTCGTAATTGACGCGCAGGATGGTGCCGTCTTCGAGCCTGATGCGGGCCGAGCCTTGAATCTGCGCGAACAGCACGTCGACTGGATCGCGCAGATAGCAAATTTCCAGATGCCAGCCGTCGAGCGCACCGTCCTCGATCTCGGCGCGCGTATAATACGGCACGATCTTGCGCCGCCCGACACGGCGGCCGACAAAGACGCCCTTGCTCGGGAATGCGTCGCCGAGCTTGCGCCTTCCCGAGGCGACAAGATTCGGCGGCCGGCGATACAGCGGCGCGCTGAATTCACCTGTCGGCACGCGCGATCCGTCGATGATCGGCTCGTAATAGCCGGTGAGGAAGCCCGCCGTATCGCCAATCTTGTTGATGTGAAGCGGGCGGAAATTCTCTTCGAAAAACTTCTTCGCGCCGGTGTCATCAAGCGGGAGGGCCGCTTGCGCGCGTTCGCAGACATCGCGCAGCGCCGCGGTAATTTCCGTCAGTTGGCTGCTTTTTTGATTTTGGCCGGTGCGGGTATTGCTGACGCGCTGCTTCGGGTTCAGCGCGCGGCAGCTTGCAAGATAGGCGGCAAAAGCCGCTTCGTGATCGTCATAAATCCAGCCGTCGAGATTGTCCCAATCGAGCGGCTCATATTGGGTATCGGGAAATTTGATCGGTTGACCGTTCTCCTGGCCGAATGCCGGACTTCGCGTCGCGAGCGGAACGCCGCCGAGACCCACGACCAGGACCAGCAGGCAAATCCCCCGCCACAATGTCATCGGCCTCACTGCCCGGCTTCAGTGGCAATCACTTTCCAATTGGGATCGCGCGAGGAGATGTCGCGCGCAAAAGTCCACACATCAGTGACGTCGGTGACCTTCTCTGCGTTGCCGTCGATGACGCCGCCGGCGCGGTCGCGCGTTGCGGAGATCAGCTTGGAAATGAAACGGACGGTGATTTGCGCGGTGCGATTGCGCAATTCCGCAGCGGTGACGGTTGAGCCGTCGATCGAAACAAAACGCGACTCGGCGGTTTCGCCGCGGCGCTCGCGGTCCGTGATCGCGGCGTCGAAGCCCTCGAACACTTCGCGCGACAGCAGGCTGCGCAACTGCCGCCGGTCGCCGCCGGCAAAAGCCGTCACGATCATCTCGTAAGCCGCGCGCGCACCGGCCATGAAATGCTTGCCGTCGAAATTCGGGTCAGCCGCCAAAATGGCGTCGAGCCCCGCAGTCACCGACGAGCCGGCATCGGTGATGTCCTTCCAGCGATCGGCTGGCGCGGCCGGCACGATTTCGACCGGCCGCGATGTGGCTTCGGCTGGACGCTGCGGCAAGGGCACGACGGTGTCGAGGGGCCGGCGCGGACCCTCCTGGGTCGGGTACGGCGGACGTTCCCGGCCGGTACGCTGGCCAAGAACGCTGCGCAGCCGCAGGAAAATGAACACGGCAAGCGCCAGGAAGATGATGGTGTAGATGTCGAACACGTCGAGCATTCTTTCGGCGTCGTAAGCGGTTGGGCGGACTCAAGAGCGGATCGGGCGTGCGGATCGGCCGGCCGCGGGAGAAACCTAAATCCCAAATCTCGCCCTAAACTCCGGTCTATCCATTCTATGTGGGCACGCGTCTCGATTAAGTCCACGTTTGGAGCCGTTCGCTAGCCAAGGCCTCCAATTGAGGACCTCCAATAGCTATGGATCGTGACCTTAGCGTGCCAAGGCCGGACATTAAACGATCAGCGCCGTCGCGCCAATAAAGGAAGCGAGGGCGTCCTTTACGGCGCTTTTGAGCAAATCCAGTCATTTTGCCATTTCGGCCGCCGCGGCAGGCTGGAGAACCAGCATTGTTCGCCCCTCGGCCCTGTGTTAGCCAAGCGCCGCGTTTGCACCTGCCAAGTATGACCGCCAGCGGGCCGCCAGGCCGCGGGCGCAGCCGGAGACGTTTATGTCAGCGACCAATGGTGGCCCCGATCCGCAGATCGACATGCCGATGATGCAGATTGGTATCGTCACGCAATATGTGAAGGATTTCTCTTTCGAGAATCCGAACGCGCCGCGCTCGATGGCGCCCAGCACGCAACCACCTACCATCAATATCAATATCGCAGTCGAAGCCGCGCCGCTCACCGAAACCGACTGCGAAGTGACGTTGCGGCTCGATGGCCGAGCCGAGGCTCAGGGGCTGTTGCTGTTCGGCTTCGAGCTGCTTTATGCCGGCGTGTTCCGCATCCTCAATGTGCCGCCGGAGAGCTTGCAGCCGACGGTGATGATCGAATGCCCGCGGCTGTTGTTCCCGTTCGCACGCGAGATCATCGCGACCGCGACCCGCAATGGCGGTTTCCCGCCGCTCCTGCTCGAACCCGTGGATTTCGTGTCGCTGTATCGTCAGCGGCTCGCCGTAGCACAGCCGGCAGCGCCGTTCCCTGCAGCCCCGAACTAATTTGCGGCGAACTCTTCCGCGCGGATGTAATCGCGCCAGATCGCGTTCTCGCCCAGCGTTGCGATGAACCGTCGATGGGCAGCGCGCTCATCCTCGGACAACCGCGCGGGTAGCGGCGCGGGACGTTCGCGCAAGACGATTGGCTCGCCGGTGACGCGAACGGTCGCGGTGGCTTGCGCCAGAACGAACTGTGCCTGCCGCGCGCCAATGAGCTCGATATAGACTTCGGCAAGGAGCTCAGCATCGAGCAACGCGCCGTGTTTGGTGCGCCGCGAATTGTCGATCGAATAGCGCGTACATAGATCGTCGAGCCGATTGGACGCGCCCGGATGCTTGCGGCGCGCCAGCAAGAGCGTGTCGACGATACGTTCCCGGGCCACGCCCTCACGCCCCGCCCGGTCGAGCTCGGCATTGAGGAAGCCAAGATCGAACATGGCGTTATGCGCCACGAGCGCGGCGTCGTCGCCGAGAAATGCGATGAGTTCGTCCACCTTGTCGGCAAAGAGCGGCTTGTCCCTGAGAAATTCGATCGACAAACCATGGACCTTGAAAGCCTGCTCCGGCATGTCGCGTTCCGGATAGAAATAGCAATGAAAGACCTTGCCGGTCGGAAACCGGTTTACGAGCTCGATGCATCCGATCTCGACGAGCCGATCGCCCTGGTAGGGATCGAGGCCGGTCGTTTCGGTATCGAAGACAATCTCGCGCATCGGAATTCGATTTGATCTTTGGACTGTGTTGGCAATCGTGCGGACGGCGAATCACTTGGCACGCGGCGTAAGTCTACCGACCTTACGTAAAATTTCGCGGATTTGCGCACGCGCGTGATCGAAACTTTGTGAACTGTCGACAACAAAATCGGCGCGGCGCCGCTTTTCCGCATCGGGCATCTGTTTAGCAAGGATCGCGGCGAGCTTGTCGTCGGTCATTCCGGGCCGTTGGAAGGCGCGTTGGCGCTGGATTTCGGCTGGCGCCGAAACCACCACTACTGCGTCGCAACTGCGATCCGCCTTGGTCTCGAACAACAGCGGGACGTCGAACACGACGACTTTCGCGCCGCGCTCGCGCGCTTCGGCCAGGAACTTTTCCCGGGATGCCGTCACCATCGGATGGACGATGGACTCAAGCCGTGCCAATGCCGCCTGGTCGTTGAGCACCATCGCCGCAAGCTTGGTGCGATCAACCTTGCCGCCAGAGGTCGAGCCCGGAAACGCCTGCTCGACGAGCGGCACCGCCTCACCCTCATAGAGTGCATGCACAGTAGCGTCCGAATCGTGCACCGGCACGCCTTCTTCGACGAAAAACTTTGCCGCGGTCGACTTGCCCATGCCGAGCGAGCCGGTGAGACACAGCACGAATGGTCCTTCGTCGCTCACTGTGCGAGACATCCGCGCTGCCGCAAGAACTGCAAGGCTTGCAAAAGCGGCAAGCCCAATATCGTGAAATAATCGCCCTCAATGCGCTCGAAGAGCTGCACGCCGAGGCTTTCCAACTGATAAGCGCCGACGCTCGCGGTCGCGGCAGTTCCGGTGCATTTCAGATAAAGATCGAGAAATTCATCCGAAAATGCACGCATGGTCAGCCGGGCCACGCCGACACATTCGAACAATACCGCCCCATCTTGGACAAAGGCGATGGCCGAGTGCAGTTCATGGCTCTGCCCCGACAGCGCGCGAAGTTGCATTCGTGCTGCGCTGATATCGGCCGGTTTGGAGAAGCGCGTATTGCCGAGCGCAAGCGTCTGGTCAGCGCCGAGCGTCAGGCGGCCGGGACGCAACTTTGCGACGGCGCGGGCCTTTTCACGCGCCAGATGCGCAGCAACGGCCCCAGGCGTTTGCGGAGCAGCGTCAGCCTCGAGCTGCCGCTCATCAAGATCGGCAGGGCAAATTTCGATCGGAACGCCCGCGCCCTCGAGCAGGGTCTGCCGGACCTTGCTGCGCGAGGCCACAATGAGCGGTTTCTCGGCAAGCCACAGGGCTGTCACGATGCCCGCTGCCGGCGGCGTTCGACGAGATGAGCAAGCACGGCGGCCGCGGTTTCCTCGATCGACCGGCGCGTAACGTCAATCACCGGCCAATTGTGGCGACTGCACAGTTTCCGTGACGCTGCGATCTCAGCCGCGACCGCGTCACGATCGATATATTGGTCGTCGTCGCGCTGGACTTTGAGACCAAGCAGCCGATTTTGCCGGATCTGGACGATTCTCTCGGGTGTTGCGAACAGCCCGACAATCAGTGGATTCTTGAGCCGCTCGACGTGCGGCGGCAGCGGCACACCCGGCACCAGGGGAATATTGGCAGTCTTCACGCCGCGATTGGCAAGATAGATCGAGGTCGGCGTCTTGGACGTCCGCGACACGCCGAGCAAAACGACGTCGGCCTCTTCAAGATCCTCCGCCATCTGCCCATCGTCGTGCAGCATGGTGTAATTGAGTGCATCGATGCGGCGAAAATACTCAGCATTCAGCGTGTGCTGAGCACCAACTTTATGAGTCGATTCGGCGCCGAGATAGGCTTTGAACAGGTTCAGCACCGGTCCAAGCACAGACAGGCACGGCAAGCCAAGCTCGCGGCACTTGCCCTCGAGCTTCTCGACGAGATGCTCGTCGAGCAATGTGTAGAGAATAATACCTGGCGATTCCTCGATCTCGCCCAGCACCCGATCGAGCTGCTTGGCCGTGCGCACCAGCGGATAAACATGTTCGACCGGCATCACTTTGGCATATTGCGCAGCCGCCGCCCGGCCGACAGCGATCAAGGTTTCGCCGGTCGCGTCCGAGATCAGATGCAGATGGAAATAACTGGGCGCGTCGGCCATCGAGCGCTCGAACCTCGTTGGATAACCTGTCGACAACACTGGAGAAGGCCACGGCTTTTGGGGGGGCGCAAGTCACCCCACTGGGAAACCTCGCCTCCTGTCCACATCCGTGCTGCGCCGGGATAGATAGAGAGCAACTGTCCGGTCTGCGGTGAAATGTGGACAAGCGTCGCAAAGCTTCGTCAGAAAAAGCCGCAAATGGCCGATTACCTGGCTGACTCGAAAGCACGTCTGCGCCAAACTTGGCACTGGGGATATGTGGGCAAGACGTGGATTGAATGTGAACGCCGACGTATGAGTCCAATCAACCGTCTAACCACTACAAAAGATTCTAAGAATCTATTTTATATGGAAAGAAGACGTGGCGGATAAGCCGAGTACAAAAGCTCTTGTTCGTGTTCTCGAAGGCGGCACGAACACTGTGCCGCCAATCTGGCTTATGCGTCAGGCGGGGCGCTACCTTCCCGAATACCGAGCTATCCGCGAGAAGTGCCAAAGCTTTCTCGATCTGTGTTTCGATCCGAAGCTGGCGACCGAAGTGACATTGCAGCCGATCCGCCGTTTCGGCTTCGATGCTGCGATATTGTTTTCCGATATCCTGGTTATTCCGCATGCGCTTGGGCAGCGGGTGTCCTTTGAAAGCGGAGAGGGACCGCGGCTCGAGGCAATCGACAATCCTGCTGGGCTTGCTCGGCTGAGCGAGGAGCTCGATCACTACGCGCTTGCGCCGGTCTATGAGACGATCATGCGCGTTAAGTCGGAACTGCCGGCCGATGTGGCGCTGCTTGGCTTCTGCGGCGCGCCCTGGACGGTGGCGACCTATATGGTTGCGGGATACGGTGCGAGCGAACAGATTCCGGCGCGTCTTTTTGCCTATCGCCATCCGGAGGCCTTTGCCGAGCTTGTCGATCGGCTGATCGAAGCATCGGCGGGCTATCTGCTTCGTCAATTCCGGGCCGGTGTCGATGCTGTGCAGATTTTCGACACCTGGTCGGGTGTATTGCCGCCTGATGAGTTCGCGAAATGGTGTATCGAGCCTTGTGCAAGGATCATTGCAGCGGTGCGTAAAGATATCCCCGACGCCAAGATCATCGGTTTTCCACGCGGCGCGGCGACAAAGCTCGAGCGCTATATCGAAGAGGTTCCCGTCGATGCTGTCGGGCTCGATTGGATGATCGATCTTGCATTCGCGCGCGATCGCATCCAGCCGCGGCGGCCGGTGCAAGGCAATCTCGATCCGCTCGCGCTTCTCGCCGGCGGCGACGCGCTCGACCGGCAGGTCGATGTCATCATGCAGACGTTTGCAGGGCAGCCCTTCATTTTCAATCTGGGCCACGGCATCTTGCCGAGTACACCCATTGCGCATGTCGAGCGTTTGGTTAAGCGCGTGCGCGGAAACTGACCGGGATCGTCGAGCAATGGCATATCAATGGGTCAAAGCCTTTCACATCATCGCCGTGATCGCCTGGATGGCCGGCATGCTCTATCTGCCGCGGCTGTTCGTCTATCACTGCGCGGCCGAGAAGGGCTCGGTCCAGTCGGGGACGTT
>DATAQN010000243.1:0-15538 GCA_036264635.1 Xanthobacteraceae bacterium | reverse complement strand
TCAGCGATGCCGGATTGCGCGGGCTCGGCGGCGCGGGCTTTCCCACCGGCCGCAAATGGTCGCTGGTGCGCGCCGAGCCAGCGCCGCGCTTGATGGCGGTAAACGCCGACGAGGGCGAGCCCGGCACGTTCAAGGACCGTTATTACCTTGGTCTCGATCCGCACCGTTTCCTCGAAGGCATGCTAGTCGCCGCCTGGGTGGTCGAGGCCGCGGAGATCTACCTTTACATCCGCGACGAATATCCCGAACTGCGGCTGATGCTGATCGAGGAGATCAAGAAGCTCGAAGACGCGAATCTCGACCGCTTCAGCAAGATCCATCTGCGCCGCGGCGCCGGCGCTTATGTCTGCGGCGAAGAATCGGCGATGATCGAGTCGATCGAGGGCAAGCGCGGCCTGCCGCGGCATCGCCCGCCTTATGTGGCGCAAGTCGGCCTGTTCGGCCGTCCGACGCTCGAACAGAATGTCGAGACACTTTATTGGGTGCGCGACATTATCGAAAAGGGCGCCGAGTGGGTGACGTCGCAGGGCCGTCACGAGCGCAAAGGTTTCCGCAGCTTCTCGGTCTCGGGCCGCGTGAAAAATCCGGGCGTCAAGCTGGCGCCGGCCGGCATCACGGTGCGCGAACTGATCGACGAATTCTGCGGCGGCATGGCCGACGGCCACAGCTTCAAAGCCTATCTGCCGGGCGGTGCGTCAGGTGGCATACTCCCGGCATCGATGGCCGACCTGCCGCTCGATTTCGGCACGCTGGAAAAATACGGCTGCTTCGTCGGGTCGCACGCGGTTGTGATTCTATCCGACAAGGACGATGTCAAAGCTGCGGCGCTCAATCTGATGAAGTTCTTCGAGGACGAGAGCTGCGGCCAATGCACGCCGTGCCGCGTCGGCACTGAAAAGGCTGCCGAACTCATGGCGCACGGTCCGTGGGACGAAGCGCTGCTCGAGGAATTGTCGGCGCTTATGCGCGACGCTTCGATCTGCGGGCTTGGCCAGGCCGCGCCCAATCCGCTGGTCTGCGTGCTAAAATACTTTCCGGAAGAACTGAAGACGCCGCTGCGGCATTGGTAACAAAAGCCGGATACAACGTTGGGTAACGCGAGATACTTGAAAGCGATGCATCCATGAGCGACGCCAAGCCGAATACATTTCTTATCGACGAGCGCGAGATCGATATCCGCCCCGGCGAGACGATCTTCCGCGCCGCGCGCCGGCTCGGCATCAAACTGCCGCATCTGTGCTATTCGCCGAAGCCCGGCTATCGGCCCGACGGCAATTGCCGCGTCTGCATGGTCGAGATCGAGGGCGAGCGTGTGCTCGCCGCCAGCTGCCTGCGCACACCGGCGCCCGGCATGAAGGTCAAGACCCAGACCGATCGCGCCAAGACCGCGCGCAAGATGGTCGCCGAGCTTCTCGTCACCGATCAGCCCGACGTAGAGGTCGCGCATGATCCGGATTCCGAGCTTTGGAAGACGGTGCGGCGGCTCAAGGCCGAGCCCGGCCGCTTCCCCAAGCGCAAGACGGCCGAGGTGCCAAAGCCCGACCGCAGCCATGTCGCCATGGCAGTCAATCTCGACGCCTGCATCCAGTGCAACCTCTGCGTCCGCGCCTGCCGCGAAGTTCAAGTCAACGACGTCATCGGCATGGCCGGCCGCGGGCACCTGGAAAAGATCGTGTTCGACTTCGACGATCCGATGGGCGCTTCGACCTGCGTCGCCTGCGGCGAATGTGTGCAGGCCTGCCCGACCGGCGCTTTGATGCCGGCGACCATGGTCGATGAGAACAATATCTACAAAGGCAAGCCGGACCGCACCGTCGACAGCGTCTGCCCCTATTGCGGCGTCGGCTGCCAGCTCACGTATCAGATCAAGGACGACAAGATCGTCGCCGTCACCGGCCGCAACGGCCCGGCCAACGAGAACCGGCTCTGCGTTAAAGGCCGCTTCGGCTTCGACTATGTGCACAATCCGCAGCGGCTGTTGAAGCCGATGATCCGCAAGGACGGCGTCCCGAAAGTGCCGCACGAATTCATCGATCCGTCCAATCCGTGGACGCATTTCCGCGAGGCGACATGGGAAGAGGCGCTCGACCGCGCGGCCGCGGGCCTGAAGAAAATCCGCGATCGCGACGGCCCGAAGGGGCTCGCCGGTTTTGGTTCGGCCAAAGGCTCGAACGAAGAGGCTTACCTTTTCCAGAAGCTGGTGCGCACCGGTTTCGGCACCAACAATGTCGATCACTGCACGCGGCTGTGCCACGCCTCGTCGGTGGCGGCGCTGCTTGAGGGCGTCGGCTCGGCGGCGGTGACGGCGACCTTCAACGAGTGCAGGAATTCCGACGTCATCATCGTCATCGGTGCCAATCCGACGGAGAATCATCCGGTCGCGGCGACCTTCTTCAAGCAGGCGGCCAAAAACGGCGCCAAGCTCGTGGTGATGGATCCGCGCGGCCAGGCGCTCAAGCGTCACGCCTGGCGCATGCTGCAGTTCAAGAACGGCGCCGACGTTGCCATGCTCAATGCGATGCTCAACGTCATCGTCAGCGAACGGCTCTACGACCAGCAATATATCCAGACCTATGTCGAAGGTTTCGAGGCCTGGAAAGAGAGCGTCAAGGATTTCACACCGGAGGAAATGGCGCCGATCTGCGGCATTCCGCCGGACACGCTGCGCGAGGTTGCGCGCACTTACGCGCGCGCCAAGGCCGCCATCATCTTCTTGGGCATGGGCGTGTCGCAACATACCCACGGCACCGACAATGCGCGTTGCCTGATCGCGCTGTCGCTGATCACCGGCCAGATCGGCCGCCCGGGCACGGGGCTGCATCCCCTGCGCGGCCAGAATAATGTGCAGGGCGCATCCGATGCTGGTCTCATTCCCATGTTCTTCCCCGATTACAAATCGGTCGAAGATGCGCAGACCCGTGCGCAATATGAGAAGGTCTGGGGCGTCAAGCTCGATCCGAAAAAGGGCAAGACCGTCGTCGAGATCATGGATGCGGTCCACCACGACGAGATCAAGGGCATGTACATCATGGGTGAGAACCCCGCGATGTCCGATCCCGATCTCAACCACGCGCGGCAGGCGCTCGCGCACCTCGAACATCTCGTGGTGCAGGATCTGTTCCTCACCGAGACGGCGGTTTATGCCGATGTGGTGCTGCCGGCGTCCGGCTGGCCCGAGAAAGACGGCACGGTCACCAACACCAATCGCCAAGTGCAGATGGGACGGCAGGCGCTGTCGCTGCCGGGCGACACCCGGCACGATATCTGGATCATCCAGGAGCTCGCCAACCGTTTGGGCTGCGGCTGGAACTACAAACATGTCGGCGAGGTCTATACGGAGATGGCGTCGCTGATGCCTTCGCTCGACAACATTTCCTGGGAGCGGATCGAGCGTGAAGATGCGGTGACTTATCCTGCAGATGCGCCCGACAAGCCGGGTCGCGACGTCGTCTTCGACAAAGGCTTTCCGCGGCCGGGCGGCTTCGCCAGACTGGTGGCGACCAAGCTGCAGCCGCCGGACGAGGTGCCGGACGAGGACTATCCTTTCATCCTCACCACCGGCCGCCAGCTCGAACATTGGCACACCGGTGCGATGACGCGGCGGGCGACGACGCTCGATGCGCTCGAGCCGAGCGCGGTGGCTTCGGTGTCGCGCGGCACCATCGCCAAGCTCGGCATCAGTCCCGGCGACATGATCCGCGTCTCCACGCGCCGGGGTTCGGTCGAACTCAATTCGCGGCAGGACGACGCGATCCCGGATGGCGTCGTGTTCATTCCCTTCGCCTATGTCGAGGCGGCGGCGAACCTTCTGACCAATCCGAAGCTCGATCCGTTCGGCAAGATTCCGGAATTCAAGTTCTGCGCGGCCAAAGTGGAAAAGGCCGAGACGCGCTTGGAAGCTGCCGAATAAATAAACGCAGCAGAATATTTCAGAGCGCCGCGTGTGGATTATCGACGCGCGGCGCGTTTGTTTGCGCTGTAGTTCCAGGTCCGATGACAAAGCTCAGAACAATATTCTGCGGCGTCTGTTTGAATTCGCGCGTCACCGCGCTGCGCACCATGGCGGCCAATTCACCGATCGGCTTGGCGTCATAGAGCTGCGGAAACGTCACGGTCACCTGGACGAGGCTCCCGTTGCTCCAATTGAAACCGACTTGCGGCATGAGGCCGGTTGATTTCTGCAAATCGGTCTCGACCGCTTTGGCGTATTTCAATCCGTCGGTCAGGGTGCTGATCGCGTCGCAGCCGATAAGCCCGATCGCGAGAAGAAGAATGGCTGCCAGTCTCGACATGCGCCGCTCCAAGCTGATGCATGCGCCATGATAGCACCGGCAATGCCGCGATTTTATTTCGCATCCTTGAAATAGACTTCGACCGCTCCATTGAGCTTGATGGTCAGCGGGTTGCCGTGGCGGTCCTTGGTCTTGCCGGCTTCCACCCTGATCCAGCCTTCGCTGACGCAATATTCGGCGACGTTGGTCTTTTCCACGCCCTTGAAGCGGACGCCGATATCGCGCGCGAGCAACTTTTCGTTGTAAAAAGGGCTCCGCGGATCGTTGGAAAGCCGGTCGGGTAACGCGTCGGTTTCGTTGGTGTCGGCCATTATTTCCTTCGTTCTTTCATCGCCGTCGGCGCAAGAGTTCCAGGATATTCCAATACGCATGAAATGCGCAGGCGAATTCTAACATGACCTTAAGCATCGCACGCGGTTTAGCGCCGGAACCCAAGCGTTTGTGACGGCCGGCACGTTATTTCTTTTCGTCTCGCGCGTTCAATATCTGGCACCGGGCAGCCGCACCTTCGGCCGCGGACTGCAACTGTAACGAGTGCGAGACCAAGCCAGCGATGGCAACGTCGCCACCCACGCAATTCATCGCTCGATTGCGCCCGTTCGCGCCCTGCTTCTTTGCGGCCGCGGCCGGTATCGGCGTCTCGATGGCCGCTGCAAGCATGACCGCCAACTGGGAGGACAGGCGCGCGCAGGCGCAATTTCACGTCGTTGCCGACAATCACTTCATGATCGTGCAGAACGGTCTCACCGAATATGTGAACCGGCTGCGCGCGGTGCGCGCGTTGTTCGACAGCGCCGAAGGGCAGGTCTCGCGCAGCTCGTTCGAGGCCTTCACCCGGCCGCTTCTTCATGACGACGGCGTCATCGCGACCTTGTCCTGGGTGCCGCGCGTGCTTGGGCCCGAGCGCGCCGCGCATGAGCGTGAGGGAGCACAGCAAGGCATCCTGAACTATCACATCAAGGCCATGGGCGAACACGGCAAGATGTCGGCGTCGCCCGAGCGTGATGAATATTACCCGATCTTCTATGTGACGCTGCCGAAGGCCTCGCCGCTCTATGGCCTCGATCTGCGCTCCGAGCCGCAGACGCTGGTCGAGCTCGAACAGGCCCGCGACCATGACCGGCTGGGCTTTTCGGCGATCCAGACGCTGGTCTCGAGCGGCGGCACCAAGTCGGGATTCTTGTTCTCGCTGCCGGTCTATCGGCACGGCGCGCCGCATGAAACGATCGACGAGCGGCGGCGCAACCTCAGCGGCTTCGTGCACGGCTCGCTGCTGACGAGCAAGATGATCGACACCATCGTCTCCACCAATTTGCCGGAGGGTCTCGACATCCACTTTTTCGCGCCGGATGCCGGCGTTGATGCGGCACCGGTTTATGTGCACGGCTCGCGGCTGCGCCGCGAGCCCGCGCAGCCGGCGAGCCAGGCGGAGCTCGCCAAGAGCCTGCATGTCTCGCGCGACCTCACCGCCGACGAGCAGCGCTGGCTCACGATGGTGATGGTGCCGATGCCGGCCGGCCCGCTGACGCCGGCGCACGACCGCGCTTGGCTTGTGCTGATCGCGGGCCTCCTCATCACGGCCGCGATTGTCACTTATATCCAAGCGTCGCGCCGGCACGCGCTGCGCATGACGCGCGTCAACCGGAAATTTTCCGATCTCGCGCAGACCGACACGCTGACCTCGCTGCCCAATCGTCGCGGCTTCATGAAGCGCATCCATGCCGCCTTTGCCGCAGCCAATCGCGGTGCGGCGCCGTTTGCCGTGCTTTATTTCGACCTTGATCATTTCAAGGACGTCAACGATACGCTGGGCCATGCGGTCGGAGATGCGCTGTTGCGCCAGGTCGCGGCCCGGGTGCGCGGCGCGATCCGGGAGAATGACGTGGTGGCGCGCTTTGGCGGCGACGAATTCGCGATCCTGCAGAGCGATGTCGGCGGCCTCGATGCCGCCGGCGTGCTCGCGGCGAAGATCGGACAAATCCTCGCCGAGCCCTACGATATCGACGGCAACACCGTGCATATTTCGGCGAGTATCGGCATTTCGCGCTATGCGGCGGAGGTCGCGGGCCCTGAGGCCATGATGATTCAGGCCGATCTCGCGCTCTATCGTGCCAAGGAAGACGGCCGCAACTGCTATCGCTTTCACAATGCCGGCCTCGACTCTCAGGTTCAGGAGCGCGTGCTTATCGCCGACGAATTGCGCGGCGCCCATTTTCGCGACGAGCTGGAACTGTACTACCAGCCGCAGGTCGACTTGCGCGATGGCCGTATCATCGGCTTGGAGGCGCTATTGCGCTGGAACCATCCCAAGCGCGGCCAGATCCCGCCCGCGGTCTTCATTCCGATCGCGGAACGGACGGGACAAGTGCAGCTTCTTGGGCAATGGGTGCTGGACGCCGCCTGCCGGCAATTGCGTGCGTGGCTCGACGAGGGCATAGCGCCCGCGCTTGTCGGGGTGAATTTCTCGGCGCTCCACTTCAAGGCTTCGACCGATCTCGACGGCGAAGTCGCCGCGAGCCTTGGCAAATGGGATATCGCGCCGAACCTTGTCGAGATCGAGCTCACCGAAACCGTGCTGATGGATATCACGCAGCAGCACAATGACCGCTTCGAGCGGCTGCGACATCTCGGCGTGCGCATCGCCGTCGACGATTTCGGCACCGGCTATTCATCGCTCAGCTATCTCGCCAATTATCCGATCAATCGTGTGAAGATTGCCCAGGAACTGGTCGCGGGGGTCGATACCGATACGCGCAGTGCCGCGGTCGTGCGCGCCGCCATCGGGCTGGCGCAAGAGCTCGGCATCCAGATCATCGCCGAGGGCGTCGAGACCGAAGGCCAGGAGAAATTCCTGCTGTCGGCCGGCTGCGTCTATGGCCAGGGCTATCGGTTCGGCCGGCCGGTCGCTGCGGCGCAAGCGACGGCCTTGCTGCGGGTCGGATCGGTCAAGCCGGTGCGCAAAGTGCTGCGGCTCGTCGAAACCAGCGCGGCGTAAGGCGCCAAGGCGCCACAGTCGGGAAACCCGGTTCTTTTTCCGCTCAGAGGGGGAGGGCTTTTCGCGGGCTTTGGCTGCAGCTAAGACTATCCCATGACGCTTGCCGCCGACGCCTCGCCACATTTCCCCGCCGACACCCTGCCGCGTCACGATTGGACGCGCGATGAGGTGCGGGCGCTGTTTGACCTGCCGTTCCCCGAATTGATGTTCCGCGCCCAGAGCGTGCACCGGCAGAATTTCGATCCCACCGAAGTCCAGATTTCCACGCTGTTGTCGATCAAGACCGGCGGCTGCCCCGAAGACTGCGCCTATTGCCCGCAAAGCGCGCGTTTTGACACCGGGGTCGCGGCCGAAAAGCTGATGACGCTCGATGCTGTGCTCGCCGAGGCGCGCGCGGCGAAGGCCGGCGGTGCAAGCCGCTTCTGCATGGGGGCGGCTTGGCGCTCGCCTAAGGATCGCGACCTCGAGACCGTCTGCGCCATGGTCGAGGGCGTCAAGGCGATGGGGCTGGAGACCTGTGTCACGCTCGGCATGCTTACAGGTCCGCACGCGGAGCGGCTGAAAGATGCAGGCCTCGACTATTACAATCACAATCTCGACACCTCGCCGGAATTCTACGATCACATCATCACCACGCGGACCTATCAGGACCGCCTTGATACGCTCGGGCATGTGCGCGACGCCGGCATCAATGTCTGCTGCGGCGGTATTGTCGGCATGGGCGAAGCGCGGGACGACCGCGTCGGCATGATCGCGACATTGGCGAGCCTGCGGGCACATCCGGAATCGGTTCCGATTAACATGCTGGTGAAGGTCGCCGGCACGCCGCTGGCCGGTGAGAGCGCGCTCGACGCGATCGAATTCGTGCGCACCATTGCGGTTGCCCGCATCACCATGCCGCGCTCGATGGTGCGGCTCTCGGCCGGCCGCGAAACCATGAGCGAAGAGACGCAGGCTTTGTGTTTTCTTGCCGGCGCCAATTCGATCTTTTACGGGCCGAAATTACTGACCACGCCGAATCCGGGCCGCGATCACGACCGCGAATTGATGGAACGGCTGGGCATGAGTCCGATGGAATAACCGCCTCCAACTTGCGGGGCGCGCCTGGATGCTACTGGCTGGCCGTTGCCGACGATTTCGTTCTCACAACGCGTTCGAGGAATCATGACACTGCAACACCTCGCAAATGCCATCACGCGGCGCACGCTGGTCGCGTCTGTCGGTGCGGTGCTTGCTGTCGGCGCGCTTTCAGCGGCTGCCTTCGGCGAAGTCGCAGACGATATTCTCAGCCGGGACGCCGTGCTGCGCGATCCCGAGATCCCTGCGCTCGGCAATCCAAAAGGCGATCTCACCATCGTCGAGTTTTTCGATTATCAGTGCCCCTATTGCAAAAAGCTGGCGCCGGAAATCGCGCAAGTGATCCGCGAAGACGGCAATATCCGGCTCGTGCTGAAAGACTGGCCGATCTTCGGCGAGGTTTCGAAATCAGCCGCGCAATTGGCGCTGGCCGCGAAATATCAGGACAAATACGAGCAAGCGCATGATGCGCTGATCGGCGCCACCGAGAAGTTGACGACGGCCAATATCGCGGACCTTTTGACCAAGGCTGGAATCGATATCGACAAAGCCAGGCAGGATCTGCAGGCGCACCAGAAGACCATCGACGACCTCTTGGCACGCAACGGCGATCAGGCCGACGCCTTTGGTTTTCAGGGCACGCCCGGCTTCATTGTCGGCTTCTTCCGTGTGCCGGGCGTGGTCGAAATGAAAGTGTTCAAGCAGATCATCGCCGACGCGCGCAAGGCCGCGAAGAAGCACAAGGCTTGATCGCGAGCGTCTGCGCACGAGGCCCAATTTACTTTTTTGTCGAGAGTGGGTGACGGCCGGTGGAGGGAACAATCCACGCGGCCGCCGCTTCGCACAAGCGTGTGCGAATAAACGAAGCCGACGCTTACGGCGTCTGGCCGTGTTCGGTCATGCAGGCGCCGTAGGTCGCAAACTGAGCGGTCTGCCAGGTGCTGAAGCTCATCGGCTGCGCCTTCATGTTGCAGTCGTGCATCGCCTGGGCGCGGCTTTCGGTCATCTGGTTTGCCCCCGCCGATGCGCCGCCGAGCGACTCGCCGGCATACATGCGCAATCCATTATACGAACGCGCTGCGACGACGTGGCGGTGATGATGGTGCGTGGTGGTGGCGGCGAATGCCGGCACGCTGCCGGCAGTCACGAGTCCAGCCAAAGCAAGCGCAATGGGAAGGTATTTGATCGCAGCCCCGTCCCGGCGCGGCGACAATGTCGTGTTGTGCGATGTCATTTCCATTCTCTTTTTCTGAGTTCTGAGGTCACCCCTCGCGCGCCTACTTACGGGATATTCTGCGATGCACAATGACATCTGCAGGAACATTACTATTCATTAATTCGAGTATTGTCAGAGTGTTGATGGGAACTATATGTCACCGTTTACGTCCAGAATGCTGCGTCGCAATAATGTCAAACTGGATGCCTCTCGCAGCGCTGCATTTACAGCCCTCTACGACAGCATCTGCGCTCGCGTGCGAATGAGTGCGTTCAATGCGACGCGCTGTTCATCTGTTGGCGAGGCGCGCGAATAAATTCGCTGTATCTCGCGCAGCGCGACGTGGAGCTGCATTGCGCAGACTGCATGCGAGTCTCGATGCAGCAACAGCGCGAGCGGCGAATCGTGGCAGCGGATTTAGATTCCCGCAGCACCGCCGTCGGCACGCGGATCGTGTGCGGCTTCGCACGTGCCGTCCTTGTGCAAAATCGCGGCACCGGCATGACCCATGACGTCGGAATAGGCGTCACTCATCACGTCGACATCGTGGCCGGCCGCGAGCAGGTGATCGATGAGGTTGCCGTCGAAGCGAGACTCCATGCGCAACGCCGTCTTCGGCGCGCCCCAGGTGCGGCCGAGCAGCCAGCGCGGCCGGTCGATGGCTTCGAGCAGCGGCTCGCGGAATTGCACATGGCGGGTGAACACGGCGCCTTGCGTCTGCGGCTGGCCGTCCCCGCCCATCGTGCCATAGGCCATGACGCGGCCGTCCCTGAGCACGGCAAGCGCCGGATTGAGCGTGTGGAACGGCAGCCGTCCCGGGGCCAGCCGATTGAGCGCGCCGGCCTCGAGCGAAAAGCTCGCGCCGCGATTCTGCATCAACACGCCGGTCGCCGGCAGCATGCAGCCCGAGCCGAATTCCCAATAGAGCGATTGGATATAGGAAACGACCAGGCCTGACGCGTCGGCGGCTCCCATCCAGATCGTGTCGCCGCCGCCGGTGCCGACCGGCCAGGGTGACGCCTTGCGGCGATTGATCTTCATGGCGTCGCCGGCGATGAAACGGTCGTCGAGCACCCGGCTGAGCGCATGCGGCAGATGGTCCGGGTCGGTGACGACGCGGTCGCGCACGCGCAGCGCGCGTTTGGTCGCTTCGACCAGGCCGTGGATGTGATCGAAGCCTTCGGCCTCCGTCACGCCGAGCCGCTCGAACAGAGCGAGGATCATCAGCGAAACGACACCTTGGGTCGGCGCGTCGGTGTTGTAGACCGTGCCCGACGGCAATTCGATATGCAGCGGTTCCGCGACGGTAGCGCGATAGCGCTCGAGATCGGCCCGCGTCAGTGGACTGCCGATGCGGTCGAGATCGGCCGCGATCTCGCGTCCGACATCGCCGCGGTAGAAGTCGCGAAGCCCGGCGCGCGCCAAGTGTTCGAGCGTGGCGGCGAGTGCCTCCTGCTTCAAGGTTGCGCCGACCTCCGGGGCGTTGCCGTCAGCCAGAAAGGCCGCGGCAAATCCGGGCACATCTTTCAGGCTGTCGAAATTCTCCCGCGTGAGCCACGCCTGGCTGCGGGTGACGGTATAGCCGTTGCGGGCCTGCGCGATGGCCGGCGCGAACAGCACGGTCAGCGGCATTTTTCCGCCGGCAGCCTTGGACGCTTCGAGCGCCGCCGCCCAGCCGCCGATCGCGCCCGGCACGGTGAGCGCGGCAAGCGGGCCACGGGGCGGAATGGCCTCATAATCGCGATAAAGCTCGGGCCGCGCCTGCTGGCCGGACGGACCTGCCGCCATGATCGCGCGGACGCGACCGTGGCGCTCGCGGACCATCCAGAACCCGTCGCCGCCAATATGATTCATGTGCGGATAGACGGCGGCGATCGATGCGGCCATGGCGAGCATGGCCTCGATCGCATTGCCGCCTTCGGCCAGGATCTGGTGGCCGGTTTCGACGGCTGAAGAATGCGGCGCGCAAACTACGCCCCGGTGGTGGCCGGCTGTGTGCAAATCCATTGTACTGCTCAAATGTGTACTGCTCAGTGCGTCGCGGCGGGTTCGGCAAAGCCGCGCTTGCGTAAGAGTGCGTCGGCGCTCGGCAGCCGGCCGCGAAACGCCTTGTAGGCATCGGCGGGATCCTGCGAGCCGCCGGCGGCATAGATCGTGTCGCGCAGCCGCTTCGCCGTCGCCTGATCAAAAATATCGCCGCTCTCTTCGAAGGCCGCAAAGGCGTCGGCGTCGAGCACCTCGGACCACATATAGCTGTAATAGGCCGCCGCATAGCCGCCGCCGGAGAAGATATGGGCGAAGTGCGGCGACCGATGACGCATAGCGATCTCCCGCGGATTGGCAATGCGCTCAAGCGTGCTCTTTTCGAAGCCGTCGACATCGGCCGCGGCGTCGACATCGCTTGGCGACGACAGTGAATGGAAATCGAGATCGACAATGGCCGAGGAAATATATTCGACCGTGCCAAAACCCTTGTTGAAATTGCGCGCGGCGATGAGCCGCTGCAGCAGTTCCTCGGGCATGGCCTCGCCGGTCTGATAGTGGCGCGCGAAGCGGCGCAGCACGTCCGGCTGCTCCAGCCAGTGCTCATAGAGCTGCGACGGCAGTTCGACGAAATCGGTGGCGACGCTGGTGCCGGAAATGCTGGGATAAGTCACCGACGACAGCAGACCGTGCAGCGCATGGCCGAATTCGTGGAACAGCGTGCGCGCGTCGTCAAAGCTGAGCAGCGTCGGCTCGCTGCCGGGCGCTTTGGCGAAATTACAGACATTGACGACCAGCGGCCGGATGTCGCCGGCAAGCTTTTCCTGATCGCGGATCGATGTCATCCAGGCGCCGCTGCGCTTTGACGGGCGTGCGAAATAGTCGCCGAAGAACAGGCCGACTTGCTTGCCATCGCTGTCTGTGACTTCCCAGACCCGCACGTCGGGATGCCAGACCGGCACGTCGGGGCGCGGTGTGAAGCTGACGCCGAACAGGCGCTGCGCCGTGTAGAACACGCCTTCGATCAGGCGGTCGAGATTGAGATAGGGCTTGATCGCGGCCTCGTCGAAATCGCACATCTTCTGGCGCAGCTTCTCGGCGTAATAGCGCCAGTCCCAGGCCTCGAGCTTGAAGTTGCCGCCTTCTTCGGCGACCAGCTTCTGCATGGCGTCGCGATCGGCGAGCGCGCGCTTGCGCGCCGGCGCCCACACTGTCTCGAGAAGATTGCGCGCAGCTGCCGGCGTCTTCGCCATGGCGTCGTCGAGCCGATAATGGGCGAAGTCTTCGAAGCCGAGCAGCTTGGCGCGCTCGGCACGCAGCCGCACCGTTTCGGCGATCAAGGCCGTGTTGTCGGTCGGCCCGCCATTGTCGCCGCGCATGATGAAGCCACGAAAGATCTTTTCGCGCAGGTCGCGGCGGCTGGAGAATTGCAGAAACGGCTCGACGCTGGATCGCGACAAAGTCAGCACATAACCGTCGAGCTTCCGCTCGCGCGCCTCCGCCTTCATCGCCTCGCGCATGAAGTCCGGCAGGCCAGCGAGTTCCGCCTCGCTCTCGAGCCGCAAGGTGAACGACTGCTCGTCGGCGAGCACGTTCTGGCTGAAACTCGTACCCAGCACCGCCAGCCGTTCGATGATGTCGGCCAGCCGCTTCTTGGCGGGTGCGTCGAGCGCCGCGCCGGCGCGGCGGAAGCGGGTATGGTAGCGCTCAATCACGCGCTTCTGCTCGGTGGTGAGGGCGAGCTTGTCGGCATCGCGCATCAGCGTGTCGATGCGGGCGAACAGCGCTGCATTTGTGTTGACGGCGTTCCAGTGGCGGGCGAGCTGCGGCGAGATTTCGCGCTCGATCTCAAGCAGCGCGTCGTTGGTATGGGCGCCGGCCAGGAGTTGGAACACATTGCCGACGCGGTCGAGCGCACGGCCGCTCTTCTCCATGGCGGCAATGGTATTGTCGAAAGTGGGCGGCTCGGGATTGGCTGCGATTTTGGAGATCTCCGCCGCGTGCTCGGCCAGGGCCCGTGCAAAGGCCGGGCGGAATTGCTCCGGGGCGGCTTGGTCGAAGGGCGGGACGCCGTCGGGCGTCGTCCATGCCTCGAAGAAGATGTTACCGCCGCCCGGGGTAGGGGAGCTCTGCTGTTCGATCTTGGTCATCAGGGGGTCATACCAAATAGCGCTGCCGCCGTGATATATGTGGTGTGGACAACGGCGTTCCAGCGCTGCCACGCACCAGGAACCGCAAAGCCCGCCGCAGCAATGCGGCAAGGAGAGAGCCGCAAATGCCCCGTCACGCCCATTACCTGCCGCATGGCGTCATTCCCGCCGTATTGCTGCCTTTCTTCGACGACCTGTCGATCGACGAGCAGAGTTTCCGGGCGCATCTGCGCGACGTTGCCGCGGTCGACGGCCTGTCGGCCATTACCATCAACGCGCATTCGACCGAGGTCGCCTCCTGCACGTTCGACGAGCAGCGCCGCGTTCTCGAGGTCGCGGCGGACGAGATCGGCGACCGGCTGCCTGTCGTTAACGGCGTATGGGCCGACGGCAGCCTCGAAGCGGCGCGCATTGCCAAGATGGCCGAAGCCGGGGGCGCCTCGGCACTGCTGGTGTTCCCGCCGGCGCCGTTCACGCTCGGCCAGTCGCCGGCCATGGCGATCGAGCATTTCAAGCGCATCGCCGATGCGTCGAGCCTGCCGATCATCGCCTTCCAATATCCGCTGGCGACCGGGCAGGGCTATCCGCGCGACACGCTCCTGAAACTGGTCGAGGAAGTGCCGACCATCCGCGCTATCAAGGACTGGGCCGGCAATGTGCCGCAGCACGAGATGCATATTCGCGAGCTGCAAAGCCTCAAGCGCCCGGTGAACGTGCTGACGACGCATAGCGCCTGGCTGTTCTCGTCGCTGGTGCTCGGCTGCAACGGGCTGCTCTCCGGTTCGGGCAGCGTCATCGCCGACCTGCAATCGGCGTTGTTCCAGGCGGTGAAGGCCAATGATCTTGCCGCGGCGAAGCGGCTCAACGACCGCATCTATCCGCTGGCCAAGGTGTTCTACGCCGAGCCCTGGGCCGACATGCACAACCGCATGAAAGAAGCGCTGGTGCTCCTCGGCAAGCTGCCGCGCGCCGTGGTGAGGCCGCCTCTGGTCAAGCTCACCCGCGCCGAGATCGACCGCATCCGGACGGCGCTGGTCGAGGCCGGGCTGCTGGCGCAAAAGAGCGCCGCGGCGTGAGTTCTGAGCGCGCTCGGGAACACCCGAACTCGCCGAAACGGACGAAATAGCCCGGCCTTGATCTTGCCCACACTTTCGCAGTAAGTGCGCCTCACCATGAGCAACCAAAGCCCCATTCAGCGCAGCAAGCGCATCGTCTGGCTCAACGTCCTGACGGTCATCTCCGCCGCCATCCTGATCAGCGCCGAGGTGTTCGGCGCCGCGTTTGCAGGCAGCTGGGCGATCGCCAATCTGTTCGCGCTCGGCACGCTCGGCGCTCGCGTGCTCGATGGCTTGTTCATCCTGATCGGCATCATCGTGATGGTGCAGTTCGTGCGCGCAGCGCATCACGTCGAACCTTTCACCGCGGAGTGACGCGCAGCTTCGACGCGCTCGCGCTGCCACTCGCGCGCGTTTTTACGCTTCGTTAAAACTAAAATTCTTGCGTGCAGCGGCTAAATCGCTTATTGCGGTTGTTGCCCAATTTCGCACGTGCCTGTGGCCGTGTGTCGGTCGGTGGGCATCCGGACAAGAGGCCGGACAGCCGCCTAAGAGAGAGCGCTTGTTAGTTCGCGCTCGTCTCTTGCTCCAGCGACCGGCAGCCGGAGGCGAACCGGCGATGCCCGCTCTCCACGGGCGACGCGGCTTAAAGCAACGACGGAAGGGCTTTTTTGGATGACTGCCGGCGCCAATGCCGGGGACACCGAAAGGGCTTGTCCATCTTTGCCAGCAGTGCGGAACGGGATTTCCCTCATCCGGACCAAGGCAGC
>DATAQN010000217.1:0-7540 GCA_036264635.1 Xanthobacteraceae bacterium | reverse complement strand
CGCGTTGCGCGGCGCCAACGTCTCGCGCGCCCCAGTCCGCTCTGTGGGGCCAAAATCTTGCGGCGGCAGATGTTGCACTTCGTCCATCGACCGGATGTCCTTATACGCGCCGGCGCTTGCGCGGACGGCAGCCGTTATGCGGGATCGGGGTCACGTCACGGATCGAGGTGATCGTGAAGCCGGAGGATTGCAGCGAGCGCAGCGCCGATTCACGGCCCGAGCCCGGCCCAGCGACCTCGACCTCGAGGGTGCGCATGCCGTGCTCCTGAGCCTTCTTGGCGGCGTCTTCAGCAGCGACTTGGGCGGCATAGGGGGTCGACTTGCGCGAGCCTTTGAAGCCCATCGTGCCTGCCGACGACCAAGCAATAGTATTGCCTTGCACGTCGGTTATCGTGATCATGGTATTGTTGAACGACGCGTTGACATGCGCGACGCCTGACGCGATGTTTTTGCGTTCGCGTTTACGAACGCGCGTTGCTTCCTTGCCCATTCTGAACCCTTTCGCGGCTCGAAGCGCTTGGCTCCGCCGCCGTCATGACCAATGTGTTCCGCGCGCTATTTCTTCTTGCCGGCAATCGCTTTGGCCGGGCCCTTGCGGGTCCGGGCGTTGGTGTGCGTGCGCTGGCCGCGCACGGGCAGACCGCGGCGATGACGCAGCCCGCGATAGCAGCCGAGATCCATCAGCCGCTTGATGTTCATGGCGACTTCGCGCCGCAGATCACCCTCGACCATGTAGTCGCGGTCGATCATTTCACGTAGCTGCAGCACTTCCTGGTCGGTCAATTGCGACACCCGGCGCGATTCCGGGATCGACACCTTGTCCAGGATCTCTTTGGATTTGGCCGGGCCAATTCCATAAATGTATTGCAGCGCGATGATAATGCGCTTGTTGGTCGGCAGATTGACGCCAGCGATGCGAGCCACGTCAGTTACTCCTTGCGGCGGCTAGGCCATCCCGGCCGCTTTCGTTAGATCCTGTTGTCACCTGAAGAAGGCCACAAACGTGAAAAGCCAACGCCTGCCTGCCCCTGGGGCCCGGCATCGTTGCTAATTCTCCGACTGGATATTTCAGGCTTATTAATGGATTCACAGCGCTGTCGTCAACCTCAACTAGCGATTTCGTGTACGAACTCGGTTAGCGGCGCACGACTGGCCTTCGGCGAGCGACCGACCGAGCTGCGCTTTTTGGATTTTCTTCCTAATATTCGTTCGGCAAGTCAGCAGCCGATTTTGGCTGAGTTCCCCTGGGTTTCGGTCCCTGAGCGCCTGTTCTGCCCCTAGGCGCTGAGTTCCTTCCGTTTGCTTTGAGCGCCCTGCCGTCCCCCCGCTCCCGGGGCGCCAGCAAGCACCTGATCGATGGCGGCGGCGACCTCGTCGATCGGCGCCATGCCGTTGACCGAACGCAGAATGCCATGCGCCCGGTAATAGGAGATCAGCGGCGCGGTCAGCTTCCGATATGCTTCAAGCCGCTTGTGCAGAACTTCCGGGTTGTCGTCATCGCGCAGCTTTTCGCCTTTCGCTTTCGCCTCGGCGGCCCGATTCTCAATCCGGCGCAGAAGCGCAGCCTCGTCAACCTGCAATTCGATCACCGCATCGAGATCGAGCCCCTTGGCGGAAAGGATACGATCGAGCGCCTCGGCCTGCGGCTCGGTGCGCGGAAAACCGTCAAGAATGAAGCCCTTACGGGCGTCCGGCGCCTCAATGCGCTCGCTGATAATGCCAACGACGAGTTCATCGGGGCAGAGCCCGCCGTCAGCCATGATCTTTCCCACCTGTTGCCCAACCGGCGTGCCGGCGTCGACGGCTGCGCGCAGCATGGCACCGGTCGAGAGCTGCACGATGCCGTATTTGGTGACGAGACGTTCGGCCTGTGTTCCTTTGCCAGCCCCCGGCGGGCCGAGCAGGATCAATCTCATCGACGGCGTCCCCTCAGTTTCGATCTTTTTATGAGGCCCTCATACTGGTGAGCCAGCAGATAGCCCTGCACCTGCGCTACCGTATCCATGGTCACGCTGACCACGATCAGCAGCGAAGTACCCCCGAAATAGAAGGGTACCGCCGCATAGGAGATCAGAATCTCGGGGAATAGGCAAACCACCGCCAGATAAGCCGCCCCGATGACCGTAATCCGCGACAGGACGTAATCGATATATTCCGCCGTCCGCTCACCCGGCCGGATACCGGGGATAAAGCCACCATGCTTCTTCAGGTTGTCGGCGGTCTCGGTCGGGTTGAACACGATCGCGGTGTAGAAGAAGGCAAAGAACACGATCAGCCCGACATACAGGGCCAGAAACAGCGGCCGCCCGTGGGCGAGCTGGGTGGTGACGGCGGTCAGCCAACTCGGACCCTGGCCGGCGGTGAAATTCGCGATGGTCGTCGGCAGGAGCAGCAGCGACGAGGCGAAAATCGGCGGAATGACGCCTGACGTGTTCAGTTTGAGCGGCAGATGCGAGGATTGGCCCTCGAACATGCGGTTGCCGACCTGGCGCTTGGGATATTGGATCAAGAGCCGGCGCTGCGCCCGCTCCATGAAGACGATGAAAGTGATGACGGCGACCGCCATCACGATGACGATAAGGAGAAGCCCAGTCGAGAGTGCACCCTGGCGGCCGAGTTCCAAGGTTCCCGCTATCGCCGACGGCAACTGCGCAACGATGCCGGACATGATGATCAGCGACGTGCCGTTACCGATGCCGCGCTGGGTGATCTGCTCACCAAGCCACATCAGGAACATGGTGCCGCCGGTGAGCGTGATCACTGTGGAAATGCGGAAGAACAGGCCCGGATCGCTGACCACCCGGCCCGCGCCCTCAAGGCCGACCGCGATGCCATAGGCCTGGGCCGCCGCCAGCACGACCGTTAGATAGCGGGTGTACTGGTTGATGATCTTGCGCCCCGCCTCACCCTCTTTCTTGAGCGCTTCGAGGGTCGGCATCACCGTCGTCATCAGCTGAACGATGATCGAAGCCGAGATGTAAGGCATAATGGCCAAGGCAAAGATCGCCATGCGGTGGATGCCACCGCCGGCGAACATATTGAACATGCCGAGGATTCCGCCCTGCTGGGACTGGAAAATCTGGTCCCAGGCATTGGGATCGATGCCGGGGAGCGGGATATAGGTACCGAGCCGGTAGACCAGCAGCGCACCGAGCGTGAACCAAATCCGCTTCTTCAGCTCATCGGCCTTGGCGAGCGCGCCGAAGTTGAGATTGGCTGCCAGTTGTTCCGCTGCAGAGACCATTCGCCAAGCTCCCTATGCCGAGACTGCCACAAGCCACCAATTATGCGGCCCGGCCGCGCCCTTAGCCTATATAGGCACAACCTATATAGGCGTCAGGCCGCCTTCTCGTCCGTCTCAGCCTTGGGGGCGAGAATTTCGACGCTGCCGCCGGCCCTTTCGACCGCTGCAACCGCCGATTTCGAGGCGCCATAGACTGCAAGCATGACTTTCGACTTGATCTCGCCGGAGCCAAGAAGCCGCACGCCATCCTTGGCGCGGCGGAGGAGCCCGGCCTTAACGAGCGCAGCGGCGTCGATCTTGGCCGCCGTATCGAGCAGCTTGGCATCGATCGCTGCCTGGATGCGGCCGAGATTGATCTCGTTGAGCTTCAAAGCAAAGGCCGTGTTCTTGAAACCGCGCTTGGGCAGGCGGCGATGCAGCGGCATCTGGCCACCCTCGAAGCCTTTGATGCGCACGCCGGAGCGCGCGGTCTGGCCTTTGCCGCCACGGCCGCCGGTCTTGCCCACGCCGGAACCAATGCCGCGCCCGATGCGCACGCGCTTCTTGCGCGCCCCCGGCCGGCCGGCGAGATCTTGCAGTTTCATCGGCTATTTCTCCACGACTTCAACGAGATGCGCGACCTTGGCGATCATGCCGCGGGTCGCTGCACTGTCAACGAGTTCAGCTTCGCGACCGATCTTGTTGAGCTTCAATCCGATCAGCGTTTCGCGCTGGGTGTGAATCCGGCGTGACGCGCTTGCCACCTGCCGGACCTTTACGGTCTTGCCCGTCTTGTTGTCAGCATTCATGGCCGTGTTTCCTAGCTTCTTCCCGCTGTCTTGATCCGGTGTCTTGCGCTTACTCGGCCGAAGCCTGTTCGGCGTCGCCGTCGCGGCGGCGGGCCTGCAGCGTCGAGACCTTCACATTGCGGCGCGCGGCGACCGAGCGCGGCGAATCCTGGTGCTTGAGCGCGTCGAACGTGGCGCGCACGACATTGTAGGGGTTCGACGTGCCGAGCGACTTGGCGACGACGTCCTGCATGCCGAGCGTCTCGAACACGGCGCGCATCGGGCCGCCGGCGATGATGCCGGTGCCTGGAGGTGCCGCGCGCAGGAAGACTTTGCCGGCGCCGTGGCGGCCTGAGACGTCGTGATGCAGCGTGCGGCCTTCGCGCAGCGGCACCCGCGTCAGCCCGCGCTTGGCGGCATCGGTCGCCTTGCGGATTGCTTCCGGCACTTCGCGCGCCTTGCCGTGGCCGAAGCCGACCCGGCCCTTCTGATCGCCGACCACGACCAGCGCGGCGAAACCGAAGCGGCGTCCGCCCTTCACCACTTTGGCGACGCGGTTGATATGCACGAGCTTGTCGACGAACTCGCTGTCGCGCTCTTCGTTTCTTCGCTCGCGGGATTCACGTGCCATATTCGTCTACCTTGTTGTCGATTTATTCGCGCTTATCGTCGTTAGAAATTCAGCCCGCCTTCGCGCGCGGCGTCAGCCAGCGCCTTGACGCGGCCATGATAAAGATAGCTGCCGCGATCGAAGATCACGTCCTTGATGCCCTTCTGCTGCGCGCGCTCGGCAATGAGCTTACCGATTGCCTTGGCGGCATCGACGCTGGCGCCGGTCTTGAGGCCGCCGCGCTGGTCCTTCTCGATCGAAGAGGCCGAGACAACCGTGACGCCGCTCTCGTCGTCGATCACCTGCGCGTAAATGTGCTTGGACGAACGGTGTACGCAAAGCCGCTTGCGCGTGCCTGCGGCCCGGCGCAATACGCCGCGCACGCGTCCTTTGCGCCGCTCGATCCTGTCTGCAAGTCTGGTCATCGCGGGCCCCGTTACTTCTTCTTGCCTTCCTTACGGAAGATGCGCTCGTCGGAATATTTGATGCCTTTGCCCTTATAGGGCTCCGGCGGACGGAATTCGCGGATCTCGGCGGCGACCTGGCCGACCTTCTGGCGGTCGGAGCCTGAGATCAGGATCTCGACCGGCTTCGGGGTCACGATCGTGATGCCTTCCGGGATCGGATAGACGACGTCGTGACTATAGCCGAGCGCGAGCTGCAGGTTCTTGCCCTGCACCGCGGCGCGGTAACCGACGCCATTGATCTCGAGCTTCTGCTCGAAACCCTTGGTGACGCCGGCGATCAGGTTGGACACCAGCGTCCGCGACGTGCCCCATTGCGAGCGCGCGCGCTTGGTCTCAGAGCGCGGATCGATCTTGATCTGGCCCTTGTCGAGCTTGACCTCGACGTCGTCGTGCAGCGCCACGGCGAGCGCGCCCTTCGGGCCTTTGACCTTGACGGTCTGACCCTCGACATTGGCGGTCACGCCGGAAGGCACCGCGATTGGTCTTTTGCCGATACGAGACATCAGAACACCGTGCACAGGATTTCGCCGCCGACATTGGCGTCGCGGGCATCGTGGTCGGCCATGACACCCTTCGGCGTCGAGACGATGGTCACGCCGAGGCCGTTATTGATCCGCGGCATGTTCTTGACCGAGGTGTAGACGCGGCGGCCGGGCTTGGACACCCGCGCGATCTCGCGGATGACCGGCTCGCCGTCGAAATATTTCAGCTCGATCTCGAGCTCCCCGCGGCCGTCTTTCTCGACCACGGCGTAGCCGCGGATATAGCCTTCGTTCTTGAGCACTTCGAGCACGCTCTCGCGCAGCTTCGAATTCGGGCTCGTGCACTTGGACTTGTTGCGCATCTGCGCATTGCGGATGCGGGTCAACAGATCGCCAACGGGATCGTTCATAGGCATTGTGCGATCCTCCTTACCAGCTCGACTTCACCAGGCCCGGGATCAGCCCTTTCGAGCCGAGCTCGCGGAGTGCAATGCGCGACAGTTTGTGCTTGCGATAATAGGCGCGCGGGCGGCCGGTCAGTTCGCAGCGGTTGCGGACGCGGGTGGCCGAGGAATTGCGCGGCAATTCGGCAAGCTTCAAGCTTGCCGCGAAGCGCTCCTCGACGGGCCTGTCCTTGTCGTTGACGATCGCCTTCAGCCGCGCCCGCCGGCCGGAAAACTTCTTCGACATCCGGCGGCGCCGGTTGTTCTTCTCGATCGAGCTCTTCTTCGCCATTTCGTCGTGCTCCTATCGTCCCGCGTCTGAGGTCCTCTTCGGCCTCACTGCCGGAACGGAAAATTGAACGCCGTCAACAAAGCGCGCGCTTCGTCGTCGGTGCGCGCGGTGGTGCAGACCGTGATGTCCATACCCCACACGTCGGAAACCTTGTCGTAGTCGATCTCGGGGAACACGATGTGCTCCTTGATGCCGAGGGAATAATTGCCGCGGCCGTCGAAGCTCTTCGGATTGAGCCCGCGGAAATCGCGCACGCGCGGCAGCGCGATATTGATGAGACGGTCGAGGAATTCGTACATGCGCGCATTACGCAGCGTCACCTTGCAGCCGATCGCCTGGCCGTCGCGCAGCTTGTAGGTTGCGATCGACTTGCGCGAGCGGGTGATGACCGGCTTCTGGCCGGCGATCATCGCGAGATCGGCCGCGGCATTGTCGACTTTCTTGCGGTCGGCGACGCCTTCGCCGATGCCCATATTGATGACGACCTTGTCGAGCTGCGGAATCTGGAAACGATTCTTGAAGCCGAACTGCTCGCCAAGCTTCTTGCGGATCGTCTCCTCAAATTGAACCTTGAGCCGCGCGGGCACGCGCTCTTCCGGCGCCCGCGGCGCCTTCGGAGCGCCTTTGGACTCGCCCTTGGCTGCGCCTTCACCTTTGGCCGCCTTGGGGGCTTTCTTCTCGCCGCCCTGATCGCCTTTGCCGGCCTTCGCCTTTACGGCGTCGTCGGCGCCGGGTTTTGCCCCGCGCGGCGCCTTGTCAGCCGTCTTGGCGCCTTTGGCTTGCTTGTCTTCCTTGTCAGCCATCGATCTCGACTCCCGAGCGCTTGGCGACGCGCACTTTCTTGCGCTCCTCGCCCTGGCCCACGATTTTGAACCCGACCCGGGTCGGCTTGCCTTCCTTCGGATCGCTCAGCGCCACGTTCGACAGATGGATCGGCGCCTCTTTGGAGATGATGCCGCCTTCCTGCGTCGCGCTCTGGCGCTGGTGCCGCTTGACTATGTTGATGCCGCGCACCAGCACGCGGTCATCATCGCGGTGCATTTCCAGCACCTCGCCGCTTTTGCCTTTGTCGCGTCCGGTGATCACGATCACCGTATCGCCCTTTTTAATCTTGGCCGCCATCACAGCACCTCGGGGGCGAGCGAGATGATCTTCATGTGGTTCTTGGCCCGCAGCTCGCGCGGCACCGGGCCGAAGATGCGGGTGCCGACCGGCTCCATCTGCGGATTGATCAG
>DATAQN010000164.1:0-2138 GCA_036264635.1 Xanthobacteraceae bacterium | reverse complement strand
AAGGGCTATTATTCAGCGATTGTTAAATTTGGCGGCATCGCGTGCCTTCAAGCCGACACCGCGGTGTCACAATGCAGAAAAATGCGGAGGGAGCAGTGACCAAACTCGACCACAAGGCGCTCGCGAAAAGCCGCAAGAAACCGGGGCGAGGACGTCCCAAGCAAAGCGATGAGGGGGTAAAGGCCCGCGGCCGGCTCCTGGACGCGGCCGAATCGTTGTTCGCCGAGCGCGGATTTTATGGCGTGACCACCCGCCAGGTCGCCGACGCTGCCGGCGTCGATGTCGCGCTCATCTACTATCACTTCGAAAATAAATCGGGTCTCTTCGATGGCGTCTTCGAGCGGCGCGCGCGGCCGTTGGTATCCGTCCGCCGCGATTCGCTGCGCGCCTACGTCGAGGGAACCGGCGCCGTCACCGTCGAAGGTGCCGTGGCCGCATTCATCAATCCCATGATCGATCTGTCGCTGCACGGGGATCCGGGATGGAAGAGCTATTTCGCGCTGGTCGCGCAGATCGACAACACCCCCTGGGGCGGCGAGATCATTCATCGCTTCTTCGATGACAACGTGCATGAGCTCATCGATATCTTGCAAAGGGCCGTGCCCGGCAGCCCCAAAAAGGAACTCTATTGGGCCTATAACTTCCTCGCAGGCTCCATGATGCTGGCCCTGTCCGGCACCGAGCGGGTCGACCGCCTGTCCGAAGGACTTTGCCGCGCAAAGGATTTGGAGTCCGCCCGCCGACGGCTGCTCAGTTATTGCGCCGGCGGATTTGTGGCGATGATTACCGCCGAGCGCTTGAGCGGGCGCGCCTAAAGGCGGCCCGCGACTAAGCGGATACGCCTGAAAAGAGACTGCCCTAGCGTCGGTGAGAGAGCAGCCCGCCGGTCGCCATACACTGTTAAAGGGAGACGGTCTTTGCTTTAATAAGCTTGCGGCTAGTTAAGCAATCTTTAATAAGGCAACAAATTCTGGACGAGCCATCCAAGGCGAATGACACCGCTGTCTATGTTGTCGAACTCGGTACTGAGATTGCGGGATTCGGCGCCTGCTGTGCGCAACGCACTGCCAGCCTGGCTGCGGATGGATATGGCGGGGAAATCAGCGCGCTCTATATATTGCGCGCCTGCCAAGGACGGGGTTTCGGGCGGGAATTGATGAACGCCATGGCAGCCAATCTATCCGGACGCGGACATCTCGGCGCCAGCGTCTGGGTGCTGCGCGACAATTTTAGGGCGCGGCGATTTTACGAATCACTGCAAGGCGCGCTCGTCGCGGAAAGGCAAGATGTGCGAGGAGCTATCACCCTGATGGAAGTGGCGTACGGGTGGCGGCTGATTCATCCGCGAAGGTTGTCTGGAACGAAAGCGCGTCGCTCATCTCGGCATTCAGCTGCGCGGAATGGCGGTCCATGACGAGAATTTCACGCGCCAATTCAGCTGCGTAGGCAATGGCTGCCGCCACATCGTTTTCGCATAATGTCGGATAGAACCCGATAATGTCGCCAGCCGATTGACCGGCCGCCAAGTTATCTAGCACTGTGGAGACCAGGATCCGAGTCCCCTTAATGCAGGCTTTCCCGTGGCAGATGGCCGGATCAGTGCTGATATGATTTCGCCAATCCATCATCAGAGTATGCGCGAGGTCCTCCTAAATCGCCACGCGGGGACGCTCCGCTGCAATTCCATGAGCGACGTCACGCACCCGCTCTTTCGAGCAAAAAGGCAGACTCAAGGTTCGATTGACCCCATCCTCCCGGCACGGCAACATCTGCTCGCGCGCATCACGGAAGAGGGATGGGATGAAAACATATAACGCAATCGGCTTCGCGATCCTGGCGCTCAGTGTGGCCGCCTCGGCCCTTTTCGCTCCGGAAGCCTTGGGCCCTTTGAAAGGCGCCGGCATAGGAATCCTGTACATCCTCTTCGTCTGGTTGCTCGCCGGGCTGTACCTCTCCGACGTGATCCATATGGGAATAGCGCATGGCGCGCTGGACTATAAGCCCTGGTTCATCAAGGCCCTCGTGCTGCTCAACAACACGCTCGGCATTTACGTCGATCCGGTCAGCTGGGTCAATCGGCATCGCAATCACCACCGCTTCTCCGATCACCCCGGCGACCCGAACAAACTCTCCGCCGA
>DATAQN010000146.1:0-4017 GCA_036264635.1 Xanthobacteraceae bacterium | reverse complement strand
TACCATCGAGCCGGCGGACAAGGACGAGGAGGCCCGGGAATATCTCGTGCCGAAGGGCAAGCACATTCACTTGCAGGACGGCGACGTGATCGAGAAGGGCGACTTCATCGTCGAAGGCAATCCGGCGCCGCACGACATCCTGGCGATCAAAGGGGTCGAGGAGCTTGCCGGCTACCTCGTCAACGAGATCCAGGACGTCTACCGGCTCCAGGGCGTGAGCATCAATGACAAGCACATCGAAGTGATCGTACGCCAGATGCTGCAGAAGGTGGAGATCGATGACTCCGGCGAGACCGATCTGATCCAGGGCGAACAGGTCGACAAGATCGAGTTCGACGAGGTCAATGCGCGGGTGGTGGTGGAAGGCAAGAAGCCCGCTACCGCGCATCCGGTGTTGCTCGGCATCACCAAGGCGTCGCTGCAGACGCGATCCTTCATCTCGGCGGCGTCGTTCCAGGAAACGACGCGCGTGCTCACCGAGGCCGCGGTCAACGGCAAGATCGACACGCTCGACGGTCTGAAGGAAAACGTCATTGTCGGCCGGCTGATCCCGGCGGGAACCGGCGCGATGATGAACAAGCTCCGCGAGATCGCAATCAAGCGCGATGCGCTCATCCTCGCCGAACGCGAGAAGGAGGCTGCGGTGAAAGCCGAGGCCGCGGCCGAGCCCGCGGCGCTGCCGGCAGCGGAGTAATTTCGCTGACTGTTACAAAATCGCAGGGCCGCCCGCTGGGCGGCCCTTTTGTTATTTCGCCTCAGAGCATGAGCTAACCAAAATTCATTCCGCGCTGGTGTGTCGTTCGCCCCAGCCGCGCAGTGCCTTAAGGACCGGTCCGAGTTCTCGGCCTTTGGCGGTCAGCACATATTCCGCCCGCGGCGGATGTTCGGTGTAGAAGCGGCGTTCGATGATGTCTGCTTCTTCCAGCCGCTTTAATCGCGCCGACAAGATGTTCGGACTGATGCCCGACAACGAAGTTTGGAAATCCTGGAATTTCTGCGGTCCGTGCAGAAACAGATCGCGCAGGATCAGCACAGTCCAGCGTTCGCCGACGATATCGAGCGTGCGCGCCAAGGGGCAGTCTAACCCGTAAGTCTCGGGCATTTGCTTCCGTTTCGTCTGGCCAGTTCCGATTATAGCGCAAAGGATATAATTCAGCTATTGACTACTAAATATATATAGACTATGTCTTAGCAAGTCACTGGAGATTGGCCATGCACGCGGATGTGGCGAGTTATCTGCAATTCTACACGTTCTTGATCGCGATCATTCGGCCAGCGATCGTGATTGCGCTGTTGTCGGGCCTCTGGCTTGCGCTACGCCGCCTGACGCTGATGCCGGGCGAGCGGATGATCGTCACCTGGCTGGCGGTTGCGGTGCCTTTGGCGCTCTGGCTTGGGGTGGTCTGGAATTTGGCCGAGGCCGGAGCTTTTCAGGCACGGCCCGGCATCATATCGCCACTTCCCATTGCGGTTGCTGTGCCGGTCCTGATCGGCCTGATTGGCTTGATGAGTTCACGCCGTATTGCCGCGACCGTCGATGCGGCGCCGCTTGGGTGGCTGATTGCGCTCCAGGTCTATCGTGTGATCGGTGGTAACTTCATTGTCCTATGGCTCGGTGAGCCATTCCCGGCGTGTTCGCGCTGCCGGCCGGTATCGGCGATGTGGTCGTCGGTCTCTTCGCCATCCCCGTCGCGCTCTATCTAGCGTCGGGTCGCCCCGGCGGCGTGGCCTTGGCGGTCGCCTGGAATATTTTCGGCATTCTTGACCTCGTAGACGCGCTGACCTTGGGCTTTCTCTCCTCGCCCGGGCCATTGCAGGCGCTGGCGCTTGATCATCCCGACGTCCTCGCTACGAGCTATCCGACGGTGATGACGCCCGCCTTCGCGGTGCCGCTGTCACTAATCCTACACGGTCTGTCGCTTTGGCAGTTGCGCCGGAGGGCTCGAAGCCGATCGGGGGGCCGGCGGCTCCAGCACGGCATTGCGCCCGCACACTGATAAAGTCGTGCACTGGCGTCTATTTCGGCTTTCACGCCATGAAAGCCGAAATAGAATTCGCCGATGGCGACAAAAATCAGAATTCTCAGCGGCGGCGCCATGCGGCCGCTGCTGCGCGAACTGGTGCCGCTGTTCGCTCGCACGCATGACGTGACGGCCGATATCCAATTCCAGCTCAGCGCTGCCTTTAAACGTGCGATCCAGAACGGTGCGGTCTTTGATATTGCGATTTTGCCGCGGCCTGAACTTAACGATTTGATCGCACTCGGCGCGATCGTTCGCGATAGCGCGGCCGATGTGGCGTGCTCGATAGTCGGTCTTGCGGTCCGCACCGGTGCGGCGAAGCCCGACATCGGCAGCGTCGAGGCATTGCGGCGTGCGCTCCTGCAAGCGCGCTCCATCGCCTATAGCGACGGCCCGAGCGGGGCCTATGTCGCCGACCTGTTGGCAAGCTCGGGATCGCCGCGGCGGTCGCGGCCAAGGTCAAGCTCACCAGCGGTCCTGTGGCCGAACTCGTCGCGCGCGGGGAGGCCGAGCTCGGCATGCAGCAGATCATCGCCATCCTGCCGGTTGCGGGCGCGGAATTGGTCGGCCCGCTGCCGGCCGAGCTGCAAAATGTCATTATCTATGCCCCTGGTGTGTCGCCGCGCGCGCCCGATGCGCAGGCGGCGACACATTTCCTCGCCTTCATGCGTGATGCGCAAGCAAAACAACTCATGCGTGCCAAGGGCTTAGATCCGGCGTAGCGCCGAGAAGCGCGTGCTCGCTGCGCCAAGCCGAAACGGCGGCGAAACCACCGGAGCTTGCTTTCGATCTCGGCGCAGGGGGCGGAAATGCTTGCGCCATCGCGCTTTTATGCCCATATCGGCTTGACTTGGGGCGGTAGCGCCGATACATACCGCCCACTTTTCGGCAGGCGGTGAGCTTCGCCAGTCGGAACGGCCTGCCAGGCCCCATAAGCTTTTGAAAGTAATTACTTTCTAGGCTCGTCGGCCGCGGCGTGACGCCTCGACGAAGGAAGCTCAAACGCTGCCTCTGACTTCGGAAGGTCAGATCATCGGTGCATGACCGCGCCGCCGTGCGGTCCTCTGCCAAGGCCAAGCGCCGCTCCGCCCCGGGAAGCGGATGGCGCGGTTTGGTTTTGCGCGGATGGATTCGCGTCAGCGGCGCAATGGGCGCGAGCCCTCATTGGAGTGAAGACGACGGATGCCGACCATTAACCAGCTCATTCGCAAGCCGCGCGTGACGCAGCGCGCGAAGAAGAAGGTGCCGGCGTTGCAGCAGTCTCCGCAAAAGCGCGGCGTCTGCACCCGCGTCTACACCACGACGCCGAAGAAGCCGAACTCGGCGCTGCGCAAAGTCGCCAAGGTGCGGCTGACCAACGGCTTCGAAGTGATCGGCTACATTCCCGGCGAGGGCCACAATCTGCAGGAGCACTCGGTGGTGATGATCCGCGGCGGCCGCGTGAAGGATTTGCCGGGCGTGCGCTACCACATCCTGCGCGGTGTGCTCGATACGCAAGGCGTGAAAAACCGCAAGCAGCGGCGATCGAAATACGGAGCAAAGCGACCCAAGTAATGGGTCGTTTTGCGTTCCTGAAGGAACGTGAGACGAAGGAAGTAACGAAATGTCCCGTCGCCACAGGGCCGATAAACGCGACATCCTGCCGGATCCCAAATTCGGCAACGTCGTCGTCACCAAGTTCATGAATTCGGTGATGCACGCCGGCAAGAAGTCGGTGGCGGAGAATATCGTCTATGGCGCGTTCGACATCATCGAAGGCAAGACCCGGCAGAATCCGATCGCCGTATTCGAGCAGGCGCTCGACAATGTGATGCCGTCGATCGAGGTGCGCTCGCGCCGTGTCGGAGGCGCCACGTATCAGGTGCCGGTCGAGGTGCGCACCTCGCGGCGCCAGGCGCTCGGCATCCGCTGGATTATTTCCGCGGCGCGCGAACGCAATGAGAAAACAATGACGGAGCGGCTCTCGGCGGAGCTGCTCGATGCGTCCAATAACAGG
>DATAQN010000087.1:0-4059 GCA_036264635.1 Xanthobacteraceae bacterium | reverse complement strand
GCAAGCCCGCTCTACCGCCTCGCCGAAGCGCGCGGGGGGCGTTGGAGGATTTACGTGAAAGCCAACTAAATTCCCGCGAACCAATTAAAGCCCTGCTTGCTCCAGAATGTCTCGCGGAAATCGTTGGTCACTTCGATCGCCTTGATCCATTTGGCGTTCTTGTAGCCGAGCTTGGTCGAGGTGCGCAGCCGTAGCGGATAGCCGAACGGATCGGCCAGAATGTCGCCGGCATATTTGGTGGCGAGCAGCGTCTGCGGATGCAGCGCGGTCGCCATGTCGATGCTCTCGGTATAGTCGTCGTTGCAGATGAAATAGACGTATTTCGCATTGAGATCGGCGCCGACGCGCTCGAAGAAGCTCTTCAGGTTCACGCCGGACCATTGTCCGATGTAATCCCAGCCCTCGACGCAGACATGCCGGATGATGATTTCCTGCTCCGGCAACTGATAAATCTGCTGCGCCGTCCACGGCCGCTTGTCGGCGATGCGGCCGGCCAATTCGAGCGTCCAGCTCGCGCCGTCGACCGGTTTGACGTCCTCGATGTCGTAATAGGCGTTGAAACGCGCGGGCTTGACGACCTGTGACGGACTGAAGGTCGGCGCCAGATGATTGGAACGGAAGATCAGTTCTTGGGTGCCGTCGTTCCAAGCCGAAACCGCGCGCAGCACTTTCTGCACCGAATCATCCTCGGTGACGTCGCAGCCGGTCAGCATGGTCAGCGCGCCCAGGCTCACCGCGCCGCGCAACAGGCCGCGGCGATTGATGTTCTGGTTGAGGTCTCGGACGAGCTTGCGGTTGTCTTTGAGCACGCTTTGATCGACAGGCTTCTTCGGCCGGAACAAGGATCGGGATCGAAACATCATGCGCCCCGCGCGGGTTTGTGATCGGGTGAGAAATTCGTCAGTGCGCGGCTTTGGTTTCCGCCGCGCCGTCGTCCACGACCGGACCGCCGGTGACCATGGCGACGAGGCTCTGCGGCACCAGCAGCGCCAGCGACACGTGGATCAGGATGAAACCGACGATCGCCGACATGCACAGAAAGTGCACCAGCCGGATGGTCTGGAACGTGCCAAACAAAGCTGCGAGCTCGGAAAACTGCACCGGCTTCCACAGCGCGAGGCCCGAGATCACGATCAGGATCCCGATGCACATGACGCCGAGATAGAGGATTTTCTGCACCGCATTGTAATGGGTAAGATCGTCGTGGCGCAGACGGAAGCTTAGCGCCTCACCGACGGTCGTGAGAATCTCGCGGATCGAGATCGGAAACAGCTTTCGCCGGAAGCGGCCGGTAGCGATGCCGTAGCTCAGATAAGCAAGTCCGTTGAGCACGAAAATCCACATGCCGAAGAAATGCCATTGCAGCCCGTGTTGCGCCCATTTGCCGATCACGATCCAATCGGGAAAGTGCAGGAAGCCGAAGATCACGTCGTCATTATAGATCTTCCAGCCGCTACCGATCATGATGAAAATCGCAATCGCATTGATCCAATGCATGATGCGCAGCGGCAAAGGGTGGAGGCGGTGTGGACGAGGTGCGTGGACGGGCTGCGCTGCAGTGACGGCCGGCATCGACATGAGATCCCCCGATCGCGGGATGAAACACAGAACTGTAATGAGGCTACTGTATAGGGCCCACGTATTTGGGCTATTGATTCGATAGCGCCAGTGTATGAGCGTTCGTGATACGACGACTTTTGCGCACACGACTTATTGAAGCGACTTCTCGACACTACGGTTGCAGTATCTGGTCCGCAACAAACAACACTTCACAAATTCGCGGGGCGTTTTTGATCGGGAGTTCACCACCATGAAATTGCAGTTTGCCGCGGCCGCCATCCTGATCGGCGCCGGCTTGGTGTTGGTCTCGGCAAAGGCGACGACATTCGGCGAGGTTGCGGGGCATTCCGTCGTATTGGCGCAGGCCAATATTCCGCCGACCGGCATGGGCGATAAAGACATGGCGATGGCCGCGGCGCATATGGCTGAAGATGAGCGCATGAAACACCGCTATCCGCAGCCCATCCGTGTCGGCGCGCTGATCGGTGCGCGGGTCAGCGACAATGACAGCCGTACCATCGGTAACATCCGGCACGTCGTGCGGACGGCGCAGGGGCAGATCGATGTCGTCGTCGATTGCTGCGGTTGGTTCGGCTTCGGTTCACGACAGGTTCTGGTCCCGATCGCCGTGCTGGGCGTGTTCGGCCGGGAAGTCGCTTCCCTCGATTGGCCGCGTACCGCCTATGCGAGCGCGCCGGCGTGGCAGATGCCGGAATGGCAGCGTAGCGGTGGCTCCGTGCTTACCGACGGTGATAGTGTCCACATCGCGCTGGCGCGGCGATGATTGCGTACTGAAGAAGATTTGCTATCACGACTTTGTGAAGCAGATAACTTTTTGGTGTTTCGCGAATTGTCTCGCGTGAAACGGAAGTGATTGGCGCTTTGCGGGCCGCCTTGGCAAGCAAGGCGTCGCGTGTTTATTGCAAGGGGGCCGCTGCATGAATCGCGCTGATCGGTTCAACGCGAAATCTCTATCGACCTCATCCAAGCCGGCTGAGTCCGCACCCGCTTTTTGCGGCATCGCCTTCATGGCTAAGGCATCGGTGCCAGGACACGCCAAGACGCGCCTCGTCCCGCCGCTGACTTTCGACGAAGCGGCCAATCTCAATACTGCCTTTCTTCGCGACGTCGCCGACAATCTGTCACTCGCTGCACGGCACGCGGCCCCACAGGCTGGCATCGCCGGCTACGCGGCCTACGGTCCGCCTGGGGCGGAGCAATTTTTCCGCCAGACGCTGCCGCAATCGATCGGGCTGGTCGGCGCCTGGTTGCCGAATTTCGGCGATTGCCTGTTTCACACGATTTCACACCTCCTCGGCCGCGGGCATGGTGCGGCCGTGGTTCTCAACGCCGACAGTCCGACTCTGCCGACGGCGCTCCTGATCGAGACCGCGCAAGTGCTGGCGCAACCGGGCGACCGGGCCGTGCTCGGGCCGTCGAGCGACGGCGGCTATTATCTGCTCGGGCTCAAGACCGCCCACCGTCACATGTTCGACAATATCGACTGGAGCACGGAACGTGTCGCCGCGCAGACGCACGAACGCGCGCGTGAAATCGGACTTGAAGTCCACACTTTACCGGTCTGGTACGACGTCGACGACATCGAGGGCCTGCAGCGGCTGCATGCGGAATTATCCGGCGACGATTTTGCCGGGCCGCGGCTTGCGCCGCACGCTCCGCATTATGCGTTTCAAACCGCGAAACTGGTAGCTGAATTGTCGCGCAAGCACGATTTCGGCGGCCGGCGTACCGTGCTGCAGGCCGCGGGTGCGCGTGCTTGATCTGATTGTGCGAATTCAACAGGCGAGATCGAATGCAAACCACTTCCGCCAAGCCGACGATCAATCCCCGGCGCTATTTCGAGAACGTGCGGGCGGACAGCGAGACTCCGGAACGTGAGCCGGTTTGTCTTTATCTGGAGACGACCAATCGCTGCAATCTGTTGTGCACCACCTGCCCGCGCACCTATGAGGAGCTCGAGCCGCCGGCCGACATGAGCTGGGAGCTGTTCACTTCGATCGTCGATCAGATCCCGCGACTTGAGCGCGCCGTGCTCCATGGCGTCGGCGAGCCGATGCTGGTGAAGCACTTGCCGCGCATGGTGCGCTATCTCAAGGACCGCGGCACCTATGTCCTGTTCAATACCAACGGCACCGTGCTCAACGAGAAGAACGGCCGGGCGCTGATCGCCGCGGATTTGGACGAATTGCGTGTCTCGTTCGATGCGTCGAATCCGGAATCCTACCGCGCCGTCCGCGGCAAGAATTACTTCAATCGCATCGTCAAGAACGTGAAAGCGTTCCGCGACCTGCAGGAGCGCGAAGGCCACGACAAGCCGCGCGTTTCGGCCTGGCTGACGGGCTTGCGCGAAACAATCGAGGAGCTGCCGGACTTCGTCCGTATTGCTGCCGAAACCGGCGTCAAGGAAGTGCATCTGCAGCGGCTGGTATTCTTCAAGGACGATGCGATCGGGCTCGCGCGCCCGGACCAGGCGCTCTA
>DATAQN010000083.1:0-48434 GCA_036264635.1 Xanthobacteraceae bacterium | reverse complement strand
TCGCGGCGCCGATGCCGCTCCCGCCGCCGGTTACCAATGCATGCTTTCCCGATAGATTTGTCATTATCACACCGCCTGGGCTGTCGGCTCAGCACTATGCGAGATTCGATAGAGCTGGTCGCGTCCAGGATGATAGGGCAGGGGCCACGATTCGCCACGATCCCCAAATTTCGCTGCGGCGTGCAGCGTCCAATACGGGTCGGCCAGATGCGGCCGCGCCAGGCAGACCAGATCGGCGCGGCCGGCCATCAGAATCGAATTGACGTGATCGGGGTCGAAAATATTGCCGACGGCCATCGTGGCCATGCCAGTCTCATTGCGGATGCGGTCTGAGAACGGCGTCTGGAACATGCGGCCATAGACCGGCCGGGCGCGGATAGAAGTCTGGCCCGCCGAGACGTCGCAAATGTCGGCGCCCGCCTCCTGCAGCATGCGGGCGATCGCGACGGCGTCCTTCGGCTCGATGCCCTCGGGACCGACCCAATCGCAGGCGGAGATGCGTACTGAGATGGGCTTCCCGGCCGGCCACACGGCACGCAGCGCATGGAAGATTTCCAGCGGATAGCGCATGCGGTTCTCCAGCGAGCCGCCATATTCGTCGGTGCGCAGATTGGTCAGCGGCGTGATGAAAGAGGAAAGCAAATAGCCATGCGCGCAATGCAGTTCGAGCATGTCGAAGCCGGCCCGGTCGGCCATCTGCGCCGCGGTCACGAATTGCTCGCGCACGCGATCCATGTCGGCACGGTTCATCGCCCGCGCGCGCTGATTGCGCTCTGACCAAGTTGTCGCCGAGGCCGACATCACCGGCCAGTTGCCGTCATGCAACGGCGCGTCCATCTCCTGCCAGCCGAGCTGGGTCGAACCCTTGGCGCCAGAATGCCCAAGCTGACAGGAGATTTTCGCATCCGTCTCGGCGTGAATGAAGTCGACAACACGCTTCCAAGCCGCTTCATGCCCGGGCGCATACAGACCGGTGCAGCCTGGCGTGATACGGCCTTCCGGGCTCACGCAGGTCATTTCGATGCAGACGAGGCCGGCGCCGCCCTTGGCGCGTTCGGCGTAATGCACGAGATGCCAGTCGGTCGGACAACCGTCGACAGCCTTGTATTGCGCCATCGGCGAGACGACGATGCGGTTTTTCAGCGTCATGTCGCGCAGCTTGAACGGCGCGAACATCGGCCGCCGCACGCGATTGTCGCTGGCGCCGGCGAAGCGCTGGAACCAGGCTTCCGCGCCCTCGAGCCAGGCCTTGTCGCGCAGCCGCAGATTTTCGTGGCTGATACGCTGCGAGCGCGTCAGCAGCGAATAGTTGAACTGCACCGGATCGAGATGCAGATAGCGGTCGACATCCTCGAACCATTCCAGCGAATTGCGCGCCGCCGATTGCAGGCGCAAAACCTCGGTGCGGCGCGCATCTTCGTATTTCGCGAACGCCGCCTCCAGCGTCGGCTCGCTATGCAGATAGTCCGCCATCGCCACCGCGCTCTCCATGGCGAGCTTGGTGCCGGAGCCGATGGAGAAATGCGCGGTCGCCGCGGCATCGCCCATCAGCACGATATTGCCGTGCGACCACTTCTCGCACAGCACGCGCGGGAAGTTCAGCCAGGCTGAGCCGCGGATATGGGCCGCATTCGACATGAGGCTGTGACCGCCGAGATATTTGGCGAAGATCCGCTCGCAGACGCGAGAGTTCTCCTCTTGGCTCATCGCGCCGAAGCCGAACTTCTCCCAGGTCGCCTCCGAGCACTCGATAATGAAGGTCGCGGTGTCGGCGTCGAACTGATAGGCATGCGCCCAGATCCAGCCGTGCTCGGTCTCCTCGAAGATGAAGGTGAAGGCGTCGTCGAATTTCTGCTTGGTGCCGAGCCAGACGAATTTGTTCTTGCGGGTGTCGATCGAGGGCTTGAAGAATTCGGCGAATTGCGCGCGTGTCCTGGAGTTCAAGCCATCGGCTGCGACGACCATGTCGTAGTCTTTGGCGATCTCGTTTGGATCGGCGATTTCGGTCTGAAAGCGCAGCGTGACGCCGAGCTGCCGCGCCCGCTCTTGCAGCAACATCAGCAGCTGCTTGCGCCCAATGCCGGAAAAGCCGTGGCCGCTGGAGACGATGCGCTGCTCGCGATAGTGCACGGCAATGTCGTCCCAATAGGCGAAATGCGCGCGGATGGTCGCGGCGCTCACCGGGTCGTTGGCGGTGATGTTGTCGAAGGTCTCATCGGAGAACACGACGCCCCAGCCGAACGTGTCGTCGGGCCGATTGCGTTCGAAGATGGTGATGTCGTGTGCGGGATCGCGCAGCTTCATGCTGATCGCGAAATAGAGGCCGGCTGGGCCGCCGCCGAGGCAAGCAATCTTCATCTGCCGCCGCCAAGTGTTGGTCGAAGGGTGCCCAAACATGACACCGGCGCCAAATTATTTCAATCTTAAACCTTTAAGCTTGAAGCTTTTTGCACAAGGGCTATGCGTGACCGCGGTGCAGCGCAAAGCTAAGCGCGGCTATGACGTTGGAATATCTAAGATTTTTGCCACGGTTGGATGGCAGCCGCCAGCCGACCAGGGCGGCTATTTCGTGCCGTAAGCGCGGTCGCCGGCGTCGCCGAGACCGGGAAGGATGAAGCCCTCCTTGTTGAGGCCGTCATCGACGGCCGCTGCCCAGATCGTCACGTCGGGATGCTCGCCGCGCAATCTTTCGATGCCTGCGGGCGACGCAATGAGGCACACGAAACGGATATCTTTCGCGCCGCGTTCCTTGAGCCGCAGTACGGCAGCCGATGCCGTGTTCGCCGTGGCAATTACCGGTGCGACGACAATCACCAGCCGTTCTTCAAGATCGGACGGTGCCTTGAAGAAATATTCGACGGCGGCGAAGGATTCCGGCTCGCGATAAAGGCCGATATGCGCCACGCGCGCGGCCGGCACGAGATCGAGCATGCCGTCGACGAAGGTCACGCCAGCGCGCAGGATCGGCGCGAAGACGAGCTTCTTGCCGGCGATCTTCGGCGACACCATGCGCGCCATCGGCGTTTCGATCTCGACATTCGTCAGCGGCAGGTCGCGCGTGACCTCGTAGCACAACAGCATCCCGATCTCTTTGAGCAGCTGGCGAAACGATTTGGTCGAGAGATCCTTGTCGCGGATCAGCGTCAGCTTGTGCTGGACCAAAGGATGCTTGACGATGGTGACGCCATCCATGACTCTCTCCAAACGTGCTTAGAAAACTGTGCCGTCGCTGATGACTTTGAGCGGCGGTGAGGCATCGCTGCGCTTCTGCCGCGCGATGGCGCGGCCCGCCGCCCAGGTGCCGCCTTCCAGAACTTTCGCCAATGGCAGCGCATTTGCATCCATGGCGAGCCGCCGGCGCATCTCATCGGCGAGCTTGTCGAGCAGGGCCACGGTCAGTGCGCGCCACTCGACCACCAAAGTTGAATCGACAGCGTGCTCGCGCGCGGCATCGGCCAGATCGCGAAGCTGCAGCACACCGGCATCCACGAACAAGCCACCGTTGCGATATTCCGACAGCCCAGTCAGTCCGTCGATATCGTCAACCACGATACCGGACCATTGCATCGGCTCGATCAGCGAATAGGCGAGCCATTGCGACAGCTTATGCAGCGGCACGAGCCCGTTGGTCGCATCGCTGGTCGTCAGCGATGGATGATGCCAGCAATCGCCGAGCGGCACGCCGCCCAGCGTTAGCCGTGACGGCCAGATCGGCCCGAGATGGCGCAGAAGCTCGGCAAGGATTGTGGGCGCGGAAATTTTGCGTCCCTTCGCCAGCGCGGCAAAATGATCAAATAAGCCGCCCGGACGCGGCGTGTCATTCCGGCCGAAAATTTCAGGCTTGCTAGCCACCAACGTTCCGAGCCGGCGCAGCAGATCCGCGCGACCTTCGGCGCCGACCAGCGGATTGGATTCGGCGATCTGAAAGCCGGCGGCCAGCGCCTCGTTGGAAAGATTTTTGAGTCCGTCGGCATCGGCCTGCAGCGGCTTATTCGGATCGGACGAGAAAGCGCCTTGCGCGAACATGGCGAGACTCGCGAGTGCCAAGCCCTCAGATCGGCCGATGTTTTGTCCGCTCGTCGGATCGCGATAGTGCCATTGTGGTCCGGCGCCGGCGTCGAGGAGGACGCTGACGATCGCGAGATCGAAGGCCGCGCGCCCGCGTGCCGCGGCGTTGTGCCACTTGGCGCCGCGATCGAGCGGTGCCCAGCGGTTATCGCCGTTTGCGACAAAGTGACGCCAGCGCGAGTGGAACGGAACGTCCAGCGACGGATAATTCTTGCGCGTGATCTCGAGCACAAGGTCGACCGCCGCCGGAAGGCGGGCGATATCGACGCGGAAATGCGGCAGCTTGTCGTCGAGCCCGATCGCCAGCATGCGCTGCGCGCGCTCGCGAACGGCCTGCGCGCTCAGCAATGACAGCGCGCTGGCAGTTTCGGAGCTCGAAGACAGCGAATGCAAGCTTAGTACTTATCGAGAGAGCGGCCGACGGAGTCGGTCAGATCCTGCGGCTTCGGCGGCTCGGGCGTGTAATAGCCCGCGGCCTTCTTGGCTGCGAGTTCGACATGGGCGTCGGCGGGGACCATGTCGTCAGGGATCGGAATGCGTTCGACAATATCGACGCCCTGCGAGACCAGCGCATCGTGTTTCATGTCACTCATCGACACGAAGCGGTCGATGCGCCGCAGCCCGAGCCAATGCACAGAATCTGGCATCAACTGCTGGAAGCGGGCGTCCTGGACGCCGGCAACACATTCGGTGCGTTCGAAATAGGCCGACGCCGCGTCGCCGCCTTCCTGCCGCTTGCGCGCATTGTAGACGAGGAACTTCGTGACTTCGCCGAGTGCGCGGCCTTCCTTGCGGTTATAGATGATGATGCCGAGGCCGCCCGATTGCGCCTCGCGGGCGCATTCCTCGATGCCGTGAATGAGATAAGGCCGGCAGGTGCAGATATCGGAGCCGAACACGTCGGAGCCGTTGCATTCGTCATGCACGCGGCAGGTGATCCGCGTCCGCGGATTCGAGAGCTTGCTCACGTCGCCGAACAGATAGATCGTGGCGCCGCCGATCGGCGGCAGGAAGACCTGAAGATCCGGCCGCGTCACCAGCTCCGGGAACATTCCGGCGGTCTGCTCGAACAGCACGCGGCGCAGCGAATTTTCGGTGGTGCCGAAACGCTCGGCGATGCCGGGCAGATACCAAACCGGGTCGAGCGCAACCTTGACCACCGAAATACTGCCATTCTCGTGAACGACTTCGCCGTCGTTCTTGAGCCGCTTGGCCTTCAGTGCGGCCTGCATTTCGGGAAGATCGAGCCGGGCACGGGTCACGGCGATCGTCGGCCGGATATCGACGCCTTCGGCGATCTCAGTCTTGAAATTCTCTGCGACCAGATGCCCCCACGGGTCGAGCGAAACGATGCGCTTGGGCTCGCTCCATTGCGGGAATGGTCCGATCGCCGCCGCAGGATAAGTGTTGGTGAGATCCGGGCGGCGGATCGGATCGAGCGCGCCGGACGAAACGGCGAGCGCACGATAGACCGAGTAGGAGCCGCCATGGCTGCCGATCACATTGCGGTCGCCGGGATGCGACACCGTGCCGATGATCGGACCGCGTTCGCGCGCGGTGGCCGCGCCCCATTTGATCGGGAAGCGCAGCTTCGCCCCGGGTTCGGGATGCGATGTGAGCCGGATATGTTCGGTGCGGTTCGGAATACTCATAGCGTCGAATCCAAAAGGTCTACGGCCCGTCACAATGACGAGCCGCATCATCACCTTCTCATTTAATTCGTGCGGCGCTTTGGTCCGCTGAGCTGGAACTATACCGGTTCGCCAGGAGGAAACAATAAGGTCAAACCGGATAACAGCTATCCAAAATATAGGGTTACCGGCCGCTTTCGCCAAGGGGGTCGTCAGCGCACCGCGGATATTTATCGCGCAGAACCGTCTGCGCGCGGACGAGTGGCTTCAACTTGCCCGGGCTTCACTCTCCGAAGCTTCGCGGTAACGGCTCTCCGGCCGCCGCAGCCCGAGATTTTCCCGCAAGGTCGCGCCTTCATATTCGGTGCGAAACAAACCGCGGCGCTGCAGTTCGGGCACAATGTATTTGACGAAATCGTTGAGCCCGCCGGGCAGATAAGGCGGCATGATATTGAAGCCGTCGGCCGCGCCTGACACGAACCATTCTTCCATCATGTCAGCGATTTGCCTTGGTGTGCCTTTGACCACCGCCTTGCCGCGCGCGCCCGCCATGCACATCGCCAGCTGGCGGATGGTGAGATTCTCGCGCTTGGCGAGATTGATTGCCGATTTGGCGGCGTATTGGCTGGTGGCGGTGGTGGCGAGATGTTCGGGGACCGGGCCGTCGAAAGGATATTGCGACAGGTCGATGCCGCCGAGAATAGTGCCGAGGATTTCACGCGCCACGATCGGATGAATGAGCGACTGCAATTCCTCGTATTTCTCGTTCGCTTCGCTTTCGCTCTCGGCGATGATTGTGCTGAGGCCAGGCATGATTTTCATTTCGCCGGGATCGCGGCCATGTTGGGCCATGGCCTGCTTCAGATCACCGTAGAGCTTTTGCCCAGCTTCGATCGTCAGTGGCGCGCAGAAGATCACCTCGGCGAATTCGGCGGCGACATCGATCATGTCGTCGGAGCCGCCCGCCTGCACGATGACCGGCCGCCCCTGCGGCGAGCGCGGCACGTTGAGCGGGCCGCGCACCGAAAAGAATTTACCCTTGTGATTGAGGGTGTGCAGGCCCTGCGGATTAAAAAAGAGCCCGTTAGCCTTGTCGCGGACGAAGGCGTCATCGTCCCAGCTGTCCCACAACGCCGTGACGATCTGGGCAAATTCGCGGGCCCGTTCGTAGCGTTCGCCGTGCTCGTAATGCACATCGCGGCCGAAATTTTGCGCCTCTTCCCGCTGGCCGGAAGTGACGAGATTCCAGCCGGCGCGGCCGCCGCTGATATGATCGAGCGATGCGAATTTGCGCGCCACGTGATAGGGCTCGTTGTAGCTCGTGGTCGCAGTGGCGACGAGGCCGATATGATCTGTCGCGCCGGACAGCGCCGAGAGCAGCGTGATCGGCTCGAAATTGGCGATGTATTGCGCCGAGCGGGAAAGCGCATCGATATGCGCCTTGCGAACGCAGACATTGTCGGCAAGGAAGATCATGTCGAACTTGGCGCGCTCGGCGGTCTGCGCCAGTTCGCGGTAATGCGCGATATTGATCCCGGCATCGGCTTGGGATTCAGTGTGCCGCCACGATGCAACGTGGTGGCCGGTCGGATTGAAAAACGCGCCCAGCCGCATTTTCTTTCGCGGGCTATTGTTATGTGTACTTGTCATCGGCGTCCTCCGGCTGACAAAGTAAATTATGATACGATGCAAGTCACGGGTGCCGGTGCGCGTTTCATGCACGGCGGCGAGACCGGTGCTTCGGGGCGTGCTGTGACGTTCGAGGCTGTCGCCTACGGAGCGGATTTGACGGCCGAAAAATCCGCTTGGGCCGCCATCTGCGCGCCGCCGGTGCTTCCGCGCTGGGCAGGCCGCTTGGCGCTTTTGATGATGGGAGGCTTGGCTGCCTCTGGCGCGCGCGGCGCTTCCGCAGGATCCGCTTTCAAATGAGTGACCGGATCAATTTCCGCGCGCTGCGACTTTTCACGCTCGGCGCGCATCTGCTCGAGCCGCTTCTGCCGCCCGAGCCTGTCGGTGCGGATTTCGAAGTCGGCCAGTTCCATATAATGATCGGCGATCGCGAGGTAGCGCGCGCGTACCTCATCGCTGAACGGTTGAGCCGCAAGTTCGAAAAATTCGGCGGCGCGATCCTTGTATTGACGAACCCGAACAAAAGTCTCTAACGCCGACATTCCAAAACTGAACCTGCGACTCACGCACTGCAACTGATCGTGCACCATTGCCCCCTCCGGTGCGCCGTCTCAATCCAAGTCACAGTTAAGCCATTAGTTTTCCACTAGAAATGCGGCCGTCGCGTGGCGGCTTCGGTTGCGGCCGGCAACATTCGCGCATCGCGCTAAGTGCTGTGTGTCTTCACCACCTCTCGCTCCATCGTCAGTTCGGCCTGAAGACTGTCGACGTCGCGGAATATCGAAGCGACCGCGAGAACGCGGCCATTGCGCTTATAGCGGAGCACGCAGTCTTTCGCCTTGATGTCGCCGTCGATTGCGATCTCGTCCCAGCGTTCCGCGTGCCCGACATAGTTTATCGGGATGTCGTAATGCTGGCTCCAGAAGAACGGCACAGCGTCGAAGGGCTTGTTGTTCCCCATCATATTCACCGCGGCGGTTTGCCCTTGCCGCTCTGCGACGGCCCAATGCTCGACGCGAATATTTTCGCCGCTATGAGGATCGGGCCATCGCGCGATGTCGCCGGCCGCATAGATGCCGGGCGCGCTTGTCTCCAGCGTTGAGGTCACCAGGACGCCGCGATCGAGTGTCAACCCGGTTCGCTCGGCCAAACTCAGGCGCGGCCGCACGCCGACGCCGAGCACGACGAGATCGGCTTCGATCGTTCCACCGCTTTTCAGCGTGGCGCGCTTCGCGTCGATCGCCGTCACAGTGTCCTTGAGATGAAAGACGACGCCGTGCTCTTCATGGAGGGCGCGTACAAAGTCTCCCATCTGCGCTCCGAGGATGCGTTCCATCGGCCGTTCCTCAGGCGCCACGACATGCACCTCGATATTGCGTGTACGTAGCGCCGCCGCCGCTTCAAGGCCGATGAAGCTCGCGCCGATCACCACGGCGCGGCGCGCGGATTTGGTCAGCGCGATGATGGCGCGGCAATCCGCCAGCGAGCGAAGCGTATGGACATGCGGCAGATCAGCGCCGGGGAAGGAGAGCCGAACGGGTTCGGCGCCCGTCGCCAGCAGCAGCCTGTCGAAGGCGATCGTCTTGCCGCCGGCGACGATCGCGCGCGCTTTGGTGTCGATACTTGTGACATCGGTGTTGAGATGCAGCCCAATGTCACTCTCGGCGTAAAACGCATCCGGCCGCAGCGGCAGCCAGTCCTCCGGCGCACTGCCGGCGAGATAATCCTTCGACAGGTTGGGCCGGTCGACCGGCGGAGCGCTGTCTTGGCTGTACATAGCGATGCTGCCGCTGAAGCCGCGTCGCCGCAGCATTTCGGCTGCCGCGAAGCCCGCGGCGCCGCCACCGACGATGACGATCCGGTTGACGCCGCTTTTCGTCGCAGCCGATCGGGGTTTCGGCTGCGGAAGCTTGTCTTTGATGAAGATCTTGCCGTCGCGCTGATCGACCTTCCAGCAATCGATCGGGCCAAAGGCAGGGGCTTGCAACGCCTCACCGCTGCGCAAATCGAAGCGGGCGTGATGCCAGGGGCAGTGCACGGACGTCCCCGCCACGACGCCGTCAGCCAGCGGCCCGTGATAGTGGCTGCAATGGGCGCCAACGGCAAAAACCTCCGATCCAGCCTGAACCAGAAGCACGGCGTCGTCGCCGACATGGCCAAGCAACCTGCCATCGGCGAAGTCAGCGGGTGCAACACCTTTTGTAAGATCGGGGCCGGGAGAAGGGGATGTTTCGTCGGCCATTGTCGCCTCGCTCGATGAGAAGACGCGTGACTAAAAGATCGCGCAGCAGCAAAAAAGGTTCCAGAAAATCCGCAAAGCCCACTGGAGAACGGGTAACCTAGGCAGTTGACGCATGAGCGCGGGGGATGCAAACCGGATCAAGCCGCCGATCCCTGCGATCACGAAAATAAATGTATCTGAGCTAACACCGAGTATGAGCATTACATCCCAATCCAGGCATCCCAAGGCACAGCACCGCGCGGTGTCGGGTGCCGCGGTGCGAGCAAAGAGCGGCCGCCAAGAAAAGCGACAAGTGAAGCGGCGCGATGCGGCGGCGACCCGTGCGCGCATTCTGCAGGCGGCGATGCAGGAATTTGCCGCCAAGGGGCTCGATGCCACCCGGATCGAAGACATCGCCGATCTCGCCGGCGCCAATCGGCGCATGACTTATTACTATTTCGGCAGCAAAGAGGGCCTCTATCTGGCAGCCCTCGAGGCCGCCTATTTCGAGCTGGTCGAGGTCGAGGAGCGGATCGATGTCGATGCGCTGGGGCCGATCGAGGCGATCGCGGCGATGGTGCAGGCGAAGTTCGAGCACTACGTCAAATATCCGCACTACGTCGAATTCGTCAAAATGGAGAACCTTTACCGCGCGCGGCATCTGAAAATGTCGCGCCGCATCGCCGAACTGCGCGCGCCCTTGATCTCCGTGATCAAGCGGGTGCTCGAGCGCGGCGAGGCGACGGGCGTTTTGCGCAAAGGCGTCGACCCGCTCGACCTTTATCTGTCGATCTGCGCGCTCGGCTTCTTTGTGTTCTCCAATCGCCATACGTTGGGTGTCATCTTCAACACCGACGTCACCAGCGCCGCTGCCGTGCGCCGCAGACGGACGCTCGTCGTCGACATGATCAAGGCTTATCTGAAGCCTTAGGCGGCCCCAGAAACGTAGCTAAGGCGGGGGGCAACTTGACAGCGTGTTCAGGCGGATATTTAACTCACCCGCGAGTTAATTAACCGCCCAACCATCGATCAAGTGGCGCGGGGAAGGAAACGCATGAAGGTTCTCATCACCGGCGGGATGGGCGTTATTGGCGCTGAAACCAGCAGGAAATTCGTGCGTGAAGGGCACCGGCCGGTGGTCTTTGCGCGCCACTACGACGGTCGGCTGGTCGGCGACATCGCCGACAAGATCGACTTCGAATCCGGTGACATTCTCGATATGCCGCGGCTCCTCGACGTCATCAAGCGTCACGGCGTCACACACATTGTTCATGCTGCGGCCTTCGTCGGCGCCGTGTCGGCGGCCAATCCGGCGCAAAGCATCCAGGTCAATGTGATGGGCACGGTAAACGTGCTCGAAGGCGCGCGTCTCTTTGACATCAAGCGCGTGGTCTATACCAGCGCCAAGGGCATTTACGGGCCGGTGCTCGGCGAATACGGCCCGCCGCACTACAAGCCGATGCCCGAGGACATGCCGAAAAATCCGCAGCGCATCTATGACAGCGCCAAGCTCATGAGCGAGCAGACCGCGATCTATTACGCCAACAATTTCGGCGTCGATGTCGCCGTCCTGCGTTTCGCCACGACCTACGGGCCGGGCAAGACGGCGCGTCACGGCAAAATGGGTGTCACCAGCCAGATCGTCGAAGCGCCGTTCAACGGCGAGCCGTTCCACCATCCTTACGGCGCGGAAGCCAAGGATGACTTCATCTACAACAAGGATTCCGCGCTCGGCGTTTATCTCGCGACCATGGCCGACAAAGTGCCGAGCCGCGTCTACAATATCGGCAGCGGCGAGGGGCTGACGCTCAACGACATGGCTACCGCCGTGCGCAAGCACGTTCCCGGCGCGGATATCAAGATTGGGCCCGGCGACAATTTCCTCGGCATGCCCTATCCACCGCACGGCGTCTATGATGTCAGCCGCGCGCAAAAGGAGCTCGGCTTCAAGCCGGAATATGATTTCGACGCGGCAATGGCCGACTATGTGCAGAGCCTCGAACGCATGCGCGCGCAGGGTTATTGAACGGCCGCCTTAAGAACGGAGCTCACGATGCGGGAAAAGCTGGAATTGCCTCGCTTGTCGCTTGCCGAACGCGACCGCCGCTGGGCGAAGACGCGCCAGGAAATGGATGCGCGCGGGCTCGATTGTCTTGTGCTGTGGGGCTGGCCCGCGGTGTGGGATTTCTGCACCGCCAATGCGCGCTATTTGTCGCCGATCGGCGGCAACGCCGAATTCAATGTGCTGGTGTTTCCGCGCAATGGCGAGCCGACATCTTATGTGATGATGCCGACCTTTATCGACGGCTGGCGCGCAGCGCAGGACTGGGTCGCCGACGTGCGGCCGCGGCGCAAGACCTGGGCGGATTCACCGGTCGAGCGCCTTTCCGAACTCGGCCTCACCAAAGCGCGCATCGGCATGGACGGCTTGGCCGGTCCGCTCGACCCCGATGGCTGGCTGCCGCACAACGTCTTCACGCGGCTCAAGGAGCTTTTGCCGCAGGCGGAATTCATCAATCTCGACGACATGATGGAAATGCTGCGCACGGTGAAGAGCGATGAGGAACTGCAGATCCTCGCGCGCGCCGCGCAGCTTGGCGACCTGATGCTGTCGACCTGCCGCGACACGGCAAGGCCCGGCGTGAAGGAGTCGGAAGTCTACGGCGGCATGATGGAAACGATGATCGCCAATGGCGGCGAGGAGCCGACGCTGTTCCTCTGGGCCTGCGATGCGTTACCCTATCCGCATCCATTTCGCGTGCCGACCATGCGTCCGATGGCGCGCGGCGATCTCATCATCTGTGAAATTCATCCCAAGACCGGCGGCTACTATACCCATGTCGAGCGCACGTTTTCTTTGGGAGATCCAAGGCCCGAGCAGCGCCGCATCTACGAAGGCTGCGTCGCGGCTTACGAAGAGGGCATGAAGAATTTCGCTCCTGGCAAACCGATCTCGGTGGCGATGGATAAAGTGCGTGATGTGATTCACGCGCAAGGCTTCGGCATGTGCGAGACCGGCATTCACGGTCACGGCCTCGCTTCACTCGAATATCCGCGCTATCGCCACCATGCTATCGCTGCCGATCAAGCGGCGCTGAAGAAGCTCGGCGACGAATTCCGCACCGGCATGGTGTTCGCGTTCAACATCGATCTGTTCGATCCGAAATTTCACGATGGCAAGACCGGCTGTGTCTTCGCCGAGACCGTCGTGATCACCGAAAGCGGTGCCAAGCGCCTGCATTCCTATCCGATGAACTTCCAGACCATCGCCGCCTAGCTGGTTTTGGGAAAATCATGCCAAACGAAAAATCTAAATTCCGGGGAGCATAATTGTGACTGATACCAAGCCGAATTATCCGCCGATCCGCCGCGTCATCACTGGTCACGAGGGTGAGGTGGCGAAAGTCATGCTCGATGCGGCGGCGACTAATGCCAAGTTTCCCGGCCCTGGGGCCGTTTCGACCATGATCTGGTGCACCGACGAGTCGCCGGCGACGATGCCTGCCGGCACGGACTTCGAGGACATGGGCGCGCGCATCCTCGGCACCGCGCCGCCGGCTCAAGGCACCCGTTTCGCGGTGATCGATTTCCCTCCGGGCAATAAGCCGCATATGCACCGCACCGAAACCATCGATTATGTGATCGTCCTCGAGGGCGAGATCGAGATGGACATGGACGACTCGACGGTGAAGCTGAAAGCCGGTGACGTCATGGTGCAGCGCGGCACCAATCACGCCTGGGCAAATCGCAGCAATGCGCGGGCCCGCGTCGCCTTCGTGCTGATCGATGCCGAGCCGCTCGGTATCGGCAAGCCGGTGGTCGGGACGGCCCACGCGCGCTAAGAACGCTTCACGATGCTCGAGTTTCGCAATATCAGCTTCTCGTTTTCAGGACGCCGCGGCGCCGTCGAGGTGCTGCGCGACGTCTCGTTTTCCTGCAAGGAGGACGAGATCGTCGCCGTCGTCGGGCCGAGCGGCTGCGGCAAATCGACCTTGCTCAGTTTGGCGATCGGCTTGCGCAAGCCGAGCGCGGGCGAGGTGCTGATCGACGGCCGGCTGGCGAAGAGTGCTGACCGCCGGCTCGGCATGCTGTTTCAGCAGACGACGTTGTTGCCCTGGCGCTCGGTGCTGGAGAATGTCGAGCTTGGCCTCGAAATTCGCGGCGAGGCCAAGGAGAAGCGGCGCGCGCGGGCGCTGGCGCTGATCAAGCAATACGGGCTCGGCGGGTTCGAGCGCAAATATCCGCACGCGTTGTCCGGCGGCATGCAGAAGCGTGCTGCGCTGGCGCAGACGCTTGCCGTCGAGCCGACGGTGCTCCTGCTCGATGAGCCGTTCGCCGCGCTTGATGCGCAGACCCGCGTCGTCATCGAGAACGACGTCGTGAAGATATGCCGCGCCGGTAAGCGCAGCATGATCATCGTTACGCACGACATTGCCGAAGCGATCTCGATGGCCGATCGCGTCGTGGTGTTGAGCCGCCGTCCGGCGACGGTGAAGAAGATTTATGAAATTCCGTTGAGCCGCAGGGCGGCGAGCGTTGCTGACGTGCAGAGCACACCGGAATTCGCGCATTTCTTCAAAGAGATTTGGGATGCGCTCGATATCAGCGTCACTGGCCTGAATTCGAGCTCGAATTCGGACATGAGCTCGGCCGCATGACGCTCACGCATCGCCTTCTTGTTATTCTCGGCCGGCTTGCGGTGCTGGCGGTGATCCTTGTCGGCGCCGAGATCGGCGTCCGTTCCGGCGCGCTCAGCGAACTGTTCTTCTCGAGCCCGAGCGAGGTCTTCAAGGCGTTGCTGACGCAATGGTCGAACGGCAGCTTCTTGCAAGACGTCGGCATCACGGTGTTCGAGACGTTGCTCGGCCTGGTCTCGGGTTCGCTCCTCGGCATGGCCATAGGCTTGCTGTTGCCGCAGCTGCGTCTGGTCTCGCATGTCTTCGAGCCGTTTCTGATGGTGCTCAACGGCATTCCGGTGATCGTGATCGCGCCGCTGTTCATCCTTTGGCTTGGGCTGGGCATCCTCTCCAAGATCGGCATCAGTGTTTACATCGTCTTTTTCGCCATGTTCATCCCGGTCTACACGGCGTCACTGCGCCTCGACACGACTTTCGTCGATGCGCTGCGCGTCATGGGCGCCAGTCCCAGCCAGATTTTCTGGAAGGTGATCGTGCCGTCGTCGCTGCCGAGCGTCTATACCGGACTCAAGATCGGCTCAGGCCTCGCGCTGATCGGCGCGGTCATCGGCGAGTTTGTCGCTTCGCGCGCGGGGCTTGGCCACATGATCCTTTATGCCTCCGGCACGCTCGACACGCCGACGCTTTATCTCGGCATCATAACGCTGGCGCTATTCGCGGCTATTTTGAGCTTCGCGATCGACGCGCTTGGTCCGGTGCTGGTGCACTATCGGTTTTCGGATGAGAAATGAGGCCATAGCTTCGTAGTCAATGGCTTCGCAGTCAAATAGCTTCGCAGTCAAAATGGCCTTGCCGTCAAAAACGCTTGAATTCCAGGGAGGAACAACGATGCAAAAACTGATCACCTTGGCGGGTGCCGCATTCGTGGCGCTGATGGGCCACGCGGCCTTCGCCGAAACCGTGAAGATCGCGCTGCCGGTGGCGTCGCTTGAATCGATGCCGATCTACATCGCGCAGGCGAACGGCCTGTTCAAGAAGCACAATGTCGATGTCGACGTGATCACCAGCCGCGGCGGCGGCGAGGCGATGAAGGCTTATATCTCGGGCGACGTGCAGATCGTCGCCACCGGCTTCCCCGAAGTCGGCCTGATGCGCGCCAAGAATGTCGATGTCGAGCTGTTCTTCGCGCAGACCTCGCGGGTGCCTTTCGGTATGATCGCCCGCAAGGACGAGAACATCAACACGGTGGCCGATCTCAAGGGCAAGACCATCGCCGTGACCTCGCCCGGATCACTCACTGCAAATCTCGCGCGTTATTTCGTCAAGGAAGCGGGCCTCGATCCGGACAAGGACGTCAGCCTGGTCTCGGTCGGCGGCGGCGGCGAAATTCTGGGCGCGCTCAAGAGCGGCAAGGCCGATGCCGCGATGCTGTTCGAGCCGTTTGTGACCATCGGCATCCAGCAGGGCTTCGCCACCATGCTGGTCGACGTGCCGGCCAGGCTCGACGCGTTCTCGTCGTCGCCGCTTTCGATCAGTAAGTCTTTCGTCGACAAATCCAATAAGGACGCGCAAGCCGTATTCGACGCGCTTGCCGAGGCGCTCGCCTACATTCACGACAATCCATCAGGCAGCTTCGACATCGCCAAAAAGAACTTTCCTAACGCCGATCCCGCTGTATTGACCGCCGCCTATAATCGTTTGAGCAAGTGGTACTCGCCCAACGGCAAATTCACTCGCGCCAACGTCGACCAGACGCAGAAAATCTCCGTCGACATGAAAATCATGCCGCAGGCCTACCCCTACGATGCGGTCGTTGCGCCGATGGCACGCGAGTAAGTCGACGCAAACAAGCAGCACCGTAGCGACAGAAGCCACAAACGCTCCGCTGCTTGCCGGCGCAGCGTTTTCGCGTGTCATCCTGTGTCACTCAACGCGCCCGTTGACGGCAGCGCTCGCGAGGACTAATTTGTATTACATAATACATCTGACCAATGACTGGGAGCGAGCGCTTCATGCTGGCGGAACGCGTTTTCAAAGCAGTTGGCAAGCCGGTTCCGCGGAACGAAGACCAGCGTCTGATCACCGGAAAAGGCCGGTTTTCTGACGATTTCAGCCTGCCCGGACAGGTCTTCGCGGCGATGGTCCGCTCGCCCCATCCCCACGCCCGCATCATTTCGATCGACAAGACCCCGGCGCTGCAAATGCCCGGCGTGCTCGGCGTCTATACTGGCGAGGACTGCGTCAAGGACGGCCTGAAACCCATCCCGCACAGCCCGGTGCCGTCGACCAAGTACGACATGAAGCTGCGCGGCCCGGGCAATACCGAGGTCTTCGCCGGCTCCCACATGCCCCTGCCGACAGACCGGGCGCGGCATGTCGGCGAAGCCCTGGCGATGGTCGTCGCCGAAACGCTTGAGCAGGCACAGAGCGGCGCCGAACAGGTCGCGATCGAGTACGAGGTCCTGCCTTGGGTCGCCGACTCGGAAGAGGCGTCAAAGCCCGGCGCGCCGCGATTATGGGACGAATTACCGGACAACATTCTGGTCGACACGTTCTTCGGCGACGCCGAGGCGACCGAAAAAGTCTTCGCCTCGGCCCCCCACACTGTCACGATGAAATCGCATGTCGTCCGCGTTACCGGCGTGCCGCTCGAGCCGCGCGCGGCGCTTGCGCATTTCGATCCGGCAACGCAGCGCTACACGATTTATGCCGGCTCTGGCGGCGCGGTCCGGCAGAAGCAGGAGCTCGCTGCCGTCTTCGGCATCGAGCCGAAGAATGTCCGCGTACTGTCGTTTGACGTCGGTGGCAATTTCGGCACCCGCAATCGCTCCTTTGTCGAATTCGCCCTCGCGATGTGGGCGTCGCACAAGCTCGGACGGCCGGTGAAATTCCGCGCTGAGCGCTCGGAAGCTTTTCTGACCGACTATCAGGGCCGTGATCTCGTCACGGAAGTCTCGCTCGCTATCGACAAGGACGGCCGCTTCCTTGCCATGCGCGCCTCCAATCTCAGCAATGTCGGCTCGCGCTGCGTATCGCTGTCGCCGCTCAGCAAGGGCTCGGGCCTGATTACGGGCTCGTACAACATTCCGGCCGCGACCTTGCATGCGCGTGCCGTCTACACGAACACGATGTCGACGCAGGCCTATCGCAGCTCCGGTCGGCCTGAAGTGACTTTCGCCATCGAGAGGCTGATCGACAAGGCGGCGCGCCAGCTCGGCTTCGATCGCTTCGAATTGCGCCGGCGCAACCTCGTGCGGCCGGAGCAGATGCCCTACACCAATGCTGTCGGTTCGATCTACGACAGCGGCGAATATGAAAAGAACATGGACCGCGCGCTCGCGCTCGGCGATTGGACCGGCTTTCCGGCGCGGCGCGCGGAGGCCAAATCGCGCGGCAAGCTTTTGGGCTTCGGCTTTGCCAATTACGTCGAATCCTCGATCGGCTCGCCGAAGGAGCGCGCCGATCTCATCGTGCGCAAGGATGGAATAGAGGTCGTTATTGGCACCCAACCGGCTGGCCAAGGCCATGAGACGAGCTTCGCCCAAGTCACCGCCGATCTCCTGGGTGTACCGTTCGAACAGGTCAAGATCACTCTCGGCGATACCGACATCGTCAGCGCCGGCGGCGGCACCCATTCCGGCCGCTCGATGCGGCACGCCTCTGCGGTGATTGCGCTTGGTTCGGTCGATCTCATCGACAAGGGCAAGGCGCTGATGGCGCATCTGGAAAACGTGCCGCTTGAAAAGGTGGAGTTCGAGGACGGTTTCTTCCGCGTCACCACGAGCAATCGCGCCTTGAGCTGGTTCGAGCTGGCGCCGCTCGCCGAACAGGACGGCTTGCCGGTGGAATTCAAGGACGGTTTGCGCGTGCGCCGCGATAACGAGATGCACACGCCGGTGTATCCGAACGGCGCCTGCCTCTGTGAAATCGAGGTCGATCCTGAGACCGGCGCTGTCGATATCAAGCGCTATACCAGCGTCGACGATGTCGGCCGCTGCATCAATCCGCTGATCGTGCATGGCCAGACGCATGGCGCCATTGCCCAGGGTGTGGGGCAGGCGCTGTGGGAAGAATGCGCCATCGATCCGGCGTCAGGCCAACCGCTGATGGGCTCGTTCATGGACTACGGCATGCCGCGTTTTGACAATATGCCGTCGTTCAAGAGCGAGATCGTCGAAGTGCTGTCGCCGACCAATCCGTTCGGCATCAAAGCCGGCGGCGAGGGCGGCACGACAGGAGCGCTGGCCGTCATCACGAGTGCGATCGATGACGCGCTCGCCGATTACGGTCATCCGCAGATCGAAATGCCGGTGACGCCGCTCAAGATCTGGAACGCGATCCAGGATTACAAGAAACACCACAAGGCCGCCTAAAGCGATGCAACACGTTACTCTCACCGTAAATGGCACCAAAGTCTCGTGCGACGTCCCGGACGAGACGCTGCTCGTTACGTTCTTGCGTGAGCATCTCAATCTCACCGGCACCCATGTCGGCTGCGACACCACGCAATGCGGCTGTTGCGTCGTGCATCTCAACGGCAAATCGGTGAAGTCCTGCACCGTGCTCGCCGCGCAGGCGCAGGATGGCGAAGTCACCACGATCGAAGGGCTCGCCGAGAAGGACGGCACGCTGCATCCGATGCAGGAGGCATTTCATCGCCTGCACGCTTTGCAGTGCGGCTATTGCACGCCGGGGATGATCATGGCCGCGGTCAATCTGGTCGATACCTATCCCGAGCCGCTGACCGAAGAGATCGTGCGCGAGCAGATGGAAGGCAATCTCTGCCGCTGCACCGGCTACCACAACATCGTCAAAGCCATTCTTGCGGTCGCAGCGGCCAAACACGGCGTTACAGATAAAGCGCCGGCGCCGGCTGGCGCGGAGTAGATGCCATGGTGATGTATCCCACACGCTATCACCGGCCGAACAGCCTCGAAGAGGCGCTGAAGCTTCGCGCCGATCACGAAGAGGCGTCTTATTTGTCCGGCGGGCACACGCTGATCCCGGCGCTGAAGCAGCGGCTGGCGCGGCCCTCCGACCTGATCGATCTTGCGGCGCTGCCTGGGCTGCGCGGCGTGAAACTGGAAAACAATGTTCTCTCGATCGGCGCCACCACGACGCATGCTGAAGTCGCGGCGTCGCCCATCGTCCGTAAAGCCATCCCGGCACTCGCCGGCATGGTCGGAACCATCGGCGACCGCCACGTCCGCAATCGCGGCACGATGGGCGGCTCGGTCGCCAACAACGATCCAGCCGCGGATTATCCAGCCGCGGTGCTCGGCCTTGGCGCCACCGTCATCACCGACCGCCGGCGCATCGCCGCCGATGACTTCTTCGTTGCACTCTACGAGACCGCGCTTGAACCCGGTGAGATCATCATCCGGATCGATTTTCCCGTTCCTAGTCAGGCCGGCTATGCCAAGTTTCGCAGCGCCGCGTCGCGTTATGCCGTTGCGGCGGTTTTTGTTGCCAAATTCGGCGCGTCGGCCCGCGCGGCGGTGACCGGCGCCGGATCATCCGGCGTGTTTCGTTTGCACGATCTTGAGCAGGCGCTCGCCGAGGATTTCAGCCCGGCGGCGGTGGCGCAGTGCAAGGTCGATCCCGGCGACATGCTGGAAGATCTCGTCGGCACGTCTGAATACCGCGCCAATCTCGTCCTGGTGATGGCGCGCCGTGCGCTCGAACATCTCGGCGAGGCGTGTTCGTACAAATAGAGCATGATCCGTGGATAAAGCAGTTCGCGAATCGAAGAACGGGAGCGGCGGTGCGGGCCGTTTGACCGCGCTGCAGGAGCCGCAGGTCTCGCTGCGCAGCCGCATCATCGAAGCGCTGCGGCGCGCCATCGAGTGCGGCGTGCTTGCGCCGGGCGCGCGCCTTGTCGAGCGCGAATTGTGCGAGCAGCTCAAAGTCAGCCGCACCTCGCTGCGCGAAGCGCTCGGCGAATTGCAGGCCGAAGGCATTCTCTCGTATTCGCCGACCCGCCGCCTTTCGGTAAGCGTCATTTCGGCGGCAGATGCGGAGAACGCCTACCGCATTCGCGGGACGCTCGAAGCTCTTGTCGTCGACCAGTTCATCGAGCAGGCAAGCGAGGATGACGTTGCGGCGTTGATCGAGGAAGGAGACCGGCTCAAGGCTGCGTATCGTTCCGGCGATGTCGATCGCATGCTGGTCGCCAAACGCGCTTTCTATGACCGTATCTGCTCAGGCGCGCAGAACACGATCGCCTTTGACATCATCAATCGCCTCGTGCTGCGCACCTCCGGTTTGCGGCGGCGGTCGCTGCAGCGGCGCGAACGGCAAGTGCAAAGCGTCAAAGAGGTCGATGTTCTTCTCGCCGCCATCGCGCGGCGCGACGTCGAGGCGGCGCGCAAGGCCGCGCTGCAAAACGTCACCAATTCGGCGAGATCCGCGCTGCACACGGACGAGAACGTGCCGGCTTAGAGCATGATCCCGAAAAGCATGCCCTTGGACTTGATACGAGGGTGGAAACCGGTTTTCGGAAAAGATCATGCTCCTGCGCAAAATCTAGACCATGATCCGGTTCAATCGGATCATGGTCCAGTCAGGAATCTGCACGCGCAATTATTTTGCCGCTGCGGCTTCCTTGTGCGCCGGCAGCTTCCAGTTCGGCCGCACATAGTGGCAGGTATAGCCGTTGGGATAGCGCTCGAGATAATCTTGATGCTCCGGCTCGGCCTCCCAAAATGGGCCGACCGGCGCCACTTCCGTCACCACCTTAGCCGGCCAAATTTTCGAGGCATCGACTTCGGCGATGGTCTCTTCGGCGACGCGCTTCTGCTCCGGGCTGGCATAGAAGATCGCCGAGCGGTAGCTCGCGCCGGTATCATTGCCCTGGCGGTTGCGGGTGGTCGGATCGTGGACCTGGAAGAAGAATTCGAGAAGCGCCCGGTAGCTGGTCTTCGTCGGGTCGAAGATGACCTCGATCGCTTCGGCATGCGTGCCGTGATTGCGGTAAGTGGCGTTCGGCACGTCGCCGCCCGAATAGCCGACGCGGGTTGAGATCACGCCGGGGAGCCGGCGAAACAAATCCTGCATGCCCCAGAAACAGCCGCCTGCGAGAACCGCGTGTTCCGTTGTTGCTGCCATTGGATCACCTGTCAAAATGGGATTTCGTGAAGGATAGCAAATCCGAACACATTATATAGGCGCCCGCTGCGGCTTTTGGACCCCGGCGTTTCTCCGTGCCATCACGCTTTGGTGCGCTCCCCCGCTGCCGCCCGGGGCAGCACATCGAGGGCTGCCTCCACCATGCCCTGGTAGCCGGTGCAGCGGCACAGGTTGCCCGATAGCGCCCGCCTGATCTCGGCTTCGGTCATCGGCGTGTCGCCGCACTCACGCTGCAGTTCGAGGAGCGTCATCACCACGCCCGGCGTGCAATAGCCGCATTGCAGGCCGTGGTGGCGGGATAGCGCCGCTTGGATCGGATGCAGCGCCCCGTCCGGTGCGGCGACACTTTCGATGGTCTCCACGCGGCGCCCGTCAGCCTGCACCGCGAGCATCAGGCAGGAGCGGGCACTCGCGCCGTCGACCAGCACGGTGCAGGCGCCGCAGACCCCGTGCTCGCAACCGATATGGGTGCCGGTGAGACTAAGCTCCTGACGCAGAAAATCGGCGAGGTGCAGCCGCGAATCCACGGTGCGCTTATGCTCCTTGCCGTTCACGGTGATCGTAATCTCGTGTGTGCTCATGTGTCGGCGCTTGCACGCACCCGCTGGAGCGCTTTGGTCAGCGCGCGCTGTGTCAGATGGCCGGCAAGCTCCTGGCGATATTCGGCGGGATTCATATCGTCGCCTTCGGCTGGCAGCGTAGCGGCTGCGGTCGCGGCACGCTCGATCAGGGCCGAGCTCACCCGCTTGCCCTTGAGCATAGTCTCGACATTCGTGAGCCGCGTCGGAACAGGGGCGATGCCGCCGGCCGCAATGCGCGCATCCGTAACAATGTCACCTTCATCCAGCGCGATGACTGTTGCGATCGACACGATGGCAAAGTCCGCAGGCCGCACCGCATATTCCTCGAAGGCCGATCCGGCGCGTTCCGGCCACTTGCCAAAATCGATCTGCACAAGGATCTCATCCGGTTCGAGGCTCGTTGTCAGATAGCCCGCGGGAAAATCCGCAAACGTGATCTTGCGCCGGCCATTGTTGCTTGCCGCAGTCAGCACGGCGTCGAGCGCGCAGGCCGTCACCGGCAATTCCGCCGACGGATCGAGATGGCAAATGCTGCCGCCAATGGTGCCGCGATTGCGCGTCTGCTGATGGCCAACGTGAAACAAAGCGTCGATCAGCAAAGGGCAGCGCTTTTGCACCACGTCGCTGCGCTCGATGGTGCGCTGCGTCGTCATGGCGCCGACTTTGAGGCCGTCCGCCGTATCTTCAACAAAAGCGAGCTCAGGGATGCGGCCGAGATCGATCAGATGTTCGGGCTGCACCACGCGGTAATTCATCATCGGCATCAGCGATTGGCCGCCGGCCAGCACCCGCGCATTGTCGAGCGTCGCCACAAGTGTAAGCGCCTCGGTGAGCGTGCGCGGCGCGTGATAGGTGAAGGCCGACGGCTTCATGCGTGCTTTGCCGCTTTTTGTGCTGTCCGTATGAGCGCGCGCAGCCGCGCCGGCAAGATGGGCAACTCGGTGATGCGCAGCTCCAGCGGGCGCAGTGCATCTTCGATCGCCGAGATGACCACGCTCGGCGCGCCGATCGTGCCGCTCTCGGCAGCGCCTTTGACGCCGAGCGGATTGAGCGGCGAGGGCGACTCCATGTGATGGATATCGATGCGCGGTACGACATCCGCGGTCGGCAACAGATAATCCGCCAGCGTTCCGGTCAGCGGCTGGCCGCTGTCATCAAAGCGCATCAGCTCGAACAAAGTCATGCCGATGCCATGCACCACGCCGCCGCGCACCTGGCCCTCGACCATCATCGGATTGATCATGCGCCCGCAATCGTGCACCACGGTGTAGCGGTGAATTTTCACTGCACCTGAGATCGGATTGACTTCGGCCTCGGCGATATGCGTGCCGTTGGTATAGGTCATGCCCATCGGCTGGTAGTCCACCGCCGCGGCGAGGCCGGGATCCATGTTGCCGGGCAGCGCAAAGCCCGGCAGGCCGCCAAGCGCACGTGCCACCTCGGCAAGGCTCTTTTTCAGCTTCGGCACGCCGGCAACGCGGATTTCGCCATCCTTCAGCTCCAGATCTTCCGGCGCCACTTCGAGCATCACCGATGCAACGGCCTTGGCCTTTTCAGCGACGCTCTGCGCCGCCAGATAGGCCGCGTTTCCCGCGGTCACAGCCTGGCGGCTGGCAAAGGCGCCGAGCCCGAGCGGCGTCGCCGCGGTGTCGCCATCCGTGACGTGAACGCGATCGGGCGAAACGCCAAACACGCTCGCCGCCAGCTGCGCCAGCATGGTCTTGGTGCCTTGGCCTTGCGCGGTCGCGCCCGAAGTGACGAAAATCTGCCCTGACGCGCCGATGCGGATGGCCGTGCTTTCGAACGGCCCGCGGCCGGTGCCCTCGACATAATTGGCAAGCCCGATGCCGAGGAGGCGGCCCTCGCGCAGCGCCGCCACACGGCGCTCTTCGAATCCGTTCCAATCCGCAGCCGCGAGCGCACGGCGCTGGCATTGCGGATAATCGCCACTGTCATATGTCATGACGCTGCCGTCGCGCTGCTTGATCGGCGTGGCGTAAGGCATTTGCTCCGGCGGAATGAGATTGCGCCGCCGCACCTCGTCGCGTGTCAGATCCAAGGTCCGAGCGATGCGATCGAGCATGCGCTCCATCACGAACGTGCCCTGCGGCCGGCCGGCGCCGCGCGTCGGCGCGACCGGCACCATATTGGTCAGGCACAGCGAAGCTGTGAGATGTAGCGCGGGCAGCACATAGGGCCCGATCATATTGGTGATGCCGTTATAGGGCAGTGCGACGCCGTAAGGCACGTTCGCCCCGTGATCATGATAGATGCGCCCGCGAATGCCGCCGAGCTTGCCCGCGGCGTCGAAGGCAACCTCGACGTTCCAGATCTGCCGCCGTTCCTGCACCGTGGCGGTGAAGCTTTCCAGCCGATCCTCGAACCATTTGATTGGGCGGCGCAGCAGTAGAGCCGCGGCGGGTATCGCGATCTCTTCCGGATGAAAGACGGCCTTCGGCCCGAAGCCGCCGCCGACATCAGGCGCGATGACGCGCAGCTGGTGTTCGGCAAGTCCCAGCGTCTGCACCATCACCGTCTTGGCGCGGTGCGGCGTTTGCGTGCCGTTCCACACCGTAAGCAGATCTTCAACGGCATCATAACGCGCGATGATGCCGCGCGGCTCGATGGAAAAGCCGCCACCTTTCTCCATGCGGAATTGTTCGGAGAATGTGTGTGCTGCCGTGCCGAAGATACGATCGACGTCGCCGTATTTGACGACATGCTCCGCCGTCAGATTGTCGGGGCAGTCGAGCCGCGCCCGCGGCGCGCCGGGAAGAAGCCCGTCGTGCGGATCGGTGACGACCGGCAATTCGTCATAGTCGACCTCGATCAATGCCGCGGCGTCTTCGGCAATGCGGCGGTTGTCGGCAACGACCAGCGCGATCGGCTCGCCGACATAGCAGGCTTCGTCGTTGACCAGGCAGACCGGCTCGGCGTCGAATTTCACCGCAGCGGCTGCAAGCGCGAGCGGAATTCGGTCGCAGGTCAGAAGCGGGCGCAGGTCGGCATAGAGTAGGACGGCGTGTACGCCCGGCACTGCCTTGGCGGCTGCCGTATCGACGCCTTTGATCCGCGCGTGCGCCGAGCGGCTCCGCGCAAAGACCGCGTGCAGCATGTCCGGCAGGACGATGTCATCGATAAAGCGTGCCTCGCCGCGGAGGAGCCGTGTGTCCTCGACGCGGGGGACCGAGCTCCCGATCAGTTCGCCCGAACGCTCTGGGCTCAAAGATGCGGTGCCAAGCGACTTCCCTGACATGTCTCGTTTCGCAGCCTTTGGCGTTTCCGCGCCGCCCGCGTAAAACTGGGCAGTGTCATTTGTAGAGATTTGCCGCAGCAAGACCACAGCCTGTCATTCAGGCTCTTTTCTCCCGCGCGCCACTTAAGGCGGCGCAAATTGGCCTGTCAATTGTATTGTCATACAGTATGACAATGGCTAAGAAAGGTGTCGCGGCCAGCATCAGCCAGCGGGGGCGGCGATACCGGTGCAAATCAGGTGAGGGAGCGGCAGCGCCAATGAACGCCGAAGCAAGAATAAAGGATCCGCGCGTCGCCAATGCCGCGGCCCATTGGGGCCCGCGCTTCACCGTCAACGGCGTCGATTTCAGCGATTTCAAGGATGTGACCTCGTCGCTGCAGAACTGGGATGAGTGGTGCAGCGCCTGGTCGGCCCGCGCCAGCGAGCACGAAGCGCGCGGCCGCGCCGCTTTGGCGCTGCAGCAATATGCCAGCGCCCGTGACCACCTGCTGCGGGCCGCCGCGACCTACCACTTCGCCAAATATCTGTTCGTGCAGGACATGGCCCAGATGAAAGCCGCGCACGGCAAGGCGGTCGCGTGTCTCGCCGACGCGCTGCCGTTCATGGAACCGCCAGGCGAGCGCGTGCTCGTTCCTTATGAGGGCAAACATCTCGCCGGCGTGCTGCGCAAGCCGCGCAATGTCGACAAGCCGCCCATCGTGCTGATGACGATGGGGTTGGATTCCACCAAAGAAGAGCTGGTGACCTTCCAGCAAACTTTCCTCGATCGCGGCATGGCGATCCTTGCCTTCGACGGACCGGGGCAGGGCGAGGCCGAATACGATTTCCCGATCCGGCCCGACTACGAGAATGTCGTCGGCCCGGTGATCGATTGGCTCGAAGCGGCGCGGCCCGATGTCGACACCAAGCGGCTCGGCATCTGGGGCATCAGCCTCGGCGGCTATTACGCGCCGCGCGCAGCGGCCTTCGAAAAGCGCATCAAAGCGGCGATCGCCAATTGCGGCCCCTACAATTGGGGCGCGCTGTGGGACAAGCTGCCGGAATTGACGCGCGCCGCTTATGTCGCGCGCAGCCATAGCAAGAGCGCCGCGGAAGCACGCGAGAAGGCTTTTGGGCTATCGCTCGAAGGCGTCGGCGCAAAGATCGAATGCCCGATCTTCATCATCGCCGCCGGCCTGGACCGGCTCTGTCCGCCGGAAGACGCGCGGCGGCTCGCGTCAGAAGTCAAAGGCCCGGTCGAACTTCTTGTCATCGAAGACGGCAATCACGTTGCCCACAATCGCCCCTATAGCTATCGGCCGCAGTCGGCGGACTGGATGGCTAAGCAATTGGGCGCGGCATAACGAGGCAGACTGATGAGCGACGACACCGTCCGCGCGGCGCTGATGCCGCTGAAGCTCGAGGCCGCGCCGCTTCGCCGCAAGATCCTGACAGCGCTGCGCCGCGCCATCGAAACCGGCGAGCTCAAGCCCGGCGACCGGCTGGTCGAAAAGGATCTGTGTCAGGAGCTCAATGTCAGCCGCACGTCGTTGCGCGAAGCCTTGCGCGAGCTGCAGGCGGAAAAACTTGTCGTCGCGGTCCCGCGCGGCTTGATCGTTGCTGAAATCAGCGACGAGGACGCTGCCAATATCTATCAGGTGCGGGCTGCGCTCGAAGGCCTGGTCGCCGCACAATTCGCCGAGACCGCCAATGCGCTCGATGTCGAGAAACTGAAGACCGCGCTTGATCGCCTGGAAGACGCCTATCGCCTGAAGGATTTCGAAAAGATCCTCGATGCGAAAAAAGGCTTCTACGATGCGATCTGCCATGGCGCGCGCAATGCCGTGGTGCGCGATCTGCTCGATCATCTCGGCAACCGCATCAATCAGCTGCGTTCGACCTCGCGTGAGGACGACAAGCGCTGGATGGCAAGCCTCGCCGAGCTGAAGAAGCTCGCCGGCGCGCTGCTGGCGCGCAATCCCAAAGCAGCGCGCGCTGCGGCCATCAAGCACGTCGATGCCGCGGCGCGAACGGTTCTGCGCAAGCGAGACGGCAAAGGCAGCGCGAGCAGAGACGCGGCAACCGGCGGGAACAAGGCCAGGACTTCCGGGGCCGGCTAGATCGCTCGCTATACACGCATAGAGAGAAGTAACGGCAATGACACAAGCGTTGCTTGTGCATGGCGTATCGTTGCGGATAGAGCGAGACCGGGGGTGGCAACGCCGCCGGCGCACTGCGTCGCGGTGCGCGTCATTATCATGTCCGGGTCGACACGTTCGATTGACCGTCCCGGTCGCGTAGGGCGCCGCCGGCCCGCGCGTTGCCGAAACTGGAAAAAGCACACGCTTTCCGCTGGTTACGCAAAAAAGCGAGATGCCTGTGGACCGCCGAAGCGGCGAGGCCATGCGCCGTTGACCGGCCTCATGTTTCTGGATTATATTGGATCCAATAATATCCATTAAGTGAAAGCGGCGGCGAGGGAGAAGGCGATGGCACTGGATTTGTTGGAGCCCACCGTCGGCGATCGGCCGCCGGCAATGGCGGGCGCGTCGCGCCTGGCGGACGTGCGCGGCAAGCGCCTGGGCTTCGTCGATAACAGCAAGTGCAACGCCGATCTTTTCATCCGGCGTCTGTGCAATCAGTTCGGCGAACGCTTCGCGGTCGTGCCGGGCCCGATCGTGCGCAAGCTCGCGCCGAAGGACCGCTTGAGCGAGGCCGACCTGACGCGGCTCTCGCAATGCGACGCCGTCGTGCTCTGCTTCGGCGATTGCGGCACCTCGACCTCGATCAATGTCGCGGACGCCGTTGAAATCGAGCGGCGCGGCATCCCGACCGTGAATGTGTTCAGCACGGCCTTCGCCGATGCTGCACGCAAACAGGCTGAGGGCCGCGGCTTATACGATCTGCCGCTCGTCAAGGTCCCGCATCCGATGCACACGGCGCCGCAGAAAGCCGTTACCGAGCGCGCCGATGCCGCAATCGAAGCTTTGGTCGAGCGGCTCACGCTTGACTTCAAGAGCGCCGCCGACGCGAAGGCGCCGGATCGCTTTGGCGGCGCGAACGACAACGACGACCAGGAATTCCTGTTCGCGCGCGGCTGGACCGACGGCCTGCCGGTCGTGTTTCCGACCGTCAACAAAGTCGCCGCCATGGTCGAAGCGTCGGGGCGCGATGCCAACGAGAAGATCGGCCCCATACCGCCGTGCTGGCGCAATGCCACGATCGAGAAGATCGCCGTCAATGCGGTGATGGCCGGGTGCAAGCCGGATTATTTCCCGGTCGTGCTGGCTGCGATCGACGCGCTGCTCGACAATGAGTGCCAGCTTTACGGCATCCAGACCGCGACCAACACCACGGCGCCGCTCCTGATCGTCAACGGCCCGATCGTCGGTGAGCTTGGCATCAATGCCCGCGGCAACGTGTTCGGCCAAGGGGTGCGCGCCAATGCCACGATCGGCCGCGCCGTGCAGCTTGTGCTGCGCAATATCGGCGGCGACATTGCCGGCGAGACCGACATGGCGACGCACGGCCAGGCCGGTAAATTCAGTTCCTGCATCGCCGAAGCCGAGGCTGACAGTCCGTGGACGTCGCTGCATGTCGAAGCCGGATTTGGTGCGCAGGAGAGCACCGTGACCGTGATCGGCGCCTCCGCGCCGCACAATATCTTCACCTATGGCTGCAAGAACGGTGAGGAGATCCTCGAGCACTTCATCGGCGCCTGCACGGCGCTCGGCCACAACAACATCATCTTTCCGACCGGGCCGCTCTTTGTCATCAGCCCCGAACATGCCGGCACGCTGGCGCGCGACGGCATCGGCAAGACGGAATTTCGCAATGCCGTGTTCGAGCGCGCGCGCATTCCGCTGTCGCGCTTTGCCAAGCGCAGCGTCGAAGGCTTACGGCACCGCCGGTCGCGCTGGTTCGCCGAAGTCGGCGATCCCGACCATATCGGCGTGGCTGATCGTCCTGCGGACATCAATATCGTCGTCGCCGGCGGCGCCGGGATTCACTCGCTATTCGTGCCGACCGCCTTCAGCTATCGCCTGGTGACGCGCCGCATTGCGGGCCGGAACTGAAGGACAACAGAAGCGAGTTCAAGAACGGCCAATATCGCCCGTTTCGCCGGCATCCGGCGAAGGGATGCAACAATCGGTAGTTTCAAGCCGACAATCGCGATAATTTTGCCGAAGGGGCCGACGGCAGAACGTCCCCCGGCAGCTCGCCGTTTCGGCGGTGAGGCGGGGGCGGGACGGGACGTAGGGGGAGGGAATGTCGGATACCCAGCATCACGCCCTCGACCGGGCGTCGCCCACATCCGCCGTCGCGGCGAGCCCGACCGACGCGCACAAGTCATCGGTGAAGTTCTGGGGCTTGTTGATCGGGGTGGCGGCGCTTGTCGCCATCGTGGCGATGCCGCAGCCCGCGGGCCTGTCGGTCGCCGGTCAGCACATGCTCGGCATCTTCGCCTTCGCGGTCATCATCTGGATGACGGAAGCGGTGGAATATGCCGCGAGCTCGATCATGTTGATGGCTTTGATTGCTTTTCTGCTCGGCATTGCGCCGGATCAAACGCATCCGGAGCGGATGCTCGGCACGGCAGCCGCGCTCTCCGCCGCTTTGGACGGTTTCACCAATCCCGCCGTCGCGCTGATCGCGGCCTCGCTCGTCATTGCCGCGGCCATGGCGATCACCGGGCTCGACAAGCGCCTCGCATTCAAGGTGATTTCGCTGATCGGCACGAGCCGCAGTCGTATTCTCATCGGCACCATCGTCGTCATGGCCGTGCTCGCCTTCTTCATTCCGACGGCGTCGGCGCGCGTCGCCTGTCTCACACCGATCATTCTGGGAATGATCTCGGCTTTCGGCATCGACAAGAAAAGCCGTTTCGCCGGCATGCTGATGATGGCTATCTGCTACCTGTCACTGATCTGGGCGATGGGCATTGCCACCGGTGCGGCGCAAAACGTGTATGTCAACGCGCTGATGGAGCGCACGATTCACGTGCGGATTTCCTGGATCGACTGGCTCATTGTCGGTGCGCCGTTTTCAGTGGCGCTCAGCATCGCGCTCTATTTCCTGTTAATGCGGATGATGGCGCCGCGGCCCGGCGAATCCGACACCGACGTCGACATTGCCCGGTCTCCAGAAAAGCTTGGGCCGATGACAGCCGATGAGATCAAGCTTCTGGTCTTTGCCGTTGTGCTGCTCGGCTTGTGGGCGACAGAAAACAAATTGCATTCCTTCGACTCGTCATCGGTCGCGATCGCCGCAGTGGCGCTGATGTTTTTGCCGTGGATTGGCGTCTTGAAATGGCCGCAGGTGCAGGCGCGGGTGCCATGGGGAATTCTTATTCAGCTCGGCGTCGGCGTCGGCCTTGGCACTGCGCTCCTGAAAACCGGCGCTGCGGCCTGGCTCGCCTCCTATGTGGTCACGGTGTTTGATGTGCAACATCTGTCAATTTTCGCAATCCTTGCCGTATTGTGGCTGTTCTTGATCGTGATTCATCTTGGCTTCGCCTCAGGCGCCGCGATGGCGACCACGATGATTCCGGTGATGATCAGCATGCTGCAGCAGACGCAGCTGCCGGTACACAAGATCGCCGGCATCACCATGCTGTTGTCGTTCGTGACCAGTGTCGGATGGATTCTGCCGATCAACGGTCCGCAGAACATGCTGGCTTACGGCACTGGGACGTTCGAGGCGCGCGATTTCATTCGCGTCGGCGTCGTGCTGACCGTCATCGCTTATGTGATGCTGCTCGCCTTCGCGGCGACCTATTGGCGCTGGCTTGGCTATACCTAGAAGAAAAGCCGGTCGATGAAGGTCGAAGCGACAAGGCGTTCGAGAGCAAAAGTTTGTAAATAGAGACTGAAAATGCCACTGCGTGCACCCCTGCAAGACTCCGGAGCAGCCACCACCGCCGATGCCGCGTACCAGGCGCTGCGGCAAGCCATCCTGCAAGGTGATCTGGCGCCGGGCGAGCGGCTGCGCAGCGATGCGCTGGCCAACGACCTGAAAGTGAGCCGCACGCCGGTGCGCGAAGCCTTGCGCAAGCTCGAGGCCGAAGGGCTCGTCGAGCGCTCGGGCTCGGGCCTGATCGTCCGCGAATTCAGCGAGAAAGATCTCACGGAAATATTCTATGTGCGCGAGGCGCTCGAGGGCATGGCCGCGCGGCTGGCAGCGGAAAATGCAACGCCGGGTGAAATCGCCGAGATTCGCGAGTTGCTGGATGACATGGAGGCGGTCCGCGAGCGCGGCGATGTCGCAGCGTTGCGGCCGCTCACCGCCGAGTTTCACCGCTCGATCGGTCGTGCGTCACACAATGGCCGGCTCCTGCAATCGCTGGAAAGCCTTTTGGAACATGTCCGGCAGATGCAGACCTCGACGCTCCTTCAAGTCGAGGGTAGACCTGCCGAGGCGCTGAAAGAGCACCGCGATCTCTTAAAGGCCATCGAAGCGCGCGACGCCGAACGCGCCCAGAAGCTCGCACGGGCGCATCGGCACAAGACTCTCGAATTGCGTCGGCAGATGCTGCGTGCTCAATTGCGCGAGAGCCGCGCCAATGGCGGCAAGGCAGCGGCTGACTGATCAGGCAAGCAAGAGAATCGATCCGACATGGCAGGTGAAACTAAAAGGCTCGCGGAGTTCGCGACCACATTACGCTACGACGATATTCCGGCCCCTGTCATCGCCATCACCAAAGCGTGCCTGATCGATGCCGTCGCGGTGTCGCTGTTCGGCTCGAGCCTGCCTTGGGGCAAGAGCGTTGCCGATTTTGCCTATCATGTCGCGAGCGGGGCGGGCGCCAACACCGCCAGCACCGTGTTGAGCGCTGATCTGCGCCGTGTCAGCGCGCCGGCGGCCGCACTCGCCAATGGCACATTCGCGCACTCGTTCGAATTCGACAATTTGCGCCAGCCGAGCGTCGGCGTACATCCGGGCTCCACGGCGTCGCTTGCGGCTCTTGCGGTCGCCGAAGAGTTCGACGTCTCGGGGCGCGATTTGATTACCGCGCTGGTCGCCGGCAACGAGTGCATGCTGCGCACCGGACTTGCCGCCAAGAGCACCAGCGAACTGTTCGGCTTTCACGCTCCCGGCCTCACCGGCGTATTCGGCTCGGCGATCGCTGCGAGCCGCATTGCCGGCAATGATGCGCACAAGACGACGATGGCGATCGGCATCGGCGGCTCGTTCGGCTCGGGCCTGCTCGCCTTCGCCAAGGCCGGCAATGGCGGCATGGTCAAGCGCCTGCATATGGGACGCGCCGCGGAAGGCGGCGTTACCGCGGCCTATCTCGCCGCGCGCGGCTTCGAGGGGCCTGACGTCATCCTCGAAGGCAAGTTCGGCTATCTCGACGTTTACGCCGAAGGCGGCGATCTGGCGCTTCTGGTCGAGGGATTAGGCACGCGCTGGGACAGTTTGAACATCTGGTTCAAACTGTTTCCGTGCCACGTCACGGCGCAGGCGCCGGTGCGCGCCATTCGCGAATTGCAGCGCACGCATAAATTCGGCCCCGACGATGTCGCGCGCATCGCGCTCTTCGTATCCGACAAGGTGCTGTCGCATCACGCCGACCGCGCGCCGAGCGATGTCGGCACCGCGCAATACAGCGTGCCGTTCAGCGTGGCGCTGGCGCTGTTTCGCGATCCGGCCGATCCGCAGGCGTTCCTCGACGGGCCCAACCAAAATCCGAAAATTCTCGAGCTCTGCCGCGCCATCGAATTGCGTCGCAATGAAACGGCGATGGCCGCCGGCCGCAGCACGACGCGCCAGCTCGAAGTCACGCTGAAGGACGGCCGCATCCTGGCAGCGGACAAGTCCGATGGCGCCGCGCCGCAGGCCGAGCAAGATATCGAGAAGAAATTTTTCAATCTGACCGGCGGTCTGCCGGACGGCCGGCCCGCCGAATTACTCGGCAGGCTCAAGACAATCGAAGACCGCAAGGTCGCAGGTCTTTTCAACTTTTAGGGAAGCGGCAAATTGTCCGCTGCATCCGTAAGTTCGCATACGGCTGTGAAGGCCAAGTCCAATTACACTGGTAGTTGCGATGGAACTCGGCTGATTTTCCTCGGTTTTTCAAGATGAGCGATGTCTTCGGCTTCAATTTGTGCTGCTGGCACGTTAAGTTCTGCTTGGAGCGCATGGCTCCGGCGCAGGTTTGAGTCTCGCGATAAACTAAGGAAAGGGTCAGGATTACTACGTATATTGGCGAGAAATCGGGGCTTGGTTCCGCGACCGACAAGTTGCGGAAGGGCGGCCGTAGACCTGGATCGCAAACGTGGAAGGCGACGACGACGTGGAAGCTGCCAAACATGGCTGAGGCACTCGCACCTATCGAAAATCCCCTCAAAGGCGAAATTTTTGTCGTCGATGACGACGCAGCGATACGCGACCTGTTAGCGGTGTTGTTCACCAGGCGCGGCTTCAAGGTTGTGGGCTTTGCCGATGGCGCCAGCCTGTTGGCCACCATCCGCACGCAAAGTCCGGCTTGCATCCTTCTCGATGTGCATATCCCCGGCAAATCCGGGCTCGATATCCTGAGAGATCTGGGCGCACGCAACCATCCTGCGCCGGTCATCATGATCTCCGGCAAGGGCGACATCGCCATCGCGGTGGAAGCCATCAAGGGTGGAGCGCTCGATTTCATCGAAAAGCCGTTCAGCGGCTCGGATGTCGTCGCCCGCGTCGAGGAAGCCATCGCCGCCGACACCAAGCGCAAAGCCGTCGGCCGGCATGAAGAAAAACTGCACTTTTATTTTCCGGGCCGCGAACCGCTGACGGCGCGCGAGCAGGACGTGCTGGGGCGCATCGTTGAAGGCGCCACCAACAAAGAAGCGGGTCAGCAACTCGGTATCAGCTATCGCACCATTGAAATTCATCGCGCCCGGATCATGGAAAAGCTCGGCGCCCGGAACGCCGCCGATCTGATGCGCATCGTGCTCAGCGAGAACCGCAGCCCGGGCGCATGATCACGCGCGGGCGATAGTCCGGCACGGTCCCGCTATACGGCTTGTTGTCTCGCCGTGCCGTCGATCGCCTCGCCATCCAAGCCGCTGGTCTCGGCGTTGAGCGCGGCGCGGATCATCTGCGCCAATTGCTGCTTGCGATAGGGCTTTGCCAATAGCAGCACGCCGGGATCGAGCCGGCCGTGATGCACGATCGCGTTTTCGGTGTAGCCGGACGTGAACAGCACTTTCAGCCGCGGCCGGCGTTTGCAGGCTTCGTCCGCGAGCTGCCGCCCGTTCATGCCGCCCGGCATGACAATGTCGGTGAACAACAGATCGATGGGGGCGTCGCTGTCGATCAGCGTCAGCGCTTCCGCGGCATTGGTCGCGGAAAGCGTGCGGTATCCAAGCGATTTGACTTGCGCCATCACATAGGTCCGCACCAGCGCGTCGTCCTCGACGATGAGAATGGTCTCGTAACCGCCGTAAATCGGCTCGGTGGGCACTCTGAGCGCCGCTTGCTCCGTCTGGTCGGTGGCGCGCGGCAGATACATTTTGATCGCGGTGCCGTGGCCCTCTTCGCTGTAGATCTTGATATGTCCTTCGGACTGCTTGACGAAGCCGTAGACCATGCTCAAGCCGAGTCCGGTGCCCTTGCCAGGCATTTTGGTGGTGAAGAAGGGCTCGAAGACCTTGTCGATGATCCCGGCCGGAATACCGGAGCCATTGTCGCTGACCGCGATCATGACATAAGTCCCTGGACGCACTTCGGCGTTCATGCCGGCATAGCTGTCGTCGAGCACGATGTCGCGCGTCTCGAAGGTGAGCTTGCCGCCGTGGGGCATCGCATCGCGGGCATTGATCGCCAGATTGAGCAGCGATGTCGACAGCTGGCTCGGATCGATCAGGGCCGGCGAGGCATCGTCATCCAGCATGGACTCGATTTCGATGTTTTCGCCGAGCGTCGGACGCAGCAATCGTGCCGTCTCCACGACCAGATCATTGACGTTGGTCTTGCGCGGTTGCAGCGGTTGACGGCGGGAGAAAGCGATCAGGTTGCGCGTCAGTTCGGAGCCGCGCCGGGCGGCTTCGTCGATCATCTTGGCGATCGCCGCCAACTCCGGCCGGTCGGCGACGCCTTCCTCGAGGATCTCGATGGTCCCGGTGATCACGGTGAGGATATTGTTGAAGTCGTGCGCGACGCCGCCGGTCAATTGACCGACCGATTCCATCTTCTGCGCCTGACGCAATTGCCGCTCGGTCTCGACCGTTTCAGTGACGTCGTGATAGACGACAACGCCGCCGACATATGCGTCGGCGTCGCGGCGAAGCGGTCCGCCGGTGGTGGAGAAGGTCGAGGCATTGCTGGCCTTGGGAAGCCGCACGACGATTCCAAAATCCTCAAACGTCTCGCCGCGGACCGCACGCATCAGCGGCCGTTGCTCCAATGGTAACGGCGTCACGCCATCCGCCGTGAAGATCTCCTGCTTGGTCGGCCATTCCGCCAGCGTCATGCCTGTGGTGATGCCCATCAGGCGCTGCGCCGCACGGTTGGCGAGAACGATATTGGCGTCGCGATCGGCGACCAGCACCGCGTCGACCATACTGTTGATCGTGTTGTCCAGAACCTCGGCGATGCGCCGGCGTTCGGCGATTTCTCGCTCGAGATGGTCCTTGGCTGCGATGTCCTCGGTGATGTCGCGGGCGATCGTGCAGACGCCGATGACTTTGCCCGATCCGAGCTTGATCGGGGAAACGCTGAGCGAGACCATGAAGCCGCGGCCGCCTCTTCGCAGTCTGACCGTCTCGTAATTTTCCAGGGAATCGCCGCGGCGGACCTTCTCGAGAATGTGGGTCACCTCGGCCAGACGCCCTTGCGGTACGATCTGATCGATGCTGCGGCCGAGCATCTCCTCCGCCGTCCAGCCGAACAATCCTGTCGCGGCTGGATTCCAGCTGGTCACAATACCGTCGAGCGTCAGGGTGACGACGGAGTCGGTCGAGGACTGGACGGCGGCGCTGAGCAGCCGTTCACGATCGGCGTGCCGTTCAAGCTCGGCACCGGTGCGGCGATGTTCCTCGATTTCCTTTTCCAGCGACGCGGTCTTGTTCTTGACCTCGGCCATCATGCGCGCGAATGCCTGCGCCAGCACGCCGATCTCGCCGCTTGCCGAAGGCGTAGCGGCCGATTGGTCGCGCGGGAAGGATTCCACCGCTTGCGTCATCTGCACCAGCGGCTGCGTCAGCGAGCGGGCAAACAGAAATGCAAGTCCGGTGGCGCATAACACCGAAATGAGGCCGACAAGCAGCGTCGATTTTGCGACCGATCTGATCGGCGCAGTAAGGAGGGCCTCCGGAGTGCTTTCCATAACGGCAACGCGCGGCCCGCCGGCGAGCGTAACGGATTGCAGACCGGCCATAATCTGTTGTCCCTGACTGTCAGTGACCACACTGGTCGTGGCCTCATCGCTCGCGAACTGCGAGACCAGCTCGGGAAAATCATCTTGCCATCGCCCGGGTTTGCCGAGATCGACAGCGAACTGCCGCGCCGGATCGGGATGAACGAGATAATTGCCGCGCTCATCGAGCACGAAGATCTGACCGCCGGGCTGCGGGCTTGCCGAAATCTCGCGGAAGATAGGCCGCATATCGACATTGATCATGACCATGCCGAACGGTTTCTGGTCAGGCCCCGGCACAATCGCCGCGACGCGCAGGACTGGAATAGGTCCGCGGCGCGCAGTGGCGAGGCTGAGCCCGACCGGGGAGATGTAGACCTGGTTGACCGGGGTCCCCGACACTGCGTTGAAGTAGACGTGCTCGGTCTTGCTCTGAAGTTCACCGTCCGGAACGATACGGATTCCGCCATTGGGGCCGTAACGGTCGACGCGCACGAGTTCGCGTCCGTCGGAAAATTCGATGAAGCGGAACATGTCGTAAGACGACTTTGCCGCCAGCTCGGCCGCAAAACGAGCGCCGAGCCGCTGTCGCCACACCGTGTCGCTTGTTCCATCCTCAGGATCGATGCGGCCGGCAAGGCGCGCGCGGACAATCCCGGCGATTGCGGCCGCTTTTTCGAACCCGATGACATCCTCACGGGCCCCGCGAACGCTTGTCGCCAGGGCGGTGGCAAGAATGCGGACGTGGATTCCGACGCGGTCGGCTATGCGCGGCAGCGCCACGGTGCTTATGTTGTAGTACGACAGCAATCCCACCGACAGCGCGGTCAGCACGACAAGCGCTACCATCGCCACTACCATTCGGGTCGAAAGCTTCATGGGGACGGCCGCGTGCAGGGGGTTGGCGAGACGGTCGACGGGATTAGACGCTGCTCTTGAGATCGCTTTGTCCATGGTACGGCTCGAAGTGTCCCCCCACCGGCGGAATATTCAGGCAATCCGCGGCCGCCGTCAAAAGCTCTTGCGCCCGGAACGGCTTGCGCAGGCTCTGTACGGCGCCGGGTCTCGTGGCCATTGCCAGGAAATTGGCCAGGAAATTGGCCGGGAAACTGGCCAGGTAATCGGGCAGCTCGGTGGATCCCGAAGCGGAGCGGACAAGCCCTTCAGGGCCATTCGCGACTTCCACCACATCGTGGACCTTCGCGTTCAACAACAACGAAACAGTTGAGCGGATCGCTCGGCCGTCATCGGCGATGAGAATGCGGGCCATTGTTGCACCGTGCTCGGGGGCACCCTGCCTGGAACCGGCGCATTTTCCATCCGAATCAATATATAAGCCTTGACCGATTCTGCGTTCATTTGCCGTGAAATTGCACATATTACTTGGGCGTCCATCCATTATTTGACGCACCGCATCTCCAGGCGCTTGTTTGGTCGGCCTGACAGCTCTGTGCTCTGGCCCTGTCACCGCGCAATCTCTTCCCGCGCCTGGTTCAGCGTTTCCTCCGGCGCGCCCGAAGCGTCGATGATCTCCCAGGTGACGTCGCCGATGGCGATGTCTTCCTGCTTTTGCGCCACTGTGGCATCGGCATCGGACGCATCGGGGCCGCGGCCGCCAACGCGCGCGAGCCGTGTTGACAGATCGGCAACCAAGAACAGGCCATGAAAATCGGCGCCGGCCGCGATCGCAGCGCTCTCGATCGCCGCACGCTCTTCGCGCCGGGCAAAGACCGCGTCGGCAATTGCGGAATGGCCGGCGCGGGCGACGCGTGCGGCCTTGTCGGTCAAGATCCGATAAATCTTCTCGGTCACTTCCGGCCGGTAAGCCTCGTGCGGGAGGCGGTCGGTCTCGGCCACGCCGTGCAACGCCTTGCGCTCGACATCGGAACGAAACACCAGCGCGCCGGGCGCCGGCGACAGAAGCGGGGCGAGAGCGCGGGCGAGCACCGACTTACCGGTGCCCGACAATCCGCCGGTGCAGACGATAGCCGGTTTCACATCCGCCAACAGATCGAGCGCCAGCTTGAAGTAGGCTTTTGCCGCGCGGGCGATCGTGTCGTGGTCCTCGGTTTTGGCGAGCGGAAGCCGCGCCGCCGTGACCTTGGCGCGGATGGCAGCGCGCAGCGACATGAAGAACGGCAGAGCGGCGATGCCGTCGCAATCCTCGATCCGCTTCGCCGCGGCGAAATATCCGTTCAAGACATCGTTGGCCGCGCGCTTGAGATCGCGCTCGACGAGATCCATCAGCAGAAAGGCGAGATCGTAGAGCACGTCGCCCGCCGCGAAGATCGGATCGAATTCCAGCGCATCGAAGGCGACGGGATCGCCGTCGAGAATGGCGACATTGCCGAGATGGAGGTCGCCGTGCCCGCGCCGGATCAGGCCTTGCGCGCCACGCGCGGCGAGGAGCGGGCGCAGCCGGTGAAAGGCCGCCAGCGATTTCCGATCGAGCAGATCGACGAGGTGGTTCGCGAACAGATCGTGGTGCGCGCGAAACGCCTGCGTGTTCTCGGTGACGAATCCCTCGACCGCCGCGATCCACGAATTCGGCTCGACAGGCTTGGCCCGTTCATGCATGGCGGCGACCGCAATGGCGAGCTTTCGCGTCAGCGTCTCGGACAGCCGGCCACGCTCTGCCAGCCTGTCGAGCGTCTTGTTCTCGTCGAAGCGCGTCATCTCGACCGCCCATTCCACGGGCTCGCCGGTGCCGTCCAAGGCGAGCGCGCCGTCGGCCTCGCGCGTGATCGGCACGACACGGCGGTAGAGCTGTGGCGCAAAGGCGCGATTAACTTCGAGCTCGGCGAGGCACGCGGACTTGCGCTTGCTCAAGGTCGAATAATCGAGAAACGGATATTTCACCGCCCGCTTGACCTTGAAGACCAGATCGCCGGCGAGAAACACAGCCGCCGCATGGGTATCGATCCGGCGGACCTGTTCGGTTGCCTTGTCGTCGAGGCCGTGAATTTCGGCAGTGGCGAGGAGCTTGAAGACCTCGTCCTGAATCTTTGCCGACTGCTCGGGATCTTCCGCTTGTGCGGTGCGGGAATGCGGAGGGGCCGCCATAGCTGAAATTAACCTCCGTCGCTGCAGTGCGAAAGTCCGGGAACCGAATTCCGGGTCTCGCAGCGTATGGCCGTCTCGCAACACCCCACAAAAATTCCTTGCGGCCGTGAACTTTTGCGGAACCTTCCTTTAGGGGCGGCGTTTGCGACCCGGAGACAAACACATAGGACCCCACCGTGAAAGGGATTCCTCGTCGCAAGTTCTCGCTGCGGGACGTGTTCCCGATGGGCGCGTTTCGTCGTGGCGGCACGGGACACCGGCGCCGTCGGTCATGGCTGCGATCGCGGCCCGAGCCTTCCGGTTCCACAGCCGACCGTAATTCGGATCGGCATGTGTCCGACGGCAATGTGCTTGATTACCGCACACTCGATGGTCTGCGCCTGGTCTTTAGCGACCTTTACGCCGACTATTAACAACACCTTAAGTCCACCCCGTATGCCCCGTTGGCGCGCTGAGCGCCAACGGGGACTTTTTCCCTTCTCTCAGTTTTGCCGCGCCGGCCTGGCTGTCTATAGAGAGCGTCCCGTTTAGAGGGGTCTCGTCAGGTCTCGATCACGGCGACGATTTCCAGGCTGCTCGGATCGATGATCAGGATCCGCTCACCTACGACGACGTAATCGAAGCCGCGATATTGCGGTACGATCTCCACCACGTCCGCGGGTAGCACGGCCACGTGAACGTCGTGCGGGACCCTGGCGCCGACCGTCACGTCGAACTTGATATTGCTGCTGACGCGTGCCGAAGAGCCCTTGCCGATAACCTGGCCGATCCGCGTGCGCTGATCTTGTGACAGTTGCACCGATGCACCGCGGGATGCCGCGCCGCCGTGAACACCACCTTGGGCGTTCTGCTGCGTGGCGTTTACACCGGCTTTGCCGGACTCGGTCTGGGCGCCACGTTCGTTGCGCTCTTCCTGAGCACCCTTGAGCTGCGCGTTGCCTTGGGTCTGCGCGCCCTTCTTCTGTGTGTTCTCCTCGGTTTGCGCGCCCTTCGGGCTCATCTCGTTCGTGCCGCGCTGCGCGCCCATTTCGTTGGTGCTCTTCTCGCCCTGTGCAGAATTCTGGCCTCTGTGCTGATCAGGTTTCGCGCCTTCCTGCGCCGATTGGCCGGCAGATGGGCCGCCAGATTTTTCGCCCGACGTCGCGCCCGATTGTGCGCCGCCCTGTTGGTGCAGCGTCGAGCTGCCGCCAGCTGCGCCACCCGTCGCGCCGCCCTTCTGCTCCTGCTGCGCGCCTTGCGGACTCATCGCGCCGCCACCGGCCGGGCTCTGCGTGGTTTGTGCCGCGGCAATCGTCGTCAGTCCGGCAAATGCCGCAGCGGCGACTGTGCTCATCAATGCTGTCTTCAGCGTGGTGTTCTTTTTCATTTCGTCCTCTCTGACTTTTTGTTAATTTTAAACTGCGCCAGATCATCGATGTTCATTCAAAGGAACAAACAAACGCGACGAGCGCTTCAAGCCCCAACTCCTGTTGCTGCAATAGCGTTCCAGCGCGCACGCATCTTGGCGCGGCATCGGCAGTTCCGGCACATGTCATTTGCTGCATCGTCGCTCAAACGCAATTTCGGGAACGGTTCTGCGTCTGGCAACGTTATCTGTTCAAAGCGAATGAGGTGAAATGAAATGGACTGGAACCGTATCGAAGGGAATTGGAAGGACGCCAAAGGCAAAATCAAAGAGAAGTGGGGCCAGCTCACCGATGACGATCTCACACAGGTCAACGGCCAGCGCGAGCAGCTGGAAGGCAAGATTCAGCAGCGCTACGGCTTGGCCAAGGACATGGTGCGCAAGAACGTGGATGACTGGCTGAAGTCGCAGCCGTAAGCGCGGCCGTGTGCAGTGCAAACGCAGGGGTGGGCGCAGGCTCATCCCTGCGTTGTTTGTGAGGGCGTTCGTTTGCAAAAAAGAGTCGCGGCTGTGGACCAAGCGAGCGAAAAGCGTCGGCGCGAGTCGCGCACGGTTTTATCGAAGGACGAGGCGAGGCAAGGCGTGACCGGCACACAATGTGCGCTACGTCCTCGGCATCGGCCTGACCGCGGCCGTCGTCGCACCCTGCTGATTTATGCGTTCTATTTCGCGGCCTGAGCCCGGCAATCCCTTGACCCGGCCATGCGCGCTTGCCCCTTGAGCCGGCGGCCATTCCCTGTTTTCTTGCGCGCGGAAAACGGTAACCGCCGGGCATAGGTGAGGGAAATGGCGAAAGCGAAGGGCAAGAAGACTGCAACCAAGGCGACAACCAAGGCGTCGATCAAGGCGACGCATGACGCGATCAAGCAGAAGCTGATCATGGCCGGCAAAGTGCTGGTAGCCGAGGGCCAGGACGACTTCACCCGCGGTCATATCTCGTTCCGTCTGCCCGACGATCCCGGCCTGTTCTTCATGAAGCCGCACAGCATCGGGCTCGACGAGATCACGATGGCGAACATTCTCACCATCGATCTCGAGGGCAATGTCGTCGCCGGCACGGCGCGCCGGCACAGCGAAGTCTATATCCATTCCGAGATTTTCAAGGTCCGCCCGGACGTCAATTGCGTGATCCACACCCATCCGACCTATTCGATCGCGTTGTCAGCGACGAACCGGCCGCTGAAATGCTATTCGCAGCCCGGCGCGCTGTTCTACGGTGCGCTCGGCACCCATGCCGACACCATCAATCTCATCCGCAGCCACGCCATGGGCGCCGGCGTCGCGCAAGCGCTTGGCGAGGGCAGGGGCGTGCTGTTGAAGAACCACGGCGTCGTTGTCACCGGCGCGAGCATCGAGGAGGCCGTGATCGGCACCCTGATGCTGGAGAATGGCGCCATGGTGCAACTGCTCGCCGAAGCCGCCGGCGATCCCGCGCCGGAATTCCCGCGCGAGGATATCGAGCAGCTCAAGCATGACATCAGCCGGCCCGAGCAATTCGTGATCAACTTCGACTATCTGGCGCGCCGGGTGAAGCGCGGCGGCAAGTGACGGGCGATGTACTACCCCGATCTCACGCCGTACAAATTTGGGGGCGATGAACTACAACCTGACATCTTAAACATCGGGTGGCTTTCCGCGGCTGAGCCTTTTCGTTCTGGCATCGTCGATGAGCAATTTGTCGAGGCGCTGCGTCGGCTTGTGGCGGCTCCAGTTAACTTGTATCGGGGCAAGCACTATTGCGAGTTTTGTCCCGGTCCGACGTTCATAACTGCTCCCAGTGGATTGCGCTTAGCTGAGCCATCGCCGGGAACTTCTGGAAACGGCGAGATTCGAGTGGTTGCTGCAAATGGCATAACTTACGTGGCGCCGGTCCTTGTGCTTCACTATGTCGTCACCCACAAATATCTGCCGCCCCCAGAATTTATCGAAGCCGTAATAACAACCGCTCCGACCTAACGTGTAATTGCACGTGACCGAAATAGACGCTCCAGGCGCGGATGACGCCGCGATGGTGCGTCGAGCGCAGCCACGAAAGCATCCCATTTCTTCCGCTCAAGCGTGAAAACGTGTCGGTCGGCCAGGCATTCTTCTGCCTTGCTCAAAGCAGCGTCGAGCACGAATTGATTAATGGATTTGCGTTGAGCGGTTGCCGCCAACTGCAAGGTCTGCTTTGCGGCGCGGCTTAGCCGAAGATCGAGTTTCTCAGTCCGATAGGGGCGGTGTGCCATGATATCTCCAGTCTATACACGGAAGCCCTCACACCACCGTGAAATCGTGCGCGACGATGATCTCACCTTCGAAATTCTTCGCCGCCGGCGCGCGCCAGGTGTCGTCGCTGATACTGTCGAGCGCGGGCGTCAAGTGTGACAGTACGAGCGTCTTCACCCCCGCTTCCTGGGCGATGCGGCCGACATCCTCGACCGGCGAGTGGTCGGCCTTCATATGCGCCATATAGTCGTCGAAGTTGACTGGCCGCCCTTTGGCGATCTGCGCATGCAGATAGTCGACGACCGCCGGCACATACATCGCTTCATGCACCAGCACGTCCGCGCCCTTGGCCAGCTGCGCGACGGCTTCGACCGGCGTGGTGTCGCCGGAAAACGCAATTGAGCGGTCGCGAAAGTCGAACCGGTAGGCGAGGGCCGGCTTCACCGGTGGATGGTTGACCACGGCGGCGGTGACTTTGACATTGTCGTCTTGCATCACCGGTCCGGCCTGCGGCACTTCCGTGACCTCGATTGCCTGCATGGGATTCATCTTCATGTCTTCGGCCCAGAAATCGAACGTCGTGCGCATCGAGCGGATGTAATCCTCCGTCATCTGCTTGAGCGGCGGCGGGCCATAAGTGCGCACCGACAGCGGCATGCCCTGCACCCAGCCGATGGAGAGGAATGGGCCATATTCAACGTTATGATCGAGATGGTGATGGGTGATGTAGATCGCGCGCACGGCATTGAAGGATAGCCCGGCTTCCGCGAAACGGTCGGTCACGCCGAGCCCGCAATCGAGCACATAGATCGCGCCGTTGCTTATCAGTGCATGTGACGTCATCCGCCGTGTCCGTCCCGGCACCGGACCGGCGCCGGTGCCGAGCAGAACGAGCTTGGTCCCCAGCTTGCCGCCTTTGGCGTCTTTCAGCGCGGCCTGCACCTGTGCCGCGGGGCTCGTCGCGCCCTGCTGGGCGAGCGCCGGCGCGGCCGTCGCGCCAAGCGCGGGCGTTGCAGCCAGGCTCGCGATGAAGTTGCGGCGTGAAAATTTGGAAGAAGCGTCGGTCACTGAAAGTCCTCCTCGGTTTCGCCGCAGAGCTTAAACGCTCGAACAACGACAGGCCTTGATCGCCGCGCGCATGATAGCGAGGCGATTTCTTTCAGGGAATTAATGTTTAGGCGGCGTTTATGTCCGAGAATTAATGCGCTCTCCAGGTCACTGTAAGCCGCTTTGCACAATTGTGTCTCGATCAACGGCCGGATGCCTTCCGGCCCTCACCCTTGGGACCCCCATTGATCGAGGAAATGGAAATGACTCAAGAAAATCAGCCCAAAAAGGGCTTTACGTTAGCGGCGCAGCGCATCGTTCTGTTGGCGTCCGTTGCGGGCGTCAGCGCTGCTTTGCTGCTCGCCGGACCGAAGACCGATTGGTCAAATGCCTTCAACACGTCGTCGGCGACTGCCGCCGACGCAACCACACAGCACCCGGCCGGCTTCGCCGACCTTGTTGCCAAGGTGAAGCCCGCGGTGATTTCGGTGCGGGTGAAAATTCCAGCCTCCGCCGCTCCGGCGATGATGCAGGATGACGAAAGCGACGGCAATCAGCAGGACATCCCTGCACAGCCCGGCTCGCCCTTCGACAAGTTCTTCCAGCAATTCGGCGACCAGTTTGGCCCCCGCACGCACCGCGTGCCGCAGGGCCATCAGAGCATCACCGGCGAAGGCTCCGGCTTCTTCATCTCGGCCGATGGCTATGCCGTGACCAACAATCACGTCGTCGATCACGCCAATTCCGTGCAGGTCACGACTGATGATGGCACCGTCTATACGGCCAAGGTGATCGGCACCGATCCGAAGACCGATCTCGCGCTGATCAAGGTCGACGGCAAGTCCGACTTCCCCTTTGTCAGCTTCGCCTCTAACCCGCCGAAAGTCGGCGACTGGGTGGTCGCTGTCGGCAATCCGTTCGGCCTTGGCGGCACCGTCACTGCCGGCATCGTCTCGGCGCGCGGCCGCGACATCGGCGCCGGACCCTATGACGACTACGTCCAGATCGATGCGCCCATCAACAAGGGCAATTCGGGCGGACCGGCCTTCGACGTCGACGGCAATGTGATCGGCGTCAACACGGCGATCTACTCGCCGTCCGGCGGCTCGGTCGGCATCGGCTTCGACATTCCGGCCGATACCGCCAAAATGGTCGTGGCGCAGCTGAAGAAAGACGGCCGCGTCACTCGCGGTTGGCTCGGCGTGCAGATCCAGCCGGTGACGGCAGGCATCGCCGACAGCCTCGGCCTCAAGAAGGCCGAAGGCGCCATGGTCGATGAGCCGCAGAAGGACAGCCCCGCGGCTAAAGCCGGCATTCAATCCGGCGACGTCATCACCGCGGTCAACGGCAATGCAGTGAAGGATGCCCGCGATCTCGCCCGCACCGTCGGCACGATGGCGCCGGACACCGAGATCAAGCTCGACATCGTCCGCAACGGTCAGCCGAAGACCATCTCACTGTCGCTCGCGCAGATGCCGACCGATCAGCATCAGGCCAATGCCGACGATAACGGCAGCCGGCAGCCGAGCGGCGTGCCGCATCTCGGCCTGCAGGTCGCACCGGCGAGCGAAGTCGCAGGCGCCGGCAGCAAGGGCGTCGTGGTCACGGCGGTCGAGCCGGATGGTCCTGCGGCAGAGCAGGGCTTCCAGGCCGGCACCGTCATCCTCGATGTCGGCGGCAAGGCTGTCGCCAATGCCGGCGATGTCCGTCAGGCGCTGACCGACGCCAAGTCGCAAGGCAAGCATCAGGTGCTGATGCGCGTGAAAATGGGCGACGCCACCCGCTTCGTGGCGCTGCCGCTCGGCAATGCGTGAGCGTTGTTGAGTCCTGAGTAGTGTCCGCCGGTGGCTGCCGTTTGTCTCCTGGTACAATGCCGCCGGCCGGTCGTGTGAGGACGGGTGTAACCACCCGTCCTCATTCTATGACCGGAACCAGCGCGACACTTTGCGCCGGACTATCCGAACGAACCGATTTCGACCTTATTCGTTGTTAAGCGGTTTGCAGGCGGCGCTCGAATCACGAGTTCCAGCGGCGCGCTCGCGATGTTGAGCAGGAGACTTCGATGCTTTGTCCGCGCCCGCTTCTGATGTCCGTCCTGATGTCCGTCTTGACGGTCTCGCTTATCGGCGCAGGTGCTGCGCAGGCGCAAACGCAAACCCCGGCAGCTCCGCCATCCGTTTCCGCGCAGGCGTCGCAGACCGTGACCGACGTGTCGAAATGGACGCGCAAGCAGTGGAACGCCGTCAAAGCCAAGTGGAGTGAGGAAAACACCGCTTGGAACAGCTGCCAGAGCCGGGCCACGGCGCAAAATCTCTCCGGCCGCCGCAGCTGGCAGTTTCTCTACGACTGCATGACAAAGTCTTGAGACCCTCGTCAGTGCAGTCCGGTCAGCCGGTCGCTGTTGGCGTGCACGCAATCGCGCAACGGCGAATAGGCGCGCTCGGCGGCGACAAAGAAGCCGAGCCCGTCTGATAGCGCGCGCTCAGCGGCAATGCCGGCAGAAGTGAAGGCAACGATTTTTTCCGTAACCATCTGCGCCGCTTCGTCGACGGCGTTCGGCGCGCCGGTCGCAAACAGCATGAGCCGCGCCGACATGACGGTCTGCGCTTCGCAGGTAAAGCGCAGTGCCTCGAACATATTGTCCCAGAAATTCCCCATGCAATAAGCCCCAGCCGATGCGGCGCGCCTCAGCGAGGCCCGGTCCGGAACAATGTCGCGAAATCATCTAAAATTCGCGCCGGGGGTTCGCTAAATTTGAATCGGCCAGGTTAACCGTTACAGCATTCCCGGCCGGAACTGGCTGCGGCGATTGATGATCTCGCCCGACACCATGAATACGCCGTCGCCGGTATAATGCAGCGTGCGCGGATATTTCGGCCGCTCCGCCGCATGCGCCTTGACCACTTCGAAGATGAAGAAGTTGTAGCGCTCGATCAGCCGGCTATCCTTGAGCTTGCATTCGAGATTGGCGTGGCACTCCGCGATCAGCGGCGCGGCGACCTGTTCGCCGGCTTGTGCCGTCAGCCCGAACTTCTTGAACTTGTCGACCTCGGCGCCGGTGCAATTGCCGATGCCGACGACGGCCGCTGTCAGCGCCGTCGTCGGCACGTTGATGACGCATTCTTTGCTCCGCCGGATCATCTCGAAACTGTGATTGCCGCCGGCAATGATGCAGCCGACCAGTGACGGCGTGAATTCCATGACGGTGTGCCAGCCCATGGTCATGATGTTTTGTTCGCCGCGCCACGCCGACGACACCAGAACGATCGGCCCCGGCTCCAAAAAACGTCGGATGTCGACGACCGGAAAGTCGCTTTTGCGGGTGCTGCGATTGCGCTTGTTCATGTGATTTGATTCCGTCATTCCAAATCCTGTCCACTTCGCGCCGGTAAGTTCCATCGTTCCGGCCGGAACAGAAAACTTTCAACGAACTTAGCTCATTGCAGGGGTGCGAGCCGGAATCCAGTCGCGACGTGCGCTGATGTTGCACTGCGTTGCGGTCGTAATGCGCTGCGGTTAGGCGACTTCGAGTCTCATGGCGTGCTCCGGATATTGCGCCGCACGGCTGCCGTCTTGCATCGGTGCCGCTTAAGGATCACAACAACGCAGCGACGCAATATGTCGTGTTGCGAGGCGCACGGGGGGTCATCTCGCCGTTAAAAAACTGCCACAGCCGAGCTTGTCGGGGCGGCTGCGGTGCAAACGACAAAAGCAAGGAGAAATGCTCATGGCCATGCTGCACCACCGGCCGCATCAAGATTTGCCATCCCAACAGCAGAATCCGTCCGAAGCGCATGCATCGAACGAGATGATCAAGCTCATCCGCAAGCTGCGCTGGATCGGCATGGATGAAGAGGCGCAGAAGCTTCAGCGCGAGCTTGCCGAGCGCGAAGCGGCGGCCGATGACAGCGTGGTTGCCACCCCTCGCGACACGGATTGATCGCGCCGCAGCGATTCGTATCGGTGATCTTTGCGACATAAAAGTCAGGCATAAGAACACGAGGGAATTTGAATCAAGTTCGCCGGCGAAGGAGCGATCGTCATGGCCGCGCTATATGCCCTGGGATTCCTGGCCACGGTTTGGATTCTGGTGCTTCTGGGCTCGATCTATTTCAATCGCAACGTGGTATGAGCGGCGCGGCGCTGTAAGCCGCGCCCCGCGGAGCCAAGTCTTCGCATACTGCGAGTGCCCGACTAGACCATGATCCGATCAAGTTGAATCGGATCATGGTCTAGT
>DATAQN010000067.1:0-2215 GCA_036264635.1 Xanthobacteraceae bacterium | reverse complement strand
GTCTCGGTGCGCCAGGATTGTTTCGAGGGCGGCATCGAGCAGATCCCGTGGGAGCAACGCAAACCCTATGACGAGTTCGACTACGGCTATGTGCTGACCGTGCACAAATCACAGGGCTCGCAATGGGACGACGTCGTACTGTTCGACGAGAGCTTTGCGTTCCAGGACAGTCGCGCAAGGTGGCTCTACACGGGGATCACGCGGGCGGCGAAAAGATTGAGCATCGTGGTATGACAACGCCTTGCGCTCCGACCTCGTCCTGAGGAGCCGCGAAGCGGCGTCTCGAAGGATGGGCCACGGGCTTCACGGTTCGAGGCGTGCTTACCGCTCCTCACCATGAGGACTAATTTAGCTATTTCCCTGCAAAGTAAAAATCCTCGCGGCCGGGCGGCGAGCCGTAGGTGAAGGGCTGCTGCTCGTGCTTTTTCGCGGTCCAGACATCGTCGCGGACGTTGTCGAACAGTTTTCGCACCTCGACATGCTCCTTGATGTCATGGGCGAGCGCGGTCGCGAACGGGCTGTCCTTGCCCTGGCCGTCGAGCGCGGTCTCGCCGTGCTTGGCGGCATAGACGACCATGAAACCGGCCGACGGCTCGATGTCGGAAAAGCCCTTGTCGACCAGTTTCAATTCCAGCGTATGCTTCATGGTCGAGGCAAAGGGATTGTCGCGGCAGGCATCGAGGATCACGAGCCGCAAGCCCCGCGCGCCGCCGACGGTGGCGATCACCTGCTCCAGTGCCACCGCCTCGATCTCGGCGTCCTTGTCGACCGCAAGCCTGGCGTCGACCGGCACCAGATAGTTCACGCCGCCGACCTCGAAGCCATGGCCTGCGTAATAGATCACGGCCCAATCGGCCTTCTCCGCGTCGGCCGCAAAGGTCTTGAGTGACTCGAAGAACTTGTCGCGGGTGAGATCGTTGGCGAGCGTCACGGTCTGGAAACCGAGACCTTTCAACTGGTCGGCGAGCAGCTTGGCGTCGCGCGGCGGATTGTCGAGCGGATGCACGTTCTTGTAGGCGCCGTTTCCGATCAGGAGCGCGATGCGCCGGCCGGTGGCTGCGCCGGGTCCGTCCTCGGTGAGCGCCGCTAGGCGCTCCCGCGCGGTTGCCCGCGCTGCCGCGACATCGATCTCATCATATTTCGACAGCGCAACAGCCGCGGAGCGATATCGGCCCGCGCTTGCGTCAGGTCGCGCCGCCGCTCGAACAGCTGGCCGCGGCCGGCATGGGCGCGCACATTGTTCGGATTGAGGGCGAGGATCTCGTTGTAATCCTTCAGCGCCGCGTCCAGATTTCCCTTGGCGAGATAGACGTCGGCGCGGCTGGCCATCACATACTGGTTCTTCGGATTGATGTTGATCACGAAGTTGCATTCGGCGATCGCCTCGTCGAACTTACCCATCGCGCCATAAGTGATGCAGCGGTTGGAGTGGAGCTGCGGCGCGTTCGCATCGATCTTTTCGGCAGCCGCGAAATCGGCGATGGCGGCGTCATAATCCTTGTTCAGGGTCTCGACGCGCCCGCGGTTGGTGTAGCCAACCAGCATGTTCGGCGCCCATTTGATCGCGGCGGTGAAATCATCGAGCGCGCTCTGCAGCGCGCCCTTGCGCACATAGAGCGTACCGCGATGATTGTAGGCCGCGCCGAAATTGGAGCGCTTCTGTAGCGCGAGGTTATAGTCGGCCAGGGCCTGATCGTCCTGGCCCTTGTGCTGATAGGCCCAGCCGCGCAACACCAGGGTTCCGGCGTTGTCCGGATCGGCATCGACGGCCGAATTGTAGGCCACAATCGCCTTGTCGATGTCACGACGCGCCATAAAACCGTTGCCGCGGACATCGAGGGCGACGGTGCCGCCGGCGAGCAGCTTCTCGCAGGAAGCAAGCCGGCTTTTCAGGTCACTCTGCCGGTCGCGGCACACGGTGATGTCGTCGGCGAGCTGCGGATCGGCCGCGGCCGGGACCACGATCGACAGCAGGGCGAGGGTCGCGAGACAGACGGCGCGCAACATCGGCAACAAATGCTCCGGGCACAACGAAGGTTTGTCGGTCGGAAACGGCCGCGGTTCATTCGCAGGCGGATTTCGTCCATTCCAGCAGTACGGCGCTGAATTGGGCATTAACGTCCTGATCATACGGCGTTTTATTCACGGACTCGTGTCTGTCCGGCGGTAACAATCGCTGCCCTGCCCCGTATTTTGGAATGCACGAAAGCGCTCC
>DATAQN010000054.1:0-33635 GCA_036264635.1 Xanthobacteraceae bacterium | reverse complement strand
GGATATCCCCGCGCTCATGGCCCACTTGTTCGCAACCACCGACCTCGAGCGCAACTACCGCGAAGAAGTAGCGCAGCAGAACCGAGACGAAGATATCGAGTGCAACAATGCCGACGAAGAACGCGGCACTGAGCTCGATGCCGTCGATGAAACGATCCATCAGGCTGCGCTTGCCGAAGCTGCGCGGCCCTGACAGAAGGGACTTCACCCTCTCGGAATCCGGTTCTGTGCTTGGCTCGGCCATGTCACGCGTTTCGAGAGTGCCGTGAAGATCGGCGCTCCGAGGCTCGGCGCGTAGGCCGAGCCTCGGGATGAAACAAGACGGGCTTAGTAGCTGGAATTGGATTTGACGAGCTCGTCCTTGAGGCCCTTGAGAACGGCATCGGGATCGCCGCCGGCCTTTTTCACCGAGGCCGACCAGGACTGCACGACCGGCGCAGCCGCGGCCTTCCATTGGTCGAGCTGGGCGTCGGTCAACGTATAGACTTCGTGGTCCGGCTCGGCCTTGATCTTGGCGATACCGTCATGCTCGAAATCGGCCCACGCCGACGCCGTCTTTTCTGCCCAATCCCTGTTGCAGTGATTGTCGATCACCTTCTGCTGCGCCGGCGACATCGCCGCATAGGTGTCCTTGTTCATGATCCAGACGAAGCCCGTCGTGTAGAGCGGGAAATCGATGTGATACTTCGTCACCTTGTCAATGCCGAACAAGACAATCGAGCCCCAGGGGAAGGTGACCGCGTCCGCTACGCCCTTCTCGATGACGTCGCGCACTTCAGGGGCCGCAGCTTGAACATTGGTGCCACCCAGCGAGGTCACCATGGAAGCGATCACCGCAGTCGCCGGGCGAATCTTCATGCCGGCAATGTCGCTCGGCACCACGATCTTTTTTGTGCGCGAATGAAATGAGCCGGGATCATGGGCGAAGGCGAAGCAATACTTCACGTCCTTCATCTCACCCGCGGCGTATTTGCGATACCAGTCGTCGATCGCGCCGGAGCCGGCCTTGGCGTTGGCGATCATGAACGGCAGGTTCGACGCGTCGAAAATCGGGAAGCGGCCGGGTTGATAGCTCGGATTGACATAGGCGAGGTCGGCGATGCCGTCGCGCGTCATGTCGTAGTGGTCGAAGGCTTTGCCGAGCTGCTGCGCCGGATAGATCTTGTATTTGATCGTTCCGCCTGAATCCTGCTGCACCGATTCGCCCCAGGCTTCGAGCGCTTTCTGCAAGGGATGCGACGGCGGCACCCAATGCGCGAGCTTAAGCTCGAAGGTCTTGTCCTCGGCCGAGGCGTGGCCGATTGGAAACGACAAAGCGAGCAGGAGACCAGCAGCAGCAAAGCGCCGGAATTTGCCAGAAGCTTTCAGCTTGAGCCGCAGCGTGACCGACATGCCTTCCCTCCCCGTTTACCAATTTTGATGCCCATTTAATCGCAGAAGCGGTCCGCTTTACAAGCAACTCCGCCAAACCCAATCGATAAAATTGCAAGTTTCGGCGCAGCCATTGTTACATCCTGTTGCCGATCATTCCTCGCTCACAGGCATCAACTTAACCGCACGGCAGCAGCGCCGACCCTATGCCGATCCCTGAACAAAAAGCCGGGAGAGCACGCGCAAGCGTCTCATTCCGCCGTTCAGGGACGTCAAAATGTTGTTGCGTATTGCGGCTTGGTGCTCCGCAGCATTTCTCGCTGCCGTGCCCGCCTCCGCCGGCATCGAAACCGGCGCAGTTGCGGATGCGAGGGCGTCGGCGACGGCAATCGCGATCGAGGTCCCGCTCAGCGCCGGATCCGTGCCGAGCTTTGCATATCAGGCCAGTGACGGAGCGAAACCCGAAGACACAAACGATAAGCCCGCCGTACAGCCGCTGGCACTAATACCGCCTGTCCGGGCGAATGACGCGGCAGCCAGTCAGTCAACGGCGCACCTCGACACACAAGCCGACACCCCGCGCCAAGATCAAACCGAAGCGAAAGCGCCGCCGAAGCTCGCGGCACTTGAGCCGCCCGGGACCAATGTTCCCGCGGCCGCTTCGTCGCACCCTGAATTGCCCGGCAGCAATTTGCCGCATATCGATGCGGCGCTCCGGTTCAACATCCTTCCGGTCAGTACCGGCGGCGTCCTGACCAAATGGAACGCCGTGAGAGCTGCGATGCGCGCCGAGAGCGATGTCTTTGCGCGGTGCCGGTCCAATATGGATTCTTGCCCCGCTGCGGCGAAAAGGTTTCTCGCCATCGTCGATCAGGGCCGCGCAGTGTCCGGGCGCGCCCGCATCGGAGTGATCAATCGCGCCGTCAATCTGGCGATCGAGGCAGTGAGCGACATGGCGCAATGGGGCGTGCCCGACCGCTGGAGTCCGCCGCTTGAGACTTTCACCACGGGCAAGGGCGATTGCGAGGACTATGCCATTGCCAAATATGTCGCGCTGATCGAAGCCGGTTTTGCCGCGGAAGACGTCAAGCTGATGATCGTCCGCAACACCGCGGCCAATGAGGACCACGCCGTTACGGCCGCGCGGCTCGACGGCACGTGGATCATTCTCGACAATCGCTGGCTGAGACTGGTTGAGGACACCGCGATGCCACAGGCGGTACCGCGATTCGCGCTTGGCAGCGATGGCGTGCAGCAATTCGTGCCTGACGTGCTGATCGGCGCGCGCCCGGCTCCGCCGGCGCCAGCTTCCATCGTGAATTAGCTATTTCGATTCGGCTTCGTAGACACCGTCCCAATCCCGCCCGGGCGGATTGATCCGATAAGCCTCGATGCGCTCCTCATACATGTCGTAAAGCCCCGCCACATCGAAGCCGTTGGCGCTTTTGCGGCAGCGCTGGATGAGATCCAATGCGCCATCCCAATCCTGCTTGCGGAAACGCGCCAGCATCTGCGCGTTGAGATCGCGCAATTGCACACAGCGCGGATCCTGCTCGATCTCGGCGCGGCCGAGCACAGTGAACACGGCCTCCGGCTGCTTCTTGCCCTTCACCAGGATCAGATCGATTTCCATGACGGCGTATTTCGCCTTGGCGGCTTCCGCGGTGCGCGACCCGATCACCATCTGCAGACGATAGTCCTTGGTCCGCGACTCGAGCCGCGAGGCAAGGTTCACGGTGTCGCCGAGCACCGAGTAATTGAAACGGAAATCCGAACCCATATTGCCGACGACGCAGGGACCGGTGTTGAGGCCGATGCCGATGCGCAGCGGCATATATTTGTCGCCGCTCGCCTGCGCCTCGCTCTTGAGCTCACTGTTGAGCGTCTCCGCCCGCTCGAGCATTTGCAGCGCCGCCTCGCAGGCATTGGCCTCCTGCTCGGCATCGTCGACCGGCGCGTTCCAGAACGCCATGATGGCGTCGCCGATATATTTGTCGATCGTGCCTTTGCGCTCGATGATGGCATTGGTGAGCGGCGTGAGGAAACGGTTCATCAGCCGCGTCAGGCCCTGCGGATCGTCCTTATAGTGCTCGGAAATGGTGGTAAAGCCGCGCACGTCCGAAAACAGGATGGTCATGCGCCGCTCTTCGCCGCCGAGCACCAGCTTTTCCGGCGATCGCGCGAGCTGCTCGACCATATGCGGCGACAGATAGTAGCCGAAGGCGGAGCGAATCTGTTGGCGCTGCCTCTCCTCGCGGAAATAATTGACGAAGGTCAGAACGAGATAGATCAGCCAGCTCGAAATCAAGGGATAGGTGAAATCGATCAAGAGATTGTACGCGGCAAAGAGATAGAGCGAGAAGCCGATCAAGCCGACAATGAGAAGCGCGCCGAGCAACACGTTGATGGTCGGTGATAGCATCGGCGCCACGACGATAACCCCGATGCCGAGCAGCACGGCGAGCACAAGCTCGGCGCCGATTGCGTAATTCGGATTGACCAGGATGGATTTGGTCAGCACGCTTTCAAGGATCTGCGCATGCACTTCGACACCCGGAATCACCGGATCGACCGGCGTAGTCTTGATGTCGAGCAGCCCCGTCGCCGACGTACCGATCAGCACCAGCCGGCCGCGCAAACGGTCCTCCGGCACCTTGCCTTGCAACACATCCTTGGCCGAGACGTAACGCGCCTGATCGTGCTTGTTGAAATGCACCCAGAGCTGACCGTTATGGTCGGTCGGCACTTCGAGGCCAGGCACCGCTACGGCTTGTACGCCGGCTTCGTTCGCGCGCACCAGGATGGCACTCGCATGTGAGACAACGCGCAGCATTTCCATGGTCAGCGACGGCACCAATGTGCCCTGGGCCTCCATGATCATGGGAACGCGGCGAATGATGCCGTCGGTCTCCGGATTGATTGAAAACGATCCGCGACCGGCCGCGGCCTCTTCGATCGGCAGTACGTTGCGCAGGAGACCCGGAAACGTCACCAGAAAATCGGTCGGGTCCGGGCCGCGGATAGCGAATCCGGTCTGCAACGTTTGTTCGGCTTTGGTCTTCGGGTCGATATGTGCCGAGCCGACCTGGCCGACCACGACGTGCGAATTCCTGATCGCTTGCGCGAGCACCTCATCATTGCTCGGCAAGCGGTCGAGCTTGGCGCGTGTTTCGGCATCGATGCCGCGAAAACTCTGCTCGGCAATCGCCGGCGACATCCGGTCGGGTTCGGCAAAGATGATGTCGAAGCCGATGCACAAGGCGCCGAGTCCGGTGATTTTGGTGATGAGATCAGCCACGGTCGTGCGCGGCCACGGCCATTGTCCGATCTCTTTGAGGCTATCCTCGTCGATATCGACAATGACGACCGGCCGCGACGTCTGCACGCGAGGCAGCAGCACCTGGAACAGATCGAAGGTGCGCGCGCGCAATTCCGCGAGCGGCCGCGGATCAGCGAGCCGCAGCGGGACGAGTGCGAACAGGAGCACGAGACATACCGCTCGCGCCACACCGAATTTCCGCGCCCAGCGGGCCAACCGATTCATCGCCGCCAAGTCTTCATAAGTGCCAAGTGTTCATAGGTGCCAAAATCTTCATAGCTGCCAAAGTCTTCATAGCCGCCAAGTCTCCCGATCGGGAAAGCAAGGCTGTTTGGCCGCGCGGCACCGCGCGGGCCGCATTATCTTATCCGCCAGCGCAAAGGCGGAGGAGGCCTTTTTACTTTTCGCGGAACGCCCGCATGAACTGATCATGCAGGGGCTTGATCAGATAGGATAGCATGGTGCGTTGGCCGGTCTGAATGAAGGCTTCGACTGGCATGCCTGGCGTGAGCTTGACATCGCCAAGCCGCTTGACCTCGTCCGCCGACATCGAAATGCGCACCAGATAATAGCTCTGGCCGGTGCGCTGGTCGGTCGACGTATCGGCGGCTATACGCACCACCTTGCCGTTGATCTCCGGCGTCGTGCGCGCATTGAACGAGGAAAAGCGCAGCACGACGGGCTGATCGTACTGAACCTGATCGATGTCCTTCGGATCGACCTTGACCTCGACTATAAGATTATCGCTCTCCGGCACGATGAGCATGATCGGATCGCCGGCGGTGACCACGCCGCCGACGGTATTGGCGGTCGTTTGGAATACTATGCCGTCCTGCGGCGCGCGGAGATCCATGCGCTTGAGCTGGTCTTCGGCCGCGACCTTGCGCTCGACATATTCGCCGATCTTACTCTCGGTCTCGCGCAAGTCCTTGGCGACATCGCTGGAGAGATCCTGATCGACTTGAATGATCTGCAATTGGATCTCGGCGATCTTACCCTTGGCTTCCGCAGACTGCGCCACGAGTTGGCCGCGCTCGCCCTGGATCTTGGCTTGATCCCGCTGCAGCGAAGTGAGGCGGTTGAGCTGAACCAGGTTCTTCTGCCAGAGATCGCGAACGCCTTGCAGTTCTTGCTCGATCAGCCCCAGTTCCTGGTCCTTGGCGGTCAGTTGTGCGTTGAGGCCGACGATTTCCTGCTGCAACTGGGTGATCCGCTCTTGCAGCTGCTTCTTTTGACCGGACCGCGCAGCGTGCCGCAAATCGAACAACTTACGCTCGCTGTCGAACGCCTCTTTCACATCGGGATCGTTGACGCTACCGGCCAGTTCCTTAGGCACCGCAACAGTGTCCGCGCCGTCGCGTTCGGCGGCCAGGCGCGCCTTGCGCGCATAGAGTTCGGTCAGCCCCTTGGTGACGATCGCCAGATTGGCGTGCGTCACGGTCTCGTCGAGACGGATAAGGACCTGGCCTTCTTTGACGTGATCGCCGTCATGCGCGAGAAGCTCGCCAACCACACCGCCGGTTGGATGCTGCACTTTCTTGACATTCGAATCGACGACCAGAGAGCCCGGCGCGATGAGCGCACCGGAAATCTCCGCGGTCGATGCCCAGCCGCCCAAACCAAAGGCGAGGACGCCGACCAGGAGGCCGCCGGCGATGATATGGCGGCGGATCGAGGCCTCGGCGCTTTCGGCCGGCGACGTATCGTGGAACAGCCAGGACGCGATCGGCGCTACTTTGCCTCTCAACAGATGCAATCGGCGCGGCAGCGTCCAACTGGCTGGAAGCTTCGCCTTGGCATCGCCTGGCGGCTTGTCGGCCGGCTTGAGGGAGGGCTGGCCCGGCGGATTGGCCCGGGGCGTCCTACTTGCGGACTTGGTCGTTGTTTTGATCGGCGCACCGGTCATCCTGCACCTCCCGGCTCTGCCACTTTCAGGGCGCGCGGGGGCGTCGGCGCGGTGACTCGCGTCAGAATCTCTTCCTTCGGTCCGAACTGCTGCTGGCGGCCCTTGCCCATGATGAGAATGTAGTCGACGCCGGCGATGGCGCTGGGACGGTGCGCGACAACGATGGCGATCGCGCCACGCGCGCGAAGCCCGAGAATAGCCCGCGTCAGCGCCTCGTCGCCCTCGGCGTCAAGATTGGAGTTGGGCTCGTCGAGCACGACCAGGAAAGGATCGCGATAAAGCGCGCGCGCGAGCGCGAGACGCTGCGCCTGCCCCGCCGACAAGGCGCTGCCTTGATCGCCGACGACGGTGTCATAGCCGTCCGGCAGACCGACAATGAGATCGTGCACGCCCGCGGCCTGCGCCGCAGCAATCACGGCGTCCGGATCAGGCGGCTCCTCAAAGCGCGAAATGTTCTGCGCCACCGTGCCGCTCAGCAATTCGACGTCTTGCGGGACGTAGCCGATGTGGCGGCCGAGCGATTCCGGCGACCATTGATCGAGCGTTGCGCCATCAAGCCGCACCGTGCCGCGCGCCGGTGTCCACACGCCGACCAGCATGCGCGCCAGCGAGGATTTTCCTGACGCTGTCGGACCGATAATCCCGAGCGCCTTGCCTGCAGTCAGCGTGAAATTGATGTCCAGCGCCACGATCTTCTGCACGCCGGGCGGCGCGACCGCGGCGTTCTGCACCACAAGCGAACGCGCCGGCGGCTTGAGCGGCATCGGCTCGGCGGTCGGCGGCAAATGCCCGAGCAATTTGGACAGACGCTGCCAGCTTTGCCGCGCACCGACGAAGCCGCGCCAATTGGCGATGGCCATATCGACCGGCGCCAGCGCGCGGCCACCGAGGATGGAGCCCGCAATAATGATGCCGGCCGTCGACATTTGGTTGATCACGAGCCCCGCGCCGACCGCGAGCAACGCCGACTGCAACAGCATGCGCAGACCCTTGGACAAGGCGCCGAGGCCGCCGCCGACATCGCTGGCGCGCCCGCTCGCAACAATATAGTGGCGGTTGAGATCAGCCCAGCGCCGGGAAATGCGGCCGACCATCCCCATGGCGGTAATCGCCTCGGCATTGCGGCGGCTCGCCTCCAGGAGATTGTTGCGTGCGGTGGCATATTGCGTCGCGCTCCGCGTGGGGTGCCGCGTCTGAAACTCGGTGATGACAGCCAGCGCGCCGAGGATGATGGCGCCGCACAACGCGGTCAGTCCGATATAGAAGTGAAAGACAAAGCAGATGGCGAGATAGATCGGGATCCATGGCAGGTCGAAGAAGGCCGCCGCACCGATCCCGGACAAAAACCCGCGCACGGAATCCAGATCACGGATCGGCTGCGTGCCCTCGCCGCGATTGCCGATCTTCAGCGGCAACCGCACGATCGTGTCATAGACCCGCGAACTCATGGCCTCATCGAGGCTCCGCCCGACGCGGACCAGGATGCGGCTGCGGATCATGTCGATGACGCCTTGCGCCGCATACATGCCTGTCGCCAGCAGCAACAGCGCCACCAGCGTCGGCACGCTGCGGCTCGGCAGAACCCGGTCATAGACTTCGAGCATGAAAATAGCGCTCGTGAGCATCAAAAGATTGCTCATGCCGCTGAAGAGCGCGATGGCGTAAAACGCCCTTCGGCACGCGCCAAGCGCGTTCGCAAGCTCAGTGCTGGCGGGCTGCTGTTGCAGCGGGCCGGGAGGCTGGCTCATGAGCGTTTCGTCTCACCGAAATGGGCGCACAACCACGCCCGGCATGCGCGCGGCCTAGCCGCGGGCCATTCCATCGGCCCGAATTCGGCGGAAATCCCGAGCAGGACCAGAACTATTATAGCCTTAGTTAGAGAAAAATTGAGAGAGGTTCACGGTCATTAGGTAAATGGGGGGAGCCGCAGGCTCCGCGCACCTGCACTACCCGCCTAAGCAAACCTCCCCCCATTAAATCCGCCGAAACTGACCAAATATCGCCTCAAGGCTCCAAATAAGCGCTGGCTGGACCGTGTCGGGATCGGTCGGGCACCGACTAAGCGGCCCCACCAACGGGCGCCGAGCCGGGCCAAGCGGACATCATTCCTAGGATATTTTCAGAGCGCGGTGCGGATCGAACAGGTTCGCGCCGCCGAAAAGGCGCTGCGGGGACAAAGCCCGCCCCGAAGGGTCGCCATTGCCAATAGCACCCGCGGCCGGCGATAGGCACTCGCCGCCAACATCAGATCATAGAAATTATAAAGACGCGCGACAGCATGCCGAGCCCACCTCGGGCAGGCTGGCACGCCGTCAAAGCTTGCGTATCGGTGATCTGGAAAGATTAGGCGCGGGAGTCGAGCGACAACCCGATGCTGAACGCCTTCTGACGCGTCGCGCCTTCGGTCCGCTTCAGCTTCTTCGCGATTTGCGCCGCAGTGGTTTTTTTCTTCGCCATTGCTTTGAGGTCACGAACTTCGGCTGCTGTCCATGCGCGCCGCTTCTTCTTCATCTTCGCCATAAAACCTCCCTTTCGAGAAAGGCAGTTTGTATCCCTTACGGGAGTGAGAGAAAAGCCAACAGATAGTTTTAGTTTGGAGGGCAACCTTATTTGCAGATGGAACTTAGTTGCGCAAGTCTTTAGTTCACAGATCTTTGTTGCAAAAAGCGAGTGTTGCAAAAAATCCGCATCGCCACGTTGCCTGAACCGCGTTTGTTCGCCGAGCCTTTTTCAAGATCGGCCTCTATCGCAATTTCGACTGAAAGGTAGAAGAACGGCTGCTGACAATGCAGGCGATTGACAAACTTTGTTAGATTGTTCTTAGCGCGGTCATTGCCGGGACGCAAACCCTCGTTATCTAATTCCACCATTCGAAACGTCAGCAGTACAGCAAAGTAAGACGGACATCGCCGGCGCGCCGCGCGTGCCGATGCTGCAGCGCATGAATGGCAACTTGCACACCTTTAGCAAAAATGCGTAAGCGGCAGTCGACATCATTCGGACCCATTGATTGGCAGGATGCGCGCGGGCCTAGGTCGGATACCGGTGATTCGGGGAACAAGATGAGAAACTTTCTGCGTCTGTCATTGCTTTGGCTCGCGAGCTGCGTTGCGCTCGCGCTCGGTCCGCAACCCGGTGAAGCAGCTGAACAACGCTTTGCACTGGTGGTAGGTAATTCGCAGTACAAGACCGGAACTCTGGCAACGCCAGCCAACGATGCCGGTCTCATTGCCGACGCGCTGCAGACCGCGGGCTTCACCGTGACCGGCGCGCGCGACCTCGATCAGGCAACGCTGCGGGAATCGTTTCGCGAGTTCATCGACCAGGTTTCAGCGGCAGGCCCCGACGCCGTGGCGTTGATCTATCTGTCCGGTTATGGCGTGCAATATGCCGGTGACAATTATTTCGTGCCGGTGGATGCCGATATTGCGCACGATGTCGACGTTCCGCTGCAAGCGATACGGATCTCGGATTTCATCCAACCGCTCGCTTCGCTGCCCGGCCGCGTCAAACTCGTCATCCTCGACGCGGCGCGGCAGAATACTTTCGCACAAGGCGCCCAGCCGCTGGCGGGCGGCCTCGCGCTGGTCGATCCTCCCGCGAGCATGGCGATCGCCTTCAACTCCGCGCCTGGCACCGTCGCGCCGGATGAGCAGGGACCTTACGGCGCGTATGCGACCGCGCTCACTGAAATGATCGGCACCGGCGGACTGAGCCTCGACGACATTTTCGCCCGCGTGCGTTTGCGCGTCAGCGAACAGACCCAAGGCGCGCAGGTGCCGTGGTACGCCGCGCAGATCGACGGCCCGTTCTTCATGACCGAACGCGCGGCTGATGCGCCGCCGCCGCCGAACGTGACGCCAGTCGCCGACTACCGCAAGCGTCCGATGCGCGATTACGGCAATGCAGACGACGCCTATGCGGCAGCTCTCGCGGTCGACAGCATCGACGGCTATGAGCAGTTCCTCGCCGTCTACCCGACGAGCCCTTTCTCGCCGCGCATTGCGGCGATGATTGCGGTGCGCCGCGAAGAAATCGCGTGGCGCCATTGCGTGGAGAACGACTCCCCGCCAGCCTATTGGTCCTATCTGCGACGCTATCCGAATGGTCCGCACATTTGGGACGCACGGCGGCGATTAGCGTTTCTGCGTGCGCAGATGGAACCGCCGCCGGACTTCGCCATGATCGATTTCGGCGTTCCGCCGCCGCCGCCGGATGAAATGATCTATATTGATCGGCCGGTCGTTATGTTCGGCCACTTCGGCTTTGCACCGCCGCCACCGCCGCCCGTGATCTTCCTGCCGCCGCGCCCGCGCGAATTCGTGGTGCTGCCGCCACCACCACCGCCGCGGGAGCGCTTCGCATTGCCCATCCCCGCGGCCGCCCCCATTCCGGTCTTTGTCCGGCCGCCGCAGACCGTTATCGTGCGTCAGCCGCCTCCAGGAGCACCAGGAACGCCAGGAGCCCCAGCAGGTCCAGGCGGCCGCCGGGAATTCCCGGTGTCGCTGCCGGCCGCAGCGGCGCGCGCGGCGACCGGCGGTGCCGGCGCACCGGGCGCGCCGGGTACTCCCGGAACCCATCCCGGCATTGGCACGCCTGCCGCGGTGACGCCAGGTGCTCCAGCGGCTCCGGCACATCCCGGTGCCGGTGCGCCAACGCCGCCACCCGGAACTGCATTCGTTAAGCCGGAGGGAACCCCACCCCATCCGGGAGGGCCCAATCCGGCATTGGAGAGGCCGGCGACGCCGCCGCCTCACCCGACCGGGCCGACGCCAGCGATGGAAAAGCCCGCAGCGCCACCGCCGCACCCGACAGGGCCAACACCGGCATTCGAGAAGCCGGCGGCACCACCTCCGCACCCTGCGGAACCCACACCGGCGATGGAAAAGCCCGCGCCGCCGCCACCCCATCCAGGAGAGCGGACTCCGGCCTTTGAGAGACCGGCAACGCCGCCGCCACATCCGGCCGAGCCAACTCCAGCCGCGGCCAAACCAGCCCCGCCGCCAAGGCCCGTAGCGCCGCCACCGCCACCTCCTCCGCCGGTGCACCCGGCGCCGGCTGCGGTTAAGCCAGCGGCACCGCCGCCGCCTCCACCTCCACCTCCACCGCCGCCGCATCCTGCGCCGGCGGCCGCGGCCAGGCCAGCGGCACCGCCTCCGCCGCCACCACAGAAGCCGGCGCCACATGCTCCGGAGAAATGCCCGCCCGGCAAGACCGAGACGCCCAGCGGCTGCAAATGACTTCTTAAGCAAGACAAACGAGCCGGCGCATTTTCGCCGGCTCGCACTGTTTCGTGGGCTGCCACTAACTATTGTGAAACGTCCGCCCGTTATGGTCGCGGCACCACAGGCTGGGCGTTATGCAAACAATAATCGTCACCTTCTTTTTTGGTGCCGCGTGCACGATGGTGCTATGGGCAGCCGGTTCAGCGGCCGTGATGCGCGATCGGTTGATGCGCCAATACGGCTTCTCGCCAACCCGAGAAATTTAGGCACGGCACGCCGTTGCAGGCGTGTGGTTTCGCTTTGTTTGCTCGCACTGTCGCTCCTCACCGCGGACCGGACCAGCTTGCGCGCGGAGCCGGCCACAATGTTGTGTCATGGCGCACAACGGGCCCGGCAGGTCGCCGAATTGCTGTTCGGGCGTGACGTGGGCCACAGGCTCGCCGTCACGGAGAGCGCCTGGACGCGTTTTGTTGCACGCGAGATCACGCCTCGCTTTCCCGACGGCCTCACCGTCAGCAATGCCGACGGCCAGTGGCGCGATCCTGCGAGCGGAGCGATCGTGCGCGAGCCTGCCAAGCGCGTCGAGATCATCTTGCCGGGCGCGACCGACGACGAGGCCCGGCTCGAGGCCGTTGTTGCCGCTTATAAGCGCGCGTTCCATCAGCAGTCGGTCGCCGTGATCGTGCGGCCCGCCTGTGTTTCCTTCTGATTGCCGACGCCTGATTCTGGGCTTGATCCCAGACATGGGGCTTGCGTTCGAGGCGCCCACTTCCTAATTTTTCGGTAACAAAATAGACCTGGGACAAAATAGACCTGGGAACAGGCGTGTGAGACTGGCGTCCACATTCGAACAGGCGCAAGGCGCAGACAGGCAGCCCATGGATTCGTGCGTTGAACTGAAGCTTGTCGCTCTCGACAAGGATGACATGGAAGTGGTGTCGGCCCACGTGCAGGACGCGCTGGTCAGGGTCGTCGATATTTTCTGGAAGCCGCGCGAACATCGCTTCGTTATGGCGATGAACCGGTTCGATTGGCTCGGCGCAGTCGAAGCCAAGCCTGGCACCAAGGCCGACTACCGGCGCTGCCGGACGGCGCTGCGGTTCGAGCGCGTGCTCACCTGCAAAACCCGTAATATCGATCCGAGCGGCAAGGACGCCTGCCTCAATCTGCTTGCGGTTGAATTCTCCGAAACCGATACGCCCGCCGGCTGCGTCACGCTGACGTTTTCCGGCGGCGGCGTGATCCGTCTCGATGTAGAATGTCTCGAGGCTGAACTTGCCGATCTTGGCGAGGTGAGGACCGCATCCATCTGCCCGGATCATTCGGACACCGGGTCGGCGGCCGCGTAACGTGCGCGCTCATTAGAGCATGATCCCGAAAAGTGGAAACCGGTTTTCGGAAAGGATCATGCTCCAACGAGGAATCTAGACCTTGATCCGATTCAATTGAATTGGATCAAGGTCTATAGCGCGTCGCCCGAAGTCCAAACGCAATCCGAATTGCAGTCACAGCCAGCTGGCGGTTTCGCTCACGCCGTGCGCGGCCGATGCTGCACCGGCGCGGAGAACAGCTTCATCAGCACGATGATGACCGCGAGCGTCGCCGCATAGACGACAACCTGCATCGCGGTCGGCTGATCGACATAGCCGATCAAAGTATGCAGCGCTTTGCCGAGATAGCTTGAATCACTCAATATCCAGGACGTGTCCCACACCGTCTCATCCAGTGCAGTGAGAACATTGGCCTGTTCGAGGAAAGCGATCGCCTGAGCCGCCATGCCGGCGGCAAGCAGCGCGATCAGCGCACTGGTGACGCTGAACAGATAGCGCGCCGGAATCGTGACCAGACCAAAATAGGTCAACAGGCACACCATGGAGCCGAGAACAAGCCCGATAAGTCCGCCCGCGACAAAGGAACCGCTCGCGCCGCCCTGCGCCGCCGCCACGCCGTAAAGAAACAGCACGACCTCGGAGCCTTCACGCAGCACCGCAACCGCAACCACGATCGCGAGCGCCAAAAGCGACTTGGAGCCGGACGCCACGGCTTCGCCGGTTGCACGCAGCTCGGCGGCAAGCTCGCGACCGTGGCGTGACATCCACACATTGTGCCAAGTCAGCATCACCACGGCGAGACCGAGAATGCTGGCATTGAAGATTTCCTGGCCACTGCCGTTGAAAAGCCCAGACAGGCGGCTGGTGAACAGCGCAACCAGGCACGCGCCCAAGACGCCGGCGCCGATACCGCCCGCAATCCACATCGTGCGTCCGGGTACAGCCGACGTCACGGCCATCACGATGCCGACGACCAATCCGGCTTCGAAGACTTCGCGGAAGACGATCAGCAATGACGCCAGCACGGGACCCTCATTTCACTGCACCACCAACGATCCTTGCGTCTCGTGATGGAAATCGTCGAAGAATTTGTAACGGCCCGGCTGTTGCGGCCGTACATAGACTACCCCCTCGCTGCCGACAGGCAGGATCTTCTCGAAATGCAGATCGCTGCTTTCGAATTCCGTGACGATCGTGTTGAGATTCTTCACATGGATCGCGATCGCCTTGCCGGGCGGCGCCTGCAATTCCGCGGGATCGAACTGATGATCTTTCATGGTTATCGAAAGCTGCACAGTGTCGTCAGCTCTCGCCGCAGCGACTGACGTCGCGCCAAGTATCACCACCGGCACGACCCGCAGGACCAACCTGACAAACAAGCCCTGTTTTCTGGCCGCCAAAGCAGTCTTTCCCGGTCTTGAATTTGATACTTAAGGAGTTGGGCAACATCGGACTTTTTGTCAATCCAAATACACAACATTAGAATTGTTATAATGACAGAGGACTGCTACTGAGCGCGCAGTAATGTGCGGATTTTTAGCGCCGATCTTCGTGCAAAAATCCGGCAACGCAGCATTGCGATTGATCCGATGGCCATTCGTCTCGACATCAGCTCCAGCGATTTTGCGCAGCAGTTCCGCGCTTTCCTCGACACCAAGCGAGAGGCTTCCGCCGATGTCGAGACGGCCGTGCGTGCGATCGTTAACGACGTCGCTAATCGCGGCGATGCGGCGCTGCGGGACTACACGCTCAAATTCGACAAGCTCGACTTTGGCCGCACAGCGATGAAGGTCACGGCAGAGGAGATCGCAACTGCCGTGAAATCCTGCAGCAGCGCCACACTCGATGCGCTCGAATTCGCCCGCGCTCGGATCGAAGCCTATCATCGCCGTCAAATGCCGAAGGACGATCGGTTCACCGACGCGCTCGGTGTCGAGCTCGGCTCGCGCTGGACCGCGATCGAGGCCGTTGGCCTCTATGTCCCGGGCGGCACCGCGGCCTATCCGTCTTCGGTGCTGATGAATGCCGTGCCGGCCAAGGTCGCCGGCGTGCCGCGGATCGTGATGGTCGTGCCGGCGCCCAATGGCACGCTCAATCCGCTAGTATTGGCCGCAGCAAACCTTGCCGGTGTCGACGAGATTTACCGCATTGGGGGCGCGCAGGCCGTTGCGGCCTTGGCCTACGGCACACAAACGATCCCGCCGGTCGCCAAGATCGTCGGGCCGGGCAATGCTTACGTCGCGGCCGCCAAACGCATCGTATTCGGCAAGGTCGGCATCGACATGATCGCCGGCCCTTCCGAAGTGCTGATCATCGCCGACAAGGACGGCAATCCCGATTGGATCGCCGCTGACCTCTTGGCGCAAGCCGAGCATGATCCGAGTGCACAGGCGATCCTACTCACTGATGACGCCGGGCTTGCGGAAGCGACCGAGCGGGCGATCGAAGGTCAGTTGAAAAGCCTGCCGCGTGAACAGGTGGCCGCCGCGTCATGGCGTGATTTCGGCGCCGTCATTTTGCTTAGGCGGCTCGACGAGGCGCCGGCTCTGGTCGATGCGATCGCGCCCGAGCATCTCGAAATCGCCACGGCCGATGCCGAGACGATGGCCGGACGCATCCGCAATGCCGGGGCGATCTTCATCGGCGCGCATACGCCGGAAGCGGTCGGCGATTATGTCGGAGGCTCCAATCATGTCTTGCCGACCGCGCGCTCGGCGCGCTTCTCCTCGGGGCTGGGCGTGCTTGACTTCATGAAGCGCACGTCGATCCTCAAATGCGGCCCCGCGCAATTGCGCGCGCTCGGCGAAGCGGCGATCACGCTCGGCACCGCGGAAGGGCTCGACGCTCACGCCCGCTCGGTGTCGATCCGGCTTAACCGCTGATGGCGTCCGCCGGCCGCGATAAGGGTAAAACCGGCCGGCTCACAACGGTGACGCTTGACGAAGCCTCGCTCGGCACCGCCAGCGACGAGATCGAGCACGAACGCCGCGTCGCCATCTACGATCTGCTCGAAGAGAACAGCTTTCGGCCGACCGGTCATGACGGTGGGCCCTATGCACTGCATCTCGGCATCAGCGGCAACCGGCTGGTCTTCGATATCAGGCTCACCGGCGGCGCGCCGGTGATCGCCCATATGCTGTCGCTGGCGCCGTTCCGCCGCATCGTCAAAGATTATTTCACCGTCTGCGACAGCTATTATGCCGCGATCCGCACCGCGACGCCCGATCGCATCGAGGCGATCGACATGGCGCGGCGCGCGCTGCATGACGAGGGCTCGGCGCTGGTGACCGAACGCCTCAAGCGCAAGGTCGATCTTGATTTTGATACCGCGCGGCGTCTGTTCACACTGATCACGGTCTTGCACTGGAAGGGCTGAGGGGGCCGTAGCACCACCCATGGCACCACCGCAGAACCGCCCCTCCAACCGTCCGCTGGCGGTGCTGTTCGCCTGTGGCCTCAATTCGATCCGCTCGCCGATGGCGGCGGCTTTGTTCAGCCAGATATTCGGGCGCGCGATCTATGTCGGCTCGGCCGGCGTCCGCAAAGGCGAGCTTGATCCGTTCGCCGTCGCCGTGATGGACGAGATCGGACTCGATATTTCCAAGCACAAGCCGGTGACGTTCGAGGAGCTTGAAGAGTGGGAGGGGCTCAATTTCGATCTCATCGTCACGCTCGCGCCCGAAGCGCATCACCGTGCGCTCGAAATCACCCGCACCAATGCCATCGACGTTGAGTACTGGCCGACCGCCGACCCGAGCGCCGCCGAAGGCAGCCGCGAGCAGCGATTGGATGCCTATCGCGAAGTCCGCGATCAGCTGCTTGCCCGAATCAGGCAGCGCTTTGTCGCCCGCGGAACCGGCAATGAGTGATGATCACGTTGGCGATGGCGGCAGGCTCGGACCCGGCCCCCGATACCGGCCGTCTCGGGAATGGCAAACAAGCTATCCCCTGCGGCAGTTGTGAACCGGCCCGCCATCCGCTAGGTTCGCGCGCAAATTTCGACCCATTTTGGCCATACGCTTTTCAAGGTCATTTTGGTCTAGATAAGGGCTTAAAGGTCTTGGTTCAGTGTTTCCTGGCCAGACCACCACTGCCGGATAACGAATGGCGAAAGAAGAACTCCTGGAATTCCCTGGCGTCGTGACGGAACTGCTTCCGAACGCCACTTTCCGCGTCAAGCTCGAGAACGAGCATGAGATCATCGCCCACACCGCAGGACGCATGCGCAAGAACCGCATCCGCGTCCTTGCCGGCGACAAGGTGCTCGTCGAGATGACGCCCTACGATCTCACCAAAGGCCGGATCACTTACCGATTCAAATGATCGGCTTCAGATGATCGGCCGCCCAAAACTCGTCCTTGCCTCAGGCTCGCCGCGGCGCCTGTCGTTGGTCAATCAGATCGGGCTTGAGCCGGACGCATTGCGCCCAACCGACATTGACGAGACGCCCAAGCGCGGAGAATTGCCACGCGCTTGCGCGACGCGTCTCGCGCGCGCCAAGGCCGAAGCCGCACTCAAAATGGTCCGCATCGATGAGGAGCTCAAAGGCGCCTATATCATCGCGGCCGATACGGTCGTCGCCGTTGGCCGCCGCATTCTGCCCAAGGCCGAGCTGCTCGACGAAGCGGAGCAGTGTTTACGGCTGCTCTCGGGGCGCAATCATCGCGTTCATACCGCCGTGTGCCTGGTGACGCCGAAGGAAACCTTCCGGCAGCGCCATGTCGAAACCAAAGTGCGCTTCAAGCGCCTGTCCGAGCAGGACATCGAGGCTTATCTCGCCTCGGGGGAATGGCGCGGCAAGGCCGGCGGCTATGCGGCCCAGGGCATCGCCGGAAGCTTTCTGGTGAAAATGGTCGGTTCCTATTCGAGCGTGATCGGGCTGCCGCTCTACGAGACGCTGACGCTGCTCAGCGGCGAGGGCTATCCGATGCATTTCGGCTGGCTGAATACGGTTTGACGGCTGACAGCAGCGGTCGCCTGCCCCATATTCCGGTCATGCCCGAGGCCAAAAATCGCAAGCTCTGCGTCATCTGCGGCAAGCCCGTCGATGAAGTCTTCAAGCCGTTCTGCTCAAAGCGCTGCGCCGACGTCGATCTGCATCGCTGGCTATCGGGCGTCTATGCCGTGCCGGTCACCGAGGATGAGGAAGAAGACGAACGGCGGAACGAAGACGAGGGAACACCGCATTAACCCGTGAAGCCGGCGAAAATACCCGTTCTGGACAGTCCGGGGGTGACCCTTTATAAGACGGCGCTTTCGCGGAACCCGCATCTACACGTTCGGCTTTGGCGGGGACTGCAGAGCATGCCGAATGCTCTAGAGCATGATCCCGAAAAGTGGGAACCGGTTTTCGGGAAGATCATGCTCAAACAAAGATCTAGACCTTGATCCAATTCGATTGAATTGGATCAAGGTCTAGGCCCAGGTAGCTCAGTTGGTAGAGCACTGCACTGAAAATGCAGGTGTCGGTGGTTCGATTCCGCCCCTGGGCACCATTTTTTTCCTCATACGATATTGGATGTGCCAGATTCGATCCGCCCTTTGTAGGACGCGCACGATCGTCTTTGTTGGCGGCGAGCAATTCGTGGCGCTGCAGATGTTGTCGTCACAAGCCTTTGAAGGCCGAATTATTGAGAACAGCCTCGCTGCCCGACTCGATCAGCAGGTCGACATCGTCAGTCGGCAATTTCAAGCGCGTCGGAATGGAAGACAGTTTGGCCGCGCGCTGCGCATCGAATAAATCGAATCCGACCTGGACAATCTGGAACGAGAAACTGCTGCAACGCCAATCGCCCGATGCCCCGAGCCGCCGCGCTTCGGCGGCCGAAAGGCTGCATCGCCATTTGCGTATTGAGTCCTCCCAGTCGTGAAGGCTCAGGCGAAAGGCGTCGAATCCGCTGCGCACCGCGGAGTTCACCGCCGTGTCCGTCACGGCATTGAGCAAATCGGCGCCCGAAGGCCCATTGATCGTGTGCGCCCAATCTCCCGCCGGAGCCTGGCCGGCATTGACGACCATGAAGACGACACGGCGCAATCGCACCACCTTCTCCGGCGTGAGCGGGGAATAGGGGCTGTCCGCCGCCGCCCGTGCGATGACAAGACCTGAAAGGCCGAAATTGTCGGTGATGCCGCCGTCAGCGAGCTTCAGATACTCCATCTGCCCAGGCTCGCGGTAATGCGTGAGCGCTACGGCGAAGGCGCGCACTTGCGCTCCCGCGTTGCGATCGGCGATAACGCGGCCGACCCATGGCGGCAGCGGCGTCGTGCACGCCGTTGGGAAACTCTCGAGCACGGTGGGCACGAACGCGACCGGCACAGCGGCTGACGCGGCGACCGCATTCGACAGGGGATATTTCCTGATATCGCTGCAGAGTGCGGCGAACGTCTCCGATGAAAAAAGAAACGGCGTTCTGTTGTAAAGATCCGAGGCATTGATCCAGACCAGCGGCTTGCCGGGCTGGAATAGGTCGCCGAGCGTCGCGTTGTCGAAAAGGTTGCGATCAAGCCATGCCGGCAGCCTGCTCGCGTCATTCACGCCGCCGTCGAGACCGCGAGCGATATTTCCAAGGCTGACCGTCGTGTTCAAATCTTCTTCGGCGTTGCGAATGAGGAAGCGCTCACGAAAATCGGCGAGCGCCGCGCGGCCTTTGAGCCCGTAATAGGCCGCGGTGATGGAGCCGCCTGACACGCCCGAGACGAATATCACCCGGTCCAGATAGCTTCTGCCGCCATGCGTCGGCAGACGATCGAGGCCGCGCAATACGCCAAAGGAGAACGCGGCGGCGCGCGTTCCGCCGCCGGAAAAGGCGAGCGCAACGGCGGTGTCGCCCCCGACGTCCGGCGGCATGAATTGTGCCATTGGACTCGCGCCAACGGCGACGGGCACGTTTACCGGCTTGTTGAAGGTCGCGCAGCCGGCGAGAAGTAGGACTGAGAGGAGCGCCACCTTCCCACGTGGCCGGATGATCGCGCGGCAGAGGGGCAGCAATCGCGCGGCGAGGGCCGCAAAAGCAGCTTTTTTACGCATACTCGAATACATCCCCGCTGATCTTTTAGCGCGGTGTCCGTTAGGGATGACTTAACCGCTGCGCGGTGCGGTGGTGCGGCGGTGCGTGATCAAGCGGACAGCAACAAAGGCGAAAGCGAATCAGCGCATAAATGCGTCCGGGATCTCGTCCGGGTGCGAGGCGCCATGAGACACTGGCTCGTAGGTTTGGCGATTGCTCAACTGCTCACGGCCGCCGCTGTGGCGGAAGTGAAGGGCACGCAAGCGCGCGCTCCAAACTCGCCGATTTGGACCGTGCCCGAGGTCGGCGCCTTGCCGCGCGATATTCATGGTCTTCAGGTTCGCGAAGGCCGCGATCTGATCACCGCCACTTACGCCGATATCGGGCCGAACGTGCCCGACGCGTCGAGGCGGTTTGCCGGCAACAATCTCGCTTGCACCAATTGCCATCTCCAGGCCGGCACCAAGAAATTCGGCTTGCCGCTGTTCGGCCTCTACGAGGACTTCCCCCAATACAGCGCACGGACGGGCGGCGAGATCAGCATCGAGGCTCGCATCAATTCCTGCATGACGCGGAGCATGAACGGCCGCCCGTTGCCGGCGGATGCGCCGGAAATGCAGGCCATGGTCGCCTACATCAAATTCATCTCCAGCGGCGTGGCGCCCGACCAGCGCTTGCCGGGGCTCGGCACCGGCCACATGCCGGAGCTCATGCGTGCGGCCTCGCCGGCGCGCGGCGAGCGGCTTTATGCTCGCGCCTGCGCAGCCTGCCACACCAGCGAGGGATCGGGTCTTCGCATCAACACAGCGGATTCCGACCTCGGCTATCTCGTACCGCCGCTATGGGGACAGGACACGTTCAATGACGGCGCCGGGATGGCGCGGCTCATCACCTTCGCCAATTTCATCCACTTCAACATGCCGCACGGCACCGACTATGTGGACCCGCAGCTCAGTGTCGAGAATGCCTGGGACATCGCGGCCTATGTTCTGTCGCATCCGCGCCCCCACCTCGCCGGCCTCGAGCATGACTTTCCTGATCTCCTGAAAAAACCAGTGGACGCTCCTTACGGCCCCTATGCCGACCCTTTCACCGAGCGCCAGCACAAATATGGACCGTTTGGCCCGATCCAGGCCGCTATCGAGCGCGCAGAGCGGCGGAAGCAGAGAAGCTATTAGATCGCCGGCAACACGGCGCGGGAGAGATAAAGAAACAGCGCGACGCCGAGCAGTCCGATCAGCGTCGCCAATGCCACGTCGAAACGTTCGCCGGTGCTCGGGACATCTTCTTCCGAATCGATGTCCTTCGTGGTCCGGATAAAACGGAAACCCGCCAGCACGATCATCACGACGCCAATGGCGATAAAGGCAAGGCCGGCCACGTTGGCGAAGGCCTGGCCGTGGGCGCTGAGTTGCCGTCCCACGAGCTGCGGCGCGGCAACCTGGAGAAACAGATCGAACCGTTCGATAACGAAGCCGAACGCCATCATCGCGATCGCGGTGCGGACCCAGGCGAGAAAGGTGCGTTCATTGGCGGCGTGGTCGCTGTAGCGCTTGATCATCGATCGACCCCCCTGCGGATGTCCTGGAAAAGTAAGCACCAGTTTTCCGGTAAGGACATGCGCATTGAAACCCAGTGCTGCACGGATCGCACTATAGCGCCGCGGCATCCGGCGCGCTTGCTGGCCAAAAGATAAAGGGGCAATGTGCCGGCAAATTACCGGCAAAAAACGCTTCGCCGGGACGTGGAATAGAAATAGCTGCTGGGGAGTGAAGTTGATGTCCGATAAGCCGATCACAAGCCCGAGCAACGGGCGCTGGTATGTTCTGCTGCTGATCAGCGTGATGTATCTCATCACTTATCTCGACCGCGTCAACATCTCGACGGCGGCGCCCGTAATCAGCAAGGAATTCGGCTTCGATAAAGTCACGATGGGCTTCATCTTCAGCGCCTTTCTCTGGTCTTACGCGCTGTTTCAGGTTCCTGGCGGATGGCTTTCCGACCGCTTCGGCGCGCGCGGCGTGCTTGCCGGTCTCGTCACGTACTGGTCGATCATGACCGTGGCAACCGCCGCCGCCTTCAGCTCCGTATCCTTCATCGCCGTGCGCTTTCTGTTCGGCATTGGCGAGGCCGGGGCTTTTCCCGGCGCTACCCGCGCCATGCAACTGTGGTACCCGCGACGAGAGCGCGGCTTCGTGCAGGGCATCACCCACAGCGCGAGCCGCCTCGGCGCCGCCATTGCGCCGCCGATCGTCGCCGTGATCATTGCCGGCGGCCAACTCGGCGGGTTTACAGTCCCTGCGCTTGGATGGCGCTCGGTGTTCCTGATCTGCGGCGTGGTCGGCCTGATCTGGGCAGCCTGGTGGGCGCTGAGATACCGCAATCTGCCGGAAGATCACCCCATGGTGAACAAGGCGGAGCTTGGACACATTCGCGGCTTCGGGCCAGATGGGACGATCAATCCGCCGAACATTCAAAAGCAAACCAACGTACCGTGGAGCACATTGCTGCGCTCGCCCAATATGTGGGCGATCATGTGCGGCTACTTCACTTACGTCTATTGCCTGTGGATCTTTCTGAGCTGGCTGCCGTCCTATCTCATCGAGGCTCGCCATTTCACGCTGCTCAAAACGGGCTTTTTAGCGTCGCTGCCGCTGTGGGCCGGCGTGATCGGTGACACTGCCGGCGGGCTTGCCACTGATTGGCTGCTGCGGCGAACCGGCAATGCCAAGCTCGCGCGGCGCGCCGTCGCGATCACCGGCCTCCTCGGCTGCGCGGTGTTCATCACGCCGGCTGCACTGACCGAAGACGCGGTGACCGCCGTCACCTGCCTCACTATCTCGATGTTCTTTTTGGAATGCACTATCGGACCGTCCTGGGCGGTGCCGATGGATACTGGCGGCAAATATTCCGGCACGGTGTCGGGCATGATGAACATGGCCGGCAATTTCGGCGGCGCCCTCTCACCGATCGTATTCGGTTACCTCGCGCAGAACGGCAATTGGGGCGCTCCTTTTATTGTCGCGGCAGGGCTGCTCGTTATCGGCTCCGCGGTGTGGGCGTTTTGGATCGATCCCGACAAGGCCATTCTCACCGACTGACGCGGCGCCAATTCGAGCGCCAAACAACAGCCAAGTGGCTCGGCGGATTCGCTAATCGCGCATCCGCATTGCCTATGCGCGTAGCGCCGCGCTTCGCCCTCGCAATTCGCAATCCGATTCCGTTGATTAACGAGACGGAAATGGATGTTGGTTACCAATCGCGTCAATCACCTCGGATGAGGCGGCAGACGTCGGAATGTTTCGGGTCTTCAATTGTTTGGCGACACAGCACGATCTGCGCCTGGTCGTTGTGGCGGGCATCGTCTGTTTCCTGTCGAGTCTGACCGCCATCACCCTGTTCTACCGTGCGCGCGAGACAGACGACGGAGCCCGGCTGATCTGGATCGCCGCTGCAGGGGCGGCTTCCGGCTGCGGCATTTGGGCGACGCATTTTCTGGCGATGCTGGCCTACGATCCTGCGGTGCCGGTGGCCTACGGCATCAATCTCACGCTCATGTCGCTCTTGGCGGCAGCGATCGTCACCGGATTGGGCGTGGCGCTTGCGGTCTATTTTCCCGGCTGGCCGGGCGCACTGGCCGGCGGCGCTATTATCGGCATCGGCGTCGCCTGCATGCATTATACCGGCATGTCGGCGCTCGAGCTCCCAGGACACATTGCCTGGGAGATGCCCTACGTCGTCGCCTCCATTCTCGTCGGCATCGTCTTTGCCGCAGCGGCGCTCTGGGTGGCGGCACGGTCGCAGCGGCGCTCCGCAGTTTGGTTCTCCGCGCTGCTGCTCACGCTCGCCATCGTCTCGCATCACTTCATCGCCATGGGCGCCGTGGACATCGTTCCGGATCCGACCCGCACCGTGACCGAACTGTCGCTGTCGCCGGACTCGCTTGCGCTCGCCGTCGCCAGCATCGCGGTCACGATTTTGGGCATAAGCCTGGTCTGCGCCTTCGCCGACCGCCGGCTTGACGACAAGGGCCGCCTGCTCGAACTGGCGTTGAACAACCTGCCGCAAGGCGTGGTGATGTTCGACGAATCCGGCCGTCTCGTTGTCTGCAACGAAAGCTATTTGCGCATGTATGGTTTGTCGGCCGATGTCGTCAAACCGGGCGCCGATCTCATGGATATCGTCAATCACCGCTCCGATCTCGGCAGCCTGCAGCGCGATCCAAGGCAATATCTCGTCGAGCTCCAAAAAAGCATGACGGCCGGAAAGACCGTGAGTTTCATCACCCAGTCGCCGGACGGCCGCTCGATCTCCGTGGTCAATCGCGCGATCCGTGGCGGCGGCTATTGGGTCGGAACGCATGACGACATTACCGAGCGCCTGTCGGCGGAGCAGAAGAGCGTGCAGCTGACCGAACAGGAAGCGCGGCGCGCCATAGTCGACGGCGCCATCGGCTGGTTCCGCGGCAGTGTCGAGGGGGTCCTCAAAACCGTCACCGAGAGCGTCACGGCCATGAAGTCCACAGCGACCGCGCTGTCGACGATGTCGAACGACACGACGGCGCAGACGACCGGCGCGGTTCGCACGTCGAACGATGCATTCAGTGGCGTTGAAAGCGCGGCCGCCGCAGCTGACGAGTTGTCCAAGTCGATTGCCGAGATCAATCGTCAACTGGTCAGCGCCAGCGACGTGGTGGGCGCCGCCACCGCGGAAGCGCAAACCACCAATACGCTGATCAGCGAGCTTGCCCAGTCGGCACAGAAGATCAACGATGTCGTCAAGCTCATCCAGAGTGTCGCCGGGCAGACCAACTTGCTGGCACTCAATGCCACGATCGAAGCGGCGCGCGCTGGAACGGCCGGCAAAGGCTTTGCTGTCGTCGCCTCCGAGGTGAAGGCGTTGGCGGTGCAGACCGCCAAGGCCACCGACGTCATCGCCGGCCAGATTGCCGCGGTGCAGACCTCGACGCAATGCGCGGTTCGCGCCATCGGCAGCATTGCGGGCCGCATGGAAGAGATCAGGCTCTTCACCTCGGCTATCGCCACTTCGGTCGAGCAACAGAACGCGGCGACCAGCGAAATTTCCGACAATGTGGCGGCCGCCGCCACCGGGACGCGCGCCGTAGTCGGCGTTCTGGAAAAAGTCTCCACCGCCATCGCCGACATGCACAGTTCGGCGGATACGGTGCTGACAGCGTCAAACGCCGTGGAGAAAGCCGCGGTCAGCTTGAGCGAAAGTGTCGACGGTTTTCTGCGCCGAGTCGCCGTCTGATTTAGGACGCGCGCTGGCGCATAGGCTCGGTCGCCACGCGCGCGAAGGTCGATATGATCTTTGTCCCGGCCGCGAGCGACCCGCGGAGCGATCCTGCCACTTTAGATCGGCCGCCGATCCGCTTGCGATAGTCGGCCGGCAATTCAAGCACCCGCAGGCCCGCGCGTGCGACCCGCATCTGCATTTCCAGATTCCAGCCATAAGTCAGCTCGCGCATGCCGAGCCCGAGCAAGGTCTCGCGGCGAAGCGCGCGAAACGCCGACATGTCGGTGTAGCGCACGCCGTAGAGGAGCTTGGTCAGAACGCCGGCCATCTGTCCGGCCAGGATCTGGTGCCAGGCGATGCTGCCCGGCTCGCGCGCGCCGCGGGCGCGGGAGGTGGTGACGAAATCATATTCGCCGCGCCGAACGGGCGCGATGAGCGCGCCGATAGACGCAGGATCGTCGGCGCCGTCGCCGTCCATGAAGACGATGATATCGTCAGCATCCGCGGCTTTGGCGCCGGTCAGGCAGGCAAGCCCGTAACCGCGCCCGACTGCGATCACCTCGGCGCCCGCGGCGCGTGCCCGATCTTGCGTGCCATCGCCGCTACCGCCGTCGACCACGATGATGCGGGTCACGATATCGCGCGGCAACTCGGCGATGACCGCTGCGATCGATTCCGCTTCATTGAAGGTCGGAATGATCACCGTCACGCCGCCCGCCTGCGACACGCCGCGTGACATGACTCAAAGGCTCCAGCGCAGGCCGCAGCTCGCACAGGCCTCCGGCGGCGTATTCGACATCAGCGCCTTGCGGAAGCTCCTATAGGCGGGGCCGGACCAGATCTCGCGCAGCGACTGCTGCGTAGCATCGCCCAGCGTATAGTTCTCATAACCGCGCTGCGAGAACGGCGCGATGCAGCACGGCAGCGCCCGGCCATTGGCGGTGAAATACATCACGGTCCACGGCCGCCGGCACATCGACCAAGGGTTGCTCGAGTCCGGCGTGCCATTGTCGCCGCGCTTGAGGCTGACACCCGGCTCGGAGGCGCCGCCCGACGCGCTGAACGTAATGCCGAGCGAGTGCGCGAGCGCGGTGGCGCGATCGATGTGAACCGCCTCGTCGCGCGAAAGCTGCTCATAGAGCGCCTGGTCCGGCCGCGCCAGCCCGATCGCGTCCTTCTTGAAGAAGACGAGCCGCTGCAGATACACCTCCTTGACGCCAGCCTCCGCGGCGACGCGGACGAAATCCGGTAATTCCTCGATCGTTTCGCGCAAGCCGGTGAGCCATGCGGAAACCCGCGGCTTCGCGTGGCCCTCGCGTTCCTGCATGTCGCGGAACGCTTTCACGTTCTTCACGATGCGGTTGAAATAGTTCTTGCCGCGGATGGCGCGGTAAGATTCCGGATTCGACGCGTCGAACGAGACGCGCAGCTCGTCGAGCTCCGCCTCGATCAGCGCCCGGCCGTTCTTCTCGTTCAGCACCGTACCGTTCGTGTTGAACAAAACATAGCTGCCGCGGTCCTTGAGATAGCGGACCATGCGCGGCAGATGCTTCACCAACATCGGCTCGCCCACGCCGTGCAGCACGGCGCGTTCAAGCTGTGGGATCTGATCGACGATCGAGGTGAACAGCTCCCAGCTCATATCCGCCGGCGGCTCGAGCTCCTCATAGGTGCGTGGACACGTCGTGCACAGCAGATTGCAGCGGTTGGTCGTCTCGAGATACAGACACACCGGATCGCGTTCCGGAATCTCGCTGTCTGCCAGTACGCTTTCGAAATAGCGCCGAGGATCGATCAGCCTTTTTGCTGTAGTTTGCATTCTACCTTGTCCGAGTCTTTGCTTAGGCCGCACTTTGAGCCTCGCCTTTAGGCATGCGCTCCGGCGACCCGCAGCACCTGTTCGATGCGGCTGCCGAAATCATGATCACGCGACAATTCAGCCATCAGCTTGGCGGTCTGCGCGGCATAATGCGGCGAATGAGGCGTAAGCCGCGGCCCGGCGACATGCGCGCTGAAAAGCTCCGCATGCAGCCGCCGCAGGCCGTCGATATCGTCAACATCGTACCAGACAGGCAGATTGTGTACTTGAAGGCCGATCTCTCGCGCGCGCTCGCAGGTCTGTTCGGCCACGCGCTCGGTGCTCCAATCGATATTGTCGAACATGTGACGGTGCGCTGCTTTGAGGCCGAGCAAATAATAGCCACCGTCGCTCGACGGCCCAAGCACCGCGCGGTCGCCCGGCCGTGCCAGCGCCTCTGCCGTTTCGATCAGGAGTGCGGTCGGCAATGTCGGACTATCGGCGTTGAGAACAACAGCGGAGCCGTGTCCGCGCCCGAGAATTTGTGTGATCGTCTGAAACAGGCAATCGCCGAAATTCGGCAGCCACGCATCGATCAAACCGATCGATCCCGGCAGAGTATCGCGGAAAAACGCCTCTGCCTCCGGCGGGCCGTAAGCGGCATAGCCGGCAACGCCCGCGTGTTGGGATGCGTGGCGCGCAGCGAGAAGCACATTGTCCGCTACATCGCGCAGAAAAACAGTGTTGAGTTTTGCCGCTTCGTCGAAGGTAAGCGGCGGCACGAGACGGGTCTTGGCGCGTCCCGGCTCCGACGCTTTTGCCATGAAGGCAATGCCGCAAAAGGCGGTTTCAGACCCTGCGCTCGTGGAAATGGCTCTGTTGGATTTTGCGTCGAATCGATCTGCGCGATTCATGAAATGTCCTGATGCACCCGATAAAACAACGCAGCGCCTTGCTTGCCAAAGCGGCCCGCAAAGCGCCAATCACTTCCGTCCCACGCGGGACAATTCGCGAAACACCAAAAAGTTATCCATTTCACAAAGTCGTGATCCAGGCGGATAATCAGCGCCGCGCCAGCGCAATCTGCACTGTCTCGTTGTCATTGAGCACCGTGTCACCTGCGCTCCAAGCCGGGGCGCTCGGATAATCGCTGCGCGGGATATCGAGCGAGACAACCTCACGGCCGAGCGCGCCCAGCACTGCAATCGGAACCGCGACTTGGCGCGCGTCGAAGCCAAACCAACCGCAGCAATCGACGACCACGTCGATCTGGCCCTGCGCCGTACGCACCACATGCCGGATATAGCCGATGGTACGACTGTCGTTATCGCTGACACGCGCGCCGATCAGGGCGCCGACGCGGATGGGCTGCGGAAAGCGGTGCTTCATGCGCTCTTCCTCAGCCATATGGGCCGCTGCCATGGCCATGTCCTTGTCACCCATGCCGGTCGGCGGAATATTGGCCTGTGCGAGAATGAGCGGGCGCTGCGCACTCGCCCCAAAGGATTTCGTCTCAGCCGACACGAAGCCCGTGCCGATCAACAACGCCGTCAGGACGAAACCGAATCTCATTGCCGAAAACTCCAGATCAAAAACGCCCCGCGAATTTGTGAAGCATCGTTTATTGCGACCGGCATTCTGCGATCGTAGTGTCTGAAAGTCGTCTCAACAAACCGTGTGCAGCGACAAGCCCTGTACAGAACGGCCATACAAGAGCGGCGTTACAGTTCTGTGTAGACCCACCGATCGGGGACTTTCGATGTCAACGCCGATAGCGCACACCGCGCCCGCCAGGATGCACCATCCGCACCGGCTGCATCCGCTGCCGCTTCGCATCATGCATTGGATCAATGCGGTCGCGATCTTCATCATGATCGGCAGCGGCTGGAAAATTTACAACGACGACGTGATTTTCGGCTTTCTGCATTTTCCCGACGCGCTCGTCATCGGCAAATGGGCGCAGCATGGCCTGCAATGGCACTTCTTCGGCATGTGGATCTTCGTGCTCAACGGGCTTGCTTATCTGACTTATGGCATCTCGACCGGCCGCTTTCGCCGCAAGCTGTTTCCGATCTCGATCCGCGAGATTCTGACCACCGTCGGCGAAGCGCTGCGCTTTCGCCTGGGCCACGACGATCTGACCCACTACAATGCGGTGCAGAAGATTCTCTATCTCGGCGTGATGCTGGTCGGCATCATGATGGTGATTTCGGGGCTCGCGCTCTGGAAACCGGTGCAATTCTCCGAGCTCGCCGCCTTGTTCGGCACATTTCAGACGATCCGGCTCGTACATTTCCTCTGCATGTCGGCGATCGTTGCCTTCGTTTTGATTCATGTGACGCTGGCTTTGCTGGTGCCGCAGAGCCTCGTCGCCATGCTCACCGGTGGGCCGGTCGTCGATGACGGGCGCGAGAGCCCGGCCGAGATCAAGGCGCACTGATCAATTTCGCAACCACCAGACCGAACGCAGGCGCACGATGCTCAAGACCCGACCGCAATCCTTGTTCCGGCCGCGCAAACCGATCGACCAGAGCGTCCTCAAGGAGAATCGCAAGCTGGTCCAGGACATAAACCAGCACATCAATCGCCGCGGCCTCTTGCGCGGCGCCGTCAGCCTCGGTGCGTTGACCATGCTGACCGGCTGCGACGTCACTGAGAATGACTCTGTGCAGAAAGCGCTGCGAGCCGTGTCAGCCTGGAACGATGGCGTTCAGGAAACGATCTTTCGGCCCCATCACCTGGCTCCGACATTCGACCCTTCGCAAGTCGTCAAGCCGCCGCGCTTCAATGCCTATTACGATATCGAGGACGTCAAGCCGGTCGACGGCGCGAACTGGAAGCTCGAATTGGCTGGCCGCATCGCCAACAAGCAGCCCTGGGCGGCGCAGCAGATCTATCAGCTGCCGCAGCAGGAGATCATTATCCGGCATGTCTGCGTCGAGGGCTGGGACTATATCGGCCAATGGTCGGGTGTGAATCTGCGCAGCTTTTTCGAGCGCATCGGCGCCGACACGACTGCGAAATACGTCTATTTCATCTGCAACGACGATTATACCGAAAGCATCGACATGGCGACGGCGCTGCATCCACAGACACTGCTCGCCACCAAATATGCCGGCAGCGTTCTGGCCGATCCGTTCGGCTATCCGCTGCGGCTGCGTACTTCGACCAAGCTCGGCTACAAGAACGCTAAATGGATCAAGGCCATCGAAGTGACCAACGATTTTCGCGAGACGTTCTGGAGCAAGCAAGGCTTTAACTGGTTCGCGGGGATCTAGAGCATGATCCCGAAAAGCACGCCCTCGGACTTAATCCGAGGGTGGAAACCGGTTTTCGGAAAAGATCATGCTCAAACAAAATGCCAGACCTTGATCCGCTTCAACTGAATTGGATCAAGGTCTAGCGCGCAGTTACCGCTCTGACGTAAATTCGCCAGCGGCCGTCGCGCGATTCAGCAAGCCGATAGAGCGGATTGGCCGCGAACGGATCCTTGGTCCACGCTCCATCCTGCGGCACGACAACGACGACGTCGCAGCCATAATTGTTGGCCATGGCGCCGACATCATCCGGCGTAGCCTCGCCGGTAAAGATACGAATGAATTGCCGATCGATGGCTTCGCGGCGCTCCGGCGACAACGGCGCGAAGGCCAGCGCCATTTCGCGCCCGGCAAAGCACGAGCTGCGATTGGCAAGCAGCGCCCATGAAATATTCACCGGCCATGGCGTGAGGTCGTGCAAATAGAGCGGATTGTTGGCGACGCGCGCACTCGGCGGCGCATAGTGGCGCACTGCCGCCCACAGCTCCGGCGATTGCGCGAACAACTCGCCGCCCGGCCGGACCGTGCCTTCGATATAGGAGGCCAGCATTCGCGCGCTATCCGGCAAGCTGAGGACGAGGCCACCAAGCGCGAAGGCCGCGATGATCGCGCGCCGGCGCGAAGCCGCCGCCACGCCGGCAGCGACGCTCGCCATTAGAATGATCACGGCGGGAAGAACGGCGCGCAAGGTCAGATCGCTATTCTCGCCAAGCGTACTGGTGAGAAGCCATGAGACGCAGAGGCTCGTGACCGCGAAGGCGGCAAGCACCATTGCCGTGGTCTTTTCCGCGCCGGATGCGGCGCGGCTCACAACGAGTGTCGCAAGCGCGACAACGCCCGCTGGATAGATCGCTGGAAATTCTATCGGCAACAACAGCAGCCAATAGGCCGGCAAATCGAGCACGCGGCGGACCGACAGCGGAACCATCGCGCCAAGCACCGCGAAGGGGCTGATGGTGATGGGGTGGCTTGTGCCGCGCGCCATGACATTGGCGGCTTGATCGCGGATGAGTGGCGCTGAGAGACAAACCGCCAGCACGGCAGCCAGGGCAAGACCCGCCACCAAGCGAAGACGCTGTTTCGGCGCGACGCCGGCCAGCAGAATCGGTGCGCTGACCAGAGCCGCAATACCAAAGGTTATGCCGCCGACATAGGTCGAACTCTCGAAGCCCGCGGCCACTACCAATGCCAGGATCACCAGCGCGGTGAGGCTCTGCTGCTGCGCGTAGCGAATGAGCAGCAGCATCGCCGCCACCACGCACGCCGCCGACATCAGATGCTGCGGCACCCAGGCCGCCTGAAACAGCCAGCCGCCAAGGCCCGTGGACGGCTCCATGAACGGCGTCAGCTGATAGGAACCGAAAACGAGGCTCAGCGTGACGCGCAGCGAAGCCGCGGCCGCGACAAGCACGACCAGGATAGCGGCACTCGGCTTTTTGCTCAGCCAGACGGCGACCCCCATGGTCAGGGTGAGCGAGGCGAAAGCGGTGAACCAGGCAAGCCCAATGGCGGCTTCCCAGCCCATCATATGCAGCGGCAGCGCCAGCTCGGCCGCGCTGAAATGCCAAAGATAGTAATAAGCGAGCTGCCCAGGCTCGCCAAAAGCGCCGAAGACCGGATTGACCGGCGGCAGGCCCTGGCGCGCCATCGCGTCGACGGCGGCAATCTTCGCATGATCAAAAATGGGATCGGCGAGTTGCACGCCGGCCGCGGTTTGCTTGGGCAGGAGCGCTACGGCAGGACCAAGCGCCAGCACCCCGACAGCGGCGTAACTCCAGACCGGGATCGCCGGCGACGCAGCGTCGCGCTCGCGGCGCCGCGTCGTTACCAGCCACGCACTGGCGAGAAGACAAACCGCGCCGCTCGCAACGACCGTCGATGACGTAAAGCCGACAATCGTGAGAAGCGGCAGGGTCACGGCGCTAAAGATCGCCCAGCCGATGACCGGGGCGGCGCCGCTGGCGAGTGCGCGGGGCAAGACATGACGGGTGATGCTATGACCGAGCGCCGCATAGAACGCGACCGCGAGGAGCCCGGTCAGCACGACATGAAGCGACGACGGCATGCGGGATTTGGCCCCAGTTGGTCAGACAAGATCTGATCAGAGCAAGTCCGGTTATACGAAATTAACCCTCGCAACGCCCGCCGGCGCGTGACGGCACAGACGCCGACGAAAGCGTGGAACTTCGACAGCACTTCTAAGTTGGCGCTGTTGTTTCTCCATGGCGGAGGCCGGCATGACAAGTACGGTCGGAGAGACACTCGGCTTTTTCGGCAAAACCAATTCAAATGCGTTATGTCCTGGGCGGACCATCAATCGCAATCCCGTTAGCCGTGCTTTATTGGCGTTCGCGGCCGCCGCGATCCTGTCCGGCGCTGGCGGCGTGGCGCAGAGCGGGCCATGCACCATCCAGATCGTCCAGTTCGAGCATCAAATCGCCGCTGCCAATTCCGGTCCGACCGCCATCCAATCGGTCCGCGCGCAACTGCACTATCAGCCGACCCCAGGCACGATCGAGCAAGCTGCGCACGCCGCAGATGAGGACGGCGACGTAGCGCTCGAGAGCGCGAAGCAAGCGGACAGCGCCGGCGACCAAGCAGGTTGCATTCAGGCACTGATCGCGGCGCGGCGGCTTTACACCATCAATCAATAGAACAGCGGTCATTCCGGCCAGGCGAAGCGAGAGCCGGAATCCATAATCACGATCGGTTCTTATTCTGCACGATCATGGTTATGGACTCCCGTTCTTAGAGCATGATCCCGAAAGCATGCCCTTGGACGTGATCCGAGGGTGGAAACCGGTTGTCCAGAAAGATCATGCTGTAGCGAACGATCCTACTGTTTGAAGCGTATGGTGAGATAGGCGCTGAGCGGATCGGCCACATAAGCACCGGCAGCATTCGCGGCGACGAAGTACCGTGCATTGGTCAGATTCTTCACGTTGAGAACCACGTCCCATGTCGGCGACAGATAAGCCAGCTCGGCGTTAAGCACGGTCGCCGCTGGAATCGAATTCGTGTTGGTGGTGTCGCTGTAACTCTTGTCCTGATAGTTCACACCAATGCCGGCCTGAAAGCCGTGGATTCCCGCGATGGCGAAATCGT
>DATAQN010000035.1:0-28672 GCA_036264635.1 Xanthobacteraceae bacterium | reverse complement strand
AGCTTGAGCAACACGTCGCGGCGCTCGAAATCCTCGTAAACGCCCTCCTTGAGGACGGCGCCGAAGACGTCCCATATCTTGGCGAAAGCGTCCGGCTCCTTGTCGGCGAGCCGTTCAAATTCGCCAAGTACGCGGCTGGTCACACCCTTTCTGATCGCGGCAAGGAGTGGGCTTTCCTGGATCTTCTCCCGCGAGACGTTGAGCGGCAGATCGGCAGAGTCGACAAGCCCGCGCACGAAGCGCAGATAGCGCGGCAGGATGTCGGCATCGTCGGTGATGAAGACCCGCTTGACGTAAAGCTTGATGCGCCCCTTGCGGTCCGGATCGAACAGATCGAACGGCCGCGCGCCGGGCACGAAGAGCAGCGCCGTATAATCCTGCCGCCCCTCGGCGCGGTAATGAATCGTGAGCGCCGGCTCGTCGAAGGCGCCGGCAATGCTGCGATAGAAATCCGTATAGTCGGCGGGCTTGATCTCCGATTTCGGCTTGGCCCACAAAGCCGCGCCGTCGGCAATCTCCCTCGCTTCGGCGCCGGGTTTCTCGATCACGGCGATCGGCACCGGCACATGGCCGGACTGCACCTTGATCAGCGGCTCGATGGTCGCACGCTCGGCATAGATCTTGGCATCGTCCATCAGGTGAAGAACGACGCGGGTGCCACGCTGCGGCGCCGCGCCAGGCGAAAGCGGCGACACCGCATATTCGCCCTTGCCGTCGGAGCTCCACTGCCAAGCCTCATCGCTCCCGGCGCGGTGCGATAGCACATCGACGCGTTCAGCGACCATGAAGGCCGAATAGAAGCCGACGCCGAACCGGCCGATCAGCGGGCTTGCCTCGTTGGCTTTCTCGCGCCCCTCGCCGGCCTCATTGCCGCCGCCATCCTCACCGCCTTTGGCCGCTTCGATCTTCTCCAGAAATGCCTTGGTGCCAGAGCGGGCAATGGTGCCGAGCGCCTCGATCATCTCATCGCGGCTCATGCCGATGCCATTGTCCTCGATGGCGAGCCGCTTGCCCTCGGCATCGAGAAGAACGGTAATCCGCGGCTTCACATCGTCGCCGAGCAGCGCCGGATCGGAGATCGCCTCATAACGCAGCCGCTCGCAGGCATCCGCGGCATTGGCGATCAGCTCGCGCAAGAATACCGACTTGTCGGAATAAACCGAATGCACCATCAGGTGCAGAAGCTTGGCGACATCGGCCTCGAACGGCCGGTTCTCGGCTTTTCCTTCCATTTGCGTTTCTTCTGCAACAGCCATGGGGGCACCTCGGCACGAATCGGCTCACAACGAACTCCGATTTGGCGAGAAATGCGCCGTCTTTCAAGAGCTAAGAGGCTGATGCGCTGCGCGTCGGCAAGGGCCCGGTGAGCCAGCCATCGCCAAGTAACGGCGTCACGGTGATGTGTGGGATAAGGCCGCGTTCGAGCGTCGGATCGAAATAGCGCATGACCTGCTCGTTCAGATCGATGACGCGGCCAGGCTCGAGCGGGCCCACGTCATTGATCTTGATGATGACCTCTTTGTCGTCCGCGGTGACGAGCGCATAGCATGGCCGGTAGTCCTTGCCGAAGCGGACGCCGCCGAACTTGTCGCGTAGGTCGGTTTGAATCGCGGCCGTCCAAGCCTTCGGATCGTAGCGCTCGCCCGACGCGGTTTCTTTGCCGCCGGCGGTGGTATCCGACGGGCGGAATGGATTGTAGGTCGAGGCCACGCCTTTGATCGCCGCGCCGGCGCTAAGCGCGCGTGCGATCACAGCGCCGATACCTCTTGCACTGATCTCCGCGGTCCCTCTGGCGGGCGAATCCGTGGTTGCCGCAACCTTGACCGGTGCAGGCTCTTTCTGCGCGCGTTCCAGATCTGCGTCTTCCGCAGCTGCACGCTCTGCAGATGCGGCGTGTTGTCTGGCCATGCGCAGAAGCCAAGATTGCGAGATCGCCGCGCCGCGCGCGACTCTATTCGCTTTGACGACTGGTGTGGAAACATACGAACAGGCGAATACCGCCATGACGACGCAGATCGCGCCGCCCAAGCGCACTGTCATTTTTTGGAAGCTCCCCGCTTAGTCCTCGAAGGAGCCGCGGATAAATCGGCGTCGCGTGGTGCAATTAAGGCAATACTTGGAAAATTTACGGATTATGGGAACCATTAAGATCTGAAAGATCGCGAATCATTTTAGAAAAACAGCGCTCAAACAAAAAGATAAAGCAAGACGCTGAACTAACGAGAGACTATCCCGCCCCAAATGCTGCGACTTTTCGGCCCGCACAATGTTTGTTTGGTGAATTCGACCGGCCGCCCAGACATGGCTTTTCGGTATTGTTTGGTAAACAGCCGAGAGCCTAAACCGGCACACGAATGTTTGCGCGCAAGCCGCCAAGCGGCGAGTCCGCGAGCGTAATGTCGCCGCCGTGCGAGCGCGCAATGTCACGGGCGATCGCGAGGCCCAAGCCGGTGCCGCCCTGGTCTTGATTGCGCGCGTCGTCGAGCCGCAAGAACGGCTTGAACACATCGTCGCGCAGATGCGCCGGGATACCCGGCCCGTCATCGTCCACCGTGACATTGAGCCAGCGGTGATCGCGATGGCCGGTGATGGCGACCGTCGAGCTGTAGCGCCCGGCATTGCCGACGAGATTGGCGATGCAGCGTTTGAACGCGGCCGGCCGCACCGTGACTTCGGGCGGACCGTAGAAATTGGCGCTGGCGCGATGGCCGTGACGCTCGGCCTCGAGCTTGAGCTCTTCCAGAAGCACGGCGATGTCGGTTGGCGCTGGCTGCTCGCCCATGTCGCCGCGGGCGAAGGCGAGATAGGCCTCGAGCATCGCCGCCATCTCGTCGACGTCCTTTTTCATGGCGTCGATTTCCGGCCCGTCGCCAAGGAGTGCGAGCTCGAGCTTGAAACGGGTCAGGATCGTACGCAGGTCGTGCGACACGCCAGCGAGCATCGTGGTGCGCTGCTCGATCGCACGCTCGATGCGCGCCTTCATTTCGAGAAAGGCGGCCGCAGCACGGCGCACTTCGCGCGCTCCGCGCGGGCGGAAGTTCTGTGCCTCGCGGCCCTTGCCGAAAGCTTCGGCGGCGTCGGCGAGCCGCACGATCGGGCGAATCTGGTTGCGCAGAAACGCGATGGCGATGGCGAGCACGACCAGCGACGTCCCGACCATCCAGACAAAAAAGATCCAGGATTTCGGATCGTAGACGTCGGCGCGTCGGGCGAAGACGCGCATCACCGTATCATCCAGCTTTATCCGGATTTCGACGATCGAAGAGCGGCCGACCGTATCGATCCAGAATGGCAGGCCGACCTGCTTCGAGATCTCCTTCGACAGCGCCTCGTCAAGCTGCGAGAAGAACGGCTTGGGCCCGGGCGGCGGCAGCTGCGCGCCGGGCAGAAAATCGACCACAAGGCCGAGACGATCCTGCGCGATGCGGCGCAATTGCGCGTGATCGGGATCCTGCGGATAGGTCCGGTAGACATCGATGAGGGTCGCGATCTCCTGCGCCACCGCCGACGACAGATAAGTCGTCACCAGATTCCAGTGCCGCTCCATGAACAGGAAGGCGACCACCGATTGCAGCACCACCATCGGCACGATGATGATCAACAGCGAACGGGCATAGAGCCCTTTCGGCATCAGCGATTTGAGGGAGCGGGTGAAGCGGTCCCAAGGGCTAGCGATCGGGCGCGCTGCGGTGGAAAGAATCGAGGCGACGGCATTGGCCGCCTCCGCCAATTGGCCGGCGGCGTTGCGCAAGCGTCCGATGCCGTCGTCCAAGCTTGCCATTACTGCGCTCGCCTCACTCCACTCGCCTCAACTTTGCCCCAAGCGCGGCGCGGCCCAAATGCGCCGTGATTAAGCCGACGCGACCAGCCGGTAACCAATCCCACGCACGGTCTGCACGATCAGCGGATTAGACGGATCGCGTTCGATCTTGCGGCGCAGCCGGTTGACCTGCACATCGACCGTGCGCTCGCTCACCGCCTCCCCGCTTCCCGCGAGCGCCTGGCGCGGCACGGTTTCGCCGACACTTGCGGTGAGCACGCGCAGCATTTCGCGTTCGCGATCGGTGAGCCGGATGACCTCGTCGCCCTTGCGCAATTCGCCGCGCGCCAGGTGATAGACGAACGGCCCGAACCGCACCGACTCGGCCGGCGCCGTGACCGGAGGCCGCGCCCGCTTGAGGATATTGGCGACGCGCAGCGCCAGCTCGCGCGGCTCGAACGGCTTCGCCAGATAATCGTCGGCGCCGATTTCGAGCCCCATGATCCGGTTCTCCTTCTCGTCGCGCGCCGTCAGCATCAGGATCGGCACGTTGGACGTCGCGCGGATGGTGCGCGCGAAATCGAAGCCACTCTCGCCCGGCATCATCACGTCGAGAATGAGCAGATCGAATTTGAGGCCGGCAAGCTTGGCGCGCGCCTCGGCCGCCGTCTCCGCGGTCGAGACGCGATAGCCTTCGCCGAGCAGGAAGCGCGACAGCAGCGCACGAATGCGGCGGTCGTCGTCGACGACCAGAAGATGCGGCGCGTCGTCAGCGGGATTGGGCGCCGGCCGCTCGGCGGATTTCACGTCCGTGCCGGTCGTGGTGCTGGTTGTGGCGCCGGTCATGACACGTCGTCTTGTGCGTCTTGTTGTGTGTCTCGGCGCATATCATTTTGACCGTCGCCGCGCGCGCCGGAAAACGAATCCGCTTGCGCGATCAGCCGCAGCACGCGCTCGCGATCTTCGGCGTCAATCATGCCGGCGAGAAAACGCCGCGCCGCTTCGCGCGTATCGGGACCGAGATCGGCGAGCACGCGCTTGATACGCAAGGCCTGCAAACCGGCAAGCTTCATCGCCAGCGCTTCTCCCGCGGCGCTCGCATAAAGGAGTCGCTGCCGACGGTCATTGGCGCCGGCTTTCTGCACCACATAGCCCTCGTCGATCAGCTGCTTGAGCACGCGGCCGAGCGATTGCTTGGTGATCTTCAGCACATCGAGCAGCTCGGCGACTTTCATGCCGGGATTGCGGTTGACGAAATGCAGCACGCGATGATGCGCACGGCCGAAGCCGAGCTTTTCAAGCACTTCGTCAGGATCGCCGACGAAATCGCGATAGGCGAAGAACAGCAATTCGATGAGATCGAAATAAGGCTCAGCCGGCTCGGCGGCCGGCTTTTGACTTTGCGTAGGCTCCTGCGCGGCAAGCTTTTGCGGCGCAGGCGTTTGTGCGGCTTCGATTGCCGCGGGTGCGGAAGAAGATGTGTTCACGATGATGATATCGGCCATTTAGGTCAGTGATATTGACATATTTTGGCTTGGTTGTTAATCTCGAAGAACGATATCGTTTTCGTAGCCGGGCCGCCCCGGACGTCCGCACAAGGCGCGCCGTAGCGCGCTTTTTGGTGACTCGTCTTCAGGAGTGGTAAGACCATAACGGGAGTCCGTTCCCGACGCAAAATTGCACGGCCTCTTGCGCATTGCCGGCTTTCGCTTCCGGCAAAGCTCCTTCAACAAGGGTTGGCCGGCTTAAAGGGAGGCCCCGCGAGGGGCGAAGCCATGTCAGCAGTGCCGTTTGACGAACGTTCCGATCTGATCTGGTTCGACGGAAAGCTCATTCCGACGGCGGACTGCAAGATCAGCGTGCTCACCCACGGCCTGCATTACGCCAGCAGCGTTTTCGAAGGCGAGCGCGCCTACGGCGGCGAGATCTTTCATTGCACCAAGCATTCGGAGCGGCTGAAAAATTCCGCCCGGATCATGGACTTCGAGATCCCCTATAGCGTCGCCGAGATCGATGCGGCGAAGCGCCTGGTTCTTGAAAAGAACAGCCAGAAAGACGCCTATGTCCGCCCGATCGCCTGGCGCGGCTCCGAGGCGCTCGGCGTCTCGGCGCAGAACAACAAGATCCATCTCGCCATTGCGACCTGGCAATGGCCCAGTTACTTCGACCCTGAACAGCGTATGAAAGGGATCAAGCTCGATCTCGCCGAATACCGGCGGCCCGATCCGAAGACCGCGCCCTGTCTCGCCAAGGCGTCCGGCCTGTACATGATCTGCACCATCTCCAAGCACCGCGCCGAAAAGCGCGGCTATGCCGACGCGATGATGCTCGACTGGCAGGGCCGCGTCGCCGAATGCACCGGCGCCAACATCTTCTTCATCAAGGACGGCAAGATCCACACGCCGATCGCCGATTGCTTCCTGTCCGGCATCACCCGCGCCACGGCGATCGAACTCGCGCACCGGCACAATATCGAGGTGATCGAGCGCCGCATCATGCCGGAGGAACTCACCGGCTTTTCCGAATGCTTCATCACCGGCTCGGCAGCCGAGATCACGGCCGTGTCGGAAATCGCCGACTGGAAGTTCACGCCCAGCCGCATCACGCAGCAGCTGATGGCCGATTACACCGCCGAAGTGCAGCCCAAAGGCAAAGCCGCAGCGGCGTAGCGGTTGAGCTAGCGCGGACTGCCGGACGCCGTGGCCTCACCGCGGCGGCGGTGATTGCACCGGCAATCCCTGAGGCTATGCACGGGGATCGATCGTAAACAGCTCCTGCGGCTGCGATACACCACGCAGCGCGTATCGTCCTACCGAGAGCAGGCGGCGTTTGATGTCGCCGACATCGGCGAACGCCGCCGACATCAGAACGGGCTGATCGACCGAACGGCACATGGCCGCGATGCGGCTTGCCTCATTCACCGCCGGCCCAAGCACCGTGAAGTCGAGCCGCTCCCGGCTTCCGACATTGCCATAAAAGACCTTGCCGACATGCAAACCGAGATACATGTCGGTGACGGGTTTATTTAGCGCCGCGCGGCGCTTCTTCAATTCGGTCACTCCCTGGCGTGCCGCCATCGCGGCGGATAGTGCATGCGCACACGCGTGCATGCGATCTTCGGCAGTGAAGATCGCCAGCGTGCCATCGCCGATCAGCTTGAGCACGTCGCCGCCGTGTTCATGGATCGCCGACACGATCACGTCGGCATACTCATTCAGCAATGGGATGACCTGTTCCGGAGCCGTGTCCGTGATGTGCGTGAATCCACGCAAATCGCTGAACCAAACGACGGCGTCGATTCGCTCGGCGACGCCGCGCACAATTCGCCCGCTGAGCACGCGCTGACCTGCGTCCCGCCCGAGATAGGTCTCCATCAAAGTGCAGGTCATGCGCCTCATCGATACGGACTTGATGGCAAGCGCAAGGTACGGCACGACAAACGTCAGCGCGCCTATTTCATCGTCCTTGAATCCTCCCGGCGCCGTCGTCCCCCATGACGAATACACGCCATCCATCTCGCCGATAGTGCCTTCGACGGCAAAGCGGCTGATGATCGCGACGTATTCGGTCATCCCGGCGGCGAGCCAGTCACGCAACAACGAGAACTCGTCCTGCGTGTCGGCCGCCAGGCGCCGGCGCAACAGCGAGGCGCCGGTTTGCAACATGTTGTAGAAAGCACTGCGCCGCCAGATGTCGGTAGCCTGTTGATCCAAAGATACCGGGGCGACCCCGGCGAGCGGATCCAAGCTCGTTCGGCCATATTCGTGCACGGGCCCTTCATCGGGACCATAGCCCCAGCGAAACATGCGGCCTTCGTGGACCGGATCGAGCGTGTCAATGAACAGGTGGACGCGACCGAGCTTTATCCCGGCTGCGACGCACCGTTCGCAGAATCCGCAGACAATTTCGGTTTCGGGAGTGCCATCTAACCCGGCTTGGGTCAGCCAAGCCGGCAGTTCTGCGAAGAGCTTCTCGTCCATACGTACATTATACAGACGTCCGCAGTCCCGGTCGCTCCGTACATGCGCCCTGCGCGCCCAAGGTCGCGCTACGTAGGATTTGTTCGAAAGTCGAAACTGACACTCACGCCCGCCAGAACGGCTTGCTCGCTTCGTTGATCGCGTCGACGCGCGTGATTCCGATGTCGCGTAGCGCGCAGTCGCTCAGACTGGCAAGCTCGCGCCGGCTCTCGATGCGATGAATCCACTCGCCGATCAAGCCCGGCAAGCCCCGCGTGTTGTTGTGTGCCTGCGGTCCGACGGCGTGATCTGCCCAATGCAGCGCGCTCATGTTTTGCTCCTTAAATCTTCGATGAATGATACGGCGGCCCTTCCTTTAAGCCGCAGGTAACGGCCCGAACGACCCGATTCCCGATCAGGTGGTGGACGTGTAAAGCGAGGCGATATCGGCGATCGCGGGCGCAACGGCGAAGAAGAACGCCGTGCCGACGATCACCAGCGCGGCAAAAAGTGCGCCGGCGACCAGCAATTCGCGGTTCGCTTCGGTACGGACGTCGCGTCCGGCGTTGCGATAGCGCATGGCCGGGACCGGAGTCAGTGTGCGTGCAGAGCTCATGTGCTGCTCCTTTGATTTGATGTCCGCCATTGTGGCGCGGCCGCACGTACATATGCTTCGGGCGTGGTCGAATAATCGGGTTCGTGGTAATCTCATCTATCACGCAGCGTGATATATGAGGCGGCCATGCCGGACTTGCGGACATTGGCGATCTTCGTGAAAGTCGCGGAAAAGCGGAGCTTTGTGCGCGCGGCGACCGATCTGGGCATCACCCAGTCGGGCGTGAGCAATGCGATCAAGCGGCTGGAGGATCAGGTCGGCACCCTCCTCCTCGCCCGCACCACGCGCAGGGTCGGCCTGACCGAAGACGGGGCGGCATTCTACGAACGCTGCCGTCAGGCGCTCGCCGCCATCGATGAGGCCGAGCACGTGCTCAAGCGCGCGCAGCTCAAGCCGTCCGGCACACTGCGCATCGACGTGCCGGTCGCCTTCGGCCGGCTCAAGCTCGTGCCGCTCCTGGGCGCCTTTCAGCAAGACTATCCCGATGTGCGGCTGCGCCTCACCTTTACCGATCGCTACATCGACCTGATCGAGGAAGGCGTCGACGTCGCCGTGCGTTTCGGCGCGCTGCAGGATTCAGGCCTGATCGCGCGGCGGCTGACCACGACGCAATTCAACGCCGCGGCAGCGCCCGCTTATCTGGCCAAATACGGCCGGCCGAAGACGCCACATGATCTGAAAGAGCACAATTGTCTTGCCTTCGCCTCGCGCGACACGCGGCAGACCCGCGATTGGCGCTTCACTTTCGGCGGCAAGGAAATCACCGTCGAGCCCCGCGGCACGATGAGCTTCAGCGATGGCGCCGCGCTCTGCGTGGCCGCTCTCGACGGCTGCGGCGTCGCGCAGCTGCACAATTATTATCTGGATGAGGCTTTTGCGCGCGGCACGCTGGTGCCGATCCTGCAGGATTTCAAACCGAAGCCCGATCCGATCTCGCTTGTCTATCCGCAGACGCGGCACCTGACGCCGAACGTGCGCGCCTTCGTCGATTTTATGGTTGAACGATTCAAGCCGAAGCGGGAGGGCGCGGCCTGACCGTGTTGCGGCTCCGCTAAGGAGTAAGCTCGCAGCGGCGGAGTTTGAATGTGGCACGCCGTTCAACGTGTCGATTACAAGGACCCGCGCCAGTGAGGTTTATGAGGTCGATCGGGATCCTGTAGCCGTCAAACGTAAAAGTTCCCGGCTGCATCAGTGCGCGCGTCCTGATGTAAGCGCGCTTAGCACGATTGAGAAATGCATCGCGGAGATGCGCTGGCACTGGGGCCTCCAGGTCGAAAGGCCTCGGATTCGAAACTGTCTTCAACCCCCAAGTCAAGTCCAGGACTCCACATGCCTCGCATCCTGTCGTGGATAGCGCCCTTTGGTTCGCGCTCGCGGCGCCGGCGCTCGCCTCGCAGGCGACGCTGGTGACGCCGCCGTCGCCCTTGCCAATGACAGGGTCGCCTCGTTCCTCAACGCGGCGTTCCTGTCGGTCGGCTCCTGCAAGCTGCCTGCCCCCGCCAATCAGGGGCTCAACGACGTCAACGAGGCAGTGGCTATCGATCGCCGCCGCGCCGCCGCATAAACTTCGTTCGGGCCAGAGTGAGATAGTGGAATGCGCGCAGTTGTAGGGCAGGGGCAAGCGCTCGTCTGCCGTCGGGCTGATAGACTTCTTCGATATAGCCCGGCCATGCTGGACATTCGCACCTGAGATTACGACGCATGCCTCTTGCGAACCTCACCGTCTCAGCGACTGTGAAGTGGCTTTTCTCGTGATTGATCGAGAGAAATGCATCGGCGTGTTTGCTGAGCCAGCGGGCACAGGCGAAGGCTTCTGGCAGAAAAAACTCCGGTAGTGAATCCACGTTGATGGCAACGCTAAAGCGTCGCCGCGGCAGGGCCCCAGCAAACAGTAATTTGATCCGGTTAGCCGCAAGGCTTTCTGCTTCGTTCGCGAACCAGAGATTGTCTGGGCCCAAAGTTCTGCCGAGGAAGCAGGCTTGAGCGACCACGCCGAGCGGCAGATCGATCGTAGTGTAATCGGTTACGCCGGCGGTAAAGGTGAAATAGGCGGTTCGGCCCATTCCTGGTCCGATCTCGATGGCTGACCTTTCTGGACAAGCCGCAAGGAGGTCAAGCAGTCGGTTTGTGCAATATCGCGCGATCTGACCGCGATCATTTCCAAGCGCAGTCTCGACAAAGCTATCGCGGAACAATGGTCCGTTCATGCTTCGGCAAAGCTGATCCGTCCCGTAGTAGAGATCGGTCTTTGTAGGGTCGGCGAAGATTTCGCGTAAAGCTTCGTTGTTGCTTGCCATGAGAGCGCGGTGAACGTCTGCCCTGCGCTCATCGATCTGTGACCACATCGTTCCGTCGGGGCTCGATCCGTTGGCATTTGCGCTGCGGTATGCCCGACGCACTCGGTCGAGAAACTGATCGCTAAGATAGTCGCTCGGTAGTGTGCCGTGCGTGGTCACGTTTTCTGCGTCTGTTGCTGAGACATCCAAGCCCTCGAGGGGGCGGATTCGAAGCTGCCTTCAACCCCCAAGTCAAGTCCAGGACTCCACATGCCTCGCATCCTGTCGTGGATAGCCGCCCTTCGGCTCGCGCTCGCGGCGCCGGCTCTCGCCTCGCAGGCGACGCTGGTGACGCCGGCGTCGCCTTTGCCGATGACCGGGCTCGCTTCGTTCCTCAATGCTCGTTCCTGTCAGTAGGCTCCTGCAATGGGGGCAACACGGCGCCGGCCAATGGCACGGGCGGCGCGGCTTTTGCCGGCGAGTGCTGGATTAATACCAGCGCCAACAAGGTTGTGGCCACGCCGAACGGCTCTGCCGGCGAACCGTCGCCGCGCGTGAATGCGAGTGGCAATAGGCAGCAAAGGTGACGCAGGATGACTCGATTCCTACTTGCGCCCGGCGCGGCATCGCAAGCACCGCACCGCGTCTTGATCCAGCGTCCTTCGAAAGAGGACGTGCCTACTTCGACGCCTCTCGCCGCGGCGCAGGAGCCCCCCAACGATCCGCCGCGCTGTCGTCACTGCTCTTCGCCTCGACCCAGGTCTTGGTCGAAGTCTTGGTCGAAGTCTTGCCGCTCGGTTTTTCGACTTGTTTCCAGAACGGCGCGCGGGTCTTCAGGTAATCCATCAAAAATTCCGCGGCCGCAAAAGCGGCCTGGCGATGGCTCGACGCGGTCGCCACCATTACAATGTCCTCGCCCGGCGCAATGCGGCCGAAGCGGTGAACGACAGTGACACCAAGGAGCGGCCAGCGCGATTGCGCTTCGTCGACATGGCGCGCGATCTCGGCCTCCGCCATGCTGGGATAGTGCTCAAGCGTCAGCGCCGCAATCGGCTCGCCGTTCTCATCAGCGCGGCAAATACCGGTGAAGGTCACCACGGCGCCGATATCGGTGCGGCCATGCGTGAGCTTCTTCACTTCGGCCGCGACATCGAATGCTTCGCACTGCAGTCGGATGGTGGTGGTCATGGTTCGTCTATCTAAACCCTCTCCGCACAGCAGGGAGGGGTAAAAAATCACCCGCCCGTCATCGGCGGGAAGAAGGCAACTTCACTCGCACCCTTGATCGGCGCATCGGCGCGCGCATGGCTCTTGTCGATCGCGGCGCGGATCACTTTGGGATTCTCGAACGCGTAAGCATAACCCTCGCCCCGCTTGGTCAGCCAAGCGACCAAGTCGCTAATGGTGGCGATGCCCAATGGCGGATCGACATCTTCTTCGGCGAGACCAACGCGCTCACGCACCCAGGCGAAGTAGCGGATCTTCACGCATCCTCCTGATAGAGATGATGCAGCCCCGCATAGAGATAATCCCAGCCGGTATAGAGCGTGAGCAGCGCCGACAGCCACAGCAGCACGATGCCGACCTGCGTCACCACCGGCACGATGGCATCACCCGCCTCGCCGCAGATCAGAAAGCCGACAGCGATGAGCTGCAGCGTCGTCTTCCACTTGGCAAGCCGCGTCACCGGGATGCTGACGCGCAGCTCCGCGAGATACTCGCGCAGGCCCGAGACCAGAATCTCGCGGCAGAGAATGACCACCGCCGCCAAAAGCGACCAGCCGTGAATGGTTTTCTCAGCGCCAAGCATCAGCAGGCAAGACGACACCAAAAGCTTGTCGGCGATCGGATCGAGCATGCGGCCAAGCGAGGACTGCTGCTCCCAGATGCGGGCAAAATAGCCGTCGAGGAAATCGGAAATGCCGGCGGCAATAAAGATGCCGAGCGCCACCCAGCGCAACCACAGCGGGCCATGCAGGATGTTCTGCCAGAACAGCGCGCCGACCACGACCGGCACTGCGGCGATGCGCCCATAGGTCAGGATATTGGGCAGCGTCAGCGATTGCGCACGTAGCCGTGCCGCCGATGCCGGCCCAGTAGTCGTCGTCGACGAATTCATAGTGCCACCATAGCGTCCCGGCGCGGGAACCGACAGGGCAAAGCGGCGCATGCCAGCGTTACGCACGCCAATGTTAACGGCGCGGTTATATGCATTATTCCTGTCCGACAGCCCTCCCCGACCATAGGTTACGCCGCCCCCTCATGGAAAAACTCGTAAATCCGCCGCGCCGTCTCCGCGCTGATGCCGTCGACCTGCATCAGGTCGGCGACCGAGGCGCGCTCGATGGCCTTGAGCGTGCCGAAATGATGCAACAACGCCCGCTTGCGGGTCGGTCCGATGCCGGAGATTTCCTGCAGTCCGGCCTCACGGATATCCCGGTTGCGCCGCGCCCGGTGCGAGCCGATGGCAAAGCGATGCGCCTCGTCGCGCAACCGCTCGACGAAATAGAGCACCGGGTCGCGCGGCGGCAGCTTGAACGAGTCGCGGCCGGGAAGAAAGAAGGTCTCGCGGCCGGCGTCGCGGTCCGGCCCCTTGGCGATCGCGACCATGGGCACCTCGACACCGAGCTCCGCAAGCACTTCGCGCGCGGCATTGAGCTGACCCTGCCCGCCATCGATCAGGACGAGATCCGGCCAGGGGGAATCGTCGCGCAACTCGTCTTGTTCTTCGCCCTCTCCTCCCGCTGAATCGGGAAGGTCGGCGGGCACAGCACGCAAAGGCGCGGCCTCGTCTTCGGATTTTGTCCCGTCCTCCGCCAGGCCTTGGCCATCGCGCGGCGCTTCGCTGAGGAGCCGCTTGAAGCGGCGCGACAAGACCTCGCGCATCATGGCGAAATCGTCGCCGGGCGTGAGCGACGACGAGCGGATGTTGAATTTGCGATACTGGCCCTTCTGAAAACCCTCGACGCCGGCAACGATCATGGCACCGACCGCATTCGAGCCCTGAATGTGGCTATTGTCATAGACCTCGATGCGGCGCGGGACTCGCGGCAGCGCAAAAGTCTCGGCGAGCTGATTGAGCAGCTTCTGCTGCGAACTCGTCTCGGCGAGCTTACGGCCAAGCGCCTCGCGGGCATTGGCGAGCGCGTGCTCGACCAGATCTTTCTTCTCGCCGCGCTGCGGCACCGAGACTTCGACCTTGTGGCCCGATTTGGTCGAGAGCGCTTCCGCCAATAGCGCGCGGTCTTCGATCTCATGCGAAATGAGAATGAGCCGTGGCGGCGGCTTGTCGTCGTAGAACTGCCCGAGGAACGCCGAGAGCACGTCAGCCGGCGCGAGCAAGCGATCGGCCTTCGGAAAATAGGCGCGATTGCCCCAGTTCTGCCCGGTGCGGAAGAAGAAGACTTCGACACAGGAAAATCCCCCCTGCTGATGCACGGCAAAGACGTCGGCCTCCTCGACACCGCGCGGATTGATGCCCTGCTGCGATTGGATCGCCGACAGCGCCGCGAGACGGTCGCGATAGATCGCCGCACGCTCGAAATCGAGCGCGATGGACGCCCGCTCCATTTCCGCAGCGAGTTCGTCTTTTACCGCTTTGCTGCGGCCGGAGAGGAACGCATTCGCCTCACGCACCAGCGCCCCGTAATCGGGAAAGTCGATCTCCTTGGTGCACGGCGCCGAGCAGCGTTTGATCTGATAGAGCAGACACGGCCGCGTGCGGCTCTCGAAAAAGGAATCGCTGCACGAGCGCAGTAGAAACGCGCGCTGCAAGGCGTTGATGGTGCGGTTGACGGCCCAGACCGAGGCGAACGGGCCAAAATATTGTCCGGGCCGCGTCCGTGCGCCGCGATGCTTGAGAAGCTGCGGCGCCCAATGATCCGAGGTGATCACGATATAGGGGAAGGATTTGTCGTCGCGCAACGTAACGTTGAAGCGCGGCCGCAGCCGCTTGATGAGGTTTGCTTCAAGGAGCAGCGCCTCGGTCTCGGTGCGGGTGACGACGAATTCCATCCCGCGGGTAGCTGCGACCATTCGTTCGATGCGGGTATCGAGCCCGGTCGGCCGCGCATAGGCCGCGATCCGCTTCTTGATGTTTTTCGCCTTGCCGACATAGAGCACGTCGCCGCGGGCATCGATCATGCGGTAGACGCCGGGCTGCGACGGCGCGAGCTTGAGATGCGCAAGGATCGCGGCGCGGCCCGCGGCCAGCGAGCCCACCGCCGCTTCGTCGAGCGTCAGTTCCTCGTCGGCCTGCGGCAGCGACGCCTCGTCGTCGTCTTCGACGGGCTCGGTCTCAGGCGCAATGTCGGGCTTGGGCGTACTCATGGGTTGAACTTAGTCGTAGCGGCGAGAGGCGCAATTCCGTCATTGCGAGGAGCGAAGCGACGAAGCAATCCAGGCCTCACCGCAGTGCTGGATTGCTTCGCTTCGCTCGCAATGACGGGAGCACCCAGTCAAATATAGCTTTTCTTAACGATATCAACTTGGAACTACTTAATGATTCAGGACTGTTTAACTTAAACATCCCGATAAATTCTTCGGTTCCGGTGCACCATCTCCGAGACTTTCTTTGATGTCGCACAGCGCCTTTCGCGCGCTCGCCCGTTTTTAACTTCGGAGGCCGCTATGAAAAAGACTGCCCGCAAACTGGCTTTCGGCTCGGCGCTTTTGCTTGCGACTGCAGGCGCGGCATCGGCAGCCGACTTCCCCGCGTCCCCATACTATACGGCGCCGGCGCCGAACTATTATAGCTCGGCCTACAACTGGATCGGCCCCTATGTCGGCGCCACGCTCGGCTACGAATGGGGCTCGGTGAGCAATAACCCGACCCATCCGACCGGCGTTGCCGGCGGCGCTGAGGCAGGCTTCAACTGGCAGCACGGCAATTTTGTCTATGGTCTCGAAGGCGACATCAACCTGTCCGCGGCCGACGACACTTTCGCGCCCTGGCAATTCTCCAATCCGTGGTTCGGCACCGTCCGCGGCCGAGCCGGCATCGCCTTCGGCAATGTGCTCGTCTATGGCACCGCCGGCCTCGCCTTCGGCGGCCTCACAGCTGACACCGCCGCCAACCTCTCGGAAACCCACACCGGGTTTGGCTGGACCGCCGGTGGCGGCGCCGAAGTCGGCTTCACCCCGCATTGGTCGGCCAAGGCGGAGTGGCTCTTTCTCGATTTCTCCGACCACAATTTCTCGGTCACCGGCACCAATAACGGGCTGACCGCGAACCTGCTACGGCTCGGCGTCAACTACCGCTTCTAGGCCAAATTTCTGGGACCAAATTTCTGGGACCAAATTTCTGGGACTCGGTGCCTTTCGCTGCGCGCGGGTGCAGCGATCTCGAACAGTCAAGCGCCTGTCCACAGAAATATATCTCAATAATTCATTCATCATGTTTTCGCCGGTCTTAAAACATAATTAGGAATAACCGTGGCGCATCAAAGTGTAATTTCGCCACAATACAAACACGACGAACCATCGCGCTGTGTCTTTTCTACACTAGCGGCAAGAGTCCTCCTGAAATACATCCCCGCCATCGAGCGCCACTTGCGCGCCACGGTTTGCGTTTGGAGGACTGGAAATGAAGCGTTTGTGTTTTGCACTTATCGGCCTGATGGCGCTGACGGGAACAGCAGCTGCGGCCGACTTGGGGCGTCCAGCGCCCGCGCCGTACTACAAGGCCCCTCCGGCCTTTGTCCCCTATAGCTGGACCGGCTTCTATGTCGGTATCAACGGCGGCGGCGCTTGGGGCTCCTCGAACTGGGATCTGAACGGCGGCCGCAACATCAGCGGCGGTCTTGTCGGCGGCACCGTCGGCTACAACTATCAATTCGGCCAGGCCGTGTTCGGCGTCGAAGGCGATATCGACTGGGCCGACATCAACGGCACTTCGAGCACTGCCACCTGCCCGCTCGGCTGTAAGACGAGCGACTCCTGGCTCGCGACTGTCCGCGGCCGCCTCGGTTATGCCGCCGATCGCTTCATGCCTTTCGTCACCGGTGGTCTGGCTGTCGGCGATATCCGCGCTCAGAGCCCGGGCTTCGCCACGCAGAGCAACACCAATGCCGGCTGGACCCTCGGCGGCGGTCTCGAGGCTGCGCTCACTCAGAACTGGACGGTCAAGGCCGAGTACCTCTATGTCGATCTCGGCAAGATGAATTGCGGTCTGAACTGTGGCGGCGGTCTCACCAACGACAACGTGTCGTTCCACAGCAACATTCTGCGTGCTGGTCTGAACTACAAGTTCTACTGATCTTCGTTGATAACTCGGCGTCAAACGCCCCGGGGCCCCAAAGGCCCCGGGGTTTTTGTTTGTGCATTCGGCAGCGCATCGGTTCGGCATCTTCAGTCGGAGCCTGCCGGCGCTTCTGCTGCCGCTTGCGAGGCCTGCGTATCGCCAATCGCCTCGCGTGACAGCCACAGTGCGACGACCGCGCCGGCCAGCGAAAGCAGCGCCAGTATGCCGTTCGCACCGGCGAAGCCACGTGCGAAACTTTGCGGCGTTGCGCGTCCGCCGATGAGAGCGAAGACCGCGACCGCAATCGCGACGCCGAATACGCCGCCGAGCTGACGTATGGTGCTGAGCGTGCCTGATGCTTTGCCGATCTCCGAAGCCGCGACCGCACCGACCACGGCCTTTTGCACAATGGGTATCGCCATCGCAAAGCCGGCGCCGGCTGCCACCATCGGCGCGATCATTGCGGCATAGGCCAAGTCGGGCTTGGCGATCAAAGCCATTGCGGCAAAGCCTAAAGCCTGCAGCAAAAATCCGAGGCTCACGACACCCGCCTCGCCAAGGCGGCGCGCCAGCGCTCCGGCCTGCGGCGCGACTACTGCAAGCGCGATGCCCCAAGGCAGCATGCGCAAGCCCGCGGCGAGCGGCGATTGACCAAGCACAGCGACTTGAAATTGCGCCATGAAAAACAGCGTGCCCATCACCGTGGCGTTGAGCAGAAACATTGCGGCATTGCCGGCACTGAATATGCGCAGGCGGAACAGATGCATCGGGATCATCGGCGCCTTGGCGCGCAACTCCCAGGCAATGAACAGCGCGATCAACAGCAGGCCGAGCGTCAGTGACGATAATGTCTCGGCGCTCGTCCAGCCGGCGGGATTGCCGCGCATCAGCGCCCATACCAGGCCAAGAACGCCACAGGTGACAGTCACAAGGCCCAGGAAATCGATGCCGGCACGCGGCCCGAAGCTTTCAGGAATGCGTCGCACACTCAAAGATGCGACAAGAATTCCGATCGGCGCGTTCAGCCAGAAGATCCACGGCCAGGTCAGATCCTGGGTAATGACGCCGCCGACGACGGGACCGAGCACGCTCGAGAGCGCAGTGACGCTGCTATAGATGCCGAAGGCCCAGGCGCGGCGTTCGGGAGGAAAAGCCGTGCCGAGCTGCGCCAAAGCAAGCGGCATGATGATCGCTGCACCGACGCCCTGAACGGCGCGCGCCGCAATGAGCCAGCCGATGCCCGGCGCCAGTGCGCAGGCGGCTGAGGCGACAACAAACACTCCCATCCCGGCAACAAAAATGCGTCGCCGCCCGAAACGATCGCCCGCAACCGAGGCCGTCATGAGAAAGACCGCAAAGGTCAGCGTATAGGCATTGACGGTCCATTCGAGCGTCTCGATCGAGGCGCCGAACTAACGGCCGATTTCGGTGAGAGCGGTGGCGACCACCAGAGCGTCGAGCGCGACCATCAGCGACGCCGTCGAGGTCAGGATCAATACCCATGCTGCGTGGCTCTCGTTGAGCGCCTTGTCCATGTCCTTGCTCCCGCAAAAATCGATCTGCACGGTCCACAGACGATCGGCCGGGCCGAAAAGATTCCGCCCGAAAAAATCTTTCGAGGAGCGAATCCTTTTGCCGCTACGGGACGTCTTGAGGGTGACACCTGGCAGACCGGCCGCGTCCGCCGGCGCGAGCTTGCTCGGTCTGGTCAGGTCAACTCCGCCTTTGAGGGAGCGAGCCAATGATGAAAGTGGTAGTTGTGCGTTACCAAGCCCGGGACGGATCAGGCGACGAAAACGAGCGCCTGATCAAAAGTGTTTTTGCCGAATTGGAGCAAAAGTCGCCGGACGGCTTGCGCTACGTCGCATTGCGATTGGAGGACGGAACATTCGTCCATGTCGCCGCGGTCGAAGACCCGGCGGCAGAAAATCCGCTGCGGCAGATCGAGGCGTTTCGTTTATTCCAAACCGGAATCGGCGAACGCTGCGTCGAGCCGCCGCGAGCCGCCGCAGCGAAGATCGTCGGCCATTACAGGATTTTCGCCTGATGGATGCGCGCAATTGGTACAGTGCCAACGCCAAGATTGTTGCCGCACCCGAGCCGATCATGAGTGAGCCCGCCGGAAACACAGACCGCGCCGCTTTTGACCGGCTTCTCGGCGAGCTCCGCCCAAAGCTTCATCGCTATTGCGCGCGCATGACCGGCTCGGCGATCGACGGCGAGGACATCGTCCAGCAGGCGCTCATGAAGGCGATCGAGGCTTACGCGGCAACGCCGTCCATAGACAACCCGGAAGGCTGGCTGTTCCGCATTGCCCACAATACCGCCTTGGACTTCCTGCGCCGGCAAAGCCGAAGCGAGGCGCAGCACACGGGCGAGGATATCGACATGATTGCCGACCCCACACCCGCGATCGCGCACCGCGAAATCGCCGCGGCAAGCTTGCACTCGTTCATGCATCTGCCGGCGGCGCAGCGCAGCAGCGTCATTCTGATGGACGTGCTGGGCTACACGTTGCAGGAGATCAGCATCATGATCGGCGCGACGGTTCCTGCCGTAAAGGCCGCGCTCAATCGCGGGCGCACGCGGCTGCGCGAGCTGGCGCGGAAAGACGACGACCGGCCTTGGCCGGTGCTCGCCGAGGCCGAACGCAGCCGCCTCGCCGCCTATATCGAGCGGTTCAACGCTCGCGATTTCGACGCGGTTCGCGACATGCTGGCCGCGGACGTCCAAGCGGAATTGGTCAGCCACGCCCGCCTGAGCGGCAAACCGGAAGTCAGCCGCTATTTCGGCAACTATTCGCGGATCAGCGACTGGCTCTTGGTGCCCGGATGGATCGACCGGCGCCCGGCCATCATTGTCCACGATCGCGACGATCCTTCCGGACCGCCGAAATATTTTATGGTTCTGCAGTGGAAAAACGGAAACGTGTCGCTTATTCGCGACTTCCGCCACGCGCGCTATGCGCTCGAAGGCGCGGAGGTGCTCACGCTCGACAGCTGACTTGCGCTTTGGCCCTGAGCGGACGTCGTCGGGATTGCAAGATGATGATCGCTCGCCAGCCGTTCAGCTCGCACCGTCAGCCTGTTGGATTTCACTTTGACTGGCGCATCGGGAGGAGATCGGCGGTGGACGTCTCTTGCGCTTTTCGCCATTGCGCCGGCGTAACGCCCATGTGGCTCTTGAAGGCGCGCTGGAAGGCCGCCTCGGATTGATAACCGACCGCCTCAGCGACGGCTCCGGTGGAGATTGAAGGCTTTTTCAGTTCATTGGTCGCAAGCGTCATCCGGATGTCGGTCAACAGGTCGCTGGCCGATCGTCCGAGCTTCTCCTGGAACTGGCGCACCAGCGTCGCACGCGACATGTTGCAGAGCCGCGCCAATTCCGGCAGCGACCACGGCCGCGCCGGCTCATTGAACAGCGCGGCCAGCGCCGGTGCCAGACGCGGGTGGCCGGCAAGCGCAAGAAGTCCGGCCGGCGCACTGTCCGTCTCGCTCGCCAGCCGCAGCACCAAAGCGAACATGGCCGTGGAAAGTGCATTGAGCATCGCGCGGCCGCCGAGATGATCGTCCGCCGCCTCAGCGCGCATCAACGACACCAAGCCGACCACCTGCGTGGCTGTTTCGGAGCGCGTCGCCGCGGCATTGTCGCCGCCGGTGTGCACGACAAGGCGCGCCGGCAAGTAACTGTGCAACAGGCGCTCATGCTGTGGAGCAACAACGAAGTGACCGCAGAGCATGTCGAGCCGCTCGCCGGTACCGGCATTCTCGCTGATCGTGAGACTGAGCTTTGCGCGACTGCGCGCCAACTTCGGCGGCGCACCGCTGCCGTCGTGAAGCACATGCCGCGGATTTGTCGGAAGCAATAGAATATCGCCGGCCTTCAGCTGCAGCGGCCGGCTGCCGGCGGGATCGTCCAGTACCGCCGATCCTGCGATGATCGCGTGATAGGGGATTTCGCCGGGTGCAGCCGGCCCCTGCTCGATCCGCCATGGCGCGCCATAAAGGCAGCGCAGATCGAGCCGGCCGCGCACCGGCATCATCTCGAAAAGTCGGCTCAGCCAATCCATGGAAGCTTCCCCCTGCATCGATGAGACGATTGAGCATATAATGAAGCTTTTACGACATTAAAGGTCTCACTCCGGGCGCATACTGTCATTCCCTGATCGTTGCTCGAACCCAACACGGAGTGCCAGCCATGCCCCGTCTTTCCGTCCCCAGCCTCGAATCCGCCACCGGCCCGACGGCCGAAATCTATGCGCAAATCAAAAAGGCGATCGGCAATGTGCCGAACACTTTTGCCGCCATCGGCGCTCATGGGCCGGCCGCGCTCAGGGCGGTGCTTGCCGCCGATGCCGTGCTCGCCGCCGGCACGCTGTGCAAGCGCGATCAGGAAACCATCAAGCTGGTCCTCAGCTCCGTCGCCGGCTGCGACTATTGCGTGGCTGCCCACAGCCTGCTCGGCAAGCTCGCCGGCCTCAAACCTGACGAGCTTCGGAAGATTCGCGAAGATGAGCCCACCGGCGATGCCAAACGCGACGCGCTGATCAACTTCGTCCGCACGCTCGCAGAAACGCACGGCACCGTCAGCGATAACGACTTCGCCGCGATCAAAGCCGCGGGATTCAGCGACGCCCAGCTGGTGGAGATCAGTCTCGCCTTCGCGACCAACGTCTTCACCAATGTCTTCAATCGCATCAACGACACCGACATCGACTTCCCTGCCGTCGTGTAACGCGGCTGCCCAGTCGGAGTGTCAATCAAGGATTACGATCATGGACACGCTCATCAACGCCACCTTGAATCCATTTGTCAGTATCTTGCAGCGCTCAGGCCTGCTGGCGAAGGATCTCGACTATCACATCCTTCGTGCCTCGATGGTGATCATCTTTCTGTTCTTCGGTTATCAGAAATGGTTTGCCTACGAGGCCGAAAGACTCGTTCCCTTCATCAGCAACGGCCCCTTGATCTGGTGGCTGTATCCCGTTTTCGGCATCCGCGGCGCCAGCTGGTTCTTGGGCACATTCGAATGGATCTTCGGCGCATTGCTGTTCGCGGGCTTCTGGGACAAGCGCCACGGTCTTCTGGGCGCCGCCGGATCGGCCGCGACTTTCTTCGCGACGGTCACGATCATTCCGTTCATGCCGGACGGTTGGGATGCCTCGGCCGGCGGCTTTCCGGCCATGACCGGCAACGTTCCATTCTTGATGAAGGATGTTGTGCTCCTCGCCGTCTCGCTCTATCTGCTCAAGCAGGACGCAGTTCGCATCAGCAAAAGCTGACCTCAAGAGCTGACTTGATGACGAACACCGATACTCCGCCGGCGAGCGAAGGCTTGCCGGCGGCATCATGCGATGCATTGAAATTGCTCTAGCATGTCGGAATACTCTGGCCTCCAGGTCGACTAGGCGAAGACCTATTCACACAGCCCGAGCGGCAAGGCCGGAAGGACGCATGACAACGCAATCCAAGTTTGTCTTGATCGCCTGCTATCTCGCCATGCTTTCGGTCGGCGAGAACAGTACCGCCATCATGGCCGCGCTGCCGACGATGACGAGCGAGCTGCAATTTGGAGCGACGATCGTCGAATGGGTGGTCAATGCCTACCTGCTGGCCGCTGCTATTTTCATCGTTCTGGGCGGCGAGGCGGCGGACCGGTTCGGCGCGCGCGTTTCCTCGACGACCGGTATCGCATTATTCGCTATCGCCTCGCTGCTCATCGCCCTTGCGCCGAACGGATTTGTCGTCGTCGGTGCACGCGCGTTGCAGGGGCTCGGTGCGGCCTTGGCGGTTGCCGGCACTCTGGCTGCGGTCACGGAAGCGTCCGCTGAAACCGAGCGCGCAGGGTCGATCAGCGGCTGGACGGGATTCCTTATGCTTGGATTCAGCGTCGGGCCGCTCGTCGGCGGCGTGGTGACGCATTATCTCGGCTGGCGTTTCAACTTTTGGCTCAACGTCGCGATCATGGCTCCGGCCGCGCTCATTTTGGTATTGAACCCAGATGACCGGGCGCGGGAGAAGCGTGCGACAGATTGGCCCGGCCTCGGCCTCCTCGCCGTGTTCATGGTGACGCTGATCCCGGGACTCCAAGCCCTGAAGACCATCCGGTCCGCGCCTCTTGACGCGATCGGTTTTCTTGCAGTCGCGGCGATTGCTCTTTTGACCCTGATGCGAGTCGAGACCAGACGTTCTCAGCCTCTTGTCGATTTCAGCCTGTTTGCAAAGTCGAATTTTTCTTTCGCTTCGGCGCTGATATTCCTGCTTATGTTCGAGATCATGACATTTCTGCTCTACTACAATTTCTTTGCGCAAGCTCCGGAAGGGCTTGGCATGTCCCCGGTTGCGACCGGGTTTTCACTGACACCGCTCTCGCTGGCACTGTTTGCTTTCGCGCGCGCGGCGCCGTGGTGCAGCGCAACGCTTGGCCTGCGGCGGATGCTGGTAAGCGCATCGCTGCTGCTCGTGGCTGGATGCGCGATCCTGTGGATCGCTCAGGCGGAAAAAGCCCTGGTGCCTTTGTTGTTCGGTCTCCTGGTGGTCAGCGTTGGAATTGCGCTGCCCTATGCATCCGCCCCACGCATCGGCCTCGAGGCACTGCCGCGGACGCAAGCTGGTAAAGGCTCCGGCATGTTGAACTCGTGCAGCTTTCTTGGCGGCACTGTCGGCGTCACCCTCGGCGGCATCGCGTTCGCCGCAATGGGGTTCCCGGGTGTGCTTGCGCTCTTGATGCTGTCCGGAGCACTCGCCGCCGTACTTTCCCTGCGATTGCGCGTCGGGTGACGACGACCGCCCGCTGGATTCACGTCTCCGGCCGATCAACAATTTTCGGCGTCTCGACGGCTGCCCGCGGTATCGGTTTACGGCGAGAGCCCTCGGCGCGAAGTTGCCGACTACGGTTGTAACTCAAAAGTCGTGGCTGAAATGCCGACGTAATGTTCTCGCGCAAAATCTTGTGAGCGCTTTGCTCATTCTCCAAGCGCGGTGCGGCGAAGACTGCAACCAGACAAATAAAACAGCGCTGTCAGTCTAAGGGCCGGCCTCCATCCACGCCGATTGTCCCTAGCGCAGGGGCGGATGCGTCTTTCTTCTACGATTCAAACCACACGGATAGCGAGGACGCGTCATGTTGAATGTGATTTGCCTGGCGATAGTGTTGGCCATAACCGCGATCCTCGTTCGGATCAGCGTCTCGGTTTGGCGGACCCGTGCCGGCTTTCTGAGGTGGGGCGGTGTCTCTGTTGGAATCGTGCTGACCGCGGCTTTCGCAGCGGTAGCTACAGTCATGACGGTCGGATTGTATCGGCTGCACGCACGCAGTGCTCCGGTACCTGACTTGACGATTGCGGATACCCCCGCCCAAATTCAGCGCGGCCAAGACATTGCCGATGGCTTCTGCGGCGCCTGCCATTCGAGGACCGGCACTCTCACCGGCGGCGTCGATATCGGGCGCGACATCCCTATTCCTGTCGGGTCGTTTGTTTCATCAAACCTCACGTCTGCCGGGCCGCTGAAGGGCTGGTCGGACGGTCAGATTTTTCGCGCGATCCGTAACGGCGTCGATGCCGACGGACGCTGGCTGTTCATTATGTCGCTCACCAATGCCGGAAATCTAAGCGACGACGATATCCAATCTCTCATCGCCTATATCCGCAGCGCCCCTGCGGCCGGAGCACAGACCCCGAACCCACCGGACAGCGTCAACCCGTTGGGAGTGGTGATGCTCGGTGCGGGTCTGCTTCCGCGTGGCAAACCTGTGTTTACCGGTGCAATCAAAGCGCCCACGAAAGGACCGACAGCGGAATTTGGCGAGTACATTGTCTCGTATCAGGATTGCCGCCAATGCCACGGCGATGATCTGAGTGGCGGCAAAGGAGGGCTTGCCCCGATCGGACCGGGCCTCAACCTCGTCAAGGAGTGGAAGCGCGCGGACTTCATCGCCACCATGCGCACGGGCACCGATCCCAATGGTCACGAAATCGACGGTAGCAAAATGCCCTGGCGCGACATCGGCAAAATGGACGATATCGAGCTGGCAGCGCTCTACGAATATCTTACCCATTTGCCCGACGCGCTGGGCTCCATCAATTGACCTCACCCTTGGTTCGTGACGACCTTTCTAGACTTTCGGCGTTTCGCCGCGCAGGATCTTGGCCATGACCGGCATGTCGATATTGCCGCCGGTCAGAATGAGGCCGATGCGTTTGCCGGCCATGCGGCTTTTTTCTTTCGTCAGCGCAGCAAGTGGAGCCGCGCCCGCGCCTTCGGCGAGATTGTGCGTCGTCGTATAGTAAAGACGAATCGCGTCGGCGATTTCGTCCTCGCTCAGGCGCACGACGCGACTTGCTCCTTTGCGGATGATATCAAGCGCTTCTGCAGGTGGATCGCGTGTCGCGACCCCATCGGCAAAAGTCGCGGCCGAATTGGTCTGCACCGGATGGCCCGCGGCAAAGGACAAAGCGAAGGCCGGCGCCGCATCGGCAACGACGCCGATGATCTCGGTCTTCAGTCCCAACAGATCGCGTACCGTGATCAAGCCGCAGATGCCCGAGCCCATGCCGATCGGCACATAGACCGAGTCGAGATTGCCGTGCGCGGAAAACAATTCATGCGCATAGGTTGCGACGCCCTTCACCAGATCGCGATGAAAGGACGGCACGAAGTGATAGCCGCGTTCGCGCTGGATCGCGGCGGCAACGCCGCGGCTCTCATCGAAGTCCTTGCCGCCGGTGACGATCTCGCCACCGAAGGCCGCCATCGCCGCGTTCTTTTCCGGCGAGTTGCCTTCCGGCACGACGATCACAACTGGAATGCCGTTCTTGGTCGCAGCCAACGCGACCGACTGGCCGTGATTGCCGCGTGTCGCGGTGACAAGGCCGGGAGGTTTTGAACCGGGTTTTGCGCTGGAACGCACCAGCCCATCGATATAGACGAGGCCGCCCCGCGCCTTGAACGAGCCGGTCGGTGTGTGGTTCTCGTGCTTGACCACGACGTCGACGCCGGTCGCCTCGGCGAGCAGCGGCCAGGCATGCGCCGGCGTCGGCGGCACGAAGGCACGCACGATCTTGGCGGCGCTCTCAAGCTCGGCAAGCGTGAACAGAGACATAAATTAAAATCCGGCAGTGAGCACGACCTGCCGGCGATCGCACGCCGGCTCGCGCGGATGATTTAGTCGGCCAAACCCTTTCGTCATTGCGAGGAGCGAAGCGACGAAGCAATCCAGAAGCGCGGCGCCACTCTGGATTGCTTCGCTTCGCTCGCAATGACGGTAGTCATATAGCCGATATTACGCCGCGACTTTGGTCATCGCATAGGCCGGCACGTGCGCGTCGAATTGATCGAGCCAAGCGACGAGCCGCGGATGATCGGCGCGCCACTTCCCGCCGAAGCGCAGATCGCTATAGCCGAGCGCGCAAGCGAGCGCGATCTGCCCGACATTCGGCAGCGCCTTGCCATCGAGCACGGGCGGCGCCGCTTCGAGCGCAGCAAGCGCCCGTGTCATCTTGCCGGTCTGATGGTCGATCCATTTCTGCACGTGATGCTCGGCCGGGCGCCAGCGCCCCTCATAGATGAGGAGGATCGAGGCATCGAGAATGCCGTCGCACAAAGCCTGCAGGCGTAGCGCCGCGAGCCGCGCCTTGACGTCGCGCGGGACGATCTTGCCGCCGCCGGCGCGATCATCGAGATACTCGAGGATGACGCGGGAATCGTAATAGGCCGTGCCATCTTCGGCGATCAGCACCGGAATCTTGCCGAGCGGATTCTGCTGCCGCACGCTGTCATTGACGTCGGCTGTATCGGCCGGCTCGAATTTCACCTCGCCGTCGAGGCCAAGCAGCGAAAGGGCGATCTTCACCTTGCGCCCGAATGGCGAAGGCGGCGAGCTGCGCAGTATCATCATTTACGGCACCATCGGTATTGAATTGTTTTCAGATTCGAAATCTTGAATCCGCGACTTTGCAGCAGGAACTTTCGCAGAAATCCCGCCGCAAAGCGAGTGCCGGGCAGGCTCAAAAACAGACGCCTATGCCGTGCGGCTCACGGCGTTCCCGCCCGCGTCTTCCCTGTCGCGGCGTCATTGCAGACGCCGCCACTCGCACAATCGCGCCGGCCTAGCCGGTGACGACAAGATTCACGGCCTTGGGACCTTTGCCTTTCTTGTCGGGCTCCACGTCGAAGGTGATACGCTGCCCCTCAACAAGCGACTTCAGTCCCGCACGTTCAACAGCGGTGATATGAACAAACACATCGCGGCCTCCGTCGTCAGGCTTTATGAAACCGTAGCCACGCTCACCGTTGAAGAATTTGACCGTACCGGTCATTGCCATTGACTCACTCCCCAGTGGTTCATTTCGCCGCCACCCCCACGGCGCGGCGGCCAGCTAAACATTCCACACCGGGTGAAGAGCTTTTGGGCCCTTGATGACCCCACTCACTCCGCCGGCCCCCACAGGAGGCGGAACGTCTCAGCTTAGCACTGGAACAGTTAAACTAATTTGGTCGCGCGGAAAAGTGGAAACGATCTGAAACGAGCGGTAACTTTGCTAAAAAGATCAACGGATCCAACAATATCCGTATCAATGCTTAGCTGTACGCGCGGGCATTTCCGGCGCGAGCCAGTCGAGCCGATGTTCGGCATTGCCGAGCGACAATCTGGCGAGCGCGGGGAGAATGATTTTCATCTCGCTCGCCAACGGATAGGGCGGATTGACTACGATGAGCCCCGAGCCAATGAGGCCCGCATCGGCGCGCGGCGTACCGAGCATGATTTCGCAGCGCAAAATCTTCGGCACCGCGAGCTTGCGCAGCCGCCGTGCCAGCGCATCCGGCGCATCGCGGTCCTTAATTGGATACCACAACACGTAAATGCCGGTCGGCCACTTCCGGTAAGCCTCGGCAAGCCCAGCGGAAAGCCGCGAAAAATCGTCACTTTCTTCGTAGGGCGGATCGACGAGAACGATGCCGCGACGCTCTCTGGGCGGCACATTGGCGTTAAGCGCCATCCAGCCGTCGATGGTCAGCACCTTGGCGCGGGGCTCACCTTCCAGCGCGGCCTTGAGCAATGTTGCAGCGCGCAATTCAAGCTCGCAGGCGATAAGACGATCTTGCCGCCGCATCAGCGACAACGCAATCAAAGGCGAGCCCGGATAAACGCGCAAATCGCCGGCTGCGTTGACCGCGGCGACAGCATCGAGATAAGGCGCCAGCAAGGTCTGCGCGCTGTCTTTCTGCACCGCCTTTTGTTGATAGGTGTTTGTACGTAGCTCCTTGAAGAGGCGTCCGATGCCGCCGCGCCATTCCTGCGCGCGTTCGGCCTCCGGTCCAAACAAGTCGTAGCGGCCACAACCCGCATGTGTATCGATCACGCGGAACGCGGATTCCTTCTGCCGCAAATATTCGAGGATGCGTGCGAGCACGACGTGCTTGTGCACGTCGGCGAAATTGCCGGCATGAAAAGCGTGCTGATAGTTCATCAGCCTAAGTCACTGTGACAGCACGCAAATTCCACCTTAACCGCTGTAAGCAGACTTACCGTCTAGCTTACACAAACATAGGACGTTTATCCCATGAGACCAGAAACAACGCCTTTGATGTACGCCAATCCATTAGAAACCGGATGGGCACTCGGGAAAATGCTCTGCCACTCTTTATCCCTGGTTGAGCAAGGAACGCCAGCAGCGCAGCGCACCGCTTATCGCAGCATTGATCGACTATTTCAACGACAAGCAGTTCGCAGCCCTGGGCGAAATCTTCGCGTGCGCCAAACGTCACGTGGAGAGCGGCCGAACGGATGTTATCGAGTTCGAGTTCGACATTAAGGACA
>DATAQN010000006.1:0-12739 GCA_036264635.1 Xanthobacteraceae bacterium | reverse complement strand
TTGATGATTTCCGTCATGGTGACGCCGAGCTTTTCCTCGACCAGCACGACTTCGCCGCGCGCCACCAGGCGGTTATTGACGTAAATGTCGATCGCCTCACCGACCTTGCGATCGAGCTCGAGCACGGTGCCCGGGCCGAGCTTGAGCAGTTCGCCAATGTCCATCTTGGCGCGGCCGAGCACGGCCGAGACCTGGACCGGCACATCGAACACCGCCTCGAGGTCCGAGGCGATATGACTGACCGGACCATCGGCAGCCGCCATAGGCGGCGATTCCATGGGCGCTTCGCTGGCTTCGAGATTGGGAAGCGGGACTTTGCTGTCCTCACTCATTTAGGTTCTCCTGAACTCATCTTCGGTCGGCATCAGCAATTCATGGCCGCGAGGCCGTGGTGGATCCGGTGGCTCGGGCGCCGTCGGTGGCGTGATGGACGGCGCATTCGGCGTCTCTGCCATGACAGGCGGCGGCTCTGGCGGCATCTCGGGCGTGGCCTGCGGTGCCTGCGGCTTCTCGGTCGCTGCCGGTGGCGCCTCGCGCCTTTCCGGAGCGCGGCGCAGCGGCGGCCCGGCAAGATTGCCGCGCGCGCCGACATAGCCGGCAACGGCTTCGCCGATCACAGCCTCGGTTGTGACGCTGTCGCGATTGATGCCGCCGTCAGCCCATTCGATACGGCAATCGCCAAGCGCGATATCGGGCTCTGCCAGCACAACCAGGCGGCCTTCGAAACTCCTGGCGCGGGCGATTTCCTCAAGCTTCTCCTTGGCGGTGGAATAGACCGCGTCGTTGACGCGCACGACAATATGCGGCGCCGTGATGAGCTGGCGGAAACAGTCGCTCGCCAGCGCCGAAATTTCAGTAAACGGCTCGCGCGCCACCAAAGTCGGCGCCAGCTTGCGCGCGACCGCGACCGCGACCTCGACCGCCTCGCATTCGAGCCGCGCTTCTATCGCCTGCAATGCGGCGCTCGCCGCGGCGATGCTTTTGGCGATCGTGTCGAGCGTAGCGGCGATCCTGCGATTGACCTCGACTTGCGCGTCGTTCTGGCCCTGCGCATAGCCGCGCTTTTGGCTTGCGGTCTCGGCTTCGGCAAGCTTCACCGTATGTTCGACGACGGTGATCACCGGCTCCACGGGCTTGCGCGGTCCGCCGGTGAAGTCGGTGTCGAACATGAATTTTGTCGGTGCCGCCATCCGCATGCCTCAGTAAATCAGCTCTTCTTCGCCGCGCGACTTGGAGATCACAATTTCCCCCTTGGCCGCGAGGTCCTTGGCGAGATTGACCAGAAGCCCCTGCGCTTCGTCGACATCGCGCAGCCGCACCGGGCCCATGGCTTGCATGTCGTCGAGCAGCATCTTGGCGGCGCGCGACGACATGTTGTTGAGGAAGAACTGGCGCACCGGCTCCGCCGCGCCTTTTAGCGCGATGCCAAGCTTGTCCTTCTCGACATGGCGCATGAGCGTTTGCGCCGAGCCGGTATCGAGCTTGGTCAGATCGTCGAAGGTGAACATCAACGTCTTGATGCGTTCGGCGCTTTCGCGATTGTCTTCCTCGAGTGAAGTCAAGAAACGGGTTTCGGTCTGGCGGTCGAAATTGTTGAAGATCTCCGCCATCACCTCGTGCGCGTCGCGGCGGCGGGTCTGCGACAGGTTCGACATGAACTCGGTGCGCAGCGTGTTCTCGACGCGTTCAAGGACTTCCTTTTGCACCGCTTCCATACGCAGCATGCGGTTGACCACGTCGAGCGCCAGATCCTCCGGCAGAATGGAGAGCACGCGCGCAGCGTGTTCCGGGGTGATCTTCCCCAACACGACCGCTACGGTCTGCGGATATTCATTCTTGAGATAATTGGCGAGAACCTCCTCCTGCACGTTGGAGAGCTTCTCCCACATATTGCGGCCGGCGGGGCCGCGGATTTCTTCCATGATGTTGCCCACCCGTTCGGGGGGCAGGTATTGCTGCAGCAGTCGCTCCGTCGCCTCGTAATTGCCCATGATGGCGCCGGACGCCGACATGCGCGACACGAATTCGAGCAGGAGGTTTTCGACCAGCCCGGCTTCGATCGTGCCGATGGTCGACATCACCACGGAAATCTGGCGCAGCTCCTCGTCGTCGAGCATGTTCCAGACCCGCGCGCCGTGCTCTTCGCCGAGCGCAAGCATCAGGATCGCGGCGCGCTCCGGTCCGGTCAGCTGTCGCTTCTGCGCGCCTTCGGGAAGGTTGCTGGCGAGTTGCGCCAGAAGGCCAGCGACCTCTTGCTGAGCGGCGTCTTTGTTTACGGTGTTGGCGGGTGCGTTGGGCATGTCAGCAATCAGGCGGCCGGCATTTCATGCAGCCAGTGGCGGATGATGGCGACGGTTTCTTCCGGATTTTTGTCGGCAAGCTCGCCGACCTTCTTCACGGATTGGGCGTGGACCTGGCCTTGGATCTGGGCGATGTCGATCATTTTGGCGGCGACGCTGGGCTCGCCGGCCTTGGCCGGATCGATGTCGCCGGCGGCGGCGAGCGCGCCGATCGTTCCGGGCGGAAGCTCTATGCCCGGCGCGGGCTTCGGCTCTTCCGGCGTCACGATCCGGCGCACCAGCGGCCGCACCACGAACAGGAGGACGACAAGGCTGAGAATGCCCATCACCACCATTTCGATGGCGCGCATGATGTCGTCCTTGGTGAAGTGCATCGCTTCGATCCAGCCGGTTGGCTCCGGGATGGTCAGCGTCGGCGAGTCGGCAAAGCGTAGATTGACCACCTCGACCTGATCGCCGCGCTTCTGGTCGAAGCCGATCGCCGATCGCACCAGCGTCGCGATCTCGTCGAGTTCTTCCTTACTGCGTGGCTGATAGGTGATGTCGCCCTTGTCATTCTTGCCGTAGGTGCCGTCGACCAGCACTGCGACGGAGAGCCGATGGACGCGGCCGCCTTCGACTACTTCGGTGCGGCTGGTCTTTGAAATCTCGTAATTGGCGATTTCCTCGGTCTTGCGGCTCTGGTCGCGCGGCGTGGCGTTGGCGCTGGCAGCGCCCTGGGCGCCCTGCGGTTGCCTTTGATTGGCGCCGGGCAATTCATTGCCGACGGTCACTTGCTGGTTGCCATTGGTCGTCGAGTTGGTCTCTTCGCGGGTCTGGCTCGAGCGCAGCACGCGGCCGTCGGGATCGAATTTGTCCGAGCTCTCGGTGATGCGGTTGAAATCGAATTCGGCACTGGCCTGCACGCGCGAACGGCCGGGGCCGACGACCGATGACACGATTGTCTCGACCTGCTGACGCAAATGTTTTTCGTAAGCCGCCTGCCGCTCGTCGGCGCTGATATCGCTTCCGCTCTGGCCGTCGGTGGCGCCGTCGGCGAGCAATTGCCCCTGTTCGTCGACGATCGAGATGCGCTGCGGGCTTAAGCCGTTGACTGCGGTGGCGACGAGGTGGCGGATGGCGCGGACCTGCGCCGGTTCGAGTGTGCCGCGTACTTTGAGCACGATCGAAGCCGAAGGATCGACCTTGTCGCGCGAGAACAGCGGCCGCTCCGGCATGACCAGATGCACGCGCGCCGCCTCGACGCGGTCCAATCCCTGGATGGTGCGCGCAAGCTCACCCTCGAGCGCGCGCAGGCTGTTGATGTTCTGCACGAAGCTCGTTGTGCCGAGCGCATCCGATTTGTCGAAGATTTCGTAACCGACGCCGCCGCCCTTGGGCAGGCCGCTCTCGGCCAGCGTCATGCGCAGCCGCGCTACCTTGTCGGCTGGCACCATGATGATATTGCCGTCGTTGCGCAGCTGATAGGTGACGCCCTCGCGCTCGAGCTCTTTGACGATGACCGCGGAATCTTCGAGCGAGAGACCAGTGAACAGTGGCGTCATTGTCGGGGTGGTGACCCGCATGATGACGAAGGCGAAGAAACCAATCAGTGCAACGGTGACTGCCGCCATCGCGGCGATGCGCGGACCGCCGAGCGTCTTGACGAACTCGATTAGACCTTGCACCGAGTCTTCCCCCGCGGAGCGACGCGACACCTTCGCGTTTCACTCGGCAAGATTTGCCCGGTGGATGGTTAGCGCCCGGTTAATAAATCGGGCACGGGCGCACAATTCCGCCGCTGCCGGTCAGATCGGCGTCGCCAAACCGCCAGATTGATTAAGCGACCGTTACTGGCGGTACTGCTGAATGCGGGTCGTGCGCAGGCCGGCAAGGCCATGCTGGTCGATCGAATATTGCCAAGAGAGGAATTCCTCGACCGTCAGCGTATAGCGGCTGCACGCTTCTTCGAGCGACAGCAAACCTCCGCGAACCGCGGCAACCACTTCCGCCTTGCGGCGGATGACCCAACGTTTCGTCCCCGGCGCCGGCAGATCGGCGATCGTCAGGGGAGAACCGTCCGGCCCGATCACGTATTTAACCCTCGGGCGATGGGGTTCGGTCATAGTAACTCTCACAAACTCGACTACTCACAGACGTCGACCATACGCGCGCCCGCTTAAGATTTGCCTAAGCGAAGCACCTAATTGGCCGCAATCGATGAGGAGTGGAGTTGGGGCGTGACGAAAGCACATGGTGATGAGTGCGTAGGGCACGGCCGCTGCGGCGCGGCGCCGCACGTGGCCTGCTGTTAGAGGGCCTTGAGTAGCGCGTTCAGCGCGCTATCGAGGCTGTTGATGCTCGTGGTCAGCCCGCTCAGCGCGCTTGCGCCGCTGCTGTTGACTGATTGCACGGTGCTCATCGCGTAATCCTGACCGCCGATAATGAGTTGGGGCGGGCTCTGGGTAAGATCGACGCCGGTGACCGTGCCGGTAATTTGCGGGGTCACCGTGACTGACTGGCCGCTGGCGCCGGTTCCAGTGACCGAGATTTTATATTGGCCGGCCGGCCAAGTCTGTCCGGTATTGCCGGTTCCATTCCAGGTGAAGCTGTTGGCGCCAGTATTGAGCGACGTGGTTCCCGTGTAGACGACGGTGCCGCTCGAATTGGTGATCGTCACATTGCCGGTCGCCGGCCCCGCCGAGTTCAGGTTCCAGCTCGCCGGGCTGCTGGAAGTCAGCGACGCGCTGGTTCCGTTCAGAGTGACATTGGCACCGACCATTTGCATCGCCGAGGAGGCTTCGCTGCTCTGCTGCAGCGAGATCAGCGTCTGCATATTGGTGTTCATGTCCACCTGCTGCTGGACCGAGGCGAACTCGACCAATTGCTGGGTGAACTGGTTGGTATCGAGCGGCGACAGCGGATCCTGGTTTTGCAGCTGGGTGGTCAGCAGCGTCAGGAACGAGTTGAAATTGCCGGCGAGCTGATCGAGGCTCGAATTGGACGAGCTCGACGAATTGGACGAACTCGACGAATTGGACGAACTCGAATTGTTCGTATTCGTGTTGTTCGTGTTGTTCGTGACGCCGCTGGTGCTCATGGTCCGTCCTCACACAAGACTGTTGGCGCGCTCAGGCGCCGATTACACGCGAATATCGAGTCCCCCGCGCAGATTCAGGCGCGAATAGATTTGCGCCGTGTCGATACCCGACAGGCTCGAATCGGGGATGACGATCTGCTGCGTGTTCGATTGCGAGCCGTTGCCGTTCTGCCCGAAATTCTGGCCCTGTTGCTGCTGACCGGCGAACGACTGATCGCGCAGCGAGAACTGCAGGCCGTTGTCGGACGTCTTGAGCCCGGCCTGTTCGAGCGCCTGCTGGAGCTGCGGCTGCTGATTCTGCAACAGATTGAGCGTGTCCTGGCGGTCGGCGGTGATGTGCGAGGTCACCTGACCGTTGCTGTCGACGCTCAGCTGCACTTCGATGCGGCCAAGTTCCGGCGGGTCGAGGCGGATGTCGAACTGGCTGGAGCCGGTCTGCGCTCGTGAGGCGATGGCGACGGGAAGCCCGGCGAGCGGCACGGTCGGCGCGGCCGCAGCGGTGGACGCGCCTGCCGTCGTTTGAGTCGTGGCGGCGACGTTGGCCGCGGCAATGCCGAGGGTGGGGACATTGTTGTTCGCCGCGGCTTTCGCTGCGGCGGCCGTCTGCGATGCCGATCCGCCCCCGTCGCCCGACCCGGCAGTGCCGACACTGTCGCCGTGCGGCGTGACGATTGTCGCGCTCGCCTGAGCACTCGCATCGGCTTGTGCCGCCGCGGCGTCTGCCTGGCTTGGCACAGGCTGGCCATTGGCGGGAATTTGCCCGTTGTTGTTGGGCGTGGAGGGTGACTGTGCGGCCGACAGGTCATTTCCGACTTTCGCGGCATTGTTGGCGGCGGTGGTGGCATTAGTTGCGCTGGTATCTGCGGTCGCGGTGCCACTATTGTCTTGCGGCGCGCTCGCATCCTGGCTTCCGGCCCGCGTCGCGATGGCGAGCGCACGCGCCTTCGTTTGTGTGCCGATCGCGATATTGGCCGAAGCGTTCGCGGCTGGCGCCGGCGCGCTGTCGGCAGGATTGTTGGCGACAACGACCGTGGCGACCGCTGTGACTGACGTGGCGGACGATTGGGTTGCGGCCGCGGCATCCGTAACAGTTGCGCTCGCGTCGGATTGATTGTCGCTGCCGTCCTTGGATTTCTTTCCCGATCCTTGCGTGCCGGAGGCCGTCGGATCCGTAGTTTGTGCATCGCCGGTGGTGGCGCCGGCTGCTGCGTTCGCTGCGGGGTCGGTGTTCGGCTGGGAGGTGTTGTTCTGCGCCGCTTGGCCGTTCGCCGGCGCGTTCGGATCAGTGCCATTCGGACCGCTCGTGTTGGGAGCGGAATTGTTCGTCCCTGGATTTGTATTCGGATTCTGCGGATTGGAGGCTGAATCCTTGCCGTTGCTCGCAGATGAACTGGTGTTGCTCTTGGCGGACGTCGTGCCGGACTGCTGACTGCCGCCCTGTGCGTTTGCGCCCGGCGCGCCGTTGTTGTTTCCCGCCGTCTGCTGTTGTCCAGTTGTCGAAGATGAGGCCGCGCCGGAATTGGCGTTGCCGCCACCGGTACCGGCCCGGCTGGTAGTGCCGGTGGAGCCGGTCGTTGTGGGAGATGCCTGTTGCGCCGGCGCCGGCGGCGGAACATTGGCCGCGCCCGTCACGCCGGCATCCAGCAGCGCTGCAAATGGTTGCGCGCCGATATTTTGGCTCTGAGCAGCGGCCGACTGCAAAGGTGATGAGACGGCGGTGGGAACGCTCGGCGCTATACTCGGCACGCTTGGCACTTTCGGGGCTCCGGGAAGCGACATTAATAGGGGTATGCTTGCAACCCGCAGGCCAGCACCTTGTTCGAAAAAAATCGTTTTAATTCAGTATGTTAGAATCGCGCAGGGCAAATCCTCACGGCAAGCTTTACGCGGTCGGGGCGGTTTGGCGGCAATATTTGCCGGCCCTCGCCGGGGGACAGGCGGCATTTTGGTGCATTTTCCGGCCGTCAGACTTGCCTGAGCAAAGGTGGAAATGGCGCGCAACGCGGTCGCAGCCATGGCGGAGCGCCGGATCGGCCCTTATAGTATTGGGCAATCAAAGCGATGCGCGGGCGTCGACGTTTGGGCGCCGAAATTCAGGCTTTTCTCGGCGCCGGTTCCGAGGCGCCCGGACGGGCAAATACGGCCGGATGGCATGTTGAACATATTGGATATCGAGGGTCGGCCGGCCGACACCCGGGTCGTCGTCGCTATGTCGGGCGGCGTCGATTCCTCGGTCACGGCGGCGCTGTTGGCCGATGCCGGCTATGACGTGGTCGGCATCACGCTTCAGCTTTACGACCATGGCGCGGCGACCCACCGCAAGGGCGCCTGCTGCGCCGGCCGCGACATTCACGATGCCCGCGCGGTCGCCGAGCGCATCGGCATTCCGCATTACGTGCTCGACTATGAGAGCCGCTTCAAGGAAGCGGTGATCGACCGTTTTGCGCAGAGCTATGTCGCCGGCGAGACGCCGGTGCCCTGCGTGGAATGCAATCAGTCGATCAAGTTCCACGATCTGCTCGACACCGCCCGCGAGCTCGGCGCCAAGGTTATGGCGACCGGCCATTACATCGCCTCGCGCGCGCTGCCGGAGGGCGGCCGCGCGCTTTATCGCGCGCGCGAGGCCGAGCGCGATCAGAGCTATTTCCTGTTCGCGACCACGCCCGCGCAGCTTGAACTGTTGCGCTTTCCGCTCGGCGACCGCACCAAGGCGGAGACGCGCGAGCTGGCACGCCGCTATGGCCTCGCCGTCGCCGATAAGCACGACAGCCAGGACATCTGCTTCGTGCCGACCGGACATTATGCGCAGGTGATCGAGCGGCTGCGGCCGGGCGCGTCCGGTCCGGGCGACATCGTCGATCTCGACGGCCATGTGCTCGGCCACCATGACGGCATCATTCATTTCACTGTCGGCCAGCGGCGCGGGCTTGGCATTGCCACCGGCGCACCGCTCTATGTCGTGCGGCTCGACGCCAATTCGCGCCGCGTCGTGGTCGGCCCGCGCGAGGCGCTGCGCACCCGCCGGGTGCGCCTGCGCGACGTCAATTGGCTCGGCGACGGCACGATTGACGACGCAATCGCACGGCGTCCGGAGGTCTTCGTCAAGGTACGCTCGACCCGGCAGCCGCAGCCGGCCTGGTTGCACGCCGCGCCCGGCGGCATCGAAGTCGAGCTCGCCGGCGGCGAAGACGGCGTTTCTCCTGGGCAAGCCTGCGTGTTCTATGATGCGGCTGATGGCCAGGCGCGCGTGCTTGGCGGCGGCTTCATCGCCAGCACCGTCGCGGTCGCGGCGAGCCAGACCAAGCCGGATTCGGAATTACTTGCGGCGACGCCCGCGCGCTGAAATCTTGTTGCGTTGACGGGTGAGGACGGGGGCGATTGTGGGGGCGGAGCTCGACAAGGACGGCGTCGCCAAGGCCTACGCCCGCTGGGCGCCAATCTATGATTTCGTCTTCGGTGCGGTGTTCGATCGCGGACGCAAGGCGGCGATCGCCGCGGCGGAGCGCATCGGCGGCCGCATACTTGAAGTCGGCGTCGGCACCGGCCTCTCGCTTCCGGATTATTCCTGGTCCAACCGCCTGATCGGCGTCGACCTCTCGGCGCCGATGCTGCGCAAGGCCAGGGAGCGCGTCGCCGAGCATCGGCTGACCAATGTCGAGGGCCTCGCGGTGATGGACGCGCAAAATCTCGGCTTTCAGAATTCTTCGTTCGATGTCGTGGTCGCGCAATATGTCATCACCACAGTGCCGGACGCCGAAGCGACGCTCGATGAATTCGCGCGCGTCACCAAGCCCGGCGGCGAAATCATCCTGGTGAACCACCTCGGTGCCGATGACGGCTTCCGGGCGGCTTACGAGAGTGCCTTTGCGCCGATCGCGCGCCAGCTCGGCTGGCAGGTTGGCTTCCGTTGGGAGCGGCTCACAAGCTGGGCGGCGCGCCACGGCTGCGTCGAACTGCTCGAACGCCGCCCGATGCCGCCGCTCGGACATTTCTCGCTGATCCGGTTCGGTAAGCTCAGCCGCGGGGTGAATTGAGGGCTGCGGTGTGTCCTGGCTGCGCTGTCGTCATTGCGAGTCGCTTCGCTCGCAATGACAGGTGAGATGGCGCTGGCCTGCGCTCAGATGCGCTTGCGGAGAACGGAATTCACCCCCGCCGCTCCGCCTCCCAATGACCCGAACAAGCCGAACTCGGCGAGCGCCCGCTCCAATGCCCGTCGCCGTAGTCGCCGGAAAGATGGCCGGTGCCATTGGCATATTGATCGCCGGCGCGGACGCCGACGCTGACATTGCCGTGCGCGTCGACATGGCCGGTCACGTTGAACGATGGGTCGTCGTAGTAAACCCGGCCGTCCGAGATCCGCAGCGCGTAGCGGTAGCCGCGGTCGCAAGTGCCGGAATCTGTCACGATCAACACGCTCCAGGTACCGTCATAGGGGCCGCGGGCCTGCGCCTGTGTCGCCGCCCAGGGCGAGCCCCAAAGCGACACTCCGGATAGGCTGGCAGCCAAACAAGCCGCAATAATCCTGGATTTCTTGACCGCCATTGCCTTGCTCCTTATCGGTTTCCGCGCAAATCTGCGCCCCTTGTTCAAATTTCCTGGTGCCGGCGCCTTGGCTCACTTGGCTCTTGGAAAGACCGGCAAACTCCCCTAAATCTTGCCCCGCCGGTGCCGGATTCAAGGCCCACAGGGTTTCGTCCCCCGGCCCCATCTGCCGGTTCAATCTGCGATGGCGGAGTAGCTCAGTTGGTTAGAGCAGCGGAATCATAATCCGCGTGTCGGGGGTTCAAATCCCTCCTCCGCTACCAGAATACCATTTGTTTTCAATAACTTAGACGTTGCACAGGCTGCGGCGAACGCCGTTTTTGGCGTTACACATCCGTTGCACGCTCCTTGACGTGTCCGATTTTCCCGGTTAGAGCCGAAAATCGCGGCGACAACCCCGACGAGATTCCACTCAGGAAAGATCGCCGCATAGTTGTAAAAACAGCGGTGTTGTTCCATGCCGAAACTCTCGACTCAATCCGTGACATTGCTTGACGGAGCAATCGTTCTGACCCGCCGCGTGAAAAGCGCAAAATGGCAGGCGCGATTCAAGTGTGGGGGTCGCTGGATTCGCGTCACCACCAAAGAAAAAGACTTAAACGACGCAAAGGAAGCAGCGACAGAACTCTATATGGACACCCGCTATCGGGTGAAACTTGGCATCCCTGCCCAAACCAAACGATTTAGCGACGTTGCTCGCCTTGCAATTGATCGTATGGAGAAGGCTATGGCAGCAGGTGAAGGCAAACGGGTTTATCGTGATTACATTCAAGCAACAGACAATTACCTCATTCCCTTTTTCGGCAAGCACAACGTTGAGAACATCAACTATTCAATGATTAAGGAGTTTGTCGGTTGGCGTGCCGACAAGATGGGAAAAGAGCCTAAGTCATCTACGATCAACACGCACAATAGCGCACTTAATCGCATTTTCGAAGAATCCCTGAGTCGAGGTTATATCGCAAAGACAAAAATCCCGACATTAGAGAACAAGGGGCGAGACGCAACCAGACGACCTGATTTCACGATTGATGAATATCGGAAACTTTATCGTGCCCTCCGAACCTGGGTTCATGAAGGTCGGGCAGGTAAATCGACAGATATGCGTGAACTGTTGCGTGACTATGTGTTGATCCTTGCGAACACTGGAATGCGTCACGGCACCGAGGCGCAGAACTTGAAATGGAAACACATCAGCACATTCACACAAAACGGACGTTCGTATGTTGCGATGTGGGTAAAAGGAAAAACAAAGGAACGAGAACTGGTCGCCCGACATTCTTGCTTGACGTATCTCAAACGCATTCATCAACGTTGTGATGATATTTCACATATGTCCTTTGAAGAGCTGTTGCGTTCCAATGTCGAAAAGTCTGTGTTTCGATTATCAGATGGAACAGTGACGAAACACCTTAATCAAACTTTTCGAGCGTTCATGCGTGACAGTGGACTATTGAAAGACTCTCGAACGGGTCAAAATCGAACGCTTTACAGTTTTCGGCATACCTACGCGACGTTTCGAATCATTTACGACTCTATTGATTTGCATTTGCTTGCCCGACAAATGGGAACGTCTGCCCAGATGATTGAGCAACATTACAGCCATTTGATTCCACGCCAACGCGCCGATACGCTTGCGGGAATCAGTCGGCGGGGCAAAACGTCCTGACGGTGACATAGGGGACCGGGGGGAGGGGGCTCCAACAGATGGATCGCCAGCGCACGAGTGGGAGGACATAAAGATTGAGACTGATGACGGTAAGTCCGAAACGATTCTGGAAATCAGGTCCGAGTGACAGGCAAGACCCGAAAGAGCCGACACGTCATGTCACAGCCATCCTGTGTCGGCTGGCTGAAGGAATGGAAGGAGACTTCTCATTACAACGGTCCGCACGATTATGTTTGGTATGGTCAGTCGTCTCAAGGCGAACCGCAAAAAGTCGCCACTGACCTCAACAAGACTTTTCAGGCATTTCTGAAATCAATCGAATATCACGGTCGTAAAGATGGTCTGTTGTGTGATGTGGAAGGAAATAGACGGAGCCTCTATAGCCTTCGTCACTTCCATGCCGAGCAACGAATCTTGAGCGGCGTGTCCTACGAGTTTTTGACTAAGAATATGGACACTAGCATTGAGCAGTTGGTGAAACATTACGAACAAACAACGAGCCGACAGCACGCCGCAGAAATCACGAAAGTCAAGTTTGTCAAAGGCAAATCGAAAGTGCCGACCGACGTTGACCAGATGTTGGCACAATTGACGAAAACGCAAAGAGAAGAGCTAGCAAAAAAATGTTGTCGCCGGCTGGCGGTGACAATTGACCCGAGGACTCAATCGATAAACAGTTAGGAAGCGCCATGTCCGACGAAGATATGAAATCTGAGCTGGAGCGACTTCGCAATGAAAATGCCGCTCTCAAAAAAGGGACGTCCAGCAGCGTCCGCATGAAGGTCAGCGAAAAGGGGGCAGTCTCGATCTACGGTATGGGGCGCTTTCCCGTGACCTTGTACAAAGAACAGTGGCTGAAGCTGTTGGATATGTCGCCCGACATTCGCGCGTTCATTACCGCAAACGAAGCACAGTTGAAGACGAAGGATTAACCTTCGACCACTGTTCAGTTCTCAATCTCGAAGACCGCCTCGGCCGTGTAACCGCGCGCTCGGTGTGTGTGGACGATAGATAGAGGCTCAAATCGTAGCCATTTGGCGCCGTCGTTTTCGCAGACTTGCACGAATCCGCTCCGATTCTTGCACCATTTTGCCAGTTCTCTCCGATTTAGACCGTTATAGCGGTACACTTTTCCGGCTGGATTCTGAT
>DATAQN010000238.1:0-15651 GCA_036264635.1 Xanthobacteraceae bacterium | reverse complement strand
CAGCGCCTGAAGATCATGGATGCGACGGCTTTCGCGCTTGCCCAGGAAAACCGGATGCCTATCATCGTATTTTCGATCCGGGAGGAACGCGCGATCGAGAATGTCTTGTGCGGAAAAGGGCACTTCACCACGGTCGGTTAGGCTGCGCGGACCCGGCCCATTGATCCGGCCGATGCGATTGATCAGTTTTCCAAGTAGAGTCTGCCGCGAGTCCCTTGAGATTCCCGGCAAAGTGCCAGGAGAGCGCAAATGGCCGCCGCAAATTTTGACATGAACGATCTCAAGCGCCGCATGCAAGGCGCGCTTGGCTCGCTCAAGCACGAGCTTTCAGGCCTGCGCACCGGCCGTGCCTCGACCGCTTTGCTCGACAGCATCCAGGTCGACGCCTATGGCTCGCATATGCCGCTTACTCAGCTCGCCACGATCAGCGTGCCGGAGCCGCGGCTGCTCAACGTGCAGGTCTGGGACCATTCCATGGTCCATGCGGTCGAGAAGGCGATCTCGGCTGCCAATCTGGGATTGAGCCCCTCGACCGAGGGGCAGAACGTGCGCTTGCGCATTCCCGAGCTCAATGAGGAGCGGCGGCGCGAGCTGGTCAAGGTTGCGCACAAATATGCCGAGGGTGCGCGGGTGGCGGTACGCCACGTTCGCCGCGACGGTCTCGATCTCCTCAAGAAGATGGAAAAGGACCATCAGATGAGCGAGGACGAGCACAAGCATCAGGCCGCTGAAGTGCAGAAGGTGACCGACTCGACCATTGCCGAGGTCGAGAAGATGCTGGGGACCAAGGAAAAGGAGATCATGACGGTTTGAGTGACGCAGCCTCGATAACCGAGGCGGCGCAGCCGCGTACCGCAACGACGAGCGGTTACGATACGCCGCGGCACGTCGCCATCATCATGGACGGCAATGGACGTTGGGCCGCGGCGCGTGGCCTGCCGCGGGTGGAAGGCCACCGGCGTGGCGTCGAGGCGTTGCGCCGGACCGTGCGCGCAGCGGGCGAGCTCGGCATTTCGGTGCTGACGATTTTCGCCTTCAGCTCGGAAAACTGGTCGCGGCCGCAATCCGAGATCGGCGATCTGTTGGGACTGCTGCGTCGTTTCATCCGCAACGATCTCGCCGACCTGCACAAGAGCAATGTGCGCGTGCGCGTCATCGGCGAGCGCGACGATCTTGCCAAAGACATCCGCAGCCTGCTCGAAGAAGCCGAGGATTTGACGCGCCGCAATGACGGCCTGCTACTGGTCGTTGCCTTCAATTACGGCGCGCGGCAGGAGATCGCGCGTGCGGCGCGCCGCCTCGCCGCGGAAGTGGCGCAGGGCCGGCTCAAGGTGGGCGACATCACGCCGGAGCTTTTGACGCAGCATCTCGATGCGCCGGAAGTTCCGGATCCCGATGTCATCATCCGCACCAGCGGCGAGCAGCGGCTATCGAATTTCCTGTTGTGGCAGTCCGCTTATAGCGAGCTCGTTTTCGTACCGGTCAATTGGCCCGATTTCGACCGCAGCCAGCTCGAGACCGCCATTGCCGAATACCGAAGGCGCGAGCGCCGCTTCGGCGGCTTGATCGCCCAGACCGCATCGTGACGATGGCCGACAATCAGGATCGGAGCGCTGGCGCGGTGCCGGAAAGCGCCACGCGCAATTTCAGGCGGCGCGTCGCCTCGGCTTTGGTCCTGGCGCCGATCGTGATCCTGGCGGCCTATTTGGGCGGCGCGGTTTTCGTCGCCCTCTGCGCGCTGGCCGCTGCTGCAGTGCTCTGGGAATGGTCCAAGGTTGTGGCGCGTAGTGCCGAGCCGCGCATCCTTGCGCCGGGGTTCGCGGCGCTTGCGCTTGCGGCGATCTTCATCGTCTTGCAACAGCCCTCTGCGGCGATCGTTACTGTTGCGGTTGGAACCGTTGTTGTCGGTGCGGCCGTTGCGGCTTGGCCTCGCTCGGCTCCGCCGCCGATCGCTCCGGTCTGGGGGGCGGGCGGGGTGGTCTATGGGGGGATCGTCCTTGTCTGTCCGGCTTTGCTGCGCAACGATCCGGAATTCGGCCTTCAGGCGCTGCTGTTTCTCTTCGCAACCGTGTGGGCGACCGATATTTTTGCCTATCTGACCGGCCGCACTTTCGGTGGACCGCTGTTGTGGCCGCAGCTGAGCCCGAACAAGACCTGGTCAGGCGCCTTTGGCGGCCTCCTTGGGGGGGTTGCCGCAGGCGCCGCGGTCGCCTATGCGAGCGGGGGAACCCGGGGTGTGGTCGCAGGAGTTCTGGCTTTGGTGCTTTCGATAGTCGCGCAAGGTGGCGACCTCTTCGAGTCCGCCATCAAGCGGCGATTTGGCGTCAAAGACACAAGTCATCTCATTCCGGGTCATGGCGGTGTGATGGATCGCCTTGATGGTTTTCTGGTTGCCGCTCTGGCGGCCGTTCTGATCGGCATTTTGCGTCAAGGCGTGGCCGCTCCGGCCCGCGGCCTGTTGGCGTGGTAGGATTTCATTTGGTGAGTGCGATGAAGGGGAAACGTCCGTTGGCGGAAGTTGTGCGCGCTCCGCTTCCTGCGCCTGCGCCAAAGACCGTGACGATCCTCGGTGCGACCGGCTCTATCGGTTCGAGCACAGCGGATTTGTTGCGCCGCGATCCCGAGAACTATGCCGTGGAAGCGGTGACCGCCAATCGCGATGCGGTGGCCTTGGCGCGGTTGGCGCGCGAGCTTGGCGCACGCTTCGCGGCGGTTGCTGACAAGGCCGCCTATGCCGAGCTCAAGTCAGAACTTTCTGGTTCGGGCATTGAAGCCGCGGCCGGGCCGGAAGCTTTGGTCGAAGCGGCGCAGCGGCCCGCCGAATGGGTGATGGCGGCGATCACCGGCGCCGCAAGCCTCGCGCCGACACTTGCCGCGGCCGAGCGCGGCGCGGCTGTGGCTCTGGCCAACAAGGAATGCCTGGTTTGCGCCGGTGCGCTCTTCATGCGACGCGCCGCCGCAGCCGGCGCCAATGTCCTGCCGGTCGATTCCGAACACAATGCAATCTTTCAGGCGCTCGGCTCCGGGCGGCGCGAGGATGTTCGCCGCATCATACTGACGGCCTCCGGCGGCCCGTTCCGCACCTTCACGGCGGCGCAGATTCGCAATGTCACCGTGGAACAGGCGCTCAAACACCCGATCTGGTCGATGGGCCCGAAGGTCACCATCGATTCCGCGACCCTGATGAACAAGGGGCTCGAGCTCATCGAGGCGCACCATCTCTTCGCGCTGCCGCCGGAGGAGCTCGACGTGGTGGTCCATCCACAATCCATCATTCACGGCCTGGTCGAATTCCGCGATGGTTCGGTGATCGCGCAGCTCGGTTCGCCAGATATGCGAATCCCGATCTCGCATTGCCTGGCTTGGCCGGTGCGCATGGGAACGCCCGCGGCGCGGCTCAATCTGGCCCAGGTTTCGACACTGTCGTTCGAGGAGCCCGACCTGGTGCGATTCCCGGCGCTGGCTATCGCCCGCCGGGCGCTTGCAACCGGTGGCTCCGCACCGACAATTCTGAACGCCGCAAATGAGGTCGCTGTACGTGAATTTGTCGAGAAGCGTCTGGGGTTTAGCGGCATTCCCGCGCTGGTCGAAGCGACCCTTGAAGGCATGACGCAGCGCGGCGAAACCGGCGAGCCTCAGACCGTCGACGAGGCGCTCGCCGTTGACCATAATGCGAGAAGACTTGCGGCCGACCTCTTGCCCGAAATTGCCGCAATGGCATCCTAAGCGTTTGAGGGTTCGGGGAAACGTGGCTGAGTGGGGGCGGTGAAGGTCTTATGGGGTCATATTTGCTGTCGCATTTGCATGCGCTTGGGGGCGGCGTTGTGGGCTACCTCATTCCTTTCATCTTCGTGCTCAGTGTCGTGGTGTTCTTCCACGAGTTCGGGCACTTCATTGTCGCGCGCCTGTGCGGCGTGCGGGTGCTCGTATTCTCGATAGGTTTTGGGCCCGAGCTTTTCGGCTTCAATGACCGCCACGGCACCCGTTGGAAGGTGTCCGCCATTCCGCTCGGCGGCTATGTGAAGTTCTTCGGCGATGAGAATGCCGCCAGCGTTCCGGAAACGCAGCAGCTCGAGTCGATGAACGCGAGCGAGCGTGCCGAGAGCTTTTTCTTTCAGCCCGTGCGCAAGCGGGCCGCGATTGTGTTCGCGGGGCCGGCGGCGAATTTCATTCTGGCTGTCGTGATCTTCGCCGGGATTTTCGCGATTTACGGCAAGCAGTCGATGAGTGCGCGCGTCGACCAGGTGCAGGCCGACAGCGCTGCCGCGGCCGCCGGGTTCCAGCCGGGCGATGTGGTCTTGGCGATCAACGGCAAGCCGGTCGATGATTTCGCCGACATGCAGCGCGTTGTCAGCGAGAGCGCCGGCGACAAGCTCGATATCAAGGTCGATCGCAAAGGCACTCCGCTTGTGCTGACGGCGACGCCGGCCTTGAAAGAGGTGAAGGACAATTTCGGCAACGCCCATCGCATCGGCATTCTCGGCATCACCCGCTCGATGGATGCGGATGACATGAAGTTCCAGCCGGTCTCGCCGCCGCAAGCTGTCGTTATGGGCGTGCAAGAGACTTGGTTTATCGTCGATCGCACATTGAGCTATATCGGTGGGGTGATTGTCGGCCGCGAGTCGGCCGATCAGCTCGGCGGTCCGGCCCGCATCGCACAGATTTCCGGCCAGGTGGCCAAGATCGGCTTTATCGCGCTGATCCACCTTGTCGGCGTACTGTCGGTGTCGATCGGCCTGCTCAACCTGTTCCCGATCCCGCTGCTGGATGGGGGACACCTTTTGTTCTATGCGATTGAGATGCTGCGGGGCCGTCCGCTGTCGGAGCGGGCTCAGGAAGTCGGGTTTCGGATTGGTCTCGCGATCGTCGTCATGTTGATGATATTTGCAACTTTCAATGACATCGTTCACCTAACGACCTCTTAAGCGCCGGTGCATGCAGGGGTGTGTGCGGCGGTGTGGCTGGGGTCTTCGGCGGGGTGGCAGTAACGTTACGGGGATGGTAGAAGTGGAAGAAATCACAAGAGAAATTGACAATTGAGCCAGGCGCATTGAGGGAGATATTGGAGTAACCCGCCACTGGGGGCGGCCACGAGGGGTAAAGGGCGCGTTGCGCATGGACATGGGTGTGCGGGTAAAACGAGGGCTTGTCGTGGCCGGCCTGCTCCTCGGCTTGGGGCTATTTGGCTTGGCGCCTATTCTGGCGTTGTCAGGCGGAGCTGTGGCGGCTCCCGTCGGCGTTGGCGCCGGCATTTCACCGAACAATATCGTTGTCCAAGGCAACCGCCGTGTCGAAGCCGACACGGTCCGCTCTTATTTCAAACCAGGTCCCAATGGTCTGCTCGATGCAAACAGCATCGATGCCGCCTTGAAGGCGCTCTATGCCACCGGCTTGTTCCAGGACGTCCAGATTTCCCAGTCGGGCGGCAAGCTCATCGTTACGGTGTCCGAAGGCCAGATCATCAACCGCGTGACCTTCGAAGGTAATCACCGGCTCAAAGACGAACAGATCACTCAGGAGATCCAGTCGAAAGAGCGCGGCACCCTGTCCAAGGCGACGGTACAGGCGGACGTGCAGCGCATCCTCGAGATCTATCAGCGCAACGGCCGCTTCGACGTCACGGTCGTGCCGAAAACCATCGAGCGGCCGAATAATCGCGTCGATCTGATTTTCGAGATCAATGAAGGCGAGAAGACCGGCATCAAGCACCTCGTTTTCGTCGGCAACAAGTCTTATTCGGACTGGCGCCTCAAAGAGGTGATCAAGACCGCGGAATCCAATTGGCTGAGCTTTCTGCAGACGACGGACGTCTACGATCCGGACCGCATCGAGGCGGATCGTGATCTGATCCGGCGCTTCTACCTCAAGCACGGCTACGCCGACGTGCAGGTGGTGTCGGCGACCGGCGTCTACGACCCTGCGCAAAAGGGCTTCACCGTTACCTTCACCATCGAAGAAGGGCCGCTCTACCATTTCGGCTCAATCGACATTCAGTCGAATGTTCGCGCGGTCGACGCCAAGACGCTGCGCAGTTATCTCCTGATGTCGAGCGGGCAGACCTACAACGGCGAGTCGATCGAGAAGACCGTCGAGCAAGTCACCATCGAACTGGCGCGGCGCGGCTATCCGTTCGGCACCGTACGGCCCCGCGGCGACCGCAATCCGGAGGCTCGCACGATCAGCGTTGTCTTTGTTGTCGACGAAGGCCAGCGCGCTTACATCGAGCGCATCAATATCCGCGGCAATTATCGCACCCGCGATTACGTGATCCGGCGCGAATTCGACATCGGCGAAGGCGACCCGTACAACCGCGCGCTGATTGATCGCGCCGAGCGGCGCATCAAGAACCTCAACTTCTTCAAGTCGGTGAAAATTACCAACGAACCGGGCTCGGCGCCCGACCGTGTGGTGATCAATGTCGACGTCGAGGAGAATTCGACCGGCGACTTCTCGGTCATGGGCGGCTATTCGACATCGGACGGCTGGCTCGGCGAGGTCTCGGTGCAGGAGCGCAATCTGCTCGGTACCGGGCGCTTCGCGCGGGCGGCGGTGACCTACGGCCAATATGTCAAAGGCATCGAACTCGATTACGCCGAGCCTTACTTCCTCGATTATCGCGCCAGTCTTGGCGTCGATCTCTTCGCCAAACAGACGCTGTCCAACACCTATATTTCCTACGGCACGGAATCCTACGGCGGCGTTCTCAAATGGAGCCTGCCGCTGCGCGAAGATCTCGCGGTGCAATTGCGCTATTCGGCGTACGTGCAAAACATCCAGCTGCCGTCGACTTTGGACAATTGTAACAACCTCAACCCGGATTTCGTCAGCACATTCCCGACGCTGGCCGCGATCGGAACCGTGGGCCCGAACGTGGGTGCCGCTTATCCTGGCGTGAACGGTACAAACAGCTACGTCAATAACGCCAACGGCGGCATTCAATCCAACTGCCTGGCCGACGGCGAGGCGTCTCTGCCGGTTCGCGCCGAGCTCGCGAATGGACAGACGTTCACCTCTGCGCCGGGCTACGGCATTGTTTACAACTCGCTCGACAACAACAAGAACCCGACCAACGGTATGTATTTCAATTTTGGTCAGGACTTCGCGGGCGCAGGTGGCGATACGTCGTACCTCAAAACGGTGGTCGATTTCCGCACCTATTACGAGATCGTCTCTGACCTCGTCGGCATCGTCCATCTGCAAGCCGGCACCATGACCGGCTTTAATAAGTGTCCGTCAGACGCCGTTTGCGCCGGCGGCACCAACGGCTACGTGCGCATGCTCGACGACTTCAAGATGGGGCCGAACCTGGTGCGCGGCTTCGAGCCGGCCGGCATCGGGCCGCGCGATATCACCTTCGGCGCCACCGACGACAATATCGGCGGCACGCACTATTGGGGTGCGAGCCTGGAATTCCAATATCCGTTCTACTTCCTGCCGAAGGATTCAGGCTTCCGCGGCGCCGTCTTCGCCGATGCCGGATCGGTGTGGGGGTATCGCGGCGAGACCCAGCTTCTTACGACCGGCGAAGTCAACGGCATAGTCAATGCGGGAACCGCGATCAGCAACTTTGCGTTCGCCTGCCAATGCGGCATGCCCTACAACGACAGCGCGTTCGTCCGCACCTCCGTTGGCGCGAGCTTGATTTGGGATTCGCCCTTTGGCCCGCTGCGGTTCGACTTCGCTTACCCGATCACCAAAGGTCCTTACGACCGCACGCAATGGTTCGCCTTCGGCGGCGGCGCGAAATTCTGACGGCTCATTGGGTATGATTTCACCGAAGGACCGGACACCGCGTGTGCGGACGCGGGAACTTCAATCGGCTGATTTCGGCTATTGAAGCTCCGGCCTCGTGATGGAACGCGAGCCCGGAAAAACGGCCCCGGCCTTTTCGTGCTCAAATGGAGAATCCAGACCTTGGTCCGATCCAATTGAATTGGATCAAGGTCCAGGCTTTTGCTACGGACGGCTGGATGCCCGACTTTGTCAAACCCAGTGGTGAACTGACGACCGGCGAGATCGCGGCGATGACCCGCGCCAAGCTGCGCGAGGGCGATCCGGCCGACCGCCGCATCACCAACATCGCCCCGCTCGATACGGCAGGTCCGACCGACATCAGCTTCTTCGACAATTCCAGATATCTCAGCGACGCCACGGCGACGCGCGCGGGCGCCTGTCTGGTCGGGCCGCGCTTCGCCGCTTCGCTGCCGCCGGGCACCGTCGTATTGGAGACCACGCATCCCTATCCGGCCTTCGTGGCGGTGACGCGCAAGCTCTTCCCTGACGCGTTACGGCCGCCGTCGCTGTTCGAGACCCAAGGCCGTGCTGCAAGCGCGCAGGTGCATCCGACCGCTCGGCTCGAAGCCAATGTCACCATCGATCCGCTGGCCGTGATCGGGCCGCGCGCCGAGATCGGCGCCGGCACGCTGATCGGGCCCGGCGCCATCATTGGCCCGGACGTCCGCATCGGGCGCGATTGTGCGATCGGTGCCAATGCCTCGGTGCTCTGTGCGCTCATCGGGGACCGGGTGATCATTCATCCGGGAGCGCGCATCGGCCAGGACGGCTTCGGCTACTTGCCGTCCGCCAAAGGCTATCAAAAAATACCGCAGACGCGCCGCGTCATCGTCCAGGACGATGTCGAGATCGGCGCCAATGCCACGATCGATCGCGGCGCTTCGCGCGACACCGTCATTGGCGAGGGCACCAAGATCGACAACCTCGTCCAAATCGGACACAACACCCGCATTGGGCGCCATTGCGTGATCGTCTCGCAGACAGGGATCTCCGGCAGCGTCACGGTAGGAGATTTTGTCACCATGGCCGGGCAGGTGGGGGTCGCCGATCACCTCAATATCGGTTCCGGCGCGGTGCTTGGCGCCAAGAGCGGGGTGATGTCGCATGTCCCGGCGAAAGCCCGGTGGGGCGGCTTCCCGGCGCGCCCGGCGCGCGAATGGCTCAGAGGCGTCGCGATCGTGCGCAAGATGGTGCTGGGCGGCGACGAAGACGGTGGGGGTGAGGCATGAGCGGTGAAACCATCGAAGCCGCCGACATCCGCGAGATCCTGCGGCTTCTGCCGCATCGTTATCCGTTCGTGATGATCGATCGCATCGTCGACATTCGCGGCGAGGACCACGGCGTCGGCATCAAGAACATCACCTTCAACGAGCCGCAATTCCTCGGTCATTTCCCCGACAATCCGGTCATGCCCGGCGTGCTGCTGATCGAGGGCATGGCGCAGACGGCGGGCGTCTTGTGCCTGCGGCAGATCGACGAAGCAACGCGCAAGAACGCGATCTTTTATTTTCTCACCATCGACAAAGCTAAATTCCGCAAGCCTGCCGTGCCGGGCGATACTGTCGAATATCACGTCAACAAGACCGCGCATCGCCGCAACATGTGGTGGTACCGTGCGGAGGCCAAGGTCGACGGCGCCCTTATCGCCGAGGCCGAAGTCGGTGCGGTCATTACCGAGGCATAGATGGCAATTGATCCGACCGCGCGTGTCGCAGACGGCGCGCGCATTGGCGACTCCGTGGAAATCGGGCCCTACTGCATTGTCGGGCCGCAGGTCGAGCTCGAGCGCGGTGTGCGTCTGCTCAGCCATGTCAACGTCACCGGCGTCACCACGATCGGCGAAGAGACGATCGTCTATCCCTTCTCGTCGCTCGGCACGCCGCCGCAATCGGTGCATTACAAAGGCGGCCCGACGCGGCTCGTGATCGGTGCGAACTGCGAGTTGCGCGAAGGCGTCACCATGAACACCGGCACCGAAGCAGGCGGCGGCATAACGTCGATCGGCAAGCGGTGCAGCTTCATGGTCGGCTCGCATGTCGGACATGATTGTCGCGTGGGCAATAATGTGACGCTCGCCAACAACACGGTGCTCGGCGGCCATGTCGAGGTCGGTGATTTCACCTTTCTCGGCGGCCATGTCGCCATCCATCAATTTGTCCGCATCGGCGAAGGCGTGATGATGGCTGGCATGTCGGCGGCACGCGACGACATCATTCCGTTCGGCTTCGCGCTCGGCCAGACCGGCGCACTGGTCGGCTTGAACATCGTCGGCTTGCGGCGGCGCGGCGTGACGAAAGCCGAGATGCACCGCATCCGCCGCGCCTATCGGTCTTTGTTCTTCGTCGAGGGCCGGATCGCCGATCGGATCGAGGCGGTGGCACGCGAATTTGCCGACGATCCTGTCGTCGGCAAGATGATCGCGTTCATCCGCGCCGGCGGCAAGCGGCCGCTGATGCGACCGCGCGTCAGGCGCGGGGCCGACGTGCCAACGGAAGACGCTGATCCCGGATAATTCGACCATGATCCGGAAAAGTGGATACCGGTTTTCCGCAAAGATCATGCTCGGTCAAATACAGTGAGCCTCGCTATGGCCGATGTGCAGCCCCCGCAAAGCGCGCCTGATGATCCGCTGGCGATCATCTGCGGCGGCGGCAGTTTTCCGGCTGCCGTGGCCGACGCCGTGGCGCGGCGCGGCCGCCGGCCGGTGATGTTCGGCATCAGGGGCTGGGCCGACGCCGCGGTCATCGAGCGCTACGCGCATCACTGGATCGCCATCGGGCAGGCGGGGCGCTTTTTCCGGCTGGCGCGGGCGGAGAATTGCCGCGACGTGCTGTTCATCGGCACACTGCTGCGGCCGCCGCTGTCGGCGCTGCGGCTCGACTGGCAGACGATCAAGCTCATGCCGCGCGTGGTGCGTTTCTTCCGCGGCGGCGATGACACGCTGTTGTCCGGTGTCGCCGGCGTCGCCGAGAGCGGCGGCTTTCGCGTCGTCGGCGTCAAGGATGTCGCGCCGGAAGTGTTCGTTCCCGAAGGCATGCTCGGGCGCCACGCGCCGAGCGAACGCGACCGCGCCGATATCGCGTGCGCGCTGTCGGTCATTGGCGCGCTCGGGCCATTTGATGTCGGGCAGGCGGCGGTCGTCGCGAATAACAACGTACTCGCGGTCGAGGCCGCCGAGGGCACCGACAATATGCTCGTGCGTATCGCCGAGCTGCGCAAACTAGGCCGCGTGACCTCGCCGCAAGGCGTCGGCGTCCTGGTCAAAGCGCCGAAGTCCGGCCAGGATCGCCGCTTCGACCTGCCGTCGATCGGTCCGCGCACCATCGAGAATATCGCGCGGGCGGGGCTTGCCGGCCTTGCGGTCACCGCGGGCTCGACCATGATCGCGGAAGCGGAGGAGGCCATCGCCGCTGCCGACCGCGCCGGGATTTTCATGGTCGGCGTGCGCGAGGATCGCCGCCAAGAGCATCGGGATGATCAAAACAAGGACTTGAGCCGATGAGCGACCTGTCGCGGCCGCTGTCGATCTACATCATCGCCGGAGAGGAGTCCGGTGATGCGCTTGGCGCGGCTTTGGCCCGCGCGCTCCGCGAAGCGGCCGGCAACGTGACGCTCGCCGGCATCGGCGGACGCGCCATGGCGGCGACCGGAATTGTGAGCCCGTTTCCAATCGACGATCTTGCGATTGTCGGCCTGACTGCGATCCCGCAGAAGCTGCCGAAAATCCTTCGTCACATCCGCGAAGCGACGCAGGCTGCGACCGCCGCGCGCCCCGATGCGCTGGTCATCGTCGACAGCCCTGATTTCACCCATCGCGTGGCGCGAGGGGTGCGGCTACGCGCGCCGGGGATACCCATTCTCGACTACGTCTCGCCTTCGGTATGGGCCTGGCGCTCGGGGCGCGCCCGCGCCATGCGCGCCTATGTCGATCGGGTGCTCGCCATCCTGCCATTCGAGCCTGAGGCCTATACGCGGCTGAGGGGCCCACAGTGCATCTATGTCGGCCACCCGCTGATCGAGCGCTTGTCCGAGCTGCGGCCGACCCCCGCGGAAACCGCGCGGCGGCAGGGCGGCCCGCCGATCGTTCTGGCGCTGCCGGGCAGCCGGTCGACCGAGATCAAGCGGCATATCGGTATTTTCGGCAGGGCGCTGGCGGCCGTCGCCGCTCGCACCGGCGAAATCGAGGTTGTGCTGCCGACGGTGCCCCATCTTGCCGCGCGCGTAAGCGAGGCTGTGGCCGGCTGGGCCGTGCCCCCCCGCATCGTGGTCGAGCCGGCGGAGAAATGGGCGGCCTTCCGTTCCGCCCGCGCGGCACTGGCGGCGTCCGGAACGGTCACGCTCGAGCTTGCACTGTCGGGTGTGCCGACGGTCGCGGCCTATAAGCTGCACCTGCTCGAGGCCATCATCGCCCGGATGATCCGCATTCAGTCGCGCCTGCCGAGCGTCATCCTCGCCAATCTCGTTCTCGGCGAGAATGCCATTCCGGAGCTCATCCAGGAGGATTGCACGGCCGAGAAGATGACGGAGGCGCTGGTGCCGCTTCTATCCGATACCCCGGCGCGGGCCCGGCAAATCGAAGCTTTCGGGCGCCTCGATGGGATCATGGGGATCGGCGAAGCCACGCCAAGCGCCAAGGCCGCAGCAGTCGTGCTTGAGGTTGCCCGCGAAGCCGCTGGCCGGCGTCCTGGCGAGGATTCGGGCCGGCGGGCTCGCCGGATGGGGCAGGGCGCCGCTGCTGCGGCCACGGACAGAAAAAACGGCAAAAAAAATGACAAGAGCGATATGGCCCTGAACTGTTAACGACGGGTCCGGCCCGGCTCTACCAATGCCGCAATCATCCTGCTAAGCCGCACTCACCCCGTCACCTCCAGAATGCAACCCTAAAGCAGTCCGCGTGAGCAAAACTAAACGACCGGCCCGCAAGGCTCCGATCCATAAGGCTCCGATCCGTGCCGCCATCACCGGGGTTTTCGGCTATGTGCCGCCCGACGTGCTGACCAATGCGCAGCTCGCGGAAATGGTCGACACCAGCGACCAGTGGATCATCGAGCGGACCGGCATCAAGGTCCGCCATATCCTGAAAGGCAAGGGCCTCGGCACCTCGCATATGGGGGCCGAGGCGGTGAAGGGCCTCCTCGCTAAGACCGGAACGGCGGCCAAGGATATCGAGCTTCTGATCTGCGCCACCACGACGCCGGACTTCGTCTTCCCATCAAGCGCCAATCTGATCTGCGACATGTGCGGCATCCGCACCATCGGCAGCTTCGACGTGCAGGCCGCCTGCTCCGGCTTTCTCTATGCGCTGACCATCGCCTCGCAATTCATCGAGACCGGCAAATACAAAAAGATCAACGTGGTCGGCGCCGACAAGATGTCGGCCATCATCGACTATACCGACCGTGCGACCTGTGTTCTGTTCGGCGACGGCGCCGGCGCCGTACTGCTCGAGCCGAGCCGGAAATACGGCATCATCGATACGCTGATCTGCTCCGACGGCGCCGGCATGCCGCATCTGCATCAGAAAGCCGGCGGCAGCCGCATGCCGCCAACGGCCGAGACGGTCGCCAAGCGCCTGCACTACGTGCATCAGGAAGGCGCTGCCGTCTACAAATTCGCCGTCGCGCGCATGGCCGAGGTCGCCACCTGCCTGATGCAACGCAACCGGCTCACCGGCGACAAGGTCGATTGGCTGGTGCCGCACCAGGCCAATCTGCGCATCATCGAAGCGACCGCCGAGCGCATGAAGCTGCCGGCGTCGCGGGTGATGATCACCATCCACAAATACGGCAACACCACAGCCGCGACGATTCCGCTCTGCCTGTTCGACTACGAAGCCAAGCTCAAAGCCGGCGACCGGCTGATCCTCGCGGCCTTCGGCGGCGGCTTCACTTGGGCCGGCGCTTATGTGACCTGGGCATATAATCCGACCTAGCGCCTAGGGTTTCGCCCGATCCATCGTGTAGCACGCGGCGACGATGGAGTGGCTCGGGCTGATGCCGTTCTGGACGTAGCACTTCTCGATCCGGTCCGGTGTCACCAGCCTTATGTTGAAATAGCCGTCCTCATCGGCGCCAAGGATCGTCTTGTTATCGCCGGCGATAACCCAGGCAAACGGCTCCTGGGTATTGGCGACCGTGGATGACGAGTGGCCCCAGACCAGGCGTCCATCCTGGCCCTCGATGACGTGCTTGGCTTCGATTTCGTGAACCCGCGGCGGATCATTGGCGGTCTGCGAACCTGGATGGTAGGCATTGTTGCCGAACACGACGGCTTTGCCCTTGCCGGCCCAGGTCCCTTTGAGGTCCGGGATGGCATCCTGCGCATGGGCGAAGGTGGCTGCGATGCCGAGCAGCAACAACGCCAAGGCAATGCGTCTCATGTCTTCCTCCCAAAATGAAAACGGCCGGGCTCTTTGAGCCCGACCGCGAATTTACAACCGAACGAGCGTGGGTGTCCGGTTCGATTTATTTCCGCTTCGACATCGGCAGATATTCGCGCTGCGGCGAGCCGGTATAGAGCTGCCGCGGGCGGCCGAGCTTCTGGTGCGGATCCTCGATCATTTCCTTCCACTGCGCGATCCAGCCGACGGTGCGGGCCAGCGCGAACAGCACGGTGAACATCGTGTTGGGGAAGCCCATCGCGCGCAGGGTGATGCCCGAATAGAAATCGACATTCGGATAGAGCTTCTTGGCGATGAAGTAATCATCGTGAAGCGCGATCTTCTCGAGTTCCATGGCGACTTCGAGCAGCGGGTCCTTGATGCCGAGTTCGTTGAGGACCTCGTAGCAGGTCTTCTGCATGATCTTCGCGCGCGGGTCGTAATTCTTGTAGACCCGGTGGCCGAAGCCCATCAGGCGGAATGAATCCTTCGGATCCTTCGAGCGCTTGATGAATTCCGGGATGCGGTCGACGGTACCGATCTCGGCCAGCATCTTCAGCGCCGCTTCATTGGCGCCGCCATGCGCCGGACCCCACAGGCAGGCGATACCGGCGGCGATGCAGGCAAATGGGTTGGCGCCAGTCGAGCCGGCCAAGCGCACCGTCGAGGTCGAGGCATTTTGCTCATGGTCGGCGTGCAAAGTGAAAATCCGGTCCATGGCGCGCGCCAGAACCGGATTGGCCTTGTATTCCTCGCACGGCACCGCAAAGCACATCCGCAGGAAGTTCGACGCATAGTCGAGCTTGTTGTCGGGATAAACGAACGGCTGGCCGATCGAATATTTGTACGCCATCGCCGCCAGCGTCGGCATTTTGGCGATCATGCGGATCGAGGCGATCATCCGCTGCGTCGGATCGGTGATGTCGGTGGAGTCGTGATAGAAGGCCGACAGCGCGCCGACCGAGCCGACCATCACCGCCATCGGATGCGCGTCGCGGCGGAAGCCCTGGAAGAAGCGGCTCATCTGCTCGTGCACCATCGTATGGTGCACCACGCGGTCGACGAAGTCGGCTTTTTGCGAGGCGGTCGGCAGCTCGCCGTAGAGTAGGAGATAGCAGGTCTCGAGGAAGTCGCCGTGCTCGGCGAGATCAGCGATCGGATAGCCGCGATAAAGCAGCACGCCTTCGTCGCCGTCGATATAAGTGATTTTGGACTCGCAGCTCCCGGTGGACGTGAAACCCGGGTCGTATGTGAATATACCAGCCTCAGCGTAGAGCTTGCTCACGTCGAGAACCTCGGGACCGATCGTTCCTTCATAGATCGGGAACGAATAGTCCTTGTCGCCGAGTTTCAGCGTGCCGGTTTTGATGTTGGCGCCGGTCTTCGCGTCCATGATCCTACCTCGATGTTAGACAACGGGATCGACACGCCGCATGCGGCCGGAATGGCCGATCAGGTGGGGGCGGCATGCCTAA
>DATAQN010000239.1:0-31576 GCA_036264635.1 Xanthobacteraceae bacterium | reverse complement strand
TCGCGCGCCTTCGGGTACCGCTTCGGTGCCTGTTGCGATATCAGCGCCTCGCGCGCCATTAGCGCCCTTCGTCTAGCGGTCCAGGACATCGCCCTTTCACGGCGGTAACACGGGTTCGAGTCCCGTAGGGCGCGCCAATGATTTCAATGACTTAGCTTCTCAACCCTCCTCCGTGTCCAACGGATGGCCAATAAACGGGCCTAGAGACGGACGGACTGCGGTTCTCCTCGCGCTCATTCTTGGCGACATAGTCGTGCTGCTCGTTGCGTGGATATGGCTGCGGCCGGAATTGCGGAAGCTTAAGCAGCTGTGGTTAGAGGGGTAGGCCGAGAACAAGCGCCCTCTGAGAGCCAGCCAACCGCGATGTTTGCGAAGCCGACGATCAATGATTTTTTCGACAACGCGCGATGGCACGTCAAAGAGGCGATCGCACGGATTAATAAGTTGGTCGGACGCATGAAGGCCGAGCACGCCGGCCGCGGCATTCTCCAATCAAGCATGACCCATCAGCGCACTTTCCAGATTGTGAAGGAGGAGTTCGATGCCACGATTCGAATCGTGTTCGGCGAGCTCAAGCGCACCATACGGATAACCGACCTAGATCCGCGAGAGGTTAGGCAAGCAGCCTTGCAATGCCTCGATGATTTTTCGAGACAGGCGAAAGCGATAATTCAGGGGTCACGGATACCTAGCATACCCGACTCGGCCATCGCGAAATGCAATAATGATCTGGATCAGGAGCTTGAATTTGTGCGACGCCAGTTTGATGTAGGTTTCTTGTCACCGTCCGAGCCGGAGGTTCCTCAAGTGAATAACGCTATAACCATCGGAACGATGACCGGGAGTACGATTCAACAAGGCAGCCCCTCGGCAAACCAAAACGTGCAATTCGCGCTGCGCATCGAAGATGCCAAGTTAGCATTGACCGCCCTCGAGGCCGCTCTTGCAGAGGCCGCGCTGCCCCCAGCCGCGCAGGCCGACGTCAGTGCGGATTTGCAGACCATCAAGGCGCAATTGTCCAAGCCTACGCCTTCGCTTCAGATCCTGCGGGAGGCAGGAAAATCCGCGAGAAGTATGCTGGAAGGCGGCGTGGCGGGACTATTGGCGCCGCACGCTTTTACGGCAGCGACCGCGCTCTGGTCAGCACTTGGATTGGGCTGACTTTTCTCGGCCGAGGCAGCCGTGGCCAACGCAGACATACGGCCCGAGTGGCGAATGGAGTTCGAGCGTCTTGGCGAATTCCTGGTGTACGAGAACGTCAAACAGGGCGCGATTTATAACGATGAAGCAAAACGGCAAGCCGCGTTCCGCTGGCTCAGCGAGCAGGCTGTAGAGCGCCGAAAGCGCGAAACTGAAACGTTTGAGCGCGATACTGAAACCTTCGAATATGTCCGCAAGACTTATTTTGCGGCTATTGCCGCTGTCATTGTCGGCATCGCCGGCATCTTGGTTGCCATCGCCCTCGCATTCTTGCATCCATTCTAGCGCGGCCGGAATTGCGGAAGCTGCGGCAGCTTTGGTTCGACGGATAGCCGCCGCGCTGATATCCGCCCGGAGTGGTCCGCAAAGAACGCAACCGAAGTAGCGATGACTCTTGTTCTAACCATCGGGACCGACCGAACGATCTGGCTCGTCGCTGATCGGCGTCTCTCGTTGAATTCGCGGCCGTTGAGAGACGACGCGGTGAAGACCATGCTCTTGGAGACAACTGACGGCCTTGCCATCCTGGCTTACACCGGCCTAGGTGCAACAGCGCGGGGCACCGAGCCGTCGCATTGGATGAGTGGCGTCTTGCGAGGGCGGTCGTTGCCCCTTGAACAAGCGCTCGGTGTCTTGGCCGACGCGCTGCGACAGCAGTTTCCCCCTCACATGCGAGGTATGCCTCGCTCCGGGACAGCAGCACATACGGTCGTGGCACCGGCATTCATTGGCCACGAGCGGAGACTGTACACGATCGATCTGGTCGTGACAGGCGACGGCAAAGAAAGAGGATTTCGCTATACGCGTCACCAAAAAGAGTTTTCGTCGACATACGTTAAGCCATATCCCATCGGCCGCGGCGGGTCTGGGGCGATGGTGAACCTGCACAAAGGCTGGCAACGAGAGATTCTAAGTTTAGCGAACGCCCATGACGGGGGAAAGCTTTCGCCACACGCGGTGGCCGATCGGCTCGCACAATTAAACTGGGAGGTCCACCAGCGCGACAGCTTCGTTGGCCCAAATTGCATTGTGATCTGGCGTTATCGTCGGGGAAAGCCTCGGAAATTCGGAGCGGCACACCAAGCCTATCGAGGACTCGATCGAGACCCAACTGACCCGCATATACCTCAGATTGCGGGCGGCTTTGACATGGGAGCTTTTGCAAAGGACGCAGTCTCCCAAATGTTCGAGCATTTTAAGAGAAACGGAATAGCAGATGCAGGGGCCGCGATGTCGAGAATCACCCAAGAGGCGTTCGCACGGATGCCAAAGGATCCGGACAAGGGACCGTTGAAATAACCTTACGCCCACCGCTTCCCACCGCCCCACCGCCGGCACGCGCCTGCGGCCTTCCTCGCGCATCTCACCGCGATGCTCCGTGGCGACAGCTTCACGAGCTCAGCGAGCGGCGTGTCAAGGATCCTCTGCCGGCAGAGTCGAAAGCAGGTGCGGCCAGTTGCGCGCAACGAGCGCGCGAAGCTCCGGATCAACGGCGCCTAGAATGCCGAATTCCTCGATCTCCGCCCGGATCAATTCGAGTTCTTCAGGCTCAAGCGTGCGGCCGTGCAGAAATTCGGTTGCCATCAGCAAGTCCCGTTTGCTTAGCGTGTTTGCATGTCGGCACGCGAGCGAACGCCAAGCCCTGCGTTGCCTGTTGCCCCGATCGTTCCCGATACTCCTCCCGGTCGGGCCCAAACCAGGGACAGCCGGTTCGTCAAACTCTTTGCGTCCCCTACCCCGACGCCCAAAATGATAGAGGCCGCGGCAGTTGGCGCCTCAATGTGCGTGCTGCACGACCATCCAGATCGTGAGTCCAGCGCTCGCAATAACCGCCACGAACAGAAGTATCAGTTCAAAGTAGCGCGCCATCGTGTCGCCCAACGCAGAGCTTGGTGAGCCCAGCCGCGACCTTGCTGGGTTTTTACGGGGTAGGCCCGTCTCTCCTCTTTAGCGGTCGAGCCCGGCGGAAAAATACGCTAATCCGATTTGCGAGCTACTGAGACAAATCACGCGATAGCCAAGGGCATGAAAAGGCCCCGGCATTGCGGCGCCGGAGCCAAGATAGTTCGGGGAAACCGCCGCCTGCAGGCCGTTTCATGCGGTTGGTTTCCGCGAAAAATCATACGCAAATGAGACTTGAGCGCTACTGAGACAAATACAATGCGCCCAGCTACAATGCGGCCATGTCGTCGTCCGAGCTTACGGCTTCGGAATCTCGCCGCGTTTCAGGACCGTTTCGCGTTCATTTGCGATCCGCTCCGAGGCGGCGGCTTGTATCTGCAATGCTTTGCGATCGAGCGGATTATCTGTGCGCACAGCCATCTCCCGGCATTGCGCGGCAAAGTTCCGGTATTCGGCAACGGCAATCATGAGCCCCTCAAACAGAGGGTACTATTATGCAGCCTGAAATTATCGGCTATGTCATTTGACAAGCGGCTCAAAAAATATCCGAGGAACGTCGCCTCTCGCTGTCAGTTGACCTCCGGCGCGCCGGAACTGTCCGCAATCCAGCCCGGCGTCGCTAGTGACCCCGGGTGGCCCCTAGCTCCACAAAGACCCGGGGTCACTCAGCTGACTCGACTAATTCTCACAGTTCGCCCTGTCGGTCTCCTCAGCTGGCGTCAAACCGCGATAGTTCTTCGCTCTTAGACGCTCAACGATCTCGTGGCAGCTTCGCCCAGTGTGCAAATAACTGTCGGTCGGTACGGTGAACCACGCCGCTGCGAACAGCGCCGCGATAATCGCGAGAACGAACGCCACTTCTTTGAGAAGTCCCCACATAGCGAGGCTAAACCTGAGGGCCTATAGGCGGCCAAGGTCGAAACCGTGTGTCACGATAACGGTTCGACCAAGGCCGCCCCTAGACCATGATCCGATCAAGTTGAATCCGATCATGGTCTAGTTTTTTCGTTGGAGCATGATCTTTTGGGAAAACCGGTTTCCACCCTCGGATCAAGTCCAAGAGCATGCTTTTCCGGATCATGCTCTGAGCACACCAACACCCCCACAATGTTGGGCGCTACGATTAAACCCCGAAGCGGAAAAGATAGTCCGCGAGCCGGTCTCGGGAAGCCAATTCTGAACGGCTCAAGGCGCAACAAAAAGCCCCGCCCAGGGAGAGACCAGCGGGGCTAGTTATGTCGAGGCGTGCGTTCTGAGATGGAGGTTATCTGAGTCGCGCGGGAACGGCGAGCCGTTTCCGCTCGCCACGCTGCTGCAGCCTAAACGTGTCGAATACCAAGCCGTTTGAGTCTCTGGGCGCTCGCGGAAGTCGGGCGCTATTGCTGCTCGTGTTCAGGTCAGGCGGCTGCGCCGGCGACCCAAGTCTGCACGACCTTGATGCTGGCAGGATCGAGCGCAACCATGTCGGCGCGGTATCCTGGCATAAGCCGGCCCAAGGCGTGACCGAGGCCGAGAAATTGGGCAGGATGCGTCGAGGCGAAGCGCAACGCATTGGTGAGCGGTAGATCGAGCAATTGGACGCAATTGCGAACAGCCGTCGCCATGTCGAGATAAGCGCCGGCCAACGTGCCCTGTCGGGTGGCGCAGCGCCCGTCACGGACCAGAATGTCTTCGCCGTTGAGCTTGAACGACTGGCGCGTGCCGCCAACAGGCGGCATGGCATCTGTCACGAGGATTGGATGGCCCGCGCCGCGCAGCGCCAGCCGCAGCATCGCCGGTGCGACATGCAGGCCGTCGACGATCAAGCCGTACCAAGCGTCTGGCGACTCCAATGCGGCAGCGATCGGTCCGGGCTCCCGCGATTGCAGCGGCGGCATGGCGTTGAAGAGATGGGTGAATCCGGTCAGGCCTTGGCGCATGGCGGCGACGGTCTGCGCGTAGGTCGCCATGGAATGGCCGAGCGCAACATGAATGCCGGCGTCGACAAGCGCTGCGACAACGCCCTCGCCGACTTGTTCCGGCGCAAGTGTCACCAGCGTCGCGCTCTTCCGTTTCGCCGTGATCAGCGCGATGTCTTCCTTGGTCGGGCGCCGGAGAGCGTGTGGATCGTGCACGCCGGGTTTTTCCGGTGACAGGAACGGCCCCTCCAGATGAATGCCCAGGATCGACGGGTTCCCGGCCGCCGCTTGTTCGACCGCCGCGAGCGCCTTTGGCGTTTTGTCCGGGCTATCGCTGATTAGTGTCGGCAGCAAAGCCGTGGTGCCGAAGCGGCGATGCGCCTGCGCGATCGCCTGGATCGTCTCGGCGGTCGGCGCATCATTGAAAAGAAGATCACCGCCGCCGTTGACCTGAATATCGATGAAGCCGGGCGCCAGCCAGACACTGTCGGGCAATTCCTCTACTGGGACAGATGAAGATATTTCATCGCGGTTAGAGATGCCGACAATCTGCTCGCCGCGAATGAGAACGGCCACGTTCTCACGCAAATTCACGCCATCAAAAAGCGTTCGCGCAGCAACAGCATGGCTAATGTCGCTCATCGGGTGCGGGTCACCTTTTGCAGGTGACGCGGCTGATCGGCATCCGTGCCACGGCGGGCGGCCAATTTCGCCAACAGCCCGTAGAATGACTGGATAAGACAGATGGCATCGCCTTCGGGCTGCTCCGCCGTCAGCGTCGGCAGTTGACCTTGCTCCTTCGCCGTGCCTCCGGCAACCAAGACACAGCCGCCGATGCGGCGCACGTCCTCCGCCAGATCAGCAAAGCCACTTCCCGCTTCGTCATTTGGATGGAATACCAGAACCGGATAAGCGGAAGACACGAGCGCGATCGGTCCGTGACGAAACTCCGCCGCGCTGAAGGCCTCGGCGTGAAGCTCGCAGGTCTCCTTCAGCTTGAGCGCAGCCTCGTAGGCAATCGCGAATGTCGGGCCGCGCCCGATCGTAACGACGCTATTGGCTTGCGCCAGCGGCGTAAGCGCCGCGCTCCAATCGAGGTCGGCCGCGGCGGCGAGACGGTCGGGCAAGCGGGCGCAAGCTTCGCGCAATAATGGATTGGCGGTCCAGGCGGCGACGATCCGCATCAGCGCGGCGAGAGATGCGACAAAGCTCTTGGTTGCGGCGACGCTCAATTCGGGCCCGGCGCAGAGCGGCAATACCAGTTCAGATGCACTGGCGAGCGGACTTGCCGGATCATTGACGAGGCTTACGGTCAGCGCACCGGCACGACGCGCCATCACCGCCGTCTCGACGAGATCATCGCTGCGGCCGGACTGCGAAATGCTCAGGAACAGCTGGCCGTCCAAATCGAGCGAGCGATGATATTGCGTGGCAATGTTCGGCGCCGCCGCAGCAACCGGAATCCCGAGATAACGCTCAAACACGTGCTTGGCGAATTTCGCCGCATGGGTCGAACTGCCTCGCGCGCAGGTCATCACCAGCCGCGGCCGGTCTATAGCCACGCGATTGATGAGCGCGGCGATCGGCTCCGCGAGCAATGCCTCTTGCCGCCGCACCACAGCGGGTGACTCGTCGACTTCCTCGCGCATCGTGGTCGCGACTGATGCCATCGGCGGTTGGTTCTCAAGCGGCTCGCGTCAACTCACCCGCGACGCGGCGGGCCAAAACCAGCGCACCCGTCAAGGCATCGCCCGCGGGTTCAACGAGGTGGGATTGCGTCGTTGGCGAGAGCCAAGGCTGCAGCGACGCAGCAAGTCCGCCCATCAGCGACAAGCGCTCCGCGCCGCCATCGACCAGCCGCGTTGCGATCGCGTCGATATGCTTCGCCGCAAGCGACATTAATTCGACACCCGCGGCATCACGCTCCGCGGCATGCCCAACAATGCGCGGTGCATATGAGCCGAGATCGCTCGGCTGGGCGCGCACGGCCCAATCCAAAATCGCGTGAGGGGTCTCACGGAAATCAGCAAATACGCTGCGCAATAACGGTGTCCAAGACACGCGTCCGTCATGCGCCCACAAGACGCGGCGCAACAATTCGCCGCCGAGCCAGGCGCCGCTGCCTTCATCTGAAAACGGCAGGCCCCATCCGCCAATCCGGAGGATCTTGCCCTGCACCATCGCCCAGCCGATCGTCCCTGTCCCAGCGATGATGATACCGCCGTCGCGGCCGCCATGCGCGCCAAGGCACGCCGCGTGGGCGTCGGTCGTCACGATGATTCGTTGAAACGGATGCTCACGCCCGAGCGCCGCTTCGGCATAGTCGGGCTCACTGGCGCCGGCCATGGCCAAGCAGGCCACTATGCGCGACAGGTCACTCTCGCTCAGCGCTGCGTTCTGGAGACATTGCGCGGCCGCGTCGATCACCGAGCCAAAGCTGCGCTCGAGCCCGAGCCGGAGATTTGCCGGCCCGCTGACGGCTTCTGCAAGCACGGTTCCGTGACTGTTCGAGAGCCGCGCCCGGCAGCGGGTGCCGCCGCCATCTACTCCTAAAAGCAGGAGATCCTTATCCACGTTACCATGGCTCCGGGACGATCGCGTCGTTTCGTTGTAAGAACAAAATGGTAGCAATATGGTTGAGCGTGTGGGTCAGTCTTTTCACAAAAGAACTGATGCCGAAGAATTGATGCAAAAAACCGATGCCATGGACACCGAACGCGCCAGTCCACGCTATTCGGACATCGACCTCTGGGAACCGGGCGACGTCCTCGACGCCCTGATCGAAGGCCAGATGGCCGCAGTCGCCGCGGTTCGGCCGGCCCTTGGCGCAATCGAGGCGGCAGCGGCAGCCATCGAGACGCGCCTGCGGCAAGGCGGCAGGCTGATCTATGCCGGCGCCGGGACCTCGGGACGGCTGGCTGTACAAGACGGCGCCGAACTCATTCCGACTTTCAACTGGCCACGGGAACAGCTCCTGCTCTTGATGGCCGGCGGCACGGAGGCGCTGCTTCGCTCGGCCGAAGGCGCTGAGGATGAGGTCGAGCAGGCGACCAAGCTTATGCAGCATCACGGCATCGGACCCTCCGATGCGCTCATCGCCGTCGCCGCAAGCGGCACGACGCCGTTCACGCTGTCATGTTTGCAGCGTGCCAAAGCAAGCGGCGCGCTGACGATCGGCATTGCCAACAACCTGTCGGCGCCGCTTCTGCAGGAGGCGGACCATCCGATCTTTCTCGACACCGGCGCCGAACCGATCGCGGGATCCACGCGGATGAAGGCGGGCACCGCTCAGCGCGTCGCGCTCAACCTGCTTTCGACTTTGACCATGATCAGGCTCGGCCGCGTGCACCAGGGCCTGATGGTGGACATGCAGGCGATCAACGCCAAGCTTGTTTCGCGCAGCGAATCCATCTTGAGCAAGATCAGCGGGCGCACCGGCGAGGAAGTGCGCGATGCGCTGCAAGAAGCCGATCAAAGCATCAAGGTCGCGATGCTGCTTCTGCAAGGTTGCAGCAAGGAGCGGGCGCAGGCCCTGCTCAAACAGGCGGGCGGCAATCTGCGCGCCGCGCTGACGCTCGCCGATGAGACGAATATTGCGCCGCATTAGCCGTCGCTGACGGTTGGCGGCATCCAGGCAATCAAGACCCTCGCTCAGGTCGCACCGATGAGGCCGGTGCAGGCGCTGTAGTTTCCGCTATGGTGCTGGTAATGGAGCATGGTCCGGAAATGCTGTGGCCGATCGGTGGTCTGTCATGAACGGCATCAACGAGCTTGCCGAATTCGTGCAGCTGCCGTCGCTTGGCGCCGATAACGCGCTGCGCGAAAAACTCGCGCTTCACGTGCTCGACACGGTCGGTGCCTGGATCGCGGCGACCCGGACGGCCGAAGGCCGCGCACTCATCGCCTTTCACGAGCATTTGCGGGCCGCCAACAAAGCGGCGACGCCCAGCCTGTTCGACGATCTGGCAACACAGGTCGCGCTGGTGCGGCTCAGTGAGATCGACGACATTCATCTGCAGTCGATGACCACCCCAGGCTCGGTCGCTGTTCCGGCTGCCTTGACCTTGGCGGCCTCGCTGCCCGAAGCCGACGCCGACACCATCGTCGCGGCGATCCTGGCCGGCTATGACGCGATGATCCGGCTCGGGCTCGCGATCAAGGGCCCCGAGATACTCTATCGCGGCATCTGGCCGACCTATTTCGGCGCCGGCTTTGCCACGGCAGCGGTCGCATCGCGGCTGCTGCGGCTTGATTCAGCAAAGACCGCACAGGCGCTGGCGCTGGCGCTCACCACTGCCGCGCCGTCGGTCGGCCAACATCATGCGGTGACGACGGCGCGCTGGCTCTCGGTCGGCAATGCGGCGCGCAATGGGCTGATGGCGGCTTTTGCCGCCCAAGCCGGATTCACTGCCGATTTGAACATATTGCAGTCGCGGCTGTTCCCGGACGTCTACGGCATAACGCCGGACATCACGCCCATGGCCGAAACCAGAGCGCTTGCATTCTCGCAAGTGTCCTTCAAGCCGTGGTGTGCGGCGAGACAAACCATGGCCGCCACGCAAGCGCTGCGCGAAATCCTCACGGGCAACCTTGCCGCAGCCGATATTTCACAGATCACGGCCTATGTATTGCCGCCGCATCTGAAAATGATCGACCATGGCATCAAACCCGGCGACCGCGGCTCCTTTCTCACCAGCCTCCCCTATCAGTTGGCTGTGGCGGCGCTCTCACCGAGCGAACCGGCAAGCCTCGATTCAACGGTCAGCGTTCCCCTGGCCACGCTTCAATCCTTCATGACGAAAGTCACGGTCGTCGGCGATGATACGCTGCTGGACGGCTATCCCACCTTCTGGCCGGCGCGCGTTGTCGTGACGATGTCTTCGGGCCGATACGAGCGGCAGGTCCAAAATGTGCCCGGCGATCCGGCACGTCCGCTTGCGGCGGACGACATCCTCAGGAAATTCCGGCATTTCGCCGCGCCGGTTTGCGGCGATGACACCGCTAAAATGCAGCACGCAAGTTTGACCGCGCTCAACTCGCCTGCTGCTGTGGCTGCGCTGATGCTTGACCTGCACAACACCATGGCTCGCGCTGTGGCTGAATCTTGATCGAACGACTCGCAGATATCGAGGCAACGTCGCTCAACAAACGCTCGCGCACCCTTGAGCAGAGCGGGCGTATCCCAAGCTCGCCTATTACAATAAGCTTGACGAAAGCGTGCACTTTGCCGCCCGGAGTGCCGGTCTTGTTTTTCGGCGGAGATGCGCGTCGTGCGCGAGCCGCTCCGTTGATCTGAACACCGGCGGCGCATGTCGGCACCGCCAGCCTTCTTCGTTCATTGAAGTACGGAGATACCATCATGAATAAGTTCAGCGAACATGTCGATCAACATCGTCGCCGCTTCTTCGGCACGACGGCACTCGCGTTCGTCGCTACTCAGTTCGGCTTGGTCGGCGCGGCCTCGGCACAGTCCAAGCCTGCGCCCCTTCCGGCGGTGAAGCCTGGAACGCACACGTCGCTTGGACCGCTGAAGCAGATCGATGCCGGTGCTCTGAATGTCGGCTATGCCGAAGCCGGCCCTGCCAGCGGCGCTCCAGTCATCCTGCTGCATGGCTGGCCCTACGACATTCACAGCTTCGTCGATGTCGCGCCCTTGCTCGCTTCGGCCGGTTATCGCGTGATCGTGCCTTATCTGCGCGGCTATGGCTCGACACGGTTTCTGTCGAACGATACCGCGCGCAACGGCCAGCAAGCCGTCGTCGCCGTCGATCTCATCAATCTGATGGACGCGCTCAAAATCGACCAAGCCATTATCGGCGGCTTTGACTGGGGCGCGCGGACCGCCAACATCGTCGCTGCGCTGTGGCCCGAGCGCTGCAAGGCCATGGTGTCGGTAAGCGGTTATCTGATCGGCAGCCAGGCCGCCGGCAAGGCGCCGTTGCCGCCTTCAGCCGAGTTGCAATGGTGGTATCAATATTATTTCGCCACCGAGCGCGGCCGCGAAGGCTACGACAAATACCGGCACGACTTCGCGAAGCTGATCTGGAAGCTCGCCTCACCGAAATGGAATTTCGATGATGCCACCTTCAATCGCAGTGCTGCGGCGTTGGACAATCCCGATCAAGTCGCGGTCGCCATTCACAACTACCGCTGGCGGCTCGACCTCGCCCAAGGTGAGGCGAAATATGACGACCTGGAAAAGAAGCTTGCCGATTTTCCGGTGATTGCGGTCCCGACGATCACGCTCGAAGGTGATGCCAACGGCGCCCCGCATCCGGAGCCCAGCGCTTACGCCAAGAAGTTCTCCGGCAAATACGAGCACCGAACGATTACCGGCGGTATCGGACACAACCTGCCGCAAGAGGCGCCGCAGGCCTTTGCCGAGGCGATCGTGAATGTGGCCCAAAGCTGATTGCTGAACGAAATACCCGGCCAATGCCTGGGAGGAGGACTGCTCAACGCCAATAATATGCAAAACTCAGCGGCCCAACGCGGTCGCAGACGTTGTGCATCTCGCCTCGCCCCAGCAACATGGGATCTTGCATCTCTCGATCTGTAAACGATCGCGCGCCGATCAGACGCTCACTGCAGATATAGGCTTGGCGTTTTTCCGCCGGCATCACCACGATCGGATCGGGTCGCCAGATGCGCGCGGTCCGATCAAGCGAGGCGGTCACCACGCGCGAGCCGTCGGGGCTGAACGACGCGCCGACCACCTGATTGCCGTGTCCCCAAAGCGTCGCCAGCGCGACGCCTGTCTTGGCGTCCCAAATTCGGGCGGTGTGATCGGCGGATGCGGTGACGATGCGCGAACCGTCGGGGCTGAAGGCCGCGCTGAGAACACGATCGGTGTGGCCCAGAAACTCGGCGACAAGTGCGCCGGTTTTCGCCTGCCAAACCCGTGCACTGCCGTCGTATGATGCCGTGACAATGAAAGTGCCGTCCGGGCTGAATGCAGCACCGCTGACCCAATCGCTGTGTCCGGAGAGCGTCACGAGAGCCACGCCGCTCTTGCTGTCCCAAATTCGCGCCGTTCTATCCGCCGAAGCCGTGACCACGCGCGACCCGTCCGGACTGAACGCCGCACTCAGGACCCGATCGGCATGCCCGGATAGCGTCGCGATCACCCTGCCCGTCTCCGCATCCCAGACGCGTGCTGTGCCATCAAAAGACGAGGTGACAACGCGTGAGCCGTTCGGGTTGAACGCCGCGCTGCTCACCCAATCCTTATGCCCGGCAAGCGTCGCGAGCACGCCTCCAGTCCTCGCATCCCAGACGCGGGCGGTGTTGTCGTAGGAAGCGCTGACGATGCGCGAGCCATCCTGGCTGAAATTCGCGTCAGCTACGCGCCCCTCGTCGACCGCAAGCAGGGCTTGCGCCTTGCCGGTGCGCGCATTCCAGACCCGAGCGGTGTCATCGTCGGACGCCGTCACGACGCGAGATCCGTCGCGATTGAAGACAGCTTTGTTGACGGCCTTCGCATGCCCCGAAAGCGTGGTGATCAAGGTCCCCGTCTCGGCGTCCCAAATGCGCGCCGTTTTGTCCTCGGACGCCGTGATCACGCGGGAGCCGTCAGGGCTGAACGCCGCGCTGCTGACGGCTTCCTCGTGGCCGGACAATATCGCAAGCGGTGCACCTCTCGTCAGGTCCCACACCCGCGCGGTGCCGTCGAAGGATGCCGTCACAACATGCGCGCCGTCCGCACTGAACTTCGCCTTGAAGACAGCACCGATGTGCCCCGCGAGTGCAGCGAGAAGCGCCCCTGTCGCGGCGTTCCAGACGCGCGCCGTGCTGTCCGCCGATGCCGTCACAATGCGCGAGCCGTCCGGACTGAACTCCGCCGTCCAAACCCAGCCGCTATGACCCGAGAGCGTGGTCAATAAAGCGCCGGCTTCGGCATCCCACACCCGCGCAGTGCCGTCGAAGGATGCGGTGACGACCCGCGAGCCGTCAGGGCTGAATTCCGCGTCGATGACTGGACCGGTATCTCCCTTCAGGACCGCTACAGTAGCTCCCGTCTCCGCATTCCAGACACGCGCCGTGTTGTCGTCCGATGCAGTAACGATGCGGGAGCCGTCAGGGCTGAACCTCGCGCTCCACAGCAAAGCGCTATGACCTGAGAGTGTGGTCTGCGCAGCGCCGGTATCTGAATCCCATAGCCGCGCAGTGCCGTCGAACGAAGCCGTCAAGACGTGAGCACCGTCCGGACTGAACACGGCGCTGGTCACGGTGTCAGTGTCTCCGGAAAGTGTCAGCAGCAAACGGCCAGTCTTCGCGTCCCATAGGCGCGCAGTGTTATCATTGGACGCGGTCACGACTCGAGAGCCGTCAGGACTGAACGTCGCATTGTTTACCGGAGCGGTATGGCCTGAGAGCGTGGCAAGAACAGCACCTGTCCTTGCATCCCAGATGCGGGCCGTCTTATCCCAAGACGTCGTTACGATACGCGCACCGCCCGGGCTGAACGTGGCGCTGTTGATCCACCCGCTGTGCCCTGCGAGGCTGACAAGGCCAGCGCCGGTTCTTGCGTCCCAAACACGCGCGGTCCCATCCCAGGACGCCGTAAGCACGCGCGCGCCGTCAGCGCTAAATGCCGCGCTGCTCACCAACTGCGTGTGGCCGGTGAGCGCGAACTGAAAATAGCAATCGTGGCTCGACGCGAAGAAAGAAAGCTTGCCCAGCAGTTGCGGCGACCGGAACGAAAAGGGCGATGCGCCCACAACGGGCGGCAGGCCGGCGACGGCCAGCCTGAGTGCACGATCGCAAAAGCCCTTGTCGAAGGCCGTCTCGCTCAAACTGGCAAATATCGCGGCTTCACGCTGCGAAGTCTGATAAGACTGCCAAGCCACACCACCAAAAGCGGCGCAGACCGCCACCAGGACAGCCGCTACCGCGAGGCTCGTGCGGATTCTTGCCATTCACTGGTCGCGGCGTTCAACATCACAGCGGTACCACCTTGCGCCTTGATGCCACGGCTTGCCAAGACCTTAGCGCCAAGACCTTGGCGCCAAGACCTTTGCGGCTATTCCGGCTCCTTGCCCGTATAGCGCAGGATGAAGAGGCCCCACTTATCGTCGTTCATGTAGATGTAGCCCCGGGCATCGACGGCGATCTCCTCGCTCCAGTCGACCTTCGAGGCATGGGCGCCGCTCTGATCGGGAGCGTCCGGCCGTTCAGGCGGCATGAAATACCCGACCTCCTTGGGCAGCCGCGGATCGCTGATATCGAAGATGCGCACGCCGGCATTGAACCAGGCCACCGTCATCAGATTGCCCTGGTGCTGGATCGCCGGATTGTGAATCTCCTGGCTGACATTGTGCGGCCCGAAGCGGCCGCCCTTGTCGCAGAAGTCCTTGTAAGGCGCGTCCTTGGGCGGCACCGGCGTCGGGAAGATCGAGATCAGTTTCGGATGCGCAGGATTGGAATTGTCGATCATGCCCGCGAAGTTCATGCCGTCGTCCGCGCAATTTTCGTCATGCGCCTCGGAGCTCACGTAAAGCAGCTTGCGGTCCCACAGCGGCAGCACGGTATGAACCGACTGCATGCCGACATTGGCGAAGGGCTCGGTGATATGTAATCGACCGATCACTTTCGGATTGGCCGGATCGGTCAGGTCGAGATTGACCACATCCGGCGTATAAGGCAGCGACGCCCATTTGCCGTCCGGGCTGACATTGACTGGGCCGTGAAAGGCTTCCGGATAGGGCGCCGACGGCTCGCCGTCCTTCTGCCCTGGCTGCCACCACTTGCCGACCTCCTTGGGATGCGCCGGATCGCTGACATCGAGGATCACCATGATGTGGGCCTTGAAGCCCGGATAGCTCGACGAGAGATAGGCGTATTTGCCGCCGGGGTATGAATTCCGGTGCGCCCCGGTATTGCCGCCCGTCCAGGCGCCCACCTGCTTGGGATTTTCCGGATCCGAAATGTCCCACAGCAGCACCGCCGGCAGCGGATTTTTCTGCGGTGTGAAACTGTTCAGCGAGGTGAGCATCAGATTGTCGTGTAAGGTCACTTGTGAGGTGATGATGCTCTTGTCGTCGGTGACATAGGGAATGAATTTCACATAGCGCGGGTTCGCCGGATCGGTGACATCAACGATGCTCCAGCCCTGATTGAACGAATGCCCCGTGTAAAGGTACCACTTGTCATCTGCCGTATGTTTGATCGCGATCTTGAAGCCGCCGAATCTTCCACCCAGCGACGAGAAGCCGACCTGTTTGATGTTCTCGGCCTGCCCGCCGGACGGAAACGGATCAGCGAGCGCGGCTGTCGCAGCGAAAGTGAATAATGACACTGCCGCAAGCACACTAAGGCGCAGCGTGGCTTTGAAGCTCATGAACATTTCCTCCGGTACTTTATTGGGCGGGGGTAGCAGGAGCGCGGGGATGTCGGCCGATCGTATGGGTCTATACTAGACATGCAAAGCAGCGGACGCACCTAGAATTCATATAAACTGGCCCGAAGCGGCTTGCTCTCGGCGGAAGCGGCGCCTATTTCACGATCTCCACAATTGGAAACTGCAAAGAATGCCCGACGCCTTAAAGCTTCTCACAACGCGCCGCTCGTTCAAACCGGTCGAGCTTGCGGGCCCTCCGCCCTCGCCCGCCGAGATCGATACACTGCTCACCGTCGCGTCTCGGGTGCCGGACCATGGCAAGCTCGCGCCTTGGCGCTTCATCCTGTTCGAGGGTGATGCGCGGGAGAAGGCAGGCGATGCCATCGCGTCGGCCTTCAAAGTCAAATATCCAGACGCCAAGGCGGATCAGATCGAAGTCGAGCGCGGGCGGCTTGTACGCGCGCCGCTGGTCGTCGCGGTTGTGAGCCGCGCCAGTCCGCATGTGAAAATCCCGGAATGGGAACAAGTGTTGTCCGCTGGCGCAGCGGCGATGAATCTCGTGCTCGCGGCACACGCGCTCGGCTACGGCGCCAGCTGGATCACCGAATGGTATGCTTATGATCGCGCCGTGCTCGATGCGCTCGGGCTGGCGCCGCACGAGCGCATTGCCGGTTTCGTCCATATCGGCCGGCCACCGGGCGTGCCCGAAGATCGGCCGCGTCCTCCCTTGAGCGAGATCGCGACGCGCTTTCCGGCTTAGCAGGATTTTACTGCGTCAGTGAAAGCGGGCGTCGAGAAAGTCCGCAAGCGCGGCTTCGAATTCGTCGGGTTTCTCGACGTGCGAGACATGACCTGCACCGGAAATCTCGACAAGCTTGCCGTCGGGAATATCCTTGACGGCTTGGCGGCCGAGTTCCGGCCAATTGCCGAGCGGCTTGATTGCCTCCGGTGAGGCATAGCGGCGGAAGAAGACGCTGCGGTCGCTCTGACCGATAATGAGCAGCACCGGCATTTTGAGGAATTTGTATTCCTGCCGGTTCGGCTCATTGAACATCATCTCATAGGTCAGCGCCGACGCCATAGCCCAGCGCGAATATTCGGGACTGAGCAATACGCGGGAAAAGATATCGACGTAATGCTGCGCGGTCGGCGGCCAGCCGACGAAGAAGGCCTGCATGAAGGTGCGATAGGTCTCGGGCGTCTGCGCCATCTCGGTCTTGAACAGGGTCTCGATCGGCTGCGGCGGGATAACGCTGCGATAGTCTTCAAGGCCGATGGGGTTCTCCAGAGCGAGCACAGCCGTCGTCTCCGGATAATCGCGGGCAAAATAGACGGCGAGCATGCCGCCGAACGAATGACCGACGATCGCGGCACGCGTCACGCCGAGTTTGTCGAGCAGCATTTTGGTATTGCGCGCCAAAAGATCGAAACTGTAGCGAATATCAGGCTTGGCGGATTTGCCGAAGCCGAGCTGGTCCGGCACGACGACGCGGTAGCCTTTACCGGCCAGCATCGCGATCGCGCGTCCCCAATAATCGCCGGAAAAGCTCTTGCCGTGAAAGAGCACGACAGTCCGCCCATTCGCCGGCGCCGTGGGCGCGACGTCCATATAGGCCATGCGCACAAGCTGGTTCTCGACGGTGAACTCGAAATATTGCACCGGATAGGGATAATCGATCTCTTCGAGGCCGATGCCGAGGGGCTTTAAGGCAGGCGCTTGCGCGGCGGCATTTCCGATCATTGCAACGGCGGCCAAAATGATTGCGAAATATTTTGCAAATTTGAACATTGCGATCCCTTCTTTCGCAAATTTCGGCAAGACAAAGACGCCGACGGACATCGGCGTCTTTGATTTTTGAGACACAGACCGCGCGGAACTCGGCTGTTACATGCCGGCATTGATCTCGGTCTGTAGCGTTGCGGCATTGGCCTCATCGTTCTGCTCTTCCGCCGCCTGCATTGACGCGTTTAGTGCATTTTCGTCGTTCATCTGCTGAATCGCCTGCACCTCGGCATCGGATGCAGCTTGCGCGTCGTTGTTGGAACTGGCCGGCGCAGACGTGTCGTAGGTCGGCGAATCCGCAACATATTCGCTTTCATCGGCGCGGCTACGTGCCGTGCGCACAACCGGCGCCCCGCCGAACAGCCCCTGGAAGAACTGTGCGACCGGATCGATTTGTTCCGCCGGTGCGGCGCGCCGCCGCACGACGTGGGTAACGACATGTGCCGGCTTAGCCGTCTTGGCATGGGCGGCCGCGGCATGCGCCTCGCTGGCCGTCAGGCCCGACATAACGAGCGAAGCAATAACGAGGCTATAAGGTATAACCGACTTGATGGAGGACTTTGTCCGCGGCACGCGCACCGCCGCGGTCACAAACCTTAGCGGTTGAAGCGCGCTCGTCTTCAGCGATCTGATCTTCTGCAGCCTGATATTGAGATGTTTGACAGGATGAGATGCAATCTTCGGCGAAGTGGCTTTCAGCGTAGTCATGGCAACACTCCCTTGTTCATTCGGCCTGAAGGCCGGGAGAATCCCCGAACGCCTGCCTGAAACGCTAAGGTGAGCTGCATTGAGAGCTTATGGCCGCGAAATTAATTCCTGTTCATTTGCGTGACGCGCTTTGTCGATTACGCTCGGCTTTGGCCGCCGTATCGGTACGCGTGACCCACCCTGGTAGGTCATCGGGATCGGATTGCGGCGTCGGCACAATTGGACGGTGGCAAAAAGCAAATTGGGGACGATACGGCCATGATGGAAATGAAATCGGAAATTCGCGACGGCATGCAGATCGATTGGGACGCGCCGATCGAGATGGACGATGGCATCGTGTTGCGCGCTGATGTGTTTCGTCCTGCAGGTGACGGCAAATATCCCGTGATCTTGAGCTACGGCCCCTATGCCAAGGGGCTCGCCTTTCAGGAAGGCTATGCGAGCAACTGGAAGCGCCTCACGGAAGCCGCGCCTGAAGTTCTCGAAGGCTCGAGCAACAAATATCAGAACTGGGAGCTGGTCGATCCGGAGAAATGGGTGCCGGACGGCTATATCTGCCTGCGCATCGACTCGCGCGGCGCCGGCCGTTCGCCGGGCGTGCTCGATGTGTGGTCGCCGCGTGAGACCATGGATCTCTATCAGTGCATCGAATGGGCCGGCGTGCAGCCGTGGAGCAATGGCAAGGTCGGCATCAACGGCATTTCCTATTATGCGATGAACCAGTGGACCGTCGGCGCGCTCAAGCCTCCGCATCTCGCCGCACTATGCATCTGGGAAGGCTCGTCGGACTATTACCGCGAGCTTTGCCGTCACGGCGGCATTTTAAGCGACTTTCTCAACGCCTGGCATCCGCGTCAGGTCGCGAGCGTGCAGCACGGCGTCGGCAACCGCGGCGCCAAGAGCGTCGTCACCGGAGAGCTTGTCGCCGGCCCCGACACGCTGCCGGAAGCGGAACTGGTGAAGCGCCGCGCTGACTCGCCTGGCGAAGCCAAGCGCCGCAGGCTGATGGACGACTACTACACAAGCCGCACCGCGGACTTCGCGCAGATCGAAGCGCCGCTGCTCTCCGCCGGCAATTGGGGCGGCATGGGCCTGCATCCGCGCGGCAATTTCGAAGGCTATCTCCGCGCCGGCTCCAAGCAGAAATGGCTCGAAGTCCACGGCGACACGCACTTCACCCATTTCTACAGCAATTACGGCATGGACTTGCAGAAGCGTTTCTTCGGCCACTTCCTCAAGGGTGAGGATACCGGCTGGAACAAACAGCCGCCGGTCTCACTCAACATTCGGCACCCCGGCGAGAAATTCGTCCTGCGTGCCGAGACCGAATGGCCGCTGAAGCGTACGCAATGGACCAAATATTTTCTGCAACCGGATGGGCTTGGGCTTACGCCGCAGGCGCCGAAGGCAACCGCAACGCTCGATTACGACACGACCGGTGACGGCCTTACGTTCTCGACACCGCCGATGACCAAGCCCGTCGAAATCACCGGACCCGTCGCCGTAAAGCTCTGGCTGTCGTCGCCGACCACCGATGCCGATGTGATCCTTGCACTACGCGTCTACGACCCGAACGGAAAAGAGGTCACCTTCATCGGCTCCAACGATCCGCGTGTGCCGGTCGGTCTCGGCTGGCTGCGCGCTTCGCATCGCAAGTTCGACCCACAGAAGTCGCTGCCCTATCGGCCGTGGCCCAGCCACGACGAGGAATGGCCGTTGACACCGGGCGAACCGGTTGAGCTCGATGTCGAAATCCTGCCGACCTCGATCGTGGTGCCGACAGGCTATCGGCTGGCGCTCACTGTGCGGGGCAAGGACTACGAAGTTGATGGCCGCGACATCGCACCGCCGAATGCGGCCTATCCGATGAAAGGCGTCGGGCCGTTCCTGCATATCGATCCCGACGACCGGCCGGCGAAAATCTTCGCGACACGCAACACGCTGCATTTCGCCGCAGACCGTGCGCCATATCTCTTGTTGCCGATAATTCCGGACGTGTAAGCTTAAGGCACAGGCAGAACGACAAAATCGAACTGCCGAAGAACGCCCAGGGAGAAACGCATGCCGAGGCACAGGCTTTGGCGGCTGCATGTTATTGCCGCCGCGGCGATCGGGTTTCTGTTTGCAACCACGTTTATCGCCGCGCCGGCTTTGACAGAGACTTATCCCAGCCGCACTGTGACGATCATCGTGCCCTACCCGGCCGGCGGCCCGGCCGACGAAAGCGCGCGCACGCTGGCGCAATTTCTCTCCAACAAGCTCAAGCAGAGTTTCATTGTCGAGAATGTCGCCGGCGGCAACACCATCGTCGGCATGGAGAAAGTCGCGCGCTCAACCGCCGACGGCACGACATTGTTGTTCGCCAATCTGCAGATTTCCGCAAACGTCACGCTCTACAACAATCTGCCTTTCGACACGGTGAAGGATTTCGCGCCGGTGATGCTGGTCAATCGCAACCCGCTGATTTTGGCCGGCCGCACCACGCTCGAGCCGAAGACACTGGCCGGCCTCGTCGGCCTGATGAAAAAACAGCGGCTTAAAGCAGCCATCCCGGGCTATGGCGCCACGGGACATCTCGCGACCGCGCTATTTGCACAGGAAGCGGGCGCCAAGCTCGATCTGATCCCCTATCGCGGCGCAGCTCCTGCGATCACCGATCTTCTCGGCGGCCACGTCGACCTCTTCTTCGGCACGCCGCAATCTTTCGTGCAGCAAGTCGCGACTGGAGCGCTGCGCGACTACGGCATTACTGCAAAGGATAAATTGCCGGAATTCCCGAATGCCGAGAGCCTGCCCAAGATGTTGGGGGCGAAACTTGATGTCGTCTATTGGCAGGGGATCTTCGCGCCGGCCGGAACGCCTGACGCCGTCATCAAGACGCTCAATGACGCGCTGCAACAAGCGGTATCCGATCCGGCAATCGTCAAGAACTGGGCGGCACAAGACGTCACGGCATTTCCGCCCGATCAGCGCTCGCCGACCGCAGCGGCCGGTTTCCTCAAAAGCGAGATCGCGCGCTGGGGTCAGGTCATCCGCGACAACGACATCCACGCCGAATAGCAGCCGGTTCACGCGCGGCCTGCACGCGGGATCGCATCAGATTGATTCAACAGATAAAACAAATTGTCGCGCTCATCGCGACGGTTCGGTCAGTTTGACGGTATCCGCGTGCAGTGCGGTAATCCACCGCAGCGCAGCACAAACTTTTTTCGCGCAATTGCTTTTTGAACTTGCACGGCGTCACGTCGATGCCACAGACTGCGCTTAAGGGGTAATCCTTGGTGGAGGGGGTGGTACAAGAGACACGTTAGGGAGAGCGTCTTATGTCTCTGCACACCCAGACGGCAACATGGGCGAGCCTGGTCACTTACAAAAAGAATAATTGCCCGCAATGCGGCGAGTGGATCATGGCGCCAGATTGGTCCGAGTATGTGGATTCGCGTTGCGTGCGGCACACTTGGTCCTGCGAAGCCTGCGACTACCAATTCGAAACCGCGGTCTATTTCCCGAGGGTGGCCGAAGCCGCATAGTCGTCGAGTGACTTGCGGCGTCTAACCGCACGGGGAGCAGCCGTTTCCGAAAACTTTCTACTGGCGTGGCGGAGAGCAGTGCCGCCGCGCTGGCCCCGTTTCCACCCGTCACGGAAGGCTGACTTGATCGTGTACTCTTCAGATCGTGCACTGAAGGTCGAATAGGAAAGCTTATCAGCGCGCTAACTCGGTAGACACGCCCATGTCACGCGATAGTGCCGTCGGGATCTGCGGCGCCGCGCCACGGTCAAGTCGGTGAAGGTAGGCGATCGCAGCCCGTCGGGCATCGCCTTCGTCAGTCGGCGTTTCGCTATGTGTGAGCGCACCATCGTCGCCAACTTCAAAATCGTAGACTTCGCCTGTCTGTGAACGTCTCACATAGATGCAAGGATGCTCGTACAGGACGACCTCAAACATATCTGCGTTACCTCTGCTCAAGGATGAAAGCTGATTACAAGCCTTAGAGTTTAAGATTTCACTAGCCCTGCATAGCGTTCAAAGCCGCGGACATTCCAACTCGCAGCGCCCCGGCGATTTTAAACCATCCAGAACGGCTTGGATGCTTCCCACCGCGCTTCGGTGCGGCATAGACCGATATCCCGCAGGTCGCGATCGCTCAGATTGCGCAATTCGTTCCGTGAATAGGTCCGGTGCAGCCACATCGTGAAACCATGTTCCAGGTTGGCCAGCACGCTACGGCTATTTGCGATCATCGTGCTCATGGATCACTCCCCAAAATCTCTATGCCGTTTCGTCGGAGCGGAGCAAACCTGAGGTTCAATAAGAAGTGCAGCCGCGTGATTTCGGTCACAATGGACGGGCCATGTTCCTAATCCGTTCGTGGTTTGACGCCGTATGATTTTTCCTCACTAGCCGCTCGATATATCTGTTGTTTGTTCAAACGCCATCGATTGGCCTGAATTGGATGCGGCAATTCCCACCGGGGAACGGGCAATCCCAAAGGGGCCCGTGCTTCGGGGGATCTGGGAGGTCTAGCCATGAGGGATCTCCCAGATTGCCGACTTAGCTTTGCCGATTTAACGGACCCACGTATCTAACGTGGCTATCAAAAACAAAAACAGCATCCCAACGCCCGTGGCGAGGGCATACGAACGCCATTCGTTCGCGGATTTCTGTTCGACTGACATTTTCTGATTCCTACCCTCTTGGTGGCGACCAGATACGCCAGAGCCAAACGGATGATGTGATCTGCGACACCAAATATCGATTTTTTGTTTGTTCCCACGCTGAGGGTAACCCTAATTCCGCTCGGCGCTAGAAGCCTCCGTCATCGGTCGGCACACTAAGCGCTCAGGGCAGGTCGCTCCTGCCGCTTTCATCGCCTGCCCTATTGTGGCCCGGCGCGTTGTCGCACCCTCGCGCCGGGCCCTCTGTTTGTTTGCTCACTTCCAGTGAGTGCCGACGGGTCTTCCGAACAGGTACGAACGCCTACGAACGGGGCAGTGGCGGATAGCAGTGCCGCCCGCCATGGAAGTCTTCGACCTCGGAACAATTTGCATTCAGATAAGCCGGGCCGATCGGCGACTTGCCGTGGCCGCCCGGAATATCGAGCACGTAAGACGGCTGACACAGGCCGGAGAAGCGGCCGTGCAGCCCTCGCATCAGCGCTTGCCCTTCTGCGATCGTGGTACGGAAATGCGCCGTGCCCGGTGCGAGATCGGCGTGATGCAGATAGTACGGCTTGATCCGGCACTCGACCAAGGTCCGCATCAATGCCCCGAGCGTTTCGACATCATCGTTGACGCCGCGCAGCAGGACCGATTGCGACAGCATCGGAATGCCGGCGTCGACAAGCCGCGCACAGGCGGCCCGCGCTTCCGCGGTCAATTCGCGCGCATGATTGGCGTGCAGCACGACGAACGTCGCCTTATCGGTGCGCAGCGCCTTTACCAGGGTCGGCGTGATCCGCTCCGGCGCCGTGGTCGGCACGCGACTATGCACGCGAATGACTTTCACGTGATCGATCGCCGCCAGCCGCGTTATGACTTCCCTGAGACGGCGCGGCGACAGAACCAAAGGATCGCCGCCGGTCAGGATCACTTCCCAGATCTCCGGCGTGCGCGCGATGTAATTGAGCGCCGCGTCGAGCGCCGTGCGCGACAACCCGCCCCGCCCCGGCCCGACCATTTCGCGGCGAAAGCAGAACCGGCAATACACTGCGCAGGCATTGACGAGTTTCAGGAGCACGCGATCCGGGTAACGATGCACCACGCCTTCGACCGGACTATACGCGTCGTCGCCGATCGGATCGGCATTCTCGTCGGGATGCTGTTCAAGTTCCTGGACATCCGGCAGAAACTGCTTTGCGATCGGATCCTGCGGATCGCTTGGATCCATCATGTCGGCGACAGCCGGCGTGATCGCCACCGCATAGCGCGCAGTCACCTGTTGCAACGCCGCAAGCTGGCCCTCGCCTAGCAGTGATGGACCCGGGAGATCGTTTGCAGCGCATTGAGTCATGCGCGTCGCTTTAGCGGCGGTCATCCAAACGTCTCCTTCATCGGCGCCCACAGCACCTGATCGATGCGCGTCGCGCCAGTTGCCAGCATCACTAGCCGATCAAGCCCGAGCGCCACGCCGCTTGCTTGCGGCATATGCGCGAGTGCCGCTATGAAATCTTCATCGATCGGATAGCGATCGCCATAGATGCGCGCTTTCTCTGCCATTTCATGCTCAAGGCGGCTTCGCTGCGCGGCGGGATCAATCAGCTCGCCAAAGCCATTGGCGAGTTCCACGCCACACATATAGAGTTCGAAGCGCTCCGCCACGCGCGGATCACGCGCCGGCCGCGCCAGCGCCGACAGCACAGCAGGATATTCGTCGAGGATCGTGGCGCGGCCGATGCCGAGATTGGGCTCGACACGCTCTACCAGGATCTTGCTGAAAATGTCGCCCCAATGATCGTCGTCGGCAATGCGGACGCCAGACGCTTGTGCGGCCCGCGCCAACGCGCTCCGATCCGGTTTGCCGTCGGGAAGCGTCGCCAAGAGATCGATCCCGGCGAAGCGGGTAAAGGCTTCCGCCACGGTCAACCTGTCCGGCACGGCAAAGGGATCGCAGGCACGGCCGCGAAAATTGAATTCGCGGGTACCCCCGATCTCGGCTGCGCTCCGCACCAGCGCCGCGCAGTCGGTCATCAAAGTGGAATAAGGCTCGCCCGCCCGATACCACTCGATCATCGTGAATTCGGGATGATGCAGCGCGCCGCGCTCGCGATTGCGGAACACTTTGGCGAATTCGACGATGCGCGGCTCGCCCGCAGCCAGGAGCTTCTTGCAGGTGAATTCCGGCGAGGTGCGCAGATAAAGCTTGGCCGCCGTGCCGTCCGGCGCAGTGAGCGCGGTCGCGAAAGCATGCAAATGTGTCTCGTTGCCGGGCGAAACCTGCAGCGCGCCGGTCTCGACCTCGACAAAGCCTTGCTCGGCAAACCAGGCCCGCAATTCGGCGACAATCCGGGTCCGGGCCAGGAGGATCGGCCGGCGGCTGGCATAGGCTTCCTTGGCCCAAAAGGGCGAGGAATCGGGCGATTTCTCGGGCATAATCCTTGTCTTAGCGCATTTACGAAAATAACTAGCAGGTGCGGTGGATTCGCGCCCCGAAATCAGTATGTTGCGTGCGAATCTGGGCCCAATCGAGGTCCAATCCCAGGGGCATGGCCGTAAGGCTGGGCCGGTAATACCCAGTTTCCAGGCACCCGTCCAAAGCATCCACGCAAGGAATTCGTCTCGTGAAAGTCATCGCCAGCTCATTGCGCAAAGGCAATGTCGTCGAGATCGACGGCAAGCTCGGGGTCATCATGGCCGTCGAGAATATCCACCCGGGCAAAGGCACGCCGGTCACGCAAATGGACGTGCGCCGCATTGCCGACGATGTGAAGGTCTCGCTGCGCTTTAAGACCACCGACCAGGTCGAGCGCGCCTTCGTCGAGGACCGCAAATACCAATACATGTATCAGGACGGCGACGGCTTCCATTTCATGAATATGGAAAGCTACGATCAGGTCGCAGTGCCTGAAGACATTATCGGCGACCAGAAGGCCTATCTGGAACCCGAGATGGAAGTGACCTTGAGCATGCACGAAGGCACGCCGGTCGCGGCCCAGATTCCCCCGAAGGCCATCCTCGAAGTGGTCGAGACCGAGCCGGCGATGAAGGGTCAGACCGCCTCTTCGTCTTACAAGCCAGCAGTGCTCTCCAACGGCGTGCGCACCATGGTGCCGCCCTTTGTGACCACCGGCACCAAGATCGTGGTGATGACGGAAGACGGCAGCTACGTCGAACGCGCCAAGGAATAAAGCGCCGGTAGCGACCGTTTGATCGTCCCTTACTGTCCTGTCAGCAAACGGTCGGCGAGCCAGTCCGGAAGGCCCTTGTTACGAATTCGCGCGGCCGCCTCCGCAACATCATAGGCCGCGCGGCAATAGGTGAGTTCGCGACGGTCGGTGTCGAACAGCGCATAGGCGGCGGCGGGATTGCCGTCGCGCGGCTGTCCAACCGAACCAAGCACGGCGAGCCAGCGCTGGTCCGGAAGAATTTGGACCGGTGAGCCGGTGGTCGGCGTGAACGCCGTCATTTTGCCAGTGGCCGACATGCTGTAGAGCGCGGGCTGATGGCAATGGCCGCAAAATGTAAGATGCGCGTTCGTCGCTGCCATGCTGCGCTCCGCGCCTAGAGCGTCCAGCACGTATCGCCAGCGCGTCGGATCGCTGGCATCGGCATGCACATAGAGTCGATCGGCATCCTCTCGCGTAAGCGGCAGCTGTTTGAGAAATCTCCGCTCCGCAGCGCCAAGCTGGCGCCGGGTCCATTCGACGGCAACTTCAGCTGCGGTATTCATCGTCATTTCGCTCGAGTCCCCGACGGCTGTGTCGTGGTTGCCGCGCACGGCTAGAGCGCCGCGGTCGACGAGCTCCATAACAGTGTTCACCGTCCACTCCGGATCGGCGCCGTAGCCGACATAGTCGCCGAGCAACACGATCTGTTGCGCGCCCGCCCCCCGCGCCCGCGCCAGGCACGTGGTGAAGGCCTGGCGGTTCGAATGAATGTCAGTGAACAGCGCGATGAGCACGGCAAGACCCGAAAGCTAAATGATTGATCCGATCGCACATCTTGGAGTTGCCCTGCGTCAAGCCGGCCTCGATTCTGGACCGAGATTCTGAATATCCGTTCATTACCACGAGGATTCCGGCGTTTCTTTCGACACGGCACCGCTTGGCAGAATGTGCGTTGGTAGCGATAGTACACAGTCTTGACTTCAGGGTTTGTGCCGTGCGCGCTTCGCTCAAAGCTAGCGGGAACCGCCTTGCGGCCGGGCTTTCAACCGGGCTTGCCGCCGGCGTCGCCGGCGCTGCGCTCCTCGGTTCTATCGGAGCGGCGCTGGCCGAATGCAAGCCGAGCCATTTCAAGGCCCCCTATTTCATCAGGACCATGGGGCCGTGCGGATTTAATTCCGAAACGCTGAGCTTCCGCGGCGCGCCGGCGCAGCAGGCAATGTGTCTGATGCGCGGCATGGACACGACCAGAAATCTGGCGCCGATGCTCGAAGGCTTGCCGCCGGGGCTTGCCAAGCGGGTCGGAGAAACGACGGACCTGCCCTCGCGCGAAGTCCTCAGCGATTACCTGTCAAAGCTCAATCTCGAATGGGATTTCGCGATGTATCTTTGGCAGCCGATCGCGCGCGCGCGCGACAACGACCCCGACGCGCCGATGGCGAAATATTTTGTCGTCCACGATACCAGCGGGCCGAACTATGGGCACCGCGATTTCCCGGACGACATCAATACCAATCCGAAGATCAACAATCTGAAAAGCTTCGTTTGCTATGACGAGTGGGGCAAGGCGCATGTCGTCATCGATCGCATGGGCGACATTCTCGTCAATCACGACTTTTCAATTCCTTGGCGGGAAACGAAATTCGAGCAGGCGGCCGAATTCGGCGGCGCGCTGAAAGGACTCTTCGTACACATCGAGATGATCCAGCCGCGGCGCGCCGGACCGCATGGCGGGGACAGTCAATCGCCGGATCCCGCCTTCACGCCGGCGCAATACGATCGTCTGGCGCTGGTCTATACCGCTGTCAGCGTACGTGCCGGACGCTGGCTCATTCCGGCCTTCCACGCCGCGCTCGACGCTGACATTCGTAACGGTCACGACGATCCGCTGAATTTCAGGGTCGACAGCTTCGCCGACAGCCTCGACCGGCTGATGGAGAAATTGCAAGGCTCAGGACAATTCCAGGCTTCGAACGCAACGACCGAAACCGACGCACAGCCGGACTCGCCGCCTGACGCAAGCGGAGGTTTTTGGGTCGACGCGCTCTGGAGCACGCCGCACAAGACAGTGATGGCATCCGCCACTGCCCCGTCACCCGCTCCGTCATCCGACGAGCCGCCAAAGCTTAATCTCTCGAGCGCAGCCGACAGCCCCGCAAAATCGGCGACGAATGCTGACGGCTCACCCGCCACTTCTGATGCCGCCTCCAGCGCCGCCGCTGTCTCCGGTTCGCCAACGGCTGTGAAACCGCCAGCGCCCCGTGACGGAGGACCACACGAAAAGGTGGTAGAGCGCAGCAGCGCGCCTTCTCATCGGGAAAAGTCCGCCGACACGTGCACAATACATCGCGTCAAAGGTCATTCGCGTCGGGTGTGCGAGCCCGATCGGGCCGCCGCGCACGAACACGCAAAGCACGCCGTTCGAACGGCAGAGCGCAATAGTTCGGAACGAGGAAGCGGCGCGCGACATCACGGCGCAAGCTCGCATCAACGTAGGGCGGGAGCCTCGTCCCGGCACCGCCGGTCTTAAGAAATGCAATGGTGAGGTGGCGGCGGGGGAATACGCCCGCTCAGCGGGGCGTTCACCAGCGAAAATTGGCGTGGACCAAGGCCCGGCTATGCAGGCCCGGGGCTTATCGCCCAGTTGCCTCTGGCCTCACGATCCTGTTGGATGCGGCCCATCAAATCGATCTGGAGCAGATCCCGAAAAGTGGACTTCCGGTTTTCGGAAAAGATCATGCTCAAGCAAGATTTCTGCCCCGCACAATGAGGAAACGTTCATGACGCCGCCCAAATCCGCGACCGCACATGCCCACAATGCCGCCGACCCCGCGGTCGCCGCAGTCGAGCGCCCGACACCGACCGGCGCTAATGCGCCGGGCTTCGGCTCCGACGTCATCGCCGACGCGCTGCGCTCGCTGGATATCCCCTATATCGCGCTGACCCCCGGCGCGAGCTATCGCGGCCTGCACGACAGCATCGTCAACTATCTCGGCAATTCGAAGCCGCAGATGCTGCTCTGTCTCCATGAGGAGGCGGCTGTTGCCATCGCCCAGGGCTATGCCAAGGTCACCGGCAAGGCCATGGTCACCGCAGTGCATTCCAATGTCGGGCTGATGCACGCCACCATGGCCATTTTCAATGCCTGGTGCGACCGCATGCCGATGGTGGTGCTCGGCGCGACCGGGCCGGTCGATGCCGTCAAACGCCGGCCCTGGATCGATTGGATTCACACCGCCCGCGACCAAGGCGCGCTGATCCGCGAATACACCAAATGGGACGATCAACCGGCTTCGCCAGGCGCGGCACGTGAAGCCATTCTGCGCGGCACCTGGATCGCCAATACCGTTCCGCAGGGCCCCGTCTATATAAATCTCGACGCCGAGGTGCAGGAGGCCAAGGTCAACGAACAACTGCCACCAATCGATGTCGCCCGCTATATGCCGCAGGTTACGACCGCGGCGCCGGCCGAGCTCGTGAAGCAGGCCGCGGCGATGCTCAAAGGCGCCAAGCAGGTCCTGATCCTCGCCGGCCGGGCCTCCCGCGATCCTGAAGTCTGGAACGCGCGTGTCGCACTTGCCGAGGCGCTCAACGCGCGCGTGCTGAGTGACCTCAAGATCGGCGCGAGCTTCCCGACCGACCATCCGCTCTATTTCGGCTCGCCGCGCGCGGTGACCCCGGAAGCCGTCGAGGGCCTGAAAGACGTCGATGTCGTGCTGAGCCTCGACTGGGTCGATCTCGCCGGCGCGCTGCGCTGGTTCGGTCCGTCGCCGAGCACAAAAGTCATCCAGGTCTCGCTCGACCATCGCATCCACAACGGCTGGAGCATGGATCACCAGGGCCTGCCGCCGATCGATCTCCTGCTCTCGGCCGATCCCGATCTGGTCGTGCCGGAATTGGTCAAGGAGATCGGCACCAGTACAAAGCTGCATGCGGTGCCAACGCCACGCAAGGTTACCGACAAAGAGCCGGCCGGCTTCACCAACGAGAATATCGCGCGCAGCCTGCGCCAAGTGCTCGGTGATCGGGCGGTGACCTATACGCATCTGCCGCTGTCCTGGGACGACACCTGGATGCCGTTGCGCCATCCGCTCGACTTCGTCGGTTCGGACGGCGGCGGCGGTGTCGGCGGCGGCCCGGGCATTTCGGTCGGCGCGGCATTGGCGCTGAAGGGCTCCGGCCGGTTGCCGATCGCGATCTGCGGGGACGGCGACTTCCTGATGGGCGTCACGGCCGTGTGGACCGCCGTGCACTATAAGATCCCCCTCCTCTTCGTCATCGCCAATAACCGCTCGTTCTATAATGACGAGCTGCATCAGGAGCGCATGGCGCGCGCGCGCAACCGGCCGGTCGAGAACAAATGGATCGGCCAACGCATGTCTGATCCTGACGTCGACATCGCCGCCATGGGCCGTGCCCAAGGCGCGGTCGGCTTCGGCCCGGTCACCAAGGCGAGCGATCTGCCCGGCGTGCTGCAGAAGGCGATTGCGGAAGTCGATGCCGGCGGCGTCGCCGTCGTCGATGTCCGCGTCGAACCCGGCTACACTGCCGTCATGACCGCGGCGATGACCCGCGCCGGCAACTAAGCAGAAACGCCCAAAGGAAACGTCTATGCCTATCGCTGCGACGAGCGATCGCGTCGTCCCGGCTCCGCAAGCGGAGCCGGCGATCCTCGTCGTTGACGACATCGTCATGCGTTTTCCCACCAGCGATGGCGACATCACCGCGCTCGACCATGTGTCGTTCAAAGTCAGACCGAGCGAGTTTCTGGCGGTCATCGGACCGTCGGGCTGCGGCAAGTCGACCTTGTTCAACGTGCTGGGCGGCCTGTTGAGCGGCTACCAAGGCACGGTCACGGTCGCCGGCCAGTCCATTTCCGGGCCGCATGCGTCCATCGGCATGGTCTTTCAGGAGGAGTCGACCTTTCCCTGGCGGAATGTCGTCGACAACGTCGCCTTCCCGCTGGAAATCACCGGCGTGCCGAAAGCCGAACGCGTCGAGAAGGCGCGGCACTTTATTTCGATGGTCGGGCTTCACGGCTTCGAGAAACGCTATCCCTCGGAACTGTCCGGCGGCATGCGTCAACGCGTAGCGATGGCGCGCACGCTCGCCTCCGAGCCGAAAATTCTGCTGATGGACGAACCGTTCGCCGCGCTCGACGAGCAGACGCGGCTGCTCCTTGGCGACAAGGTCTTGCAGATTCAGCAGGAGCTCAAGCAGACGACGCTGCTGATCACTCACAACATCACCGAGGCGGTGCAACTCGCTGACCGGATTCTGGTGATGACCTACCGGCCGGGCCGGATCAAGCGCATCGTCGACATCAACCTGCCACGCCCGCGTTCGTCGGAGATCGTCTCAAGCGAAGCCTTCGGCCGTTATGTCGCACAGATCTGGAGCGACCTGCGCGAGGAAGCGAGCCGCGGCCTGGTCGATGCCGAGGCGCGCTCGCTGCATGCGGAGGGTTCATCGTGACCGCGCGAGCGTACGCGTTCCCCTCCCCCTTGTGGGGAGGGGTTAGGGGTGGGGGTCAGGACGGGAAGTACGAATGTCGACGCCTGCGCGACACGTCCCGACCCCCCTCCCTACCCTCCCCCACAATGGGGGAGGGAAAGAACGAGACCCGATCGTGAGCGCCGCTCGGCTGAGTGCACCACGCGCGCTGCCAGCCGTGGTTGGACTTGGCTCCGGTGTGCTTTTTCTGGCTGCTATCGAAGTGCTCGTCCGGCTGGGCGCGATCAACCGCTTTATCGTGCCGCTGCCGTCGGAGGTTGCTGGAAGCTTTGCTCGCGTCATTACCGAAGAGGATATTCCACGCCGCCTGTTGCAGACCGCCTGGGAGTGTCTGGCCGCAAGCCTCCTGCTCACTGCGTTCGGCGTTGCACTCGGCGCATTGATGCATCGCGTGCCTCTGATCCGCCGCGC
>DATAQN010000156.1:0-2701 GCA_036264635.1 Xanthobacteraceae bacterium | reverse complement strand
ATCGAACGCTCACGCAGCCGTTCGCAAGTGCTCGACGAGCTGGCGGGCGTAGGGCGGCAGCTCGTCGAGGCTGCGGATGCAGATCGTGAGCTCGCGCACCGCCCAGGGATCGGTCAGCGCCACCGGGACGATCGCCATTGTTCGTGCGACCCGCCGTGCAGTCGTCTCCGGCACGATGCCGATCCCGACATTGCACTCGACGAGGCGACATACGGCATCGAAACTGCGCAATTGCACGCGCAGTCGCAGCGGCTGTCCGATGCGCGCCGCCTTGTCCGCAAGGAAGCGCTGCAACGCGCTCGCGCGATCGAGGCCGACGAAGTCGTGGTCCAGGACGTCCGCGAAGGAAATCTTCGAACGCCTGGCGAGCGGATGGTTGCGCGCCACGACCAGCACGAATCGGTCCTTGCGAAAGGGGTAGGTTTCCAACGCGCTTGCATCGACGGTGGCAGCGACGATGCCGAGGTCGGCAACCCCCTCGGCGATCAGACCCACGATCTCGTCGCTCAGCCGTTCCTCGAGATCGACGCTGACATTGGGATGCGTGGAAAGGAACGAGCTCAGCGCTTCAGGCAGAAATTCGGTAAGCGCGTTGGTGTTGGAGAGCACCCTGATCTGGCCGGCGAGGCCGCCGGCATAGGCGCCAAGGTCCTCGCGCAAGCGCTCGGCTTGGCGCAGGATCGCACGCGCATGTTGCAACAGCGTGCGGCCGGCTTGGGTCGGGGTCACCCCTTGCCGTCCGCGCACGAGCAGCGCTGCGCCCAGCGCCTCTTCCATGTTGCGGATGCGCGTGCTGGCGGCAGCCAGCGCGAGATGCGCCCGCGCGGCGCCGCCCGTGATGCTCCCCGCCTCGACCACGTGGCGAAACAGGCTGAGATCGGTCAGGTCGAAGCGCATGGTTTGTTGCGGTCGGGTTTGGCCTGCCGCATCCGGTTGCCTTCCAATTCGACGAAGGAAAGCTACGCTAAATACCTATTGTCCGCCAAGTGCCTGCGCATCATATTCGCCATCGACGAAAGCCAGCACCGCCGAGGACTAGCGGATTGCGGCGCATTGCGGCTTTGGTTAGGAACGCAACGCCCGAGACGGAGAAGAGCAATGGCCGAAACCAAAGTGCCCGTTGAACGGCCACTCTCTCCCCATCTGTTCATCTACAAGCCGACACTGACGATGACGATGTCCATCGTTCATCGCATCACCGGTGCCAGTCTCTATTTCGGGACGTTGCTGGTGGCTTGGTGGCTGATCGCGGCGGCATCCAGCCCCAATGCCTATGCCGGGATCGGATCGTTCATGAGCTCGTTCATCGGCCGGCTCATCCTATTCGGCTACACCTGGGCGCTCATGCACCACATGCTGGGCGGCATTCGGCACCTGATCTGGGATACCGGGCGCGGCTTCGGCCCGCACGAGCGCGAATGGCTCACGGTGGCAAGCCTCATTGGGTCCATCAGCCTGACCATCATCATCTGGATCGTCGGCTACCTGTACATGGGAGGGCCGCGCTGATGGCTGCCGGAAATATGAGCACGCCGCTCAAGCACGTGCGCGGTCTCGGCCCGGCCAAATCCGGCACTGGACATTTCTGGCGTCAGCGCTTGACTGCGGTCGCCAACGTGCCGCTCACCATCGCTTTCGTCCTCATCGTGGTGGCGCTACTCGGGCGCAACCACGCCGCCGTGATGCAGATCCTCGGCTCGCCGCTCATTGCCGTCATCATGCTGCTGTTCATCGTGTCGGTGACAACGCATATGCGCATCGGCATGCAGGTCATCATCGAAGACTACGTGCACGATGAAGGCAGGAAGCTCATCCTTCTGATGGCGAACACGTTCTTCACCGTTGCAGTCGGGTTGGCGTCGGGCTTTGCCATCCTGATGCTCAGCTTCAAGGTGTGACGCATGGCTAGCAACGGCGGATCGAATGGCAAGGGACCGGCCCTCAACGGCCGCGTCTATCCGATCGAAGATCATAGCTACGACGTGGTCGTGGTCGGCGCCGGCGGAGCGGGCCTGCGCGCGGTGGTGGGCTGCAGCGAGGCCGGGCTGAAGACCGCTTGCATCACCAAGGTATTCCCGACCCGGTCGCACACCGTCGCGGCGCAGGGCGGCATCGCCGCCGCGCTCGGCAATATGGGCGAGGATAATTGGCGCTGGCACATGTTCGACACCGTCAAGGGTGCCGACTGGCTCGGCGATCAGGATGCGATCGAATATATGTGCCGCAGCGCGCCGGAGGCGGTCTACGAACTGGAACATTGGGGCCTGCCGTTCTCGCGGCGAGAGGACGGCAAGATCTATCAGCGCCCGTTCGGCGGCATGACCACCCATTACGGCAAGGGTATCGCGCAGCGCACCTGTGCCGCCGCCGACCGCACCGGCCATGCGATGCTGCACACGATGTACGGCCAGGCGCTACGCCATGCTGCCGAATTCTTCATCGAGTTCTTCGCCATCGATGTGATCGTGGATGAAGAAGGCCGCTGCCGCGGCGTCGTCGCCATCAAGCTCGACGACGGCTCGATCCATCGCTTCAGCGCGCACATGACGATCCTCGCCACCGGCGGTTACGGGCGCGCCTACTTCTCCTGTACCTCGGCGCATACTTGCACCGGCGACGGCAACGCCATGGTGCTGCGGGCCGGCCTGCCGCTGCAGGACATGGAATTCGTGCAATTCCATCCCACCGGCATTTATGGCGC
>DATAQN010000142.1:0-5607 GCA_036264635.1 Xanthobacteraceae bacterium | reverse complement strand
GCCACCGGGCTCGACGGCGCGATTGTGCTGACCTTCAACGCCGACCTTGCCAAACTGACTGCCGAAGATTTCGTCCAGCGCGTTCTTGTCGACCGCTTCGCCATCAGCGGCGCGGCCATCGGCTTCAACTTTCATTTCGGCACCAATCGCGCCGGCTCTCCGGATTTTCTCCAGGCAGAAGGCAAGCGGCACGGCTTTGCCGTCGATATCGTTCCACCGTTGTTGGACGGCGGCCGTCCGGTGTCGTCGGGGCCGATCAGGGCGGCGCTCGCCGCCGGGCGGCTCGACGATGCGGCCGAGTTCCTGGGCTATCCCTGGTTTGTTTCCGGAACCGTCATCCATGGCGACAAGCGTGGGCGTGAGCTCGGATTTCCGACCGCCAATCTGCGGCTCGATCCGGCTTGCGCGCTCCGTCACGGCATCTATGCCGTGCGCACCGCGATTGCGGGGCGACGCTACGACGGCGTGGCGAGCTTCGGCCGGCGGCCGATGTTCGACAGCGGCGCGGTGCTTCTGGAGATTTTTTTGTTTGATTTTGCCGACGATCTCTATGGCGCCAACATCGATGTCGCCTTCATAGCCTGGCTGCGCGACGAAGCGATGTTCGCATCCGCCAAGGATCTGATGCGCCAGATGACGGAAGATAGCCGGCTCGCCCGCGAAGCCTTGGCCCGGGCCGGCGCCGCGTTCCCGCCGATCTGACTGTCGTCGATCTAAAACTGCTGCCGCTCGGACTTGTCGCGGTTTTCGCGTGCCCATTGCGCGGCGAGGAAAGCCAGCAACGCCACCGGCACGATGCGCTGCCAGCCAATTGTGCGGCCGGCTTCGACCGCGGCGCCGAGAACTTTCGGATCAAGGAGCCAGGACGGCGAATGGGCCCGCGCCGCCCGCGCAAGAATGGCGCGCTCGCGCGCGCGCCGCCGCGCCGAGACGCAGACGATTGTCGCGATAAGGGCAATGACCACAAAGACGCCAGCCATAATCAAGCCAGCGAACACGTTACCGAACTGAACTGCGAGCCAGACATACGCGGCGACGCAAAGAAACGCGAACGCAACCAGCAATGCGGCCAAAATTACAACGGCCGACGCGACGGCCAAAGTGCTCAGCCCACTCCTCGACTGAATAAGTAATGTGATTTCACGCGTCACGGTTTTGAACATCCCGCACGCTCCATTAAATGCCACGCGAATTTTTCATCGGCTGTGCGAGCACTTGCGCCTTCGGCCGATGCCAACATCTCAGCTCGAAAAATCAGCGTCGCCAATCGTATCGCCGGCACTTAGCGCCGCCACGTCGCGCCGAACAGAAAACCCAGTCCAACTGCAATCGCGAGCGTCGTATAAGGGCGATTCTTGATCGACTCGTCGACGGCCTCGACAAATTTGTCGGAAACCTCGCGCATCGCATCAACCGCCTCGCGGCTCTTGTCCTGCGCGTCGGACATGACGCCGTCGACGCCTGATCTCGCCCGCTGCCATGCCGCATTGCCTCCATTGGCGACGATGTCGGCCATCTGCTGGGCGAGGCGGCTAAAATCCTCGCGCAGCATTTGTAGATCTTTCTGCAAGTCGCCGGAAGCCGCGCCGGCGGCGCGGCCCATATCGCGCACGCCTTCGCGCGCTTCGCTGGCCGCGTCACGTAAGTTGCTGGAAGCTGTCGAGGCGTTGCCCATGCTGTTACTCCGTGAATGCAAAACTGCGGGTTGATCAAGATAATACCTTCGACGCAGCAAAAGTTCCATTCACTCGGGCAACCGGTCGTCGTCCGCCGGAAACAGGTGGCTCACAACCACAAGGCCGATAATGGACAGTGGCGCAGCGAGCAACGCGCCCATCGGGCCCCACATCCAGGTCCAAAATGCCAAAGCCAGAAAGAGCACAAGTGGATTAAGCGTGAGCCGTCGCCCGACAAGCGTCGGGGTAATAAGGTGACCTTCGAGCGTCGTGAGCGCGACCAAACCGAGGGGCGCAATCAGCGCATGCGCGAGCGAAGGAAAGGTGACGAGTCCGACGCCAAATAGGACGACGACCATGATCGCCGGCCCGATATAGGGCACGTAATTGAACAGGCCTGCCAGCAACCCGAAGATCAAAGGATTGGGGAAGCCAATCAGCCAGGCGCCAAGCGAGACGATGATCGCGATGCCGATATTGACGATCGTCACAACGGTGAGATAGCCGGCAAGGTTGCGCTCGATGTCGCGCATGATTCTCAAAAACCGCAGCTTGGTATCGCGATTGCCAAATAGGGCGACGAACTGATTCCGCAGCTCGATTTCGCCGACAAGAAAGAACAACAACGTGGTGAAGAACAGAACCAGTTCTCCCGCTGCCGGAGTGACGAAGGCGACCACCGGCACCACAACATTGGAAGCCGGCATATTCACGCTGACCCCGGCATTGTCCCCGAACAATGAAGTCTGCAACTCGTGCAAGGCGGCGAGCGGCCGCTCCAGCACGGCAAGCTTGTCTTTGATGCTGGCGCCGATCTCCGGGGCCCGGCCGATCCATTCGGTGACCGGACGCGCGAGCGCCATGGCCAACAGGCTAAGGGCGCCGAATCCGAAGAGCAGGATCAGGATTGCCGTGGCCCATGTCGGAATGCCGGCCTGCTTGGCGGCCTTGATAAACGGACCAAGCGTCAGTGCCAGCACGGCGGCGGCCAGGATTGGCAGCAATATCGGTCGACCGACATAAAGGAAGGCGCCAAACAGCAGCAGGAAAATGCCGATGAGCGCCCCACGGCCGGCCGACACCCACATGGTATTGCTATCGACGGGCAGGGGATCGGTGATAATGACCGCGCGGCGGGCCTCACGATCAGCCCGAATCTCGTCCAAGAATGGCTCCCTCTCTCCCGCGCCTGCCTCAATCTCGCGGACTTTAACGCCAGGGCGGAGCGCTCGGTTCCTCGCCGCGCCTGAAGGGACAGACCCTTTCCGCACCGCACCCGGCTTGTTAGAAGGCGCAACCGAGGCCAGAAGCTCGACAATGACCGAACCGAAAGCGCGCGATTACAGCGAGACGCTGTTTCTCCCCAAGACCGGTTTTCCGATGCGCGCCGGGCTGCCGCAAAAGGAGCCCGAGATTTTGGCGCGCTGGCAGAAACTCGGCCTGTACGCGCGGTTGCGCGCCGCGGCGGCCGGGCGGCCGCGCTTTATTCTTCATGACGGTCCGCCTTACGCCAACGGCAACATCCATATCGGACATGCGCTCAACAAGATCCTCAAAGACGTGGTGACGCGCAGCCAGCAGATGCTCGGCTTTGATTCCAACTATGTGCCGGGCTGGGATTGCCACGGTCTGCCGATCGAATGGAAAATCGAGGAAGAGAACTATCGCGCCAAAGGCAAAGCCAAGCCCGATCTTTCCAATCCTGCGGCTTTAGTCGAATTCCGCCGCGAGTGCCGGCAATTCGCCGAGCACTGGATCAAGGTGCAGCGCGAAGAATTCGAGCGGCTCGGCGTTGTTGGTGATTGGGCGCATCCCTACACGACGATGGACACTTTTGCCGAAGCGCAGATCGCGCGCGAGCTGATGAAATTCGCCGCCAACGGCACGCTCTATCGCGGCTCGAAGCCGGTGATGTGGTCGGTGGTCGAGAAGACCGCGCTCGCCGAAGCGGAGGTTGAATACGAAGACTACGTCTCCGACCAGGTCTGGGTGAAATTTCCGATCCGCCGTTCGTCAGCTGGATCGTCACTGGAAAATCGTCAGCTCGCCGACGCGTCAATTGTAATCTGGACGACGACTCCTTGGACACTTCCCGGCAATCGCGCGATCAGCTTTTCGCCGCGCATCGAATATGGGCTCTATCAAGTTACCGACGCGCCGTTGGACAATTGGGCTAGGAACGGAGATTTGCTCGTTCTCGCGGATAAACTTGCGCTGGATGTCCTGCGGCAGGCGCGGGTTACGGCTTACAAGCGACTTCGAAGGGTCGAAGCGGATGATTTGCTGATCGTTCTTTGTCAACATCCACTGAAGGGCTTTGGCGGTGATTATGATTTCCCGGTCCCGCTTCTTGCCGGCGATCACGTCACCGAGGACACCGGCACTGGCTTCGTGCACACCGCACCGGGTCACGGTCGCGACGACTTCGACGTGTGGACCGCCAATGCCGCCAAGCTTTCCGCACAGGGCATCAACACGATTATCCCTTACACCGTCGATGCCGACGGCCGCTTCACCGAGCAGGCGCCGGGCTTCGCCGGCAAACGGGTCCTGACGGAAACCGGCGAGCGCGGTGATGCTAACGAGGCGGTCATCAAGGCTCTCATCGCCGCCGGGATGCTGATCGCGCGCGGGCGGCTCAAACATCAATATCCGCATTCGTGGCGGTCGAAGAAGCCGGTGATCTTTCGCAATACGCCGCAATGGTTCATCGCGATGGACAAGGATATCGATCGCCATGGCGACACGCTGCGCCATCGGGCGCTAGCCGCGATCAAGGTGACTCGCTGGGTGCCGGCGCAAGGCGAGAACCGCATCACCGGCATGATCGAGGGCCGGCCCGACTGGGTGATTTCGCGCCAGCGCGCCTGGGGCGTGCCGATCACATTGTTCATCGAGGAAAAGCCCGATGGGTCGGTCGACATTCTCGGCGATCCCGACGTGAATGTGCGGATCATCGAGGCTTTCGAACAAGAAGGCGCGGACGCCTGGTACAAACCCGGCGCGCGCGAGCGTTTTCTCGGCAAGCGCGCCGGCGAGGGCTGGCAGAAGGTCGACGACATTCTCGATGTCTGGTTCGATTCCGGCTCGACGCACGCGTTTGTGCTCGAGGATCCTCAGCATTTCCCGGCGCTGGCCCACATCAAACGCAAAGCGGATGGCGGCGGCGAGGCAGTGATGTATCTGGAGGGCTCGGACCAGCATCGCGGCTGGTTTCAATCGTCGCTCCTTGAAAGCTGCGGTACGCGCGGTCGCGCGCCATTCGATATCGTGCTCACCCACGGCTTCGTGCTCGACGAAGACGGCCGCAAAATGTCGAAGTCGCTGGGCAATGTCACCGCGCCGCAAGACGTCATGCACGACGCCGGCGCCGACATTCTGCGCATGTGGGTCTGCGCCGCCGATTATGCCGATGACCTGCGCATCGGTCCGGAAATCCTGAAAACGACGGTCGACACCTATCGCAAGCTGCGCAACACGCTGCGCTGGATGCTCGGCAATCTCGCGCATTTTCACGACGGCGAGCGGATCAAGCCGGAGCAGATGCCGGAGCCAGAACGGCTGATGCTGCATCGGCTGGCCGAGCTCGATCCGCTCATTCGCCAAGCCTATGCGGATTTCGACTATAAGCGCATCTTCGCGGCGCTGAACGCGTTCATGACCACCGATCTCTCGGCGTTCTATTTCGACATCCGCAAGGACGCGCTCTATTGCGAGCCGCCTTCGAGCCGGAAGCGGCTTGCCGCGCTCTCCGCCATCGAGCACATTTTTCGCGCCGTAGCTCTGTGGCTTGCGCCGATCCTCGTCTTCACCTCGGAGGAGGCGTGGCTGTCGCGCTATCCGGAGAAAAAGTCGGTGCACCTCGAAACTCTGCCCGAGATCCCGGACGACTGGCGCGACGAGGCGCTGGCCGAGAAATGGGAGCGCATCC
>DATAQN010000106.1:0-12312 GCA_036264635.1 Xanthobacteraceae bacterium | reverse complement strand
GAAGCGGACATCGGGACCGCTGACATTTACGAGTACACAGCTAGGACATGGACTCACGAGCGAGCGGAGACCTCACTCGCGGCCCATCGTATAGACCGGCTTAAAACAGCCAAGGATAAGACGCCGCGGGTCGAACGGAATTTCACCCGAAACCTCCAAGTGCTTGTCCTCATGCATTTTTGCTTCGGCGGACTCTAGCGTCGCCTTGTCGGGCCATACTTGCCAGGTGAAGACAATCTTCTCGCCGTCCTTCGCATCAACGGCGCGGCGAAAGTCGGTATATTTGCCGGTGGGGACGTTGTCCTCCCAGGATTCGACGATCTCAATACATCCATATTCCCTGAAGATTGCCGCCCCGTTCTCGGCCCATTTGCGATAGGCCTCCATCTTTTCCTCCGGCACGGGGATCACGAATCCTGCAATGTACATGGTGCGGCTCCTCGGGATGAGCGGCGACCGTACCACAGCGCGCAGGGCTCAATCGCATCAGCGCCGTCGGATATCGGCGTCCGGCTTGTTCGGGATGAGCGCCGTCGCGATGGCAGCAATCGTGGCGACGGCGGCGAAGGCATAGAAATTCCATTTGACGTCGACGTTCATGCTGGCGATGTAGCCGCCAAGTAGCGGACCGCACAGTGCCCCGAGGCGTGCGAAACTCAGGGCCCAGCCGGTGCCGGCCGAGCGCACGAAGGGTGCCAGATAATTGGCGAGATAGCCGGTCAGGATCAGCGATGCCGAGACCGTGCCGAAACCGGCTATCGCGACCATCACGTAGTTCAGCCAGATCGAGCCCTTGAAGATCAGCGCCAGGATGCCGACAGCGCCGAGCAAATAAGACAATGTCACCGTGAGCCGAACGCCGAGGCGATCCGCCCATTGCCCGAGCAGAATGCCGCCGACCGCCGACGTGAAGCTGAATACCGCTAAGAACAGAAGGGCGTCGCCGAGATTATAACCGCTCTTGCGCATGATCTGCGGCAGCCATTGCGCGATGCCGTAGACCAGCAGGAGCCCCATGAACAAGGCGATCCAAAAGCAGATCGTCGCCATGGCGTTGCGGCGGGCGAAGATTTCGCCGAGCACCGTGCGCCAGCTCAATGTCTCGGCATTGGCGGCGGCTCGCGCCGGCACCGGTACTGCAAGCCTTGCCGCGAGCTTCCGCGCCGCGTTGGCGCGTCCCCTGGCGATGAGAAATTCAAGCGATTCCGGCAATAGCCACAGCATCACCGGCACGAAGATCACGGGCACGGCGCCCAGCAAAATCACCGGCCGCCAGCCATAGTCCGGCAGCAAAGCGCGGCCGGCCAGAGCAGCGGCAAAGATGCCGACCGAATAGCCGGAATACATGATGCCGTAATTGCTGTTCTTGCTGCGCGCGGAGGAGTATTCGACCGTCAACGCCGCAGCGACCGGAATGATACCGCCGAGTCCGAGGCCGGCAATAAAGCGGCTGACGCCGAACCACAGCGGCGTCGGTGACCACGCCGTCACCACCATGCAGGCGGCGAACAGCGTGAGGCAGAACAGAAACATCGGCTTGCGGCCGTAAAGGTCGCTCAGCGTTCCGCTCAACAGGCCGCCCGCCAGCATGCCGAAGATCGTGTAGCTGCCGAGCGCGCCGAGCTGGAGCGGCGTGAGCTTCCAGTTCGGATCGGTCGCGAGCGCGGGCAGGATCGCACCCAGAACGCCGACGTCGTAACCCTCGGAGAAAATGCCGATCCAACAAAGAACCAGAACTAAAATGCTGGTTTTGACCGGCACGTCAGCCGATGCCAGAAGTCGATCCGCTGCGGATGCAGGTCCTGCAAGATTAGCCACTTATCAGCTCCCTCTATGTCGGGCCATTTTCGCCGACCGCCCACATGCAATTACGCTGCCAAAAGTGCAATTGCTTTGCCAAAGCATGTAGCAGGCGAAATGGCTTAGCCTCCACCCGCGATTGCGCACAGAAGAACTGCCCCTGGGTCATGTCCCACTCGGGCCTTTCCTGCCGGCCTTTCCTGCCGCCTTTTCCTGATCCCGGCCAAATGGCAGACTGGCAAGGCCGGTGGGGAAGGCGCTGCTTGGGGAGGCGAGCGCGTTCATGGTCATTGTGCAGGTGATCGCGGGCGGCCTGTTGCTGGGGGCCATCTACGCGTTGTTTTCATCAGGCCTCACGCTGATCTGGGGCATGATGAATTTCATCAATTTCGCCCATGGCGAATTCGTCATGCTCGGCATGTATGTCGCATTTCTTGCCGTGGTTTATCTGCATGGCGGCCCCCCGGTGTTTGCTTTGGCCGCGGCTTTGGCCTTGTTCGTGCTCGGGCTCGGCATTTATGCATCGCTGATCAAGCACGTGATCCGCGGCCCGATGCTGTCGCAGATCCTCTCGACCTTCGGGTTGGCGCTGCTGTTGCGCTACACCGCGTTCTTTATCTTCTCGGCGAATTTCGTGACGCTGCCGCCGAATGCGTTATCCGGCACGGTCAATATCGGCGGCATTTTCCTGCCGCTGGCGCAGCTCGTGGCCGGAGCGGTGGCGATCGCGCTGACGCTTTCGTTGCATTTTCTCCTGACGCACACCACGATCGGCTCCACGCTGCTCGCGGTGGCGGAAGACCGCGCCGCCGCGATGCTGATGGGCATCAGGCCGGACCGCATGCAGGCTTTGGCCTGGGGGTTGTCAGCGGGCGCCGCGGGCATTGCCGGCGCGCTCCTCGCAACGGCTTATCCGTTTTCGCCGTCGGTTGGTGAGACATTCGGGCTCATCGCTTTTGTCGTGGTTGCGCTCGGCGGTTTCGGCAGCGTCATCGGCTCGCTCTATGCCGGCCTGATCATCGGTCTCATTCAAGCGGTGTCGGCCTTTTGGCTCGGCGCGATCTATAAAGACGTTGTCGTCTACGGCCTGTTCGTGGCGCTGCTCTGGTTCCGCCCGCAAGGCCTGATGGGGAAAGCGTGAACATGGCGCTGTCTCCGCGTATCGGCATCTGTTTGCTCGCGGCGGCGCTGCTGCTTTATCCGCTCTTGCTGCCGAGCGAGTTCTATCGCGACATCGGCGTGACGTTTTTGCTGGCGGCGATTTCGGCGTCGGCGTGGAATATTGTCGGCGGCTATGCCGGGCAGGTGTCGGTCGGCCACAGCATGTTCTTCGGGCTCGGCGCGTATCTGCCGCTGCTGGTTTACAATCTATGGGGCTGGCCGCCGATTGCGGGAATCCCGGCCGGCATCGTGCTCTCGGTTGCACTGGCGCTCGTTATCGGACTGCCGACCTTCCGTCTCACCGGACATTATTTCAGCATGGCGACCATCGCGGTCGCCGAGCTCATTCACATCTTCACCGGGACCTGGGATTTCGTCGGCGCCGCGATCGGCCTGCAGGGCCCGGCGACCGCGCGCAGCATCTGGGACCTGACATTCCGCGGCGAGCTGCCTTATTACTATATCTTCCTCGCCGTGCTTGCGTTGGTGCTCGCCGTTACCGCGTTCCTCGAGCGCCGCCGTTTTGGCTTCTATCTGCGCGCCATCAAAGCGAGCGAGCGCGCGGCGAAAAGCCTCGGCGTGCCGGTGCGGCGAACCAAGATGCAGGCGCTGGCGCTATCGGCCGCTTTCACCTCGGTCGCCGGCTCGCTTTATGTGATCAAGACCGGATTCATCGATCCCGATTCCGGCTTCGGCATTCTGGTCTCGGTGCAGATGGTGATTATCGCGGCGATCGGCGGCGCCGGCACCTTGTTCGGCCCATTGGTCGGCGCGCTGATCCTGATCCCGCTGCAGACCGCCACCAACAGCTGGTTCGGCGGCGGCGGCTCCGGCCTGACCTACATTCTCTATGGCGGCATCATTGTCTTGATCGCACGGTTCGAGCCGGGCGGCCTGTTCGATCTGTGGCAGCGCCTCGCGCCACATTTGCGGAAGCGTGTCCATGCTGCTTGAGGCAAAAAATATTTCGAAAGCTTTCGGCAGTTTTCGCGCGGTCGCGGGTGCCGATCTGGCTGTCGACGAAGGCGAGATCATCGGCCTGATCGGCCCGAACGGAGCCGGCAAATCGACCTTCTTCAATTGCCTTGCCGGTGAAGCCATGCCGACCAGCGGCACGATTTCATTCGCCGGCAAAGACGTCACTTTCGCGCCGCCGGATGCGCGTGCACGTCTCGGCATCGGCCGCACCTTTCAGGTGCCGACCACGTTCGAGGACATGAGCGTGTTGCATAACGTGATGGTCGGCGCGTTTCTGCGCCATCCGCATCGCAATGACGCGCGGGAGCAGGCGCAGCGCATCGTCGAGCTGACCGGCTTGCGCGCCGAACAGCCGGCGCGTTCGCTCGGCACGCCGGGACGCAAACGGCTCGAGATCGCGCGTGTACTCGCGACCGAGCCGCGACTACTCCTGCTCGATGAATCACTGGCCGGGCTGACGCCGACCGAATTGCGCGAGGCCATCGCGCTGGTGCGGCGCATCCACGACATGGGCATCACCATCGTTATCGTCGAGCACATCATGGAAGTGATCATGACGCTGACCAAGCGCGTGCTCGTGTTCAATCAGGGCCATGTCATCTCGAGCGGCACGCCGGAACAGATCGTGCGCGATGAGGCGGTGATCGAGGCCTATTTGGGCCGACGGCATCGGCGTCCGGCGGAGTCGTGACCATGCTGGAGCTGAAAGTCGAGCATCTCGAAGTGCGTTACGGCGATCTGGTGGGCATCGCCGACATTTCGCTTGCCGTCGAGGCCGGGCAGGTGGTGGCGCTGCTCGGCTCCAACGGCGCCGGCAAGACGACGACGCTGAATGCGGTTGCCGGATTGGTGCGGCCGGCGCGCGGCGCGATCGAATGGCGCGGCGAGACTATTTTCGGCGAACCGGCTTATGCGATCGTGAGCAAAGGGCTCGCGCTCTCGCCGGAGGGCTGGCGGCTCTTCGTATCGCAAACCGTCGAGCAGAATCTGCGGCTGGGCGCGACCGCGCTTGCCGATCGTTCGCGCCTCAATGCGCTGTTCGACCGCGTCTACGCCTTGTTTCCGCGGCTCGCCGAACGGCGGCGGCAATCGGCCGGCACGCTTTCAGGGGGCGAGCGGCAGATGCTTGCGCTCGGCCGCGCGCTGATGAGCGAGCCGCGGCTGTTGATGCTTGACGAGCCGAGTCTCGGCCTTGCGCCCGCCATCGTCGAGCAGCTCTACGACACGTTGGCGCAATTGCATCGCCAGGGTCTTACTCTGTTGCTCGCCGAGCAGTCGATCCCGCTTGCGCTCGGCATCGCCGACTATGCTTACGTGCTGCAGACCGGCCGCATCGCGCTCGAAGGCCCGGCCGCCGCGCTCGAACGCGATCCGCAAGTGCAGGAGATTTATCTGGGGATGAGCGCAAACGGCGCGTCCGCGCAGTGATGCTCTATTGCCGGTCCCACAGCGCTTCGAGGCGCTGACGGAATGCCTTCGGCCGTTCGGCGAACAGGCGGAGTGCGATGCGGGCGGCACGTTGCGAAAGCTCCGTCGAGCGTTCCGTACAAGGCGGGGTCAACCGCGAGCGCCAATGCGCCAGGAGCTGATGCGGCGCGGTGAGCCGCGTCAGCACCTCGATGTCCTGGCATTGGCCGAGCCGGCCGCGAATGCGCTCGGCTTCGTCGATCCACATGCGGGCAAAACGCGGCCATAGCGGCTCGACCAATTCCATCTGATAACGCAGCGTGACCACGCGCTGGCGCAGCGTGTGCAATTCCTCACCTCTGGCCGCAGTCCAATCTTTAGGGATCTGCGTGCGCGCACTGCGATAGCTCTTGGTGAGCTGCCCGGCGACGGCGGTGAACTCGAGCGTATCGAGCGGCCACATTTCGACGGCCGCGGCAGCGACGTCGAGCCAGGCCAAGATGGCATCGCGCAGCATCGGGGTGAGGCTCGAGCGCTCTTCGCCGGCGCGCAGTGCTTCGAGCCGGGCGCGGATCGTTTCGCTCGAGCGCGACGACAGCACCAGGTTGCCCTTGTCGATGAGCCCGTCGAAAGCATTCAAAGCCGCCGCGCCATCGCGTGCCTGGGCGAGCGAACGGGCATGATCGCGCGCCTCATGTCGCCAGCGCATCGAATCGGCGATGAACGGCGCCAAAAGCCGCATCAGCGCTCGCCATTCCTTCATGGCGCGGCGGAAATGGTGCACGGCCGTTTCATTGGTGTGCTCGGGGTCGGAGATGGCTACCCGCGCGTCCGCCAGGATAGCGGCCGCGACCGCGCGCAAAGCCGGCCCGATTGCCGCTTTGGGTTGCAGGGCAGGTTTTTCGGCCATAAATGCTTCTACGGGTCCGTGCATGTCGTTTCGATGGGTTTCTTTATGACATTATGACGAAAAAATCGGCCCGCTGCACTTCCCTTATCGCAGAGCGCTTGCTACACGACACTGCGAAAAATCAAACCACCGGATACCCTTGGCGCGGGATGGAGCAGCCCGGTAGCTCGTCAGGCTCATAACCTGAAGGTCGTAGGTTCAAATCCTACTCCCGCAACCAAAATAAGGCCGCTAAATCAATGATTTAGCGGCCTATTCCATTTTGGGTAGGAAGTGCCGAATTAGTGATACACTGTGATACACAAAAATCGGTGCGAAGTGCATTCGGTTCGGCGCGGAAACCTGGTCGGATCAAACGCGCATATGACTCACTAGCGGCACTTAATTTCGCAACGCGTGTCACTGACACGCATTCGCGTACCGAGTGCGAGCTAATCCTCACAATGCTTATGGAGATGCCGCGCAAGTCCGATTTGCGAGTGGCTTTGGACCGATCCCACCAAGCCAATTGTGCTAGGCATCCACACGGAGCCGGATAATCTCCGCTCGAAGCTGGAGAGTGAGTTGCCAGGGATTGCCGTGAGGTGCGCCTTAAGACGCCTCTGTGCTCGCGGGGCATCCGCTCAACCCAAATCCGGCCTGCGGCTCGAACAGGCGGTTGCTGACAAAGCGAATCGTTCATGCACAGGATCCTGCGTGGTTGTCATCGAGCAATTGCCCAACACCACTCGCCCACATTCATCGCTCGGATATCGGCCACCTGCGCCGCAGACATCCACAGGCCAATCAATCAACTTGGATCGCCATGCTCCAATCCGGTAATCTCCATCTGCCTGGTCCAAAAAATCCGTCAGGTCACGCCCCGCGCGCCCCCTTTACGAAAAGGACGCAGTCGTAGCGAGCACCCTCGAATGTGCGTGCGTAAGGATCCCACGGCTCGACTTCAGGCTACGTGAGGCACAGCACATGACAACCCCATTGGATGTTCGGGCGGCCGGCGGCCGCCGCCTAAAGGATAAAGTCTGCATCGTCACCGGCGCTGGCCAAGGCATTGGGCGAGCGACGGCGAGGCGCCTTGGCGAAGAAGGCGGACTTATGGTCGTTGCCGATCGCGTCGATGCCACGGCGAGCGAGGCCGAAGCCGAACTGCGGGATCACGGCATCGCCGCGACGAAGCTCCTTATCGATCTCAGCACATTCTCCGGTGCACAGGAACTGATGAGACGAACAAAGGAGATTTACGGCCGCATCGACGTGCTGGTCAACAATGTGGGCGGTACGATCTGGATAAAGCCGTATCACCTCTACACCGAAGAGGAAGTAAAGCTCGAATTGGAACGGTCGCTGTACCCCACTCTGTGGTGTTGTTTAGCGGCTCTGCCGATCATGATGGAACAGCGATCTGGCTCGATCGTGAATTTGGGTTCGCAATCCATTCGCTGACTTTATCGTCTTCCTTACGCCGCCTCTAAGGGCGGTATATTGGCCCTGACGACTGTGCTGGCGAAGGAATACGGACGCTATGGCATTAGGATCAATACAGTGTCGCCGGGCGGAACCGAAATTAGCGATCGTGTTACGCCGCGACAGTTCATTCGACCGGGCGTGATGGCTCAAGACGACAGACAGGCCGAGGAATTCCGTTACGAAATGGCTGAAGACATCCGCAACCAGCAAGCGTTGCGCCGACGCGGACTGCCCGAAGAACAGGCGGCGGCTGTTGCATTCCTGGCATCCGACGATGCAAGCTTTGTTACTGGACAAGTCATCAATTGCAGCGGTGGGCAATCCTAAAAAAGCCGCGCTTAAGGAGGGGGAAAGGATGCGTCTGTGGTTGGGCTATGTGCTGGCGCTGGCATTAGCTTTCGGTCTGATAGCGAGTTCAGAAAGAGGGTTGTCTGCTGCATCTAGCTGGCCGAACCGGCCGGTGAAGCTCATTTCGACGCTCGGGCCAGGATCCGGCACGGACATTGGGGCGCGGCTTCTCGCCGATCGGCTATCACAGCGTTGGGGCCAGCCCCTTATCGTCGAGAATCGTCCAGGTGGCGACGGCATAGTCGCGATCAGCGCGTTCGTCAACGCACACGACGACCACGTGCTGCTGGTCTCGCCGACATCTGCATTTACCGCACATCCCTTTCTGCACGACGATTTGCCTTACAAATCGAGCGACCTCGTCCCGATCACGCGTATTTCGAACACCATCATCACCATAGCGGTGCCCATCGGTATGAAGGTGAACTCGCTCGACGAGTTAGTCGCAATGATCCGAGCCGAGCCGGGCAAACTGAACTGGGCTGGCGTCACCGGCGCGCTCGACTTCACATTCGCTGGATGGCTCAAGCAGGACGGCCTGAACATGTCGAAAGTGGCGTACAAAAATCCCATCGACGCTGCCAATGACCTTGCCGAAAATCGCGTTCAAGTTTACGAGGCCGCTATGGCGATAGTGCGCCCCCAACTTGAGTCCGGAAAGATTAAGCTGCTCGCAGTGACCAATTCGGTGCGTGCGCCGACAGAACCGAATGTTCCCACGGTAAAGGAAGCCGGCCATCCGGCGCTCACGTTTGACGGCTTAGTTGGCCTTTTTGGCCCGACCGGCATGCCACTTGAAATTCGAGAGAAAATCACTTCCGACATTCAAGCCGTTGCTGATAAGACAATTCAAGACCGCCTCCTGATCACGGGACAATTCTTAAACGTCGGTGGGCCGGAGGAATTCAGTCACTCGATCGAAGAACAGCGGGCTACGGTCACAAGATTTGCTAACGAGCTTGGCATCAAGCAAACCCAACAAGGGCAGTAGAAATTAGCCGGTGGCGCAAGCCTTTATGCGGTCCCTTTGTTCCACATTACGCGTAATTGCAGCGAGTTTGACGGCCTCTTCTTGAAGCCGCGCCGCTCCACACCTCATCAAGTGGTCATGCCTCAAACAAAAGGCGGCGGACGAACAGGAGGATAACGATGCTCGCAAGACTCATCACAGGGATCCTCGGCCTCACTCTCGTCGGCGCTCTGGTTGCATCCGCCGACGAGAGTTGGCCCAACCGACCGATCAGAATAGTTGTGCCCGTTGCGGCAGGCGGGGGCGTCGACACCATGGCGCGAATTATGGCGGCGCCGCTCAGCCAAGCGCTCGGACAAAGCGTCGTGGTCGAGGACATCGGCGGTGCTGGCGGCGCAATCGGCGCCAATGCAGTTGCGAAGGCCGATCCTGATGGTTACACGCTCTTGTTTGCTGGACCTGGTCAAGCCGCACTGCCCGCGTTGCATCGGCATCTCGCCTATGACACAGAGAAAGACTTTGCCGGCGTCTCGCTGGTCGCGCAGTTTCCGCTGGTGCTAGTGGTCAATCCTAATGTACCGGCAAATGACCTCGCGGAGTTCGTCGCGCTCCTCAAAGCCAACCCAGGTAAATACACATTTGGTTCGAGCGGCGTCGGCGGCTCCTCGCACATTCCGGTCGAGCTGTTCAAGCGCCTTGCTGGCGTAGATGTTTTGCACGTCCCATTTCGCGGCAATTCCGAATCTTCGGCTGCTCTCGTCAGTGGCCAGATTGATATGATTATCGATGGCCTCGCGCCCCAGCTCGGCAACATCAAAGCTGGCCGGGTACGGCCCCTCGGTGTCACGACGCTGAAACGCTCGTCGTTCCTTCCGGACGTTCCCGCCATATCCGAGGTATTGCCCGGCTACGAATATCCGATGTGGGTCGCGGTCTTCGCGCCGGCCAAGACCCCCGCGGCCATCGTCGACAAACTGTCGCTAAAGATTGGGGCGGCGGTCGGGACTGCGGAAACAAAAAAGCGTTACAACGACATCAATGTCGATCCGGTCGGTTCGGCGCCCGCACAACTCGATCAATTCTTCAAAAAGCAGGTCGAGTTCAATCAAGACATTGTCACCGACGCGCACATCCAGCCGATCGACTGACTTGTTTCGTACAACGCGAATTGGAAAGTCCGAAAATGAAAGCTCATCTTGTTGGTAGCGTTGGTTTGCCGACTGTCGACGAAGTCTTCTCAACCGTTGGCCGGATGCTAGGGGCTCATCTCGCCCGCATCCCGGATGGTGAGCCGGGGGGACGTCGGGTCTGGGTGAATTGGCAATATCCGGTGTTTTTGGGCAATCCGTTTCTTCAGCTCAGTGACGAAAGCGACCGGGCGAACCGAGGTGCGCGTTTGCTGCGTCTCAAGCTCGCGGATGGTGTGCGCGCAGAGGATGTGCGTTTCGGTGAACTCGGTTATTCGCGCGAGGCGCGCGCGTCGTATGCCGACTTTCTGCGTGCGCGCGAAGCTGGAATGTTTCCGAAGTCGATGAGATTTCAGGTTTGCTTGCCGACACCGATCAATGTGGCAGGCACCGCGTGCGCACCGGCCGCTTTGTTGAGTATCGAACCCGCCTACGAACGCGCAATGCTAGAGGAGATAGCGCGGTTGTGTGCCGCGATTCCGCACAACGATCTCTGCATCCAATTCGATATGGTGCGGGAAGTCTTGTGGTGGGACGGCCGGATACTTGCGACGCAGCCCGCGCCGTTCTCCGGCGCGGCGGTCCGCGAACAAGTGCTGTCGCGTTTGTCGCGGCTCTGTATGGCTGTCCCTAAGTCCGTGCAAATCGGGTTCCATTTTTGCTACGGTGATTGGGGCGGCAGGCATCAGATCGAGCCGCTCGACACAACTGCAATGGTCGAGCTGGCGAATGCTCTTACGCTGCGGGCGGGACGTGAACTCACTTACATCCATCTACCCGTTCCGATCGCGCGTAAAGATGCCGCGTATTTTGGGCCGCTGCGAACTCTTGAACTCTCATCCTCAACCGAAATTTATCTCGGACTCATCCACCTGAGTGATGGAGTTTCAGGATCACGCGAAAGGGCAGCGGCTGCAAAGCAATTTCTGCCAAGATTTGGTTTTGCTACTGAGTGCGGATTAGGTCGCGCTAAGACACCCGCGATGGTGCTTGATATTCTTGAGATTCATGCAGCGCTATGCGCCGCATGAGAGGAGTTCGACGCTCTTAACCCGAAGTCCCAACCCAAACGAGGAAAGCGCAGAGGGACAAAAAAGCCCCGGCACTGCGGCGCGCCGGGGCTGAGCAGTCCAAGTCAGAGGAAGATGGCTATTTCACGCACTCGTGCATTGAACGAGTCCACGTTGCGTGTAGATCAGCGCCCATTGGGCCGCACCGAGCGAGTCCCCATCCCCCGACAGCAGCTCGCCCAGCGCAGAAGCCCAACGGTTGAATTCCCACATGACTTAACGCTCCGACGCTAAACGGCATCGGAGCGTTAATTGTGGCCGTCAATCACTGGAGTCCAATTTCCACCGGTCGCGGTACGTTCGCCACACCACCAAGTGTAGTCGCCCGCAAGTCCGATGCGTCCAATAACTTGCGACTGAAGACCCCGGGTCACCCGTTGGCTGAGAAAGGACCGCGAACGCAGGCCCCGTATAATTCGGGTACAATAGTCGTCTCTGTTGCGTAGGAGTTCGCCGTGCTGCCTTCTCGGCCTTATTGGAAGGGCTATCTCAAGCTCGCACTCGTTGCTTGTCCGGTGGCGCTGTTTCCCGCGTCCACATCATCCGAGCGCGTTTCGTTCCGGCAGATCAATAAGAAGACCGGGAACCGGCTTCGCCAAGAGCTGGTGGACGACGTCACGCGCGAGCCGGTAGAGGGTCACGACAAGGGCCGCGGCTACGAGTACGACAAGAACACTTTCCTTCTTGTCGAAGATGAAGAACTCGACGCTGTCGCGCTCGAAAGCAGCCACACGCTCGAAATCGACACGTTTGTGCCTCGTGAACAGATCGACGAGCGCTACCTCGATAGTCCGTATTACATGGTGCCCAATGACGATGTGGGGCAGGAGGCCTTCGCTGTCATTCGAGAAGCAATGCGCGGCAAAGGCATGGTCGCTCTAGGTCGTCGACTCATTAAATCGCATCCAAATTCTAGCTGATGCGAGTTTGATGGAAGCGAGGTAGTTGTCGTCGCGCTTGTCGTATCGGGTTGCGATGGCGCGAAAATGCTTGAGTTTATTGAAGAAGCGCTCG
>DATAQN010000051.1:0-2190 GCA_036264635.1 Xanthobacteraceae bacterium | reverse complement strand
CGAGGCCAAATACCCGCGCGATCTCCGCGGCTATGGCCGCAATCCGCCCGATCCAAAATGGCCTGATAGCGCGCGGGTCGCGGTGCAGTTCGTGGTCAATTTCGAAGAGGGCGGCGAGAACAACATCCTGCATGGCGATCGTGCATCGGAAGCCTTCCTGTCCGACGTGCTCGGCGCGCAGCCCTGGCCGGGGCAGCGCCACGCCAACATCGAATCGATGTTCGAATATGGCTCGCGCGCCGGCTTCTGGCGGCTGTTTCGCATGTTCACCGGGCGCGGCCTGCCTACTACCGTGTTCGGCGTCGCCACCGCCTTGATGCGCAATCCGGAAGTCGTCGCGGCCATGAAGGAGGCGGGCTGGGATATCGCCAGCCACAGCCTGAAATGGATCGAGCACAAGGATATGTCGGAGGCCGAGGAGCGCTTTGAAATTGCGGAAGCGATCCGCGTGCATACCGAGGCGACAGGTTCACGTCCGCTCGGCTGGTACACCGGCCGCTCCTCGATCAACACCAATCGCCTGCTGATGGAGGTGGGCGGCTTCAAATATCTCTGCGACTCCTATGCCGACGATCTGCCCTACTGGATCAAGGGGCCCGCCGGGCCGCAGCTCTTCATTCCCTATACGCTCGATGCCAATGACATGCGCTTTGTCAACGCGCAGGGCTTTGGCGGCGGTGAACAGTTCTTCGAATATCTCAAGGACAGTTTTGACGTGCTCTATGCCGAGGGCGAGACCTCGCCGAAGATGATGTCCGTCGGATTGCACTGCCGTATCGTCGGCAGGCCCGGCCGCGCGGCGGCCTTGATGCGCTTTCTCGACTATATCGGCAAGCATGATCGCGTCTGGGTACCGACGCGGCTTGCAATCGCCGAGCATTGGCACGCGAACCTGAAGCATCTCGCCGCAGATGCACATGAGATCGGCTAGGCGAGGGCAGTGATGTCGGACAAGACGCTTGCCGAGTTGAACGCCAGCAGCAAAAGCGATTTCGTCGCGGTGCTTGCGAACATCTTCGAGCATTCGCCATGGATTGCGGAAGAGGCGGCTACGGCGCGGCCCTTTGCCGGCGTGGGTGCGCTGTTCGCGGCGATGAAGTCGGCGGTGGAGCGCGCACCTTCCGAGCGGCGTCTTGCGCTGATCAAGGCGCATCCCGATCTCGCCGACAAGACCCAGCGCGCTGCGGGACTGACCGCCGAGTCCGACGCCGAGCAGAACAGCGTCGGGCTCGACCGGTTGTCGGATGCCGAATATCACGCGTTCGAACGCGTCAACAACGCCTATCGTTCCAAATTCGGCTTTCCCTATATCGTCTGCGTCCGCCGCCAGACCAAGGATGCCATCCTGCGCGATTTCGAGCGCCGGCTGCCGAACGACGCCGCGACCGAGATGAAAGCCTCGATCGAGGAGATTTGCCGGATCGCAGCGCTGCGGCTCGATCAACTCGTGGCGGCCGACGACCGCCTGCCGGTCACGGGCCGGCTCTCGACCCATGTGCTCGATAATCACAACGGTAAGCCCGCGGCAGGTATCGCAGTCGAACTGGTCGAGCTCGCAGCACTCGGGGAGAGCCGCGTGATCACGCGAGCCGTCACCAATCCCGACGGCCGCACGGATGCTCCGCTGATCGGTGGCCGCCCGGTGCCGATCGGCAGCTATGAGCTGCGCTTTTCCGTCGGCAAATATTTCGCCGCGCGCGGCGTGCCGATGTCGGATCCGCCCTTCCTCGATGAAAGTCCCTTGCGTTTTTCCGTGAGCGAGCCCGAGGGCCATCTCCACGTGCCGCTCCTGGTGACGCCGTGGAGTTACGCGACCTATCGGGGGAGTTAGATTGTGGGCAAAGCGAAGCGTGCCCACCGTCCAAAGCACAGTGTGAATGGTGGGCACGCTGCGCTTTACCCACCCTACGGCGGCGTGGCCTACCCAAACTTCTCCTTCAGCGCCGGAAACAACCGGTCCGGCTTGAACGGCGTTGCGGTGAACCGGATGCCGGTGGCGTCGCGCAGCGCGTTGCCCATCGCGGCGGCGACCGGGTTGTACGGGCTCTCGCTCATCGACTTCGCGCCCATCGGCCCGATCGCATCATACGTGTCGGCGAAATAAACTTCCGTGCGCGGCACGTCGGCAAACGACGGCAGATGATAGTCGCGGAAGCGCGGATTGACGACCCGGCCGCCCTCGTCGATCAC
>DATAQN010000049.1:0-46160 GCA_036264635.1 Xanthobacteraceae bacterium | reverse complement strand
CTGGCCGATCGCTTCACCTTGAGCGACAACTTCCACCAGTCGTTCCTGGGCGGCACGGCGCAGAACCACGTCATGTTCGGGACCGCCGACGCGATCTATTGGAGCGACGGCAATGGCAACGCCACCACACCGCCGGCGAGTATGATCGCCAATCCAAACCCGGTCTCCAGCACCGTGAACAAGTACACGGCCGACAAAAATTTCAGCAATTGCTCGGACGTGACCCAGCCGGGCGTCAAGCCGATCGTCGACTATCTGAACAATCTGCCCTACACCGCCGAGCCGAACTGCTCTGAAGATCACTACTACATGCTCAACAACACGAATCCGGGTTACCTGCCCAACGGCACCGTGGTGCCGTCGCCGGCCACCCAGGGTTCGATCCCGCCGTCGTCGCTCAGGAACATCGGCGACGCGCTCAATGACAAGAAGATCAGCTGGGCCTATTTCGGCGGCAATTACAACAACGCCGTGGCACTGTCGAACTTCGCTGCCGCCAATCCGGCGATCCTGAATTCGACCGCGGGCCCCTTGACCGCGGCCGCCGTGGCCGATCCGGCCCATGCCATGGGTGCGACCTATTGCCAGATCTGCAATCCGTTCCAGTATTCGACATCGGTCATGACAAACAATCCTTCCGATCATCTGAAGGATACCGTCGACCTGATCGCGGATATCAAGAACAACAAGCTGCCGGCAGTATCGGTCGGCAAGCCTGACGGCGTCCTCGACGGACATCCGTCGAGCTCGAAGGTCGACCTGTTCGAGGCCTATGTGCAGAACGTCCTCGACGCGCTGGAGGCCAATCCGCAGCTGAAGGCCACCACTGCCGTATTCATCACCTGGGACGAAGCTGGTGGATATTGGGACTCGGGTTTCGTGCAGCCGATCGACTTCTTCGGCGACGGCCCGCGCATTCCGCTCTTGATCCTCTCGCCCTACACGACGGGCGGCAAGGTCAATCACGCCTATACCGACCACGTTTCGCTCGACAAGTTCATCGAGCGTAACTGGAAACTCCAGCCGCTGACGGATCGCAGCCGCGACAACCTGCCGAACCCGGTTGCCAAGAACAACGACCCCTACGTTCCGACCAATATGCCGGCGCTCGATGACTTGTTCAGTGCCTTCGACTTCTCGCACGCTGTCAGTCAGCCGTTTACCGAGTAAGCAAGAAACGGCATGTGGAGGCGCCGTCGCGTCTCCACATGAAATCTAAAGTCATGTGACGTGAGCCGGCGCCGTGCTGCCTCAAGGGGCAGAACGGCGTCGGTCCTTTGTGGGACGGCCTTTTTTGACCAACCGCAATTGCATTGAAATAAATCGGTAAAGGGAGCTGGCAAAATGCAACGGCGCATAACCGCGGTCATTGCAACGGCCGTCAGCGCCATGATGGCGAGTCTCGGTGGACTTGCGCAGGCAGGGCAATTCTCAGCCGAGATCGTCACCAGCACCGCCGCCGGCGAGGCAGTCGGCACACCCGGCAAGCTCTATGTCGACGACCTCAAGGTCCGCATCGAGATCTCCGATTTTCCAGATAGTTTTCTCTTGATCGACGGCAGCGTGCCGGCCGCTTATCTCGTGCGTCCGCAGTCGCATGTCTTCATGGACGCCATGCAGTCGAGCCGGCTGACCCGGCTCTTTGTGCCGCTTGCTGCCGACGACCCCTGTCCGCAATGGCAGACCATGGCCGAAGTTGCCGGTATTGCCGACCAAAGCGGTCGCTGGCGCTGCGAAGCAGGCGGCCGTGAGACGATTGCCGGACGCGCCGCGGTGAAGTTCGAAGCGATCTCGCCGAGTGGCCGGAGCGCCGGCTGGATCGATCCGGAACTTAAGTTCCCACTCAAGATCGCGACCGAGGACGGCGCCACCTTTGGGCTTCGAAATATTCAGGAGGCATCACAACCAGAGGATCTGTTTGTCATTCCGACAAGTTACAAGAAATTCGATCCGCGGCTGCTCCTCGAGCGGCTCAGGCATTCCGATGTTCTGATCGATCCTCCGAACCAAGATCCCGAGAAGTAACGCGCGGCTCGATCTGGTATCGTGACGAAAAAAAGACAGGCCGATCAGTTCAAATAAACGCGCTCCAGCTCACTGCGGACGCCCGGCCTTGATCCGATTATTCGTTTCGCACATGATCGTATGCGAAAATCGGCGTCCGGATTGCGATCCTGCTCGGGCTTCTGCGCGCTCGGTGCCTGTCGGGACGGCAAATTGATACGTGAAGAGCAATATTAGACTTGGTCCATAGCTTGATACGCAACCACTCGATAAGCAACTTGGCGGGCCTCGGCTTGCTTGTCACAGTTGTTTTGAGCGCGGTGCCTCTGCGCGCCGAAGACAATGCGTCATCGCAAAGCCATGCCGCGGCGTTGGACAATCCGCTGGCGGCACATCCGCTCAAAGAATTCAACGCCACGCGCGACCGGCCGCTCTTTACCCGCGGACGACGGCCGCCCATTTCCGCCGATGCTGTGCCTGTCGCGGCGCCACCACCGCCGCCGCCACCACCGCCAAAGCTCGCGTTATTTGGAATTCTGGTGGAGGATGGAGAAGCAAGCGCCGTCGTTCGCGGAGCGCCTGCCGAGAAGGCGATGCACGTCCATATCGGCGACGAGATCGACGGTTGGAAGGTCGCCCAGATCGCCGAGCGGCAAATTGTGCTGTCGCAGGACGATCGCTCGGTCACATTTACGATGTTCGACGGCAACCACGAAGGAACTCCGGTCGACTTGAACCATGCGCCGCCGACGCTCGAGGTGAACGCCGCGGGCGTCTTGCGAGCACATCGCGTCACCAGGATTCATCACTAGACCCTGATCCATTTCGATTGAATCGGATCAGGGTCTAGATTTTGAGTTTGAGCATGATCTTTTCCGAATACCGGTTTCCACCCTCGGATCAAGTCCGAGGGCAGGCTTTTTCGGGATCATGCTCTAGCTCTCTCGTCTGAGCATGGTCTCTTCCGGCACCCGGTTTCCACCCGCGGATCAAGTCTGCGTGCATGCTTTTCGCGATCTTGCTCCAACTCCCGTGCGGCAGCTTTCGTAGAACTGTCACACGCCTTGGCTACCTCAATCTTTCGGGCGGTTTGCGATCGCGTTCCCGTGCACGGCATCGAGGCCACACTTATGCGGAAATCGCTGCTTCGGAGTGGGGGACTTGCCGCAATCGTTGCCGTGCTGGCGGCACGCCAAGGCAGCGCCGCCGACGTTACGCTCGTCAATCATTCCGGCTTGGTCATCAATAAGCTCTACATTTCACCGTGCTCGACTGGGCAGTGGGGACCGAACCAACTGTACGGCACGCCGGTTGAGAGTTCGCGCAGCATGACTGTGTCTGACCTTGCTCCCGGTTGCTACGATCTCAGGGTCATATTGCCACCGTGGAACTCATGCGTCCTCAACGGCGTCGCGGTTTCGAAAACCTTTGTCTGGACTGTCACCTGGTCGACTGTCACCGAGTCTGCATTCGAAGACTGTTCGCGCACGGTACACGATGTGACGGTCGGCAAGAGACCTTGGCTACCACCCGGGCCGCCGCACTATTAGCGTGTGTTGCAGACCTGCCGACACGTTTTCCGGCGGGTCTGCGCTACATCGAAAACCAGCGTGCGTTGCAAGTGAATTGGAATGCGCTCTGGAGACACGATCTTGAGACAGGCAGGCGCATTCTTCCGCCGCCACATGACTGAAAAGCTCGCGCATGTTGGCAAAAGATTTCATCGCACACCTTGCCAGCAGGGGCATCCCCCGTAACGGGCATGCCGGCAGCCGTGGTGCGAACAGTCATGGTGCGAACAGTTATGGCGCGAACGGCGCAGGCGATAATACGCTCGACACTGTCGACGACGATATCGACTGGCTCGACCTGACCCAACTCACGCCGTCCGCTCTGGCCGACGAACTCGCCGCATTTTACGGCTGCGATCGCGTTCAACGCGGCGATCTTCTCGCCGGTCAGTTCGCCGGTGAAAAGCTGTCCTGGCGTTTCCTGCGCGAGCGCCGGGTGTTTCCGTTTACCGATGCGTCGGGCGTGCTCGCGCTCGCGGTCGCTGCGCCGACCGACCGGGAGGCTATACGCGCCGTCGAGCTGGCGCTCCGCAGCGCGGTCGCGATGCGGGTCGCCACCGGTGATGACATCGATGCGGCGCTGGCCACCAGGCTTGAAGCGGCCAAAGTCAATCCGGCGGCTGCAGCCGAAACGACAATTGCCGAAGACAATCTCGACGAGCTGCGTGATCTTGCACGCGGCGCGCCGGTGGTGCGCGCCATTGACGACCTGCTGCGGCTCGCTGTCGAGCAGCGGGCCACCGATTTGCACATCGAGCCGTTCGGTCAGTCGCTACAGGTTCGGCTGCGCGTCGACGGCTTGCTGCGCTCGGTGCCGGCGCCCCCGGTCAGCATGGCCAAGGGTCTGCTCTCCCGCCTCAAGATCATGGCCGGCTTGAACATCACCGAGCGGCGCCTGCCGCAAGATGGGCGCGCGCGGATTGTCGTCAACGGCGCCGAGATCGATCTGCGCGTTGCGACCATGCCGACTTTGTATGGTGAGAGCGGCGTGATCCGTCTGCTTCGCAAAGGTTCCGGCGTCGTTGCTCTCGATAAGCTCGGGCTCTCGCAGCGGGACGAGACAATCCTTCGCGCAACCTTGCAAGCGCCGTTCGGCATGGTCATCGTGACCGGGCCGACCGGATCCGGCAAAACCACCACGCTGGCGGCTTCGCTCGCCGAGATCAACGAGTCGACTCGCAAGATCCTCACCATCGAGGATCCGGTCGAATATCAAATTCCCGGCATCAACCAGACCCAGATCCATCCCGCCATCGGGCTGACCTTCGCGACTGCGCTGCGGTCGTTCCTGCGGCAAGACCCCGACGTCATCATGGTCGGCGAAATGCGCGATTCCGAAACCGCGCATATCGGCGTGCATGCCTCGCTCACCGGCCATTTGGTGTTGACGACACTGCACACCAATACAGCGGCAGGCGCGATCACGCGCATGATCGACATGAATGTCGAAAGCTTTTTGCTCTCGTCCTGTGTGCGCGCCATCGTCGGCCAACGCCTGGTGCGCGTGCTTTGCGAATATTGCAAGGAGCCGCATGCATTGTCGGCGGCCGATCTGACCGAAGACTCCAAGTATACGGTATTGGGCTTTGCGGCAGGAGATCAGGTCTACCGTCCAAAGGGATGCGAATGGTGCGGCTTCTCCGGCTTTCGCGGCCGTAAAGGTGTGTTTGAGGTCATTGAGGTGACGCCGGCGGTGCGCCGCGCCATCGGCCCCAAGATCGACGCGGTGGAACTCGAACAGGTTGCACGCAGCGAGGGCATGGTGACCATGACCGAAGACGGCGTGGCGAAATGCCGGTCGGGACTGACGACGGTCGACGAGATCTTCCGCGTCGCCGCGGGTCTTTAGAGCATGATCCGGCAAAGTGGGAACCGGTTTTCCGAAAAGATCATGCTCCAACAAAGGACCGGAGCGGACCTGATGATTCAACCAAAAATCATTCCGCTCTAGGCGCCGCGCATGCCGCATTTCCGTTATCGCGCAATCACCCAGGCCGGCGAGATGATCGTCGGCGAGGCCGAGGCGCCGACGCGCGAGGAAGTCATCCAGCGCATCGAGTATCTCGGGCATCTGCCTGTCGATGCGCAAATCGCCCACAAAGGCGGATTGAGCCTCGGGATCACGGCGCGCACGCCGCGGTCGCGCGATATCACGATCTTCCTGCGCCAGTTGGCGCTGCTGCTGAGCGCCGGTTTGACGCTCGAGGCCGCGCTGCAAACCTTGACCGATGACGCCGACAAAGCCGTGTCGCGCTTTGCCGAAGGCCTGCGATCTTCGATTTCCGCCGGGCAGAGTTTCGCGGAGGCTCTGGAACGCCATCCGTCAGTCATCGAGCCTGCTTATATCGCCATGGTCCGCGCCGGCGAGGCGGCTGGCAGGCTCGATGGCGTGCTGCAGGCCATCGTCGAGGATCGGACTCGCCGCGATCTTTTGGCCGAGCGCATCAACTCGACGATCCGCTACCCGCTGTTTCTCATTGTTTCGGCGGCGCTCATCCTCATATTTTTTCTCACCTATGTCGTGCCGCAGTTCCAAACGGTGTTCGCGGATCTGCAAAACCGCCTCAATGCCGGCGCCGCGTTCGTGCTTGCTGCGTCGAATTGGCTGCGGGCCAATCTCGATCTCTTCATCGGCTCTTGTGTCGCGGTCGTGCTTGGCGCTTGGCTGCTGCTCCATGACCGCGAGCGGCGCGCCAGGTTCTTTGGGTTTTTCGAGGTGGTTCCCGGGGTCGGCGGAACCATGCGCGACCGGCGCACCGCGCGGTTGATCGGAACGCTCGGTCTCTTGGTCGGCAATGGAGTTCCGCTGCCGACGGCGCTGAAGATCCTGCGCAATATCATCGCGGAGCCGCGTTATGTCGCGGCCATCGACCAGGTTTACGAGCAGGTGCGCAATGGCCGCAGATTCGGCGACGCCTTGGCGGACACGGAACTATTGCCGCCGCTCGCCGTCCGCATGCTCAAAGTCGGCGATGAGACTGGCGATCTTGCCTCTATCGCTGGCCACGCGGCACAATTTTACGAGCATAGATTGAGTCTCGGCCTCGACCGGCTGATGGGCGCGGTCGGCCCGGCGGCCATCGTGGTCGTGAGCGTTGTCATCGGCGCGTTAATCATTTCGATTATGAGTGCGCTTCTGAGCATCACGGATTTAGCACAATGAAACAAACGCGTACTGCTACAACGCAGACGCGCGCTGAGGCGCGACTAACTGGCACCGAAGGTTACACTCTGATCGAGATGCTGGTGGTTTTGACCATCATCAGCCTCATCGTAGGCTTGGTGGGGCCCCGCGTTCTGAATTATCTCGGCGAGTCGCGGGTGAAAACCGCCAAGCTGCAAATCGAGAATTTCGGTTCGGCGCTTGATCTGTTCTACATGGACACCGGACGTTATCCCACGACGTCGGAGGGGCTCGGTGCGCTGGTGCAACGGCCGTCCGACGTCGAAGTGTGGAATGGACCTTACATTAAAGGTTCCCGCCTCCCCCCCGATCCGTGGGGGAACACTTACCTGTATCGCTCGCCGGTCAATCACCTGCCGCCTTACGAGATCATTTCCTTGGGCTCGGACGGCCACGAAGGCGGCAGCGGGACGGCAGCTGACATTTCGAATGTCGAGCACTGATCGGGAGGCTGGATTTACGTTGCTCGAAATGATGGCGGTGATGCTGATCATCGCCCTCGTTTCAGCGCTTGTGATTGCCGCCACGCCCGGCACCGGACGCGCACGTCTCAAGGCTGTCACCATGGACACGGCGGCGTTGCTGCGGCGCGAGCGTGTCCGCGCGGTCCTCGCCGGCCAGACGACGCGCGTCTGGCTCGATTCCGGCCGCCGGATGCTGATGGGCGATGGCGGATACGGCATCGCTATTCCCGACGATGTCATGGTCGACTTGTTGGGCGCTGATGCATTTTGGGAGAACGGACGCGCTGTCGCGCGCTTCGAGCCAGATGGGACGTCGTCGGGAGCAGTGCTCAAATATTCCCGTCAAGAGGCCGGATATGAAATTCGCGTCAATTGGTACACGGGCGGCGTCGCCATCGTCGCGGCATCACCGCAATAATCGCGAAGCCGGCTTCACGCTGCTGGAGGCGCTTGCCGCCTTGACGCTGCTGCTCGCTTTCGCCGCGGCTTTGACGCCGATTTTGTTTCACGCGCGACGGATCATGCTCTACGCCGACGGGCGGGTCGCGGCGCAAATCCTGGCGCGGGCCTTGCTGCAGGAGCCGATCGATCGCGCGAGCCTCGCAGATCTCGCACGCGACGGAACCACCGAGGGTCTGGACTGGCAGCTTCGGTCCGAGCCGACTGATATTGCCGCTTCGTTTCCTCCTCGCCCGCAAAAGCCAACATCGATACAGCCCGGGCAAAATGCCGGAGCAGGCGCACCGCGCGTACGATGGGTGCCTTATCGCATCATTGCCAGTGTGTCGTGGGCGCCGGGACAGGCGGTGCGCGCCGAAACGGTGCGGCTCGGTAAGGCGGAGTGACGCAGCGTGCCGCGGCAGCAAGCCCACAAGGCCAGCAGCGATCAAAGTGGTTTCACGCTTATCGAAACGATCGCTGCTTTCGCGATCGGCTCGGTGGTCATCCTGTCGGGGGCGGCGCTGCTGCACAATGTGGCTTTTTCCTTCGATCACGGCGCGAACCGCGTTAGCAACGGCGAGCGACTGGCGGTGGCTGCCGAGCGCCTCGCAAGCGATATCGGCTCGGCCGGCTATGTGCTGCAGAAGACGTCCGCCGGGGCAGTGGCTGCGTTTACCGGCGGACCGACGCGAATGATTTTCATCAGCCTGGAAGGCGCCGACGCCGGGCTGCAGCGCGACGGCCAGCCTGTTGGTCAAGAAGTCGTCAGCTTGACGGCCGAACCTGCCGGCGACGCGACCCAGATTGTCAGACGTCGCGCGCCGTGGCCGGGCCCGCGCACGCCATTCGACACGGTTGCACTGAAAGACGACGTCGTCCTGCTCGAAGGAACGTTCGATGCCGCGTTCTCATTCGCGCGAGTAGCGTCTGACGGCACGCTGAGCTGGGCCGACAGCTGGACCGGCGAGCGAACATTGCCTCATCTGGTGAAACTCACGCTGCGTGATCGCGCAACCGGCGGCGATCTCTTAGGCGGAGCCGAGTTCACGATCCGTGCCGATGCCCCCTCGCTTTGTGCGGCGGTTGACGCCGGACTCGAATGCCTTTCCGGAACGGCGCAGACCGCACAATCTTCCCAAGCGCCGGCGCCGCAGGGACAAGGGACTTCGCCGGCAACATCACAAGCGACATCACAAGGAACTTCGCCGTGAAGGCAGGCGCGCGCGACGGCATCATTTTAGTCACGGTGCTGTGGCTTATAGCCTTGCTGGCGATACTCGCGGTTGCGGCCTCGGTGACCTTTCGCTCGTTCTCCGGAGTGATCGCGGTCGAGCGTGAGCGACTGGAAGCCGATGGTCTCCTCACGGCCGGTCTCGAAGTCGCCGGCGGGCTGGTCTCGAGCGCGGGCGAAGACATTCCGCTCAACGATGTCCAATCGATCGTCACGATGAAAACGGGATCGGTTCAGTTGCGTCTCAACGACGAAGGCGGCCGCATCGACATCGGACAAGCCCCGCCGGAATTGCTGTCAGGACTGATGCGCGCCGTCGGTGCGCCTAATCCCGACGGGCTTGCCAAGCAGATTGTCGATTGGCGTGACGACCGCGCCGTGGCGACACCAAACGGCGCGCAAAACAGCGGCGACGCGAAGCCGGTTGCTGCTCCCTTCAGCGACGTGAGCCAGCTTTTACAGGTGCCCGGCATGCATCCGGAATGGGTCGCTGCAGCCGCGCCACTGACGACAGTTTTCGGCAATGCCACAATCAATCCGCTCACTGCGCCGGCCGCGGTCATCGCGGCGCTGCCGGGTATGACGGGCGACCGGGTGGCGGCGTTCCTGAACGCGCGCCAGCTCAATCCGACCGATGCGACGCGTCTCACCGCCCTATTGCCCGGCGCCCAGACCTTTGCCGAGGTCAAAGCGCCGCAAGCCGTATCGGTTACGCTTTCCGCCGTGCTCGAGGATGGCTATTTAGCCAAAGCTGAGGCGGTCATCGTTTGTTTGAAGGGCGATCGCGAGCCTTATCGCGTATTGGCCTGGAAGCCGTCGCCCCGGCAGAACGACCTTTGAACTCGAACGCAACAGAAACATCGTGAGACTAGACCGGATCTTGCAACGTTGGGTCGAGGTTTTGGCGACACTGCTGCTCGCGGCGTTAGAGACATGGCGCTCGCGGCGCTCCTACGTTGTCGCCCGCGACAAAGACGGGCTCGTCGTGCGGCATGGCGGTGTTGACGATAGCGCCGTCGTCGCAACGATTGCGCCCGGCGCGCCGGCGTCCCCCGAATTTCTTCGCGCCGCCCGCCGCCGCTTCATCACCTTCGAGCTGCCGGCCGACGAGGTCGCGGTACAGCGCATCAGCGTGCCGGCCCGTGCGCAAGAATATCTCGCCGGCATTGTGCATAATCAGCTTGATCGGCTTTCGCCATGGCAGGGCGACCAGGTTGCTTATGGAGTTTCGGCGACCAGCAGCAGCGAAGATGCCGCCAATCTTGATGTTCGCGTCCTGATGACGTCACGGGCCGCGGTTGACGCCGCCCGCAACGAGCTTGCCGTGGTTGGCCTTGCGGTCGACCGCATCCTGGCGCGCGACCAGGAGGCGAACTCTCCGGTTGTTCTTTGGTCGCGCCTTGATGGCGCGGCGGCGAGTGGGCAGACGCGAATGCGGCGCTCCATCGCGTTGGGCTTGATCGCATTACTCGGCTTGACCGTCGCAGTGACCGGCTGGGCCCAATTCTCGGCCGCGTCCATGCGCTCCGATAGTGGCGATCTCGCCGATCGATCCGCCGCTTTGCAACGCCAACTCGAGGGCGGCCGCGGTCCTTCCGGCACATCATCCGATCCGGCCGAACGGGCCTGGAACTTGAAAGAGACGGCGCCCTCGGCGGTTGTCATTCTTGAAGCGCTCTCGCGCACCATTCCCGATACCGCCTACCTTTCTGAATTCTCGCTGCAGAATGCCACGGTTCGCGTCAGCGGCACGACGGACGATGCTCCGTCCTTGATCGCGCCGCTCGAGAAATCCGGCAGGTTCGCCGATGTGCACTTCTTCGCGCCGACGACGCGCGCGCAAGACGGCGCATCGTTCGTGTTTCACATCGAGGGCCGCGCGACATCGCATCCGGCGAGCGAGGGGAACTAGGCATGCGCAAATTAACGCGCGAGCAAACAACCGCCGTCGGTGCACTCGGTGCCTTTGTCATCGTTTGCATCGGCTTGGGGGCTTGGTCGCTTGCGGCGCGCAGTGAGGCCGCACAGGAACTTTCGGACCGGCAGGACGTGCTGGCGCGCCTTGAAGCGGGGGCTCGCGCAAAGGTCAACGCACATGGTCCCGTCAAATTCGCGAAAGCGCCAGCGGCTGCTTTCGTTGATGCGCCGACTCTCGGGCTCGCGAGCGCTGCCCTCGAAGCCCATGTTGCGCAGCTCGCAGGCCATCATGCGACACTGGTCTCGTTCGCGGTGCAATCGAGCTCAGCACCCGACGCGGCGGATGCCGTGCGCATCGAAGCCAGCATGGACATCAGCCAGAGCGCCCTGCAGTCGCTGCTCTATGAACTGGAAAGTGGAACGCCTTACGTCTTCATTGAATCGTTGACAGTGCGGCCGGCCGCCGCGTCCCAATCCAACGCCGCCGATCCTTCGCTGCGGGCGACGCTTGGCTTGCGTTCGCTATGGCGGCGCAAGCCGGCGTAAACAGACAACGCATCAAAGGTTGTTTTCCAGATCGTTTTCGACTGCAGCAGTTCTGCAACAGACGCCGAGGAAATCCAGGACGTCATCGCACTGTCATAGCACGACCGCACAGTACTTTTAGTTGGCGTGCATGAGTACCACCGGGGGCGATTAACAACCGGTGTTAGACCCAAGGCTATCGCAAGCGCCTATCACCTTCGGTCGTGACGAGGTGGAGAGGAAGTCGTGCGTTTGCGAGCGTGCCTGTTTTATTGGCGGCGTATTTCGTGGCTGTGCGTGGGTGGCGTTTTGATCGTCAGCCTCGTCGCCTGCTCGAACCCGCGTTTAGACAAATCGATTCCGGAACCGGACGCCGTTGATCCGGCGCGCAGCGTCGACTTCTCCGCCCGGTATCCGCTGGCGACAAATCCGCAGGCGGGCGGATCGGGCGCGCCGAGCCGTTATTTGGTTGTTCCCGGCATGGACGGCCAACTGCCAATGGGCGGCACACGCGGTGCCGATGCGGGGGGATCTTCGGCGGTCGCATCGACGGATGGCGGAGCCGGAACCGCGGCGGGGGGCATCGAGATCAATCTTGACGGCGCCGACATTCAAACGGCGGCCAAGACCTTGCTCGGCGATACGCTTCACCTCAACTTCGTCGTCGATCCGCGCGTCCAGGGTACCGTGACCGTTGCATCGGTAGGACCGGTCGACCGCCGTCAGGTGTTCCCGATCTTTGAAAGCGTCCTGCGCATGTCGAATGCGGCGCTGGTGCGCGAGGGCGATATCGTCAAGATCGTCCCGGCGCCGGAAGCCGCGGGCAGCGGCGTTATCAGCGTTGGCGTCGGACCACCAGGCTTCGGCGTCTCGGTTGTGCCGCTGCGCTACGCCTCCGCAACCGCGGTCGCAAAGCTTGCGGAGAACTTCCTGACGCGGCCGGGCGCGCTGCGCGCTGATCAAAACGAAAATCTGGTCCTGATCCAGGGTACCACCTCTGAACGGCAGGCGGCCGTCGATGTGATAGCGGGACTGGATGCCGAATGGCTGCGCAACCAGTCGGTCGGTCTCTATCCGCTCAAGTCAACCCAGCCGGAGACGATGATCCAGGAGCTCGATCGCATCTTCGGGACCAAGGACGGCGGCGCGGAACAGGGCGCCGTGCAGTTCCAGCCGATCTCGCGTCTGAACGCGGTCATGGCCGTGACCAAGAGCCCGCGATTGCTCCAGCGCGTGACGCAATGGGTCGAACGGCTCGATCGTGCGGACGGCAATGGTGAATCGCTGCGCCTCTATCGCCTGCAGAACGGCGACTCGCGGCAGGTCGCAAAGATCATGAACGATCTTTTTGTGAACCGGTCGGGTGCCGGCGAAACACCATCGAGCCAGCTGGCGCCCGGCACCGCGACCGCGCAATCTCGCCTCGACTCGCTCAACAGCAGCTCTTCGAGCGGACTAGGCAGTTCGTCGTCGTCCTCGGGCAGTCAAGCGGGAGGCACTGGAACCGGGACTGGCGGAACCAGTGGCGGCCTCCAAGCCGCCGCTTCGAAGTCGCCATTCGAAGGCTTTGCCGGGGCCAACCAGGACAATGATCAGAATTCCGCCTCGCTGTCCGCCGGCAACATGCCGCGCGGCCTGTTCCAGAATGTCCGGATAACCGCCGACACCGCCAACAACTCCATCCTGGTTTACTCCAATCTGGAGGACTATCGCGTCATCGAGCATGCGCTGCAGCAGCTCGACCAGCCGAAATTGCAAGTCGCGATCGAAGCTACGGTGGCCGAAGTCACTTTGACGGACCAGTTGCAATACGGCGTGCAAAACTACCTGACCAGCGCGAATCTCGGCATGGGCGGCGACAAAGGCTCGATCGGCCTTTTCCCCGGCGCGACGTCGCCGCTTGCCACGACATCAACGGCGACCGCGACGACAACGGGTGGGGCTGTAAGTTCGGCCATCGCCAATCAGTTGCTTTCGCGCGTCTTGCCCGGCTTCAACCTGCTGCTCGGTTCCGAGGCGCAGCCGAGTCTCGTTCTGTCCGCGCTGTCGACGCTGACCGAAGTCAAGGTTTTGTCGTCGCCGTCGGTCGTCGCGCTCGACAATCAGCCGGCGATGATCCTTGTCGGCCAGGATGTTCCGATCACCACCAGCTCGGCGACGGTGCTCACTGCGCAGAACACAGTGGTCAACACCATCGACATGCGCAGCACCGGCATCATTCTGAAAATACTGCCGCACGTGCACGCCAACGGCACGGTTCAACTCGAGATCGAGCAGGAAATATCAAATGTCGTCAATCCGAACTCAACCGCGGCGCAGAATTTGACGCCGACGATTTCGGAGCGGCGGATCCACTCGACGATCGTCATGGCCAACGGTCAGACCGCTATGATCGGCGGCCTCATCAGCGACCAGCAGGACAATTCAAAAGCCGGATTGCCGGGCCTTAATCACATTCAATATCTTGGCGACATTCTCAGCACGCTGTCGAAGGACCGGCAACGGCAGGAAATCATCATGTTCATCACGCCCAAAGTCATCGGCAACGGCGTCGACATGCAGGCGATAAGCAACGAGTTTCGCGCCCGCCTGCATTCGCTACATTCGGAAACCGGCAGCCGCTGAACATAGCAATCGCGTGAACCCGGAGTTCCCGGTGTCGAACCAGTCCCTGCGGCCGCGGCTGGCTGTCCTGACCGCAGGTGTGGCGGCGACCACCGGGCTCTCGCTGATCGCACTGCATGGATGGACGGCGCTTGCATCGGCCGCGCTTGGAATCCTGATGGTGGCCGGCGCCGACATCGACGCGCGCAGCTTCGTGCTGCCGAACATTCTGACCGCGGCGACATTCCTCTCCGGCCTGCTGTTTGCCCTGGTCCTCAATCCGCACGACGCGGAACTCGCTCTGGCCGCGGCTGTCATCCGGGCCTTCGCGACTGCCGCGGTGCTGGCGCTGGTACGATGGGGCTACAGGCAACTGCGCGATCGGGAAGGTCTCGGGCTCGGCGACGTCAAGCTCGCATTCGGCATCGGCGCGTGGCTGCCGGCGGACTTGATCCCCGCTTGCTTTGCGCTCGCGGCGGCAACGGCATTGCTTGTGATTCTGCTCGCCCATTCGCGTGGAAAAATCATCGACGCGGGAACCAAACTGCCGTTCGGGGCGTTTCTTTGCCCCGCGCTTTGGCTGATGTTCTATGTCGACGCCTTGGGTGATTGGTTGGGCGTCCATTGATTGGTGAAACAGCCGAAGCAGAATCCCGAACACTGGGAATCAATTCTGCAAAAAGACCAACGCGGAAAGAAACTGGAGCGGAGATCTCGGCCGGAAGAAAATTCATGCCGCTGCAGCCGCGCTGGAAATCGAAAGTTTTGCGCCGACGCTAGGCTGCGAGAGCCAAGTCGTTGCACTCGTTATCAAGTCGCTGCGCTCGTCATCAAGTCATTGCGCTCGTTATGAACCCAACCGCGAGTTCCCTGCTGAGGGAGCGCACACGATTGCGCGAGTCATAACAAAAAAATTCCTGAAAGTTCCGCAGTGACTTTGATCGAACATGCCACGATGTGAAATGTCACCCGCGTGTAAGAAAGCTGCCACACCGCGGATGTAAGACTTCAGGAAGATTCAAAACTCATCGCATTATTTATTGCTCAGCGGCGCGAGCCGCGCGAGGTCGGTTCGGTAATGCCTGATCCTGACGCGCCTTCACGCGGCTGGTTACATCGTGCTTATCGGCTTCGCCTCGCGCAGCGATTGTCGATTGCGGTGGCTATTGTTCTCGTTTGCGCCGGCGCCAGCGGCTCGTCACAGGGACCGCAGCCGGAACGAGATTTCTGCGGCCGACCCGAACCTGGAAGCGCAGTGCCGGAACCGCAGGATCTTCGCAGCCGCGATGGCGTCCTGCAGCTCGATCTGACGCTTTACAATCAGAAGCAGCCCGACGGTTCCAGGCGCGACTGCTATGTGACGCCCGATGGTACGCCGTCACCGACGCTGCGGCTCAAGCCGGGCGATCTGCTCATCCTGCGCTTCAAAAACAACTTGATCGACTTCGGGTCGTCGGCCACGGCCATGAAACATGCGCAGGATCAAGTGACGCCGATCCCAGGGCCGCTGTGTGTCGCGAAGAAAACGGCCGATCCCTGCACCAGCGGCGCCATGACACCTGTCTCGGCCAATATCCACTTTCATGGGCTGACTGTGCCGCCGGTGTGTCACCAGGACGATGTTCTGCACACATCGATCCAGCCCGACGATCCGGTCTTCGAATATCGCTTTCGTATCCCGGCCGACGAGCCGCCCGGACTCTATTGGTATCACCCGCATATTCACGGTTTCAGCAAAGCCGAAGTGCTCGGCGGAGCGTCCGGCGCACTCATCATCGAAGGTATCGAGCGCGCCAATCCCGCGGCAGCAGGTTTGCCGGAGCGTGTCTTTGTGATCCGTGACCAGGATCTGCTCAATCCGGATGCACCGCCGGCAAAATCCGAGCCCGTCGTGTCCAAAATGCTGATCGATAATGACGGCGATGCTGCCAATAGCGGCACCGGCTTCGGCAAGCCTGCGAAAGACCTCTCGATCAACTTCGTGCCGGTGCCCTATCCCGACTATCCGCCGGCATCCATCGCGATCAAGCCGGGCGAGCGACAGCTATGGCGTGTCGTGAACGCTTCGGCGGTCACCTATCTCAATCTCGCATTGCTGTTTCGCAACGCTCCGCAATCGTTGGGCATCGTCGCGATCGACGGGGTGCCGATCAATTTCAACGGCAGTCCGGCTCCGCCGATTGAATGGGTCAACCACATCGGCGTGCCGCCTGGTTCGCGGGTCGAATTCATCATCAACGGCCCGCCTCTTGGCGTGCCGGCGCTTCTCGTGACGCGTTCGGTCGACACCGGGCCGGGCGGCGAAAATGATCCAAATCGCGCGCTCGCCACCGTCGTTGCAATGAACGACGCGCCGGAACCGAGCTCGAAACTGCCGTCGAATCCGGAACCGCTGCCACCGGCCGCTCGGCCTTGGGCCGGCAAGGTCGCGCCCGTCCGTGTGCGGCGATTGTATTTCTCCGAGCACCTCGACAATCCGAACGATCCCACCAGCGCGTCAGCGTTTTACCTCACGGTCGATGGCCATGAGCCCGTGCCGTTCGATCCAAACTCGGACGTGCCCGACATCGTCGTCAAACAGGGCGACGTGGAAGATTGGATCATCGAGAACCGCACAGGGGAGCTGCATGACTTTCACATCCATCAGCTCCACTTCCAGCTGGTCGATTGGTCCGGGCTCCCGGTCAACGAGCCGTTTCTGCGCGATACCGTGAACGTGCCCTATTACAACGGCCGCATGCTGCAATATCCGAGCGTGCGCCTGCGCATGGATTTTCGCGATCCGAATATCGTCGGCACTTTCGTCTATCACTGCCACATCCTCGAACACGAGGACGGCGGGATGATGGGACGGATCCGGGTCGAACCAGCCGACGCTCCAGAGTCTACCGTGTCGTCAAATCTACCCCATTAGAGGAGGACAATATGATACGCGCCAAGCGTAAATCACGTTTATTGCAAAGCTGTCGACTTGGACTGAGTACACTTGCGATGGGCCAATTCCTGCTGGCTCCCGCACTCGCGCAGCAAGCGGATTTCGACGGTCATTCCACGCAAAGTCCGATCAAGCACGTCATCGTCATCATTGGCGAGAACCGCAGCTTCGATCACGTATTCGCTACGTACGTCCCCAAGCGGCACGACCAGAGCGTCAACAACCTTCTCTCCGAAGGCATTATCGCGCTCGACGCCAACAAGAACGCCGTTGCCGGGCCGAACTTCAATAAGGCGCATCAGCTGGCCGCGCAGGACCAGGGCACGACAGATACGTTTCTCTTGAGCCCGCCGAAGCAGACGTTCCCCAACGATCAACTGCCGGCCCCGCTCGTCGGCGGACCTAAACAATGTACCGACAACGATTTTACGCAGTGCCTTGCCACCCTGGCCGTGGCCCAGCAAACGGAATCCGGGTTGGACCCGAGCTATTATCAATTCCTCCTGACCGGCGCCACCGGCCTGTCGTCAAAGACGCCCGACCAGCGCATCACCAACGTCAACCAACTGCCGGCTGGACCGTTTCAGCTGACCAACGGTAGCAGCTTCCCCTACGATGCCTACGCGGCCAGCCCGGTGCATCGGTTCTACCAGATGTGGCAGCAATTGAATTGCAGCCACTCCGCGGCCAGCCGCGATAATCCGTCCGGCTGCAACGGCAATCTGTTCGCCTGGGTCGAAGTCACGGTGGGCGCCGGCACCAACGGTGCCACGCAGCCCGAAAACTTCAGCATCGAATATTCGCCCAGCGCGACAACTACGGGAGAAGGTTCGACGGCGCTCGGCTTCTATAACGTGCAAAAGGGTGACGTGCCCTATTTCACGAGCCTCGCCGACAAATACGCGATGAGCGACAACTTCCACCAGTCGGTCAATGGCGGCACCGGCGCCAATCACATCATGCTGGGCCACGCCGACATGCTCTGGTTCAGCGACAGCAACGGTAAGCCGACCGTGCCGCCGAATAATACCCAGGTTTTCACCGGCACGCCTGACGCCGGCACGGTGGGGGAAGTGGAAAATCCGAATCCGCAATTCGGAACCAACAACTGGTACACCGAAGACGGTTACGGCGTGAGCAACAATTCCGGCTTCCCGCCGCCTTACAATGCCGCGCCGGCCTCCGGCGGCGGTTCGTACAGCAATTGCTCGGATGCCAGCCAGCCTGGCGTCAAGCCGATCCTGGATTACCTCAAGTCGCTGCCACGGTCGGTCGACCCGCGTTGCGAGCCGGGCCACTATTATCTGCTGAACAACTACAATCCGGGTTATTTCGGTAACGGCAGCAACGCCTATCTCGACCACAATCCGGGCAACACGCCGTTCACCATCCCGCCGTCATCGACACCGAGCATCGGCGACGTGCTGAACGCCCGCAATGTGTCCTGGAAGTATTACGGCGACCAGTGGAACAACTACGTCCCCGATCCATACCAGCTCAATTGGGCCGCGGCTGGCCAGAAGGCGGACGAGTACTGCAATATCTGCAATCCGTTCCAATACGACACCTCCATCATGTCGCATCCGCAACAGGTCGCAGCGCATATTCAGGATTCGGTGAATCTGTATTCGGATATCGCCAATCACTCGCTGCCGGCGGTTTCGTTCGTCAAGCCGAGCGGATACACCGACGGCCATCCGGCCTCTTCCAAGCTTAATCTGTTCGAAGGCTTCGCCAAGAAGATCGTCGATCAGGTGGAAGCTTCAGGCTACGCCAACGACACTGCCATCTTCATCACTTTCGACGAAGGTGGCGGCTACTTCGACTCCGGCTATGTCCAGCCGCTCGACTTCTTCGGCGATGGCACCCGCATCCCGCTGATCGTCGTCTCTCCGCTGGCGAGGCGGGGATATATCTCGCACGAATATGCGGACCACGTCTCGATCGTCAAATTCATCGAGCGCAACTGGAACTTGCCGCCGATCACGCACCGGAGCCGCGACAACTTCCCGAATCCGATCAGTGATCGCAGCAATCCCTATGTGCCGGAGAACAGCCCGGCCATCAGCGACCTGTTCGACTTCTTCGACTTCGACCACGGCCCGGGCAAGCCGTTCAACGACTAGGGCCTAGAGCATTGATCCCGAAAAGTGGAAACCGGTTTTCGGAAAAGATCATGCTCAAACAAAATGTTAGACCTTGATCCGATTCAACTGAATTGGATCAAGGTCTAGAAAACGGAAAAACCGGTTTTCCGAAAAGATCTTGCGGGCCCGCCGGTCGATCGACCGGCGGGCCTTTTTCGCGGCGTATACGCAGGAAATCAGCGATCTGACCTTTCGGCGGTCGCATCGGTACTGACACGCATGACTTCGCTATCATGGCAAACTTCGAGGTGCCAAAGGCGAGGGCGTCACGCTAACCCGACGCTCGCGCAAGGCATCGGCCGAAATCTGCTGGGGCAAGGTTCATGCGGGCAAAGATCAGTAAAGCTCTCAAGTGGCTGTCGATCCTCTTTGTGATCGCCGCTGCCGGTTTCTTCGGCGCTCGAATCTACGTTTCGCAGCTTGGCCCGCCGCTGTCGCGCTGGCACACCTATGTCCCGCACGAACTAAAGGCCGGTGAGCTCGATGCCGCCGACTGGAGCCGCTATCTCGCCGAGGAAGAAAAGACTTTCGCAGCCGTTCGCGCCGAGGTCACGGACAAGCTCGATCCACAAGACCAAGTGCCGATGAACCGCTATTACAGCGGCAGCCCGATTTATCCCGGACATTTCGCGCAAGACTTCAATCGTTCTTACGTACTTGAGCCCGCCGGCACGCCTGTTGGCGCCGTGGTGCTGCTGCACGGCCTGACCGACGCGCCCTACAGCCAGCGCCATATTGCGCAGACCTATCGCGACCATGGCTTTGTCGCGATTGTCATCAGGCTGCCGGGGCACGGCACGGTTCCGGCCGGGTTGATCGACGTCGAATGGCAAGACTGGACGGCGGCGACGCGGCTTGCGGTGCGCGAAGCGCGGCGGCGCATCGGCCCATCGGCGCCTTTGCATCTGGTCGGCTTTTCCAACGGCGGCGCGCTGGCGCTGAAATACGCGCTCGATGCGATTGCCGATCCGCAGCAGGCTCGGCCGGATCGCATCATTCTCATTTCGCCGATGATCGGAATTACCCGCCTCGCGCGCTTTGCCGGGCTGGCGGGCTTGCCGGCTCTTCTTCCAGCTTTCGCCAAAGCCGCGTGGCTCGGCATCGTGCCGGAATTCAACCCGTTCAAATACAATTCATTCCCGGTCAATGGCGCAGTTCAGTCGTATCGATTGACGCAGGTGCTGCAGCGGGAAGTCGATCAATATAGCCGCAGCGGTCAGCTGGCCGACCTGCCTCCCATCATCACCTTTCAGTCGGTGATGGATTTCACGGTCAGCACCAGCGCGATCATTTCGGCGCTGTACGACCGCCTCCCCAACAACGGCAGCGAGCTCGTGTTGTTCGACGTGAACCGCACAGTCAAATTCGGCGCACTGTTGCGTCCGAGCGCCGACACCGCGCTCACTCGGCTGCTGCCGAGCAGATCGCGCAATTATCGAACGACGGTCATCACCAATGCCGATGTGCCAAGCGGTGAAGAGGTCGAGCGCGTGATCGAAGCCGGGGGCACGATCGAGCATGATCGCCCTTTAGGCGTGAGCTATCCCGTCGGCCTGTACTCGCTTTCGCATGTCGCTCTGCCGTTCCCGATGACTGATTCGCTCTACGGATTGACGCCCGATCCGAACGAGAGCTTCGGCATCAATCTCGGCGACATCGCGCCGCGCGGCGAGCGAAACGTCCTCATCGCAAGTCTGGATTCACTGCTGCGGGCTTCGTCCAACCCGTTCTTCCCTTACATGATCCAGCGGATCGACGAAGACATCGACGGCCGCAAATACCAAAAGAGCCAGAGTGTGGCAGCAACGCTGCCGCCACCCAGCGCCGCAGCCGCGGAGCCATCGCCAAGCTGGCACGTTGGCGATTTTCTGTCCCTGATCATCGGTTCTAAGCAAACCGACACTGACCTATCGGACGAACTACCGTAGCCCCTTTCCGCCGATCCAACGTCGGGTGCACCCCCACCGCGATAACCGGATCTGGGTGCACCCGCGGAGGTTTCTCCGACGAGTTGGTTGCGCGAATTGCCGTGTCGCCGAAATTCGGTTAGCACTTGATGCATAAACCTTTGAATTGCGACGGCGCATTCGACTTCATAACAGCGCCGATCTAAAGTCAGTCGCAATTGCGTGCGAAGAACGCGCAAAAAAGGGAGGAAAATAGGAATGCTAAGCCCCGAAGCAAACGAGCGTTTGACCCGCGTCGGTCCCGGAACTCCGTGCGGCGAGCTCATGCGCCGCTATTGGATCCCGATCGCACCGCTTGCACAGCTCCGCGATAATCCCGTCCGCAAGGTGCGCGTTCTCGGCGAAGACCTCGTCCTTTACCAGGACCGCAGCGGCAAGTTCGGCCTGATCGGCGACAGGTGTCTTCACCGTCTCGTTGACATGCAATTCGGCATTCCGGACGAATGCGGACTGCGCTGCCCTTATCACGGATGGCTCTATGGCGCCGATGGCCAATGTCTCGACCGCCCGATGGAAAACAAGGGTCCGATCAAGGCCAAGCTGAAAGCCTGTCCGGTGCAGGAATTGGGTGGGCTGATTTTCGCCTATATGGGTCCGTTGCCTGCTCCGGCGCTGCCGCGCTGGGATCTGTTCGTTTGGCCTAATGCGGTGCGGCAGATTGCCATCAACGTCATCGACTGCAATTGGCTGCAATGTCAGGAGAACACCGGCGACCCGACGCACAGCGTCTGGGCGCATGGCCATTTGTTCCGTTACATACTGGAGCGAGACGGCCGTCTCTCCGAACGCGCCGCCAACCTGGACCATACGCTACATACGCGCACCAAATGGGGTAACGGCATCAAGGACGTTTACGCGCGCCCGACACAGCACGGCTTCGAGAAGGGCATTGCCTATTCAAAGGAACTCGGCGCCGAGGCCGATCATGTGCGGCGGCATTCGACGGTGATCTTTCCCTTTTATACGCAGACCGGCAAGGCAGGCGCGCCGCGCAGCGAATTCCAGATCCGCGTGCCGATGGACGACACCCACACCTATCACATCTGCTATCAAGTTTATGCAGCGCCATACGGCATCAAGGCGCCGCATCAGGACTATGTGCCGTGGTACGAACCGCCCATGTACGACAAGAGCGGGCGTCCGATCCTCGATTACGTCCTCGCGCAGGATGCGCTGGTCTGGGTCGCGCAGGGGCCGATCACCGACAGATCGAAGGAGCTTCTCGGGCGCACGGATGTCCCGATCGCACTGCTTCGCCGCCAGCTCGACGAGCAGATTACTCGCGTCGAAGAGGGTAAGGACCCGATGAACGTCTTCCGCGAGGACCCCGGCGTGATGCTTCACGGCAGCGGCTCGGCGCCCGGTGACTGGACTTCGCCGGATTGGGCGACCCGGCAGCTTTTCCTGAGTCAGGGGTTCCGGAAAATGTACCACAAGGGCTTCGCCAACGATGATGCCGATCGCTATGGCCCCGCGATCGAGCTCGTCAAGGAACTGCACCGCAGCATCGAGGAAGCCGAAATCGCGACGCGCGGCGATGCGCGTTCGGCGAAGCTTCAACAGGACGCCGTCGTCGAGTCCTCCTGATCGGTTAGAGCATGATCCCGAAAAGCATGCCCTTGGACTTGATCCGAGGGTGGATACCGGTTTTCGGAAAAGATCATGCTCCAACAGAGTCAGTTCCATCGGCAAAATCGGCGTTCCAGAGCGCTTCAAGCCTCTGCATCTGGTCGACTGAAAATGGCGGTGCGCCCGAGACCGCCGCGATCTCTTCGAGTTGGGCTTGGGTCGAGAAGCCGCCGAGAGCCGACGCGACGCCCTCGTGCATCAACACGAAGCGAAACGCCGCCTGTGCGAGCGTGCATCCGTTCTCGTGCGACAAGAACGTTAGCGCGCGGGCCATGTGACGAAGCCGCAGCGATGCCGGCGATGCAAGATCGTAGGCACGCGCCAAATCATGTCTTGGTTTTCCCGCGATGCTGTCGTCGGTCAGATAGCCGCTTGCGAGCGGACTATAGACGGCGGCGGCCGCGCCGCGCGCATGGGCGAAGCTGATGACGTCACCGAAGTCTTTCTCCACCGTCAGCCGGTTCGGCTTCGCCCGCCCAGCGGTTGGATTGAACAGCGTGTACGGCACGTTGATCAGATGAAACACCCCGGTATCGAGGAGCTGCCGGACCTCCGCGCCGTCATTGCCGCGGCAAATGAAGCCAGCATATTTGATCTTGCCGGAGCGTTTGAGGCGCTCGATGCCGTCGAGCGCGCCGCCCGGCCGCAGGAAATGATCCAGCGACAATCGCGAATAGCTGCGGCCTTCGAGCTTCGGATCGGCGCGCGAGGGGCCGTTATGGATCTGCAGCATGTCGACATAATCGACGCCAAGCCGCCGCAGACTTGCCTCGGCCGAACGCACGATATGGCCGGCCAAGTCGCCAAGGTTCTCGCCGAGATTCTCTTTGCGGACTTCAACCTTGGTGTTGAGCACTGGGCGGATGCCAAGTGCCTTCAGCGCGCGGCCGAGATTGGTTTCGGCAACCCCGTCGCCATAGTCGGGCGCATTGTCGAAATAGGTGATGCCGAGTTCGAGCGCGCGGCCGATGACCGACACTTGCTCGTCAGGGCGGCCCCGCACCATCAGGCCCGCATTGCCGCCGCAGCCGAATGCAATCTCGGAGACGACGATATCGCTCTTTCCGATAGTCCTATATCGCACGTCACAGCTCCCGATACTCTGCGGACGAACATCCGCGGCCAGACGTTGCCGATGGCGGTTGACGTGGTTCTTGCCAATGGCCGATGATTCAGGACGCCCAACGCAATAAGCATAATCACGATCGGGAGGAGAGGCGAATGATAAGGCCGAGTGGGTTATCGCGTCATGTGCAGCTCATCCTGCTGCGCGCGCTGTATGGCGTCAGCTTCGCCATCTGGGCCCTGATTGCGCCGGCTGCCGCGCAGACAGATGTCGCGCATTACCCGGACCGGCCGATCCTCGTCATCGTGCCTTATCCGCCAGGCGGCGGCACCGACATAATGGCGCGGATCGTTGCCGAGAAACTGCAGGCGCGATTGAACCAGCCTGTCGTCGTCGAGAACCGTCCCGGTGCAAGCGGAAATGTCGGTTCGGAGGCCGTGTTTCGCGCCAAGCCTGATGGCTACACGCTGTTGTTTTCAGCGCAGCCGCCGCTTGTGGCCAACGAGAGCCTTTACGCGAAGCTCAACTTCGATCCCGACGCGCTGGCGTCCGTTTCTGTCGCGGCCGCGGCGAATATCGTGCTCCTGGTCAACGCCAAGGTTCCCGTCAATACGCTGCAGGAGTTCATTGACTACGCCAAGGCGAACCCCGGCAAACTGAATTACGCCTCGCAGGGCATCGGCAGTTCAGGCCACCTGACCGGCGAGTTGTTCAGCATGATGGCGGGGGTGAAGATGACTCACGTTCCCTATGCCGGAACCAATCCGGCCGTGACCGATCTGATTGCCGGCCACGTCGATCTGATGTTCGGAGAGATGGTCACTGGCGGCCCATACCTTGCCGACGGCAGATTGAAATTGCTTGGTTTGGGCGGCGACAAACGCTTCGCGGCATATCCGGACGTTCCCACGATTTCCGAGGCCTTGCCTGGCTTCTTTTCGAAGGTTTGGCAGGGCATGGTCGCGCCGCCCGGTACGCCTGACGTGATCACCAGCAAGTTGTCGGCTGCCATGAACGATGTACTGAAAATGCCCGATGTCACGGACCGGCTGGACAAATGGTACATGACCCCCGTCGGCGGCACGCCGCGAGATATGGACCGCTTCCTCAAAACGGAGCGCGAACGCTGGGGCAACGTCATCCGTACAAGCGGGACGAAAATCGAATGAATGAGGCAATTCGCTACAATCTCCGGACCCCTCGTCGAGAGGTCACAGATCCCGCCCAGTTTGGTTAACGGCACAAAGCCGAGGTGGACCAGCGTCGGCCTTCTGAGCGTGACAACAAGACGCAGGAAACGCAACTTTGTGACGCAGATCAATTCACATTCTCGGCGGACTCCTCATTGCTTAGTTGAAAGCAGTGGAGGGAGCCGCGTGCAGAACCTGCTTGCCTATGCATCGTCGTCGGTGCCCAGCACGTGGGATAATGGCAGCAGCGCCGAGATTGCTCAGATCGAGCGCCTCAAGCGTGCCTGCCGCAGGGTCGATTACTATTGGGATGTCGAGTGCGGTTGCAGTGACGAAGGCGATCCGTGGTGCGCCGTCTATGATTGGCGGCGGGACCGGACTGTTCTTCATGTGGCACGCATCGATGGGAGCTATGTCACAGTATTTCCGTCACGGCTCCGGTCGTCGTCGAGCGCTACATTGCCGGCCGCAATCGACGTCGCACTGAACGGCTTGTTTTTCGCCTGGCACGCATCGACGAGAGCTATGTGAGGCCATAAGCTCTACATAAGCGGGTGTGCGGGTTGTACCAGCGCGCTCAAGCAACGATGATTATAATCATTTCCGTAGCGCTTAGAGCATGATCCCGAAAAGTGGAAACCGGTTTTCGGAAAAAGATCATGCTCAAACAAAGAAACTAGACCTTGATCCGATTCAACTGAATTGGATCAAGGTCTAGCGTGGAGGGCGATGCGCATGTCCCCTCGAAGCACCGTCGTTGCACGGGCACTCATTGGATTGATCGTAGGGTTGCCCTTGCTTCCGAAATCAGTGGCGGCGCAGGACACATCAGCGTCTCAGCTGAATAGCATTCAGGAGGTCGGGCAAGCACTGGGCGCTTGCATGGAGCCATTGGCGGGGACCGACCCCGATCAAGGGATTCGGATAACCGTCCGACTTGGATTTAGCGCCGAAGGACAACCGTTAGGTCCGCCGCGATTTACTCATGTCGCGCCGGACGTATCGGACCAAACTAAAAGCGAATACAAACGTGCAGTTTCGGACGCGCTTAAGCGATGCACGCCACTGTCGTTTTCTCACCAGTTAGGAGGATTGATCGCCGGAGTTCCCCTCATTCTGGTTTTTGACGAGCACAGATTGATACGGATCAGGGCGGGCGGGTCGTCGGCTTATGTTGCTCCGGCCCAGCTGCCGTCAGTTCAAATTCCTCCGGTCAGCACAGTCACGCCGCCCTCGCAACCACCAGCGCAACAACAGCCACCGACCTGGGTGCCCGGCCTCGCCACTCCAATTCCAAACCTGCCGCACGGGCCGGAGACGTCGCAGGATCGGCGAAGCCGCTGCATGTTCCAGTCCGGGCTATACGCCGTGCCGCTGACAAATTTCACTCAGTACATGGGCCTCTGCACGCAGTGATCTTAGTCGATTCCCATGCCATCCGCGCGAGCTAAGCGACACAAGTCTTTCATAGGCGCTCTCGATTGCGATCTTTTTCGCTTTTGTAGAAGTCAGCTATAGAAGTCACCGCGACATAAGCTGCCGCCGGGTGGCGGTTGGAGGGGATAGATCGGGTGAAACAGCACGTATTGCAGTTTGGGGCGGCTGAGCCAGGCCAAATCCAAGTTGGGGGAGTGGCCGCAAGCCGGCTCGGACCAGCGCTTAGCCGCCGAATTTTTCTCGGTGCGTTGCCGCTGCTTGTGAGCGGCGCGAAAGCGCAAGAATCAGCCGACAGATGGCCGCAGCGTCCCGTACGCTTTTTCGTGTCATCCACGGCCGGAAGCGCGGGCGACGTGGTATGCCGGATTGTCGCGCAACAACTCAGCGAACGGCTCGGCCAGCCCTTTGTCATTGACGATAAGCCTGCCGCGGGGGGCACGCTGGCGGCCGAGGTGCTGGCGCATGCGAAACCGGATGGCTATACGATCGGCATGATCACGACCAGTACGCACGTGATCTCGAAGATTTTCGATCCCACTCTGCCTTTCGATCCTGTCAAAGACTTTGCGCCAGTTTCGATGATCGGCAGCTCGCCTTACGTCCTCGTGGTCAATCCGGGCTTGCCCGTTAAAACTGTCGCTGACCTTTTGTCGCTTGCCAAATCGCAGAAACAACCGATCAACAATGCCACCTACGGCACCAACACGCTCGGCTATCTTGTCGGTTTGCGTTTTGCGCAAATGGCGGGCGTCGAAATCAACCAGGTGCCTTATCGCTCGTCCGCCGAGGCGGTGATCGACGTGATGGAGGGACGCGTCCAAATGCAATTCAGTACGCTGCCGCCCGCGCTCCCGCTGATCCAGGCAGGCAAGTTGCGGCCGCTGGCGACAACCGGCGCGCATCGTGTGGAACGCTTGCCGGATATCCCGACTCTGGCCGAACAGGGACTGCCAGGCTTCGATGCCGCATTGTGGATCGGCATCGCGGCGCCCGCAGGCACGCCACCATCGATCGTCACGAAGCTCAATTCCGAGATCACGGCAGTTCTCAACACGCCGGAATCGCGAAACGCGCTCGAACTGCAGAATTTTGTCGCCGAACCCGCGCCGCCGTCTTATATCGTCGGCCGAATCTCGGGTGACGTTGCCCTTTGGCAGGATGTGGTGGCGAAGGCTGGCGCGCCGACGCAAGCTCGCTGACGATCCACCGAGACTGCTGTCCGTGAATATCATGCCGCTTTCGGATTTGAGCGTAGGGATTTCAGCGTGACCAAGATTGTTATTGAAAGAGATCACTTCCTGCAGGTGCTGCCGGTGGTGCTCGATCCGTCGACGCCCGCGGAACACCAGGAAGCGTGGGTCAACTTTTTCTCGCACGACGTGCCGGACTTCCCGGCATGGTGCGAGCAGCTTCGTGGACGAATCGCGGGATTGTTCCCGGCCGAGATTGTTTTTGCCGAAGACCAGGAAGACTTGGAACGCAAGCTGGCCGATGCCGACGGCGTGGTGATCGAAAGCCTGCGCATCGGTGCGGCTGAACTGGATATCGCGAAGAAATTATCGGTCATTCAGCGATTTGGGACTGTCACGTCGAACATCGATCTCGCTGCCTGTGTACAGCACGGCGTTGCAGTGGACGTTATCCGTCGGCGGGTCAACGTCGCCGTCGCCGAGCAGGCGTTCATGCTGATGATCGCTCTGGCCAAGCGCGTCTGTACATTCAATAAGCTTGTCCGCAAGGATGACCTGGAAAAGGCCGGCTTTCCGATACGCCCCTACGACAAGCGTTATTCAGGCAGTTCGAACTTTGCCCGCATCCCCGCAATTCCCACGCTCAACGGATCGACATTGGGCATCGTGGGGATGGGAGAGGTCGGTCGGGAAATTGCCCTGCGTGCCGCGGCTTTCGGCATGGACATTCTTTATACGCAGCGAAACCGGATCAGCCCCGGTGATGAATGGCCGTCGCGCGCCGTGTACTGTTCTTTGGCAGAGGTGTTCAGTCGCTCGGATTTCGTCTCGCTGAATTTGCCGCTCAATACATCCACGCGGGGTATCATCGATCGAAGCGTTCTCGCACGCTTGAAGCCTGGTGCGACCCTTGTGAACGTCGCGCGCGCTGAACTGGTCGATCGGGCTGCGCTGATGCAGGCGCTCGATTCAGGACGGCTTGGCGGCCTCGGGCTGGATGTCGGGTACGAGGAGCCGGCGCTTCCTGACGAGCCTTTGTTGAAATACCCGAACGTGGTCTACATGCCCCATACGGCCATCGCCGATCGTCGCTACGCCCTTTTGGATATCGAGGAAATGTGCCTGAAGATATGGCGTGGCTTAAATCGGGCGCGATGCTGATCCATGTACTGATTCATGTACTGATTCATGTGCTGATCTATGGCCCGCATAACCCTTCTGGATGAATTTCCCGCCTCCGCCGCCGAACTGGCCGAGCGGATTCGCACCGAGCGCCGCGGCGTCCTGCTGAAATTGTACAAGGCGTTGCTCAATAGCCCGCCGCTGGCCGAAAGCTGGTTCGAACATCTCAACGCGGTGCGATGGAAAACCGGCTTGAGCGGGCGGATCCGCGAATTGGTCATTATCCGCATCGCGCACATTCATTCGGTTGCCTATGTCATTCGCCAGCACGTCCCCAAATTGGCCGCAGCCGATGGGGTCAGCGCCGAGGAATGCGAGGCGCTTAAACACTGGACCGAAGGTCCATATTTTGGCGCGGCCGAGAAGGCGGCGCTTGCATATACCGACAGCGTGACCACGGCTGTCAAAGTGCCGAATGACGTGTTCGAGCCGTTACGTCTTTATTTCAGCGAGCGCGAAATCGTGGAACTCACGGTCCTGATCGCGACCTACAATATGCATATCCGCGTCGTCGAGGCGTTGGATATAGAGCCTGAGGCGGCTTGATCGCACTGATCCGATCGCACTAAACTCACAACGAACTTGCCCACCGTTACGGGACCGCCGGCAACATCGCAGAGTTCCCTTCCCCGGGCTGGCATCAACAGGATCACTTGTAAGTATTTGAGCTCAGCTCCTACATTATCTTAGTGTGAAAGTGTGGAAGGCATGTTGGAGGTTTGCATCGCGGAACTTGCCAGTATCGATGCCCGTTGTATTCGTGCCACTAGAGCATGATCCAGAAAAGTGGAAACCGGTTTTCCGAGAAGATCATGCTTCAACGAAAAAACTAGACTGCTTAGGTTCTATTACGTCAATTTTTCGGTGCCTAGATGACGTATGTGAGTAAGAAGGCGTTTGACGTTCCCACAAACGATCTCGTCCAAACTCCGAAGACTCAGCGTCGCATTTTGTTGGGCGATATTGGCGCCACCAATGCGCGCTTCGCAGAGTTGACAGACGGCCGGCTTGGGCACGTGACGAGCTTTGAAGTCGCGCGCTTTCCCAAGTTCGAGGACGCGCTGAGAACTTATTTGAGCGATCACGCTTCCGCTCGAGGTTTCACTCAGGGGCTGCTGGCGGTTGCTGGGCCAATCGACCACGGCCGCGCCACGCTGACAAACACGTCCTGGCTCGTCGAACCGAGCGACCTCAAGGCCTCGTTCGGCTTCGACGTGCAGGTTGTCAATGATTTCCAGGCTGTTGCTTATTCACTCCCGTCGCTCGTCACAGCCGATCTCGTACAAATCAGTCAAGGCAAGGCGGAAAAGGGCGCACCGAAAGTAGCCTTGGGTCCAGGTAGCGGGCTTGGAGTAGCCTGCCTCGTCGAATACGAGGGAGAATGCTTGGTCATTCCAAGTGAGGGCGGCCACGCGTCGCTGGCAGGCAATTCAGATCGGGAAGACGCGGTAATAAAAGTGTTGCGACGACGCTTCGGGCACGCATCGGCTGAGCGCGCCATTTCGGGGCCGGGACTGGAAAACATCTATCAGGCCATGGTCACCCTGGACGGTTTGGATATGCCTTCGATGAACGCTGCCCAAATCACGCAACGCGCGCTCAACAATGAATGCAAGTTGGCGTATGAGGCGCTAGGCACTTTTTGTGCACTACTTGGCTCTTTTGCTGGAAGCGCCGCGCTGACCTTCGGCGGCCGTGGCGGAGTCTACATTGCGGGCGGGATTTCGCCGCGAATTGTCGAATTTTTAGCGCGCTCGCAGTTTCGCGCGCGTTTCGAGGGGAAGGGCCGGTTTCAAGGTTATCTGGAACAAATACCGTCTTACGTTATCGTGCATCCTGCTGCTGCATTCTTAGGATTGAAATTCCGAGTAGAGCATCCATAGCGGGCCGCTCGGTGCCGGCCCATCCGTTTGGAATGTGTGCGCCGGGCGAACAGTTGCCGCTTCGGGCCTCGGCATCGTCCTACTCGATGAGCGATCTCATGATCACTCCTGAAGCTTAAGCCGGCTAAGTCCCTGAAAGGATTGGTGGGCGCACAAGGACTCGAACCTTGGACCCGCTGATTAAGAGTCAGCTGCTCTACCAACTGAGCTATGCGCCCTAACCGGGAAATTGCGCAAGGTTAGGCGGTTTCCACCATGGGCCGGCGCCCTGGGATAGTCGCTGGCGGGCCGGCCCGGAAAAGAAAGCCGCCTGACGGCGGCAATCCGGGCGTGGATATAGCGGCCTTAGGCGGCGAGGGCAAGCAGGCTTGGCGAAAAGCCGCCAAGCCCGCGGAAATTTTGCGGAAAAGCGTACGACCAAGCTCCGAGGCGCCTCACCCCTTACCCCGCATCCGTCGAGTGGATCCGGCGCTCGCCGGCCGCCATATCCATGGTCTCGAGCTTGCCGCGCAGCCGCCGCGCCACGAGCTTGTTGAGCGCCGAGAGATACGCCTTGGCCGAGGCGACGAGCGTGTCGGGGTCGGCGCCCTTGGCGGTCACCGCGCGGCCGTTCTCTGAGAGCCGCACCGAGACCTCCGCCTGCGCATCGGTGCCCTCGGTCACGGCATGGACCTGGTAGAGTTCCAGCACTGCCTCATGCGGCACCATGGCCTTGATGCAGTTGAACACCGCATCGACCGGCCCGTTGCCTTCGCGCTCCTCGATCAGCGCCTTGCCGTCGACGTCGACCTTCATCGTGGCGCGCTGCGGCCCGCGCGTGCCGGCGATCACGGTGAGCGAGACGAGCTTGATGTGATCCTGCGCGGTCGCGATCTCCTCGTCGACCAGCGCCTCGATGTCTTCGTCGTAGACGTGCTTCTTGCGGTCAGCGAGCGCCTTGAAGCGCACGAAGGCGTCTTCGAGCTGATTGTTGGAGAGCTTATAGCCGAGCTCTTCCAGCTTGTGCACGAAGGCGTGCCGTCCGGAATGCTTGCCCATGACCAGCGAGGTCTGCTTCACGCCGACGCTCTCCGGCACCATGATTTCGTAAGTCTGGGTATGCTTGAGCATGCCGTCCTGATGGATGCCGCTCTCGTGCGCAAACGCATTCCGCCCGACGATCGCCTTGTTGTACTGCACCGGAAACGACGTCGCCGCCGCGACGAGCTTCGACGCGCGCGTCAGCATGGTGGCGTCGACGCCGGTCCAGTACGGCAATACATCGTTGCGCACCTTCATCGCCATCACGACTTCCTCGAGCGCCGCATTGCCGGCGCGCTCGCCGATGCCGTTGATGGTGCATTCGATCTGGCGGGCGCCGGCGCTGACGCCGGCGAGCGAATTCGCCACCGCCATGCCGAGATCGTTGTGGCAGTGCACCGAGAAGCGCGCCAGATCCGAATTCGGCACGCGCTCGCGCACCCGCTTGAACAGGTCGAAATATTCCTCCGGCACGGTATAGCCCACGGTGTCGGGGATATTGATCGTGGTGGCGCCGGCCTTGATCGCGGCCTCGACGCAGCGGCACAGGAAATCGAATTCGGTGCGGGTGCCGTCCTCGCTCGACCATTCGACGTCGTCGGTGTAGTTGCGCGCCCGCGTCACTTGCGCGATCACCATCTCGTAGACTTCGTGCGGCTCCTTCTGGAGCTTGTATTTCATGTGCACCGGCGAGGTGGAGAGGAAGGTGTGGATGCGCCGCCGCTCCGCCGGCTTGATCGCCTCGGCGCAGCGGTCGATGTCCTTGAACGCTGCACGCGAAAGTCCGCAGACCACCGCGCGCTTGGTGCGCTTGGCGATCTCATGCACGGCGGCGAAATCGCCTTCCGATGCGATCGGAAAACCGGCTTCGATGATATCGACGCCCATCGTATCGAGCAGCTCGGCGACTTCGAGCTTCTCTTCGTGCGTCATGGTGGCGCCCGGGCACTGTTCGCCGTCGCGCAAAGTGGTGTCGAAAATGACGACGCGGTCCTTTTCGGACGGCTGTGGCGTGGTCATGGTGTTAAGTCCTTTTTGCTTTGCGCCGGGCCGGTCCGGACTTTGCCTTTCCTGCGGCTGTCGCGGCGCTCTTGGGTTTCTCTCGGGTTCCTTGCTGTGGCCAACCCCTGAGTGCCCAGGCGCAAGCGCCCAGTCGGCCCTCAGGGGGCGCTAAGGAGCAGGAGGCCGCCAAGAGGCGCGCAAGCGAGGGCAACGCCGGATAGAGCAGTAACGGAGCTGGCCTGTATGGCCCTCCGGGTCATCATCGCGCGGAAATCGCCGCGATTCGACATTGCTCTTGCCCTCGTCATGTCCTTGCAAGGGTTGCGGATCAAAGTGAATTCCGCGTTAAGCCCAGGCCGGACAGGCCGTCTTTTAGCGGAATAGGGCGCCCATCCGCAAGGTTCTTGCTCGGGCGCGGGGGCTGCGGCCGGGGGGCCCGAAGTCCCAAACGTGAACCCCGGCGTTCTTCCCGCGGACAAAGGAGCGATTTCATATGCCAAGGCGGATGATGATTTCGGCCGGCCATGCCATGCTGTTCGGCGCCGCCTTCGCCATCGGGCTTGGCCTCGCGCCGGCGGCCGCCCAGAGCATCACCCAGAAGGCCGAGCACGATGAGCTCGCGATCGTCGCCAACAGCGACCCGGCGATGGCGGCGGCCATGGGCAAGGCGCGTCAGACCTTGCCGGACTTCCTGAGCACTGCCGCGGCGCCGAAGCAGGGCATGGAAGGCTTCGCCGTGAAGGTCGCGATTCGCGAAGGCGACAATGCCGAATATTTCTGGATCACGCCGTTTACGACCAAAGACGGTGCGTTCTCTGGCGCGATCAACAACCGGCCGCGCTCGGTCCATTCGGTCAAGCTCGGCCAGACCATTACGTTCAATCAGTCGGAAATCGTCGACTGGATGTACATGGACGGCGAAAAGATGAAGGGCAATTACACCGCCTGCGCGCTGCTCAAATCGGCGGCCAAACAGGAGGCCGACGAGTTCAAGAAACGCTTCGGTCTCGACTGTGATTTCTAGCGCGTGATATTGCGCCGCGTCACCGCTTCGATTTTTTCGGCTGTTCCGCTTCGAGCTTGCGCGCGCAGGCTTTCAGTTCTTGCAGCGCTTTGCCGGTCACTTTCGGATATTCGAGCTTGAGCCCCTCCATCGCCTCGATGATCGCGGCCGATACGACCAGCCAGGCGATATGCTTGTGGTCGGCGGGAATGACATGCCACGGCGCATAGTTGGTCGAGGTCGCGCGGATCATGTCCTGATAGGCGGCCATGTAATCGTCCCAGCGGCCGCGTTCGGCGATGTCGTTTCCGGAGAACTTCCAGCGCTTGGACGGCTCGTCGAGCCGCGCCAGGAAACGCTTGCGCTGCTCCTCTTTGGACAGGCGCAAGTGGAATTTCAGCACCAGCGTGCCGTTGCGCGCCAAGCGGTGTTCGAAAGCGCGGATGTCCTTGAAACGATCGTCCCAGATATCCTTGCCGATCAGGTCCGGCGGCAGCTTCTGTTTCTGCAGCATGTCTGGATGCACGCGCACCACCAGCACTTCCTCGTAATGCGAGCGATTGAAAATGCCGATATGGCCGCGCGCCGGCACGCGCCTTTCGATGCGCCACAGGAAATCGTGATCGAGTTCTTCCGCGCTCGGCGCCTTGAAGGCGTGAACCTCACAGCCCTGCGGATTGACGCCGGACATCACGTGCTTGACGACGCCGTCTTTGCCTGCGGCGTCCATGCCTTGGAACACCACGAGCACCGCCCATTGGCCCTTGGCGAATAGGCGCTGTTGCAGGTCTTCCAGTCTCTTCACGCCTTCAGCGAGGATCGGCTTCACCTCGTCGATATCGGTGGACAGGCCGAAAGTTTCGGCCGGGTCATGGTCGGCGAGCTTGAAATGATCCGGCCTGTCGATCCGGCATTGCTTGACGATCTTGGCGAAGTTCATTGCGCCCTCCGGGCAAATAGCGCTTGGTCCCTTGGTTTAATGTCTGGAGCTGATCGGCGGTTCGGCGCTTACGTCCAGCAATGCGTCAGAAAGGCCGTGACATAACGCGGCATGGCGCGATCGAAATCGTCGGCCGAGCGCACGATGCGGATGTCGATCAGTTCAGGACGTTCCTCGCTTTCGATATATTTCATGATCCGGCTGCGTATCTCGTGGGCGTTTTGCCGCGCGCGCAGGGTTTTCACCAGCGCAACATGACCGCCGTCGCACACCAGGCTGAAACCGGGCTCGGGGCATAGCTCCCCCGCATCGAGCCCGGTTTCTTCCAGAAGCTCGCGGCGCAGATTGCCCTCGAGGTCGAGCATGCCCGAAGCATCGAGGTCGTCCGGCTCCGGCGTGCCGCTCGGGAAATAGAGTTTTCCCGCCGCGGCTGTGTCCGGGGCCATTTCGCCGACGAGATAAGCGCCATCGGCGGTCAAGACCGCGGCGTCGGCGAAGACATTGAAGATCCCGGCTTCGGCGTGATCGAGGCCACGCCAGGCGGAAAAGCTTGCATAGTCGGTTTCGAAACAGGCGCCGTGCAGCACCCGCTCGCGAATCTCATAATGATTGAGCAGCAGCACCCTGCCGTTCCATACGCCGGGCCGTTCGCGTTTGAGTTTTGTAAAATGCGCATCGATCTCGCCGCGTCTTTGCTCGGCGAACGGCCACGCCCAGGGCGAAAATCTTATGTCCGCCCGGTCGAGCGCGCCGATTTCAATGTCCGCCACGCTCGACCGTTGCAAGGTTCACTCGCGTCAGAATCACTCGTGCCGCATTCTATTTCATGCCGAATCTATTCGCGCCACGGATTGGTGAACAGGCCGACAATTCCTGCGACGCCCTTGGTATGTGCGGGCGGCGAACCGGGCGCCGCAAGCTTGGTCAGCACCTCGTCGCGCGTCAGGCCGGGCGCCATTTCGTGCGGATCGAAATCGGTACCGACGAGAATGAAGGTGTAATGATGCGGGATCTGGCCGAGAGGCGTGCACGGGCCGAAATAGGTCGTGGTGCCGGCCGTTCCCTTGCCGCCGACATATTTCTCGGATGCCTTACCGAGCTCACCTTCGGCAAATCCGGTGACGGACGCCGGAATGCCGTAAAAGACAAAGTGGCTGACGCCGGCGCCGCCACGTCCTTCCGGGTCGCTCATCAGGAAAACGAAGCTCTTGGTGCCATCGGGAACATTGGTCCAGGAAAATTCCGGCGATACGTTTTCGCCGACGCAGTTCGGATTGTTCGGCACGTTTGCCGTGCTGTTGGCGGTCTTCTTCGGCATCATCTTGCCGTCTTGAAAGGTGGTCGATTTGATCGTGAAGGGTTCCGCTGCCTGCGCCGCGCTGGCGGCAAGGCCGAAAGCGAGCGTCACGGCGGCGGCGGTCAAAAGACGATACCGGTTGGCAATCACGATGTTTCCTCCAATGTTATATGTTGTGCACGCGGGAGTTTAGTCGGCGCGACCGGCAGAACAACCCCGTTGCGGAGGGAAAAGTCCGGGGCGCGAACGGGGAAGGTTCGATCAGCGCTCTAAAAGATGTCGCCGCGGCGGACTAATTCATTGATTGCACGGCTACAGGGTGCCTGAGAGGAATCTGAAGTCAAGGACGACCCATCGCGATTGCGATGGGTCGCCGCCGCAGGCGGTGCTTCGCATCCTTGAGTTCAGATTCCTCTCAGGTAAGATCGCAGCCGTGCAATTAATGAATTAATCCGCTTGACGAGCGTCACGCTCATGAAAAAGGGCTCACCCTGAGGCGAGCCCTTCTGCAAGAATCTCCAGCGCAAACTGCAGCGGTCAATTCTTATTCTTGTCCACCAGCGCGCGCTCTTTGATCCACGGCATCATTTCGCGCAGCTTGGCGCCGACTTGCTCGATCGCATGCTCGGCGAGCTTGGCGCGCGTCGCCTTGAATGAGGTCTGGTTGACTTTGTTCTCCAGCATCCAGTCGCGGGTGAAGCGGCCGGACTGGATGTCGGCGAGCACCTTCTTCATCTCGGCTCTGGTTGCGGGCGATATGATGCGCGGGCCGGTAACGTATTCGCCGTATTCCGCGGTGTTGGAGATCGAGTAATTCATGTTGGCGATGCCGCCTTCATAGATCAGGTCGACGATCAGCTTCATTTCGTGCACGCATTCGAAATAGGCCATTTCCGGCGCGTAGCCGGCCTCGACCAGCGTCTCGTAGCCGGCCTTCATCAGCTCGACCAGGCCGCCGCACAGCACGCTCTGCTCGCCGAACAGGTCGGTCTCGCACTCTTCCTTGAACGTCGTCTCGATGATCCCGGCGCGGCCGCCGCCGATCGCCGAGGCATAGGACAGGCCGAGATCATGCGCATTGCCGGACGCGTCGCGGTGGATCGCGACCAGGCAAGGCACGCCGGCGCCGCGCTGATATTCCGAGCGCACAGTGTGGCCCGGGCCTTTCGGCGCGATCATCAGCACGTCGAGATCGGCGCGCGGCTCGATCAGGTTGAAGTGCACATTGAGGCCGTGCGCGAACATCAGCGCCGCGCCGTTTTTCATATTGGCATGCAGGTGGTCGCGATAGATGTCGCCCTGCAATTCGTCGGGCGTGAGCATCATCATCACGTCGGCCCATTTGGCGGCTTCGGCGACTTCCATCACCTTGAACTTCTCGCCTTCCGCCTTCTTCACGCCGGCCGAGGTCTTGCGCAGCGCCACCGCGACATCCTTGACGCCGGAATCGCGCAGATTCAGCGCATGAGCATGGCCCTGGCTGCCATAGCCGACAATGGCGACCTTCTTGCCTTTGATCAGGTTCAGGTCGGCATCGCGATCGTAATAAACACGCATGTTTTTCTACCCCTACAAAGAGGCCAAAGTCCCCCGAAGGGTAGTGGCCGGCTGGTTACAGCACGATCCCGAAAAAGCCTGCCCTTGGACGTGTTCCGAGGGTGGAAACCGCTCTTCGGAAAAGATCATGCTCAATGCAAATCTGGACCGCTTGCTTCTAATTTCTACGGGCGGCTTGGACAAGCCCGCTTTGCCGCGCATCAGGCCGCGCCGAAGCGGGAGGCTTTTTCGCCAGTCCATCGAACTGCTCGCGGGCCCGGGCGATCTTTGCCTGGTTACGGAGCGCCCATTCGCCGAGCGCCGAGACCGGCGTCAGCAAATCGCGGCCGAGCGGGGTCAGTTCGTAATCCACCCGCGGCGGAATGGTCGGGAACACGGTGCGCGTCACGAGGCCATCGCGTTCGAGCCCGCGCAAGGTCAGCGTCAGCATGCGTTGGGAAATGCCGCCGATCGAGCGCCGCAACTCGTTGAAGCGCACGGGGCCCTTGCCGAGCCGCGTCACGACCAGCACCGACCATTTGTCGCCGACGCGAGCGAGCACATCGCTGACGGCGACGCATTCACTGGTCAAATGCCTGTGTCTAGGTTTCATGAATGTGCCTTCTTGTGCGGTCCTCGCCCAGTCACCTATGTAGCCTCAGTTACGATTTCCCACCGAGGTATTCAACCATGACTGTACCCCAAATCGCTGTGATCGTCGGCTCTAACCGTAAGGACTCGATCAACCGCAAGCTCGCGGAAGCGCTGGCCAAGCTTAGCGCCGGCAAGTTCGAGCCGAAACTCGTCCGCATCGACGATCTGCCGCTGTTCAACCAGGACCACGAAGGCAACCCGACGCCGGAAGTGCTGCGTTTCAAGGACGAACTCGCGAAGGCCGACGGTGTCCTGATCGTCACTCCGGAGCATAATCGCTCGATCCCGACAGTCCTGAAGAACGCCGTCGATTGGGGCACCCGGCCGTGGGGCCAGAACAACTGGGCCGGCAAGCCGATCGCCATTGCCGGCACGTCGCCCGGCGCGCTCGGCGCGGCCTTGGCGCAATCGCATCTGCGCCAGGTGCTCAGCGGAAGCCTCGGCGCCTTTCTCTTCGGCGGTGAAATCTACGTCACGTTCAAGCAGGGCCTGATCGACGATCATGGCAATGTCACCGACGAAGGCACGAAGAAGTTCCTGCAAGGTTTTGTCGACGGCTTCACCGCTTTCGTTGTCCGGCACGCGCCAGCAGCGCAGCGTTCGGCGGCGTGATCAAATTGCTCCGTCACCCTGAGGTGCTCGGCGCGTAGCGCCGAGCCTCGAAGGGCGGCGGCATCCAAGTCGGATGTTGCCGACTTGGACAGAAGAAACTCGAAATCGGCCAACCGATTTCGATTGGCGGAGCAGCATCCTTCGAGACCCGCGCTGCGCGCGGGCACCTCAGGATGACGCTGCAGAGTCACATCCCCTCCGGTCCGCGCGCGATGGCGACCACGCCGGTGCGCGAGACTTCGACCAGGCCGACCGGAATCATCAGATTGATGAAGCTCTCGATCTTGTCGCTGGAGCCGGTGATCTCGAACACGAAGCTCTCGGTGGTGGCGTCGATGACGCGGGCGCGAAAGGCGTCGGCCAGCCGCAGCGCTTCCATGCGCTGATCGCCTGCGCCGCGCACTTTCACCATGGCGAGCTCGCGCGCGATCGCCGGCCCTGTGGTTGTCAGATCGATCACCCGATGCACCGGCACCAGGCGATCGAGCTGGTTCTTGATCTGCTCGAGCACCATCGGCGTGCCGCGTGTCACGATGGTGATGCGCGACAGATGCTTCTCATGCTCGGTCTCCGAGACCGTGAGCGAATCAATATTGTAGCCGCGGCCCGAGAATAGCCCGACGACGCGCGCGAGAACGCCCGGCTCGTTGTCGACCAGTACGCACAGCGTGCGGGTCTCGACCTTCTCCGCGATGGTCTGGGCGGGATAGTGCGTCGTCGTTGTTGTCATCGTGCTCACGCGGCATTCTCCACTCGCAATTTTGCTTTCACCGGATCAGACCAGCATCTTGCCTTCTTCGGTGACCGCATCCTCGACGCGGGTCGCCGCATCGCCGAGCAGCATCTCGTTATGCGCCCGGCCCGACGGGATCATCGGGAAGCAATTCTCCGCCGGATCGACCACGCAGTCGAAGATCACCGGCTTCGGCACGTCGATCATCTCGCGGATCTTGTCGTCGAGTTCGTCCGGGTTGTCGCAGCGGATGCCGTGCGCGTGATAGGCCTCGGCGAGCTTGACGAAGTCCGGCAGCGCTTCGGTATAGGAATGCGAATAGCGCCCGCCATGCAGCAGCTCCTGCCACTGCCGCACCATGCCCATGTACTGATTGTTGAGGATGAAAATCTTGACCGGCAGCCCGAACTGCGCGGCGGTCGACATTTCCTGCATATTCATCAGCACGGAAGCCTCGCCGGCGATATCGACCACCAGCGAATTAGGGTGCGCGAGTTGCACGCCGATCGCAGCCGGCAAGCCATAGCCCATGGTGCCGAGCCCGCCCGACGTCATCCAGCGCTTGGGCTCCTGGAACTGATAGAACTGCGCTGCCCACATCTGGTGCTGGCCGACTTCGGTGGTGATGTAGGTGTCGCGATCCTTGGTCAATTCGTAGAGGCGCTGGATCGCATATTGCGGTTTGATGATCTGCTTCGAGGCGCCGTAGGACAGCGACTTCTTTGCCCGCCACTTGGCGATCTGCGCCCACCAGGCATCGAGCGCCTTCTTGTCGGTCTTGAGCGACATCGCCCGCCAGGCGTTCAGCATATCCTCGAGCACGCTGCCGCAATCGCCGACGACCGGCAGATCGACCTTGACGTTCTTGTTGATCGAGGACGGGTCGATGTCGATGTGGATTTTCCGCGAGCCCGGCGAGAAGGCGTCGAGCCGGCCGGTGATGCGGTCGTCGAAACGCGAGCCGACCGCGATCATCAGGTCGCAATCGTGCATCGCCCAATTGGCTTCCCAGGTGCCGTGCATGCCGAGCATGCCGAGCCATTGCGGATCGGCGGCCGGAAAGGCGCCGAGCCCCATCAAGGTCGAGGTGATGGGAAAGCCGGTGAGCTTGACCAGCTCGCGCAGTTTCTCGCTCGCCGCCGGGCCGGAATTGATAACGCCGCCGCCGGTGTAGAACACCGGGCGCTTGGCGGCGGCCATCATCTCGACCGCCTGCTTGATCTTGTCGGCGTCGGCTTTCAGCTTCGGCCGATAACCTTTGTGCTGAAACTCGAGCGGCTTGGCATAAAGGCCCTTGGCGAACTGGACGTCTTTCGGGATATCGACCACGACCGGCCCGGGCCGGCCGCTGGCGGCGATATGAAACGCCTCGTGCAGCACGCGCGGCAGATCGTCGACGTTTTTGACCAGATAATTGTATTTGGTGCACGGCCGCGTAATGCCGACCGTGTCGCATTCCTGGAACGCGTCATTGCCGATCAGGTGCGTCGGCACCTGTCCGGTGATGACGACAAGCGGGATCGAGTCGCAGAGCGCATCGGTCAGGCCGGTCACCGCATTGGTCGCGCCGGGCCCTGAGGTCACCAGCACAGTGCCGACCTTGCCGGTCGAGCGCGCATAGCCTTCGGCGGCATGCACGGCGCCCTGTTCGTGCCGCACCAGAATGTGCTGCACCATGTTCTGCTGAAACAGCGCGTCGTAGATCGGCAGCACCGCGCCGCCGGGATAGCCGAAAATGTGCTCGACGCCCTGATCGGCAAGCGCCTTGATCACCATCTCCGCGCCGGACATCTCGGTGCCGGTTTCAGCATTGGCCGTTTTGGCTTTGGCGGCGGTGTCACTCATGGTTTCGCTCCTGGCTTAACTCTTGGCTGGCTTTATTTTGGCTTTGGCTGCTTGCTGTTTCGATGGTCGCTGGGCCGGACATTTCGAATTCGGGTAATAAAAAAGGGGCCTCGAAGAGCCCCTGGTCGCGCACCGCCTCGTTCGCAGGTGGATTTATCCACCCCCGGCGGTGCGCCTCGATACGAGAATAAGCGATGTTGCAACGATAGTCCGCACGTGTCGGCCCTTTGTGTTCGGCGCGGAATTTATAAGCATTGTGTCTGTTTGGGTCAAGCCGAATGCGGCGGCAATGCGGCCTTGCATGCTCGGCAAATCTTCAAACAGGCGTTTGAAATCGAATCCATGGGCAAAATCACAAGTGTTAACCAACGTTAAGTGTCACAGCTTGGCCGCGATTCCGCGCGCCACCGGCCTTTAATTTTCCCCGGCCTGTTGCTGAATTATCGCAAGGGCACGCGGAGCGGTGGGAATGCGCGTTCTGAAATCGCGAGGATCGCACTGTCGATTTCCTCCGCCCGAGGGGATGCAGGTGGGGAGCATGTCGGGGACATGAGTGCAGGACAGCAAGCGGAACTTCTGTTCGCGCATCGGCTGCGTTGCGCGGCCGTCGCTGTGGTTGTCACGCTGGCCGCTGCTGTTCTTCCGGCCGCCCCGGGGCTGGCGGCCTCATCGCCGAACACCGCGTGGAGTTCCACCGATTCTATCCTGAAATGGATCAATGCCTACCGGCACCGGCCCGAGCCGGAGCAACTTCCCGCGGTCGTCCATGCGCTGGGCAACATGCAGGCCTTCAAGGATGCCGAAAGCTCCGGTCCCTATATCGGCTTCATCGCCGGCGTGCTCGGCGACAATCCGGATCGCGCCGAGATGTTGATCGCCAAGATGCTGTCGATCGATCCGTCCGATCATTGGGTCTTGGTGCGCGCCATCGCCTATTCCGGCCTGCCGGATTGGCGCGAGCTGCTCGCGACTTTCGTCGATCGCATGGCGACGCGCCGCACCATGGTCGACCAATATCTCGACGGCAAGCTGCCGACGCTGGACCAGATCGACTATCAGACGACCAAGGCCGGCATGTTCGACAAGATCAAAGTGTCGCTGCATCTGGAGAGGGACAAGAAGAAGGCGGTCGCGCTTGAACCGACGCCGGAATTGATCGACGTATTGTGGGGCTATTATCTCGCCACCGGCGGCTATGCGCCGATCGCCAAGGTCCTCAAGCTCCTGCCGCTCTCAAACGACAAGGACAATGTCGACAATCTAACCGCGGGCAGCGCCGCGAAGTTCACGCTGGCGAGCAACGCCGTGCGCGACACCGAATTGCTGCAGATGCTGAAATGGGCCGACAAGAGCCAGGCGCCGGAAGTCAAAGTCGTGCTCGACGACGTGATCCAGACGGCGGACACGGTCGACACCGTGCATATGCGCAAGGAGTCGCTTGCCGCTATCCAGGAGCTCAAGGAAAAAGGCCCCTCTTCCAAGCGCGATCTCTCGGGCTGGGGCCAGGTCGGGCAGGGCGCGCTGTCCATGGGCTGCGTCGTCGCCGCTGCCACCGGCCAGATCGAGCTCGGCATTCCCTGCGTCATCGGCGGTGCCGCCTATACCGCGGGCCTGCAATACATGACGCATTAGCTTCGGCGTCATGGCCGAACTTGTTCCGGCTATCCACGTCTTGGGGCCGAAGTGCCTAGACCATGATCCGATCAAGTTGAATCGGATCATGATCTAGTTTTTTCGTTGGCGCTTGATCTTCTCGGAAAACCGGTTTCCACTTTTCCGGATCATACTCTAGGATATGGATGCCCGCGACAAGCGCGGGCACGACGCTTCAGCTGGATCTCACGCCGAGTTCCCGCATCTGTGCTTCGACAGCGGCAAGCGCCTGCGGTGGTGCCACCCATTCAAACAAAGGCAGCTGATTGCGAAACCACGTCGCCTGCCGCTTGGTATATTGGCGCGTGTCGCGTTTGCCGCCTTCGACGGCTTCAGCAAGCGTGATCTCGCTGTTGAGATAGCGGATCAGCCACGGCACGCCATGCGCCTTCATGGCCGGCAGGCTCGGGTCGAGCGTGCGCGCCGCGAGCGCGCGCACTTCATCCAGCGCGCCGGCCGACATCATGGCATCGAAGCGCGCGTCGATGCGCTTGAGCAGGTCTTCGCGCTCCGGCATCAGAAACACCTTCGCGGCGCGGGCAAGATCGATAATCGCCGGCTTGTTGTCGCCGTGCCAGTCATAGAGGGAACGGCTCGTCGCCAGCATCACTTCAAGCGCGCGCGACACGCGCGAGCGGTCGCTGGGCCGCAGGCGCGCAGCGCCTGCCGGATCGCGCGCCGCAAGCTCCGCATGCAGCGCCGGCGCGCCTTCGCTGATCAGCCGAGCGCGGACGTCCTTGCGGATGTCCTCGGGGATCGGCGGCACCGCGGCGAGGCCGCGGGTCAGCGCATTGAAATAAAGCCCGGTCCCGCCGATGACGATCGCGGGGCGCCGCACGGCCCGCGCCGCCTCGATTGCCGCCGCGGCATCGCCGCACCAGCGGCCAGTGGAATAATTCTCCGCCGCATCAACGTGGCCGTAGAGCCGGTGTGGCGCGCGCTGTTCCTCCTCAGGCGTCGGCCGCGCGGTGATGATGCGAAGATCGCGATAGACCTGCATGGAATCGGCATTAATCACCTCGCCGCCGAGCTTTTCGGCCAGCGCCAGCGCCAAAGCCGACTTGCCGCTCGCCGTCGGGCCTGCAATGAGGATAACCGTCGACACGTCTCGAATCGCTCCAACTCCGCTGCTCGGATTGCACAGGATGTTTTACGTCGCAACGCTGATCTCGTCTCCCGGCCGCCCGGCGGTGACCGACGCCCTGGCGCAGAAGGTGGCGCGCTATCTGCCGCATGGCCGTCCGGTCGACTGGCTGGCGCCGGGCGTGGCGACCGATGTCGCCTTCCTTGTCGAGGAATTGGAGGGGGCGACCGCTGATGAAGCGGAAAAGCTCACGCGCGATCTCGCGCAGGACATCCGCGATATCATTGGCGGCGATCCGGTCGACGTCGTCATCCAGCCCCACGACGGCCGCCGCAAGAAGCTGTTTCTCGCCGACATGGACTCCACCATGATCGGTCAGGAATGCATCGACGAGCTGGCCGATTGTGCCGGCTTCAAGGATCGCGTCGCCGCAATCACCGAGCGCGCCATGCGCGGCGAGATCGCATTCGAGCCGGCGCTGCGCGAACGTGTCGCTTTGCTCAAAGGCCTGCCGGTGACGGTGATCGACAAGGTCATCGCCGAACGCATCCGGCTCACCCCGGGCGGTCCGACTTTGGTCGCCACCATGCGGGCGCATGGCGGCTATACGTGCCTTGTCTCCGGCGGCTTCACGGCGTTCACGTCAAAGATCGCAGCGATGATCGGCTTTGACGAAAATCACGCCAACACGTTGTTGGCCGATGACGGTGACGCGCTCACTGGCACGGTGGCCGATCCAGTGCTGGGCCGCGAAGCCAAGCTTGAGACGCTGAATGCGCTACGTGAACGTTTCGGCCTTGCGCATGAGGAGACATTGGCCGTCGGCGACGGGGCGAATGACATCCCAATGATCAAAGCCGCAGGCCTCGGCGTTGCCTTCCACGCCAAGCCGGCGGTCAAGGACGCCGCCGCAGCGCGCATCGACCACGGCGACCTCACGGCGCTGCTTTATGCGCAGGGTTATCGGCGCGAGGAGTTCGTAGAGCGCGGGTAGCCCCGTCAGCTTGGCTGCTAAAACTTAGCGCTGGCCCCCCCACGTTGAGTATCCGCGCCGAGCAATCAATGGACAGGGCTGCCGCCGGGCAGGCCTATGCGGGCTTTCCCCCTTCGCTACTGCAGATTCAAAGCAACAAACCGTGTCTCGCCGTCTGGATTGGATACCAGCAGCACAGCGATCTTCTTGCCTTGCGTTTTCAGATCGTCGACGCGTTTCTGCAGATCGGCCGGCGTGCCGACGGCCTGATATTGCACTTCGACGATGACGTCGCCCGGCGTCAGCCGCTTGTCCGGATCGGACATCGCGATGTTCTGATCGACGCCGGTGACGACCACGCCTTTGACGCTGTTGCCGATCTTGAACTTCTGGCGCACGTCGTCGGAGAGGTTCGAGAGCTCGAGCCCCAGCGTCTTCTGCACCACCGATTTCTGCGGCGGGGCGGCGTTCTTGCCGGCATCCGCCATCGCGACTTTCTCGCCGTCTTCGAGCCGGCCGATCGTCACTTTGTGGGTTTCTTCCTTGCCCTTGCGGATGACGACAACGTCAACCGTCTTGCCGACGGAGGTGTCGGCGACGATGCGCGGCAGGTCGTGCATTTCCTTGACGTCGTGGCCGTCGAATTTGACGACGACGTCGCCCGGCTCGATGCCGGCGGGCTTGGCGGGGCCCTTGTCGTCGACGCCGGCAACCAATGCGCCGCGAGGCGGCTTGATGCTGAGGCTGTCGGCGATGTCGTCGGTCACCTGCTGAATGCGCACGCCGAGCCAGCCGCGCCGCGTCTCGCCGAATTGGCGGAGCTGATCGAGCACCGGCATGGCGGTATCGGACGGCACGGCGAAACCGATGCCGATCGAGCCGCCCGACGGCGAGATGATGGCGGTATTGATGCCGATGACTTCGCCGTCGAGATTGAACAACGGCCCGCCGGAATTGCCGCGATTGATGGCGGCGTCAGTCTGAATGTAATTGTCGTAGGGGCCGGAATTGATGTCGCGGTTGCGCGCCGAGACGATGCCGGCGGTCACCGTGCCGCCGAGGCTGAACGGATTGCCGATCGCGATCACCCATTCGCCGAGGCGGAGCTTGTCGGAATCGCCGAACTTCACCGCCTTGAGCGGATGATCGGTCTTGACGCGCAGCAGCGCCAGATCGGCTTTGGAGTCCTTGCCGATCAGCTGCGCCGGAAGCTTGGTGCCGTCGTTGAGGATGACATTGAT
>DATAQN010000204.1:0-5414 GCA_036264635.1 Xanthobacteraceae bacterium | reverse complement strand
TCGGCGGGACGGAGGCGTAAGCGTCACACTCGCTACCACTCCACGCGATGGTGATGACGAGATACGGCAAAGCCAGATCTCGCTCCGGCGTTCAGCCGGCAGACTTAATCCTTCAACCATCTCGCCGACGCCCTCGGATATTGTCTTGAAACTTTTCTTGGCGCCGTGGAACTTTCCATGGCGCTTTTTTTATTGGGACCGTGGGTGCTCTTCCGAATGCCCCGTAACCGGCAAAGCCAAGGCTACCGCTATAGCTAAACTTAAAGCCCGCAAAGCAAAACGGCATCCGCGCGTCATGTCGCGGCGCGACAAGCCGATCGAACTCTACTACTGGCCGACGCCGAACGGCTGGAAGATCTCGACATGCTCGAGGAATGCGGTTTGCCTTATGTCGTGCGCCCGATCGACATATCGAAGGGCGAGCAGTTCACACCGCACTTCCTCGCGATCTCGCCCAACAATCGCATGCCGGCGATCGTCGATCCGGCAGGGCCGGGCGGACGGCCGATCTCGGTGTTCGAGTCAGGCGCCATCCTGCAATATCTTGGACGCAAGACCGGCAAGTTCTATCCGCGTGATGAGCGTGGGCGCACCGCCGTCGAGGAGTGGCTGTTCTGGCAGGTCGGGGGGCTCGGGCCCATGGCGGGGCAGGCCACTCATTTCCGCCGCTATGCACCGGAGCAAATCCCTTACGCCGTCGCGCGCTATGCCGACGAAGTGCACCGTCTCTACGGCGTTATGAATACGCGGCTCGCTGACCACGAGTTTCTGGCCGGGCGGTATTCGATCGCCGACATGGCCTGTGTCGGCTGGGTGAGACTTGCCGAGCGACAGGGCCAAGACCTGGCGCAGTTCCCACATCTCAAACGCTGGTTCGAGACGATCCGCGCGCGGCCCGCGGTCAAGCGAGCCTTCGCCATCCGCATCGAAGCCGCTTCGCGGGTCGACATGAACGACCCGACCGTGCGCGCCGTCCTGTTCGGCCAGCGCGCGCGGTGATGCAGGCGCGACGAGGCGGACGGTTTGCTTCGCGGCGAGAGTCCTGTAACCTGTCGCCCATCGCCATGCAGCCATCAATTCCCCAGTCACAACAGATACTTGCGCGCGCGGTCGCGGCCCACCAGGCCGGCAATATCACGCAGGCCGAATTCCTTTATAAGATGGTCCTGCAGGTCGATAAGAAGCAGTTCGACGCCCTGCACATGCTCGGCCTTATCGAGGCGCAGCGCGGCAATTTCTCCGCCGGCCTGACACGCATCCGGGATGCGCTGCGCGTGCGGCCGAACGCGCCCGAGGCGCTGATCAATCTCGGGCGGATTCAGAGCGAGCTTGGCGATCAGGCGGCTGCGGTCGCAACTTATAAGAAGGCCTTGGCGGCCGATCCTAAATCGGCGCTGGCGCACAGCAACCTCAGCATCTTGCTGCGCAAGGAAGGGCAAGGCGAGGAAGCGCTCCGCCATTGCGACGCGGCGCTCGAGCTCGAGCCCAACTATCCCGACGCTCATAGCAATCGCGGCAATGTCCTATTTGATCTCGAGCGCTACGAAGAGGCGCTGACCGCATACAACAAAGCCGTGGCGCTTGCGCCCGACCATGACAGCGCTCATCTCGGCCGCGGCAACGTCTTCAAGGCGCTCGAGCGTCCCGATGACGCGCTTTCCGCCTATGATCGCGCGATCGGCTGCAATCCAAATCTCGTCGAGACATGGCTGGCGCGCGGCGAGCTTCTCACCGATCTCGGCCGCCATGACGAAGCGCTTGCCGCCTTCGACCGGGCGCGCCAGCTGAAACCCGATTCTGCCGAAGCGTGGCTCGGCTGCGGCAACAGCCTGATCCGGCTCAGGCGCCACGATGCGGCATTCGGCGCCTACGATCGGGCGCTGGCGCTGATGCCCGACTTGCCCGCGGCTCTGCTCGGCCGCGGCAATGTGTTTGTGGAATTCAAGCGCTTCGCCGATGCCTTCGCGGCCTACGACAAGGCTTTGAACCTCGATCCCGAGCTCGCATGGCACTTTGCGGCGGGCCACCGGCTCTTCACCAAGCTCAGCATCTGTGATTGGAACGAGCTCGACGCCGACCTGACCTATCTCTTGTCGATGCTGCGTCAGGACAAGCCGGTCAGCTATCCGTTCCCGATCCTGTCCATGCCATCCACGCCGGCCGATCAGTTGCTCTGCGCCAAGCTCGCGATCGCGGACATGCCCGCGGCCCGGCGGCTTTGGAACGGCGAGGTCTATTCGCACGATCGGATCCGCGTCGCGTATCTGTCCTCTGACCTGCGCGAGCACGCTGTGGCCTATCTGACGGCCGGGTTGTTCGAGCATCACGACAAATCGCGCTTCGAGACGATTGCGATCTCATTCGAAGCGGAAAAGGAGTCCGCTATCGGGCGCCGCATCAAAGCATCGTTCGATCGTTTCATCGATGCGTCAGCACAGAGCGATCAGCAGATCGCCGAGCTGATCCGGCGGCACGAGATCGACATCGCCGTCGACCTCAATGGCTTCACGCGCAATTTCCGACTCGGCGTCTTTGCGCGGCGCCCGGCGCCGCTTCAGGTGAACTATCTCGGCTATGCCGGCACGATGGGCGCCGATTGCTACGATTACATCGTCGCCGATAGCACCGTGATCCCCAAGGAACATATTGAATTCTATAGCGAAAAAGTCGTCTGGCTGCCCGGCTCTTTCATGGCCAATGACGACCAGCGCGCAATCGCGGAACGCGTGCCGAGCCGCGCCGAGTTGCAACTGCCGGACACCGGCTTCGTCTTCTGCAGTTTCAACCAGTCCTACAAGATCGAGCCGGTCGTCTTCGACATTTGGATGCGGCTCCTCAAAGCGGTCGACGGCAGTGTGTTGTGGCTGAAGGACAACGACCCGACGGCGACCGCCAACCTGCGCCGCGAAGCCGAGCGGCGCGGCGTCGCAGCTGAGCGTCTGATCTTTGCGCCGTCAGTGCCCGATATTGCCGATCACCTGGCGCGGCAGCGGCAGGCCGATCTGTTTCTCGATACGCTGCTCTATAACGCACATACCACAGCAAGCGACGCACTGTGGGCCGGCGTCGCGGTCGTGACCTGCCTCGGCGCGACATTTGCCGGCCGCGTCGCGGCAAGTCTCGTCCGCGCGGTGGGCCTGCCCGAACTCGTCACGGAATCGCTTGCCGATTACGAGGCGCTGGCGCTTAAGCTTGCGCGCGAGCCCGAATTTCTTGCCGCGACCAAGGCGAAGCTTGCCGAGAATCGCAAAAGCTTCCCGCTGTTCGACACCCAGCGCTTCACCCACGATATGGAGGCGGCGTACATACAGATGTGGCAGCGCGCGCAACGCGGCGAGCCGCCGGAGAACTTCGCCGTTCTGCGAGGCTGATCCGCCTTCTGTCGTTTATTTTGTGCGTGTCCAGGTTTGCGATTTGCACAAGATGCTGAGCACGCAGCCCTTCAGCTCGGCGGTATTGGCGTCGCTCATCGTGAAGGAACCGCTATAGGTCTTGCCGTCTCCGGCATTGTAGACGCTGCCCGACCATTGATTGGGCGTTCCGCTCGGCTTCATGCCGAGCACGATTGGCACGCCGATCAGCGGCCGGCTCTGCTTGCTGGCATCGGCATTATTTTTGTCGGTTTTCGGCCGGCCGGTCGCCGGATCGTTCGGCTCCTTCAGCCATACCAAGCTACCGCAGAGCGCGCCGCCACAATTGGTGATGCGCACCTGACTGTCTTTATCTCCGGTATACCAAGTGCCGATGGGATCGGCCGCGAATGCAGGTGCGGCGAGCCACGATCCGCCGCTCAATGCGATCAGTGCGGCCCAAAGCGCTAACGTCGCTTTACGGTAATATTTCATTGCTGCCTCGGTGGTTCCCGTCACGCGCGGCGGACCATAAACGACGCGCCATGGGTTGCCTAGTTGTCCAATAAAGCCGCGGGAAAAACGCAATTGCGGCACCTCGTCGACGGACGAAAGCGAGCGCCGTTTCTTAATGGCGCGTTGCCGAAATCGCGGTGATCGCGCGGCGCGGTTCAGATTCGATTCATCGCATTACTTAAACCACCATTCAAATCTTCCGATGATTATCCGCGTATCGGCTGGGGCGAATAAGCCGATGAACACGCGAGAGCGTATTGGGGTCTCGAGGTGTAAACAGGGGAGTGTACAAATGGCTCGGTTTGAAATTCTCGACAGCACGATGGCGCCGCTCGGCGAAGGGCCCGCCGCAGGTGACGTGCTCTTCGAACTCGGCATGATGTATTCGGTCGGGCGCGATGTGCCGGTTGATCTCGTGGCCGCGCACAAGTGGTTCAATCTCGCGGCGATGAAAGGCAATGCCGACGCCGTGCGGCTGCGGCGCGAAGTTGCCGATCAGATGTCGGATGCCGAGATCGGCGCTGCGCAGCGCGCCGCACGCGACTGGCTGCGCAGCAACGAAGCGCCGGCCATGCCGGCAAAGGCGGTGGCTGCGGCCGCGACGCCGGCTCTCGCGGCGTAAATGCACCAATCCGGGCGCGCTGACTCTTAAGGGCGCGCGCCGGGTTTGTGCACCCAGAACCGGTACATTCCGATAAACGTCTCGGGAAATTCCGTCTCGAATGCGTGCCAGCGATCGAGATCGGCAAACGCATCGAAGCGCGCTTTATCGGTCAAGCCGGCGAGTTCAGGAAACCGCCGGGCGAAGCGATCCGAGGCCAGGGCGTCGAGAATGAATCCGGCAAAGCGCACATTGTTGGTCGCGAGAAATCGCTTGATGTCCGGCAACGATGTGCGGTGCTCTTGCGGATGAAATAACAGATCGCGGCACTCGCTGATCGTGAAAAAATCGCTCCACAGGCTGATCGATTTCAGAAGCGAGCCATCCTCGGCCGCAGCGACAATCTCACGAATGCGCCGGATGTCTTCGGACAAAGGGCGGTAGCCGCCATCGGCGATCAGGGCCCGCGCTGCAACAACGTTTTGCCGTGCCAATTCGCTGTAGAGACCGACCTGCATGATGCCGTCCGGCCGCAACAGCGACAGCAATACGCGCCAGCCGGCCCAAGGATCGGCCATGTGATGCAGCACGCCGGACGAGTCGATGAAATCGAAGGTACGGCCGAGTGACCCGAGCTTTGTGATATCCGCTTGGGCGAACTCGATATTGGTTACGCCGAGACTATCCGCCATGCGCTTGGCGTAGCTTAGGCTGGACAGGCTCAGATCGACCGCAAGAAAGCGGGCCTGAGGAGCCTTCCTGGCGAAACCGAGGGTGAAGATTCCAGTGCCGCAGCCGGCAATGAGGACATCGCCCACCGGCGCGGGGCGCCGCTCAAGAATGGCGGGCTGCGCCGGCGGGCCGTCCTTGACCCAGCGCGGGTAGGGGTTCTCCTCGTATTGTGCGCGGACCAGGCGCGAGACCTCGTCCTCGATGTCGGTCAGCGC
>DATAQN010000195.1:0-2482 GCA_036264635.1 Xanthobacteraceae bacterium | reverse complement strand
AACGTGATGACCGTGAACAAGGACGTGCCGGCCAAGAACGTCGCCGAGTTCATCGATTATGTGAAAGCCAATCCCGGCAAAGTGAACATGGCGTCATCGGGCAACGGCACCTCGGTGCACATGTCCGGCGAAATGTTCATGGCGATGACCGGCTGCAAGATGCAGCACGTGCCCTATCGCGGCGCCGCCCTTGCCATCACCGACATGCTGGCCGGCCAGGTCCAGGTGATCTTCGACAACATGCCCTCGATCATCCAGCACATCCGCTCCGGCTCGCTGCGCGCGCTCGGCGTCACCACGGCCGAACGCTCGTCGCAATTGCCGGACGTGCAGGCGATCGGCGAAACCGTGAAAGGCTATGAAGCGAGTGCGCTGTTCGGCATGGGCGCACCGGCCAAGACGCCGAAGGAGATCATCGCCAAGCTCAATGCCGCAATCAACGATGTCATGGGCGATCCCGCGATGAAGAAGCAGCTCGAAGAGCTCGGTGGAGCACCACGAATTGAAACAGCAGATGCCTTCAATGCCGAAATCGCCGCCGAGACCGAAAAGTGGAAGAAGGTCGTCGAGTTCTCCGGCCTCAAGATAGATTGAACAGTCTGAACGTCTCGCGCGTTGTATTGTCGCTCGAACAAATCAGCGCGCCGTGCGGCGCGAAGGAGACAGGACGATGCGTCAGATAATATTCGCTGTCATGGCGGTGGCCGCGGCTGGCGTAGCCGGCCTGGCCACCTCCGTTCCCGCGGCGGCCCAGCCCGATGCCTGGTGCGTGCAGGGCCGCGACGAGGGTATTCCCGGAGATTGTTCCTATTCGACCTATGCGCAGTGCCTAGCGAGCGCGTCGGGCCGGAATGCTTATTGCAACGTCAATCCGCGCGTCGCATTCGGCAGGCCGTACCCGCCATCGCCCCGCGGGCGGCACGCCCGTCCGTTTGACCCTTACGAATATTATCGCTGACGCGCGAAGCGGCGGAGCCTGAAGGCTTCGAACGATACAATTCACAACGCGATCGATCCGTCGTGATCGGTCGCGTTTTCGTGTGATCGGCTGACGAGCGCGGGTTCCCCAAAAGCTTTTTGTCGCGCCTTGCTTGACAGGCGGCGGCATACGCCTATACTAAACCATATGGTTAAGTGTTACGATCAAGCCTCTGATCGGTTTTTGAACCGCACCTTTGCCGCGCTGGCGGACCCAACGCGGCGCGCGCTGCTAACGCGGCTTTCCGACCGCGACACGCTTTCGGTCAGTGAGCTCGCCGAGCCGTTCGCGATGTCGCTGCCCGCGATCATGAAGCATCTCGACGTGCTATCGGATGCAGGCCTGATCGCACGCGAGAAGACCGGCCGCGTCGTTGCATGCCGGCTCACCGCGAAGCCGATGGAGCAGGCGATGGACTGGCTCAACCGCTACCAGCGCTTCTGGTCCGACAATTTCGATCGTCTCGCCGCCTTTGTGGAGGACAACAACGCATGGCCCAATCATCTGCCGCAGCCTTCATCGACCAGCGCCCCAGCCTCACGATCACCCGCCGGCTCGGCGCAAGCCCGCAAAAAGTCTACGCCGCGTGGACCCAGGCGGAAAACCTGATCCAGTGGTTCGCCGCCCAAGCGAAGCCCGGCTCGGTCAAGGCGGATCTCGACGTTCGCGTTGGCGGGCGCTACCGCATCAGTTTCATCGACGAGAAGAGCGGCGAATATCACGAGGTGGACGGCCTCTATCGTGAGGTCGTGCCGGATGCGCGGCTTCAGTTCACCTGGGCCTGGCATTCGACGCCGGAGCGGGAGTCGCTGGTAACCATCGAGTTCAAGCCCGACGCCGGCGGCACGCTGATGATCTTCCGGCAGGAGCAGTTCGCCGACCAGGCTGCCCGCGACAATCACGAGCGCGGATGGAACAAGTTCTTCGACGTGTTGGAGAAGCACTTCTCTTAATCGTCATTGCGGGCGAAGCGAAGCAATCCATCTTGCAGCTTGCTGAGACGTCGATTGCCTCGTCGCTTTGCTCCTCGCAACGACGGAGAACAGCGAGAAAAGGAGCATCCATGCAACCGCACAAGATCGTTTCGCGAGAAGAATGGAGCGAGGCGCGCAAGACTCATATGGCTCACGAAAAGGAGCTGATACGGGCCCGCGATCGCCTGAACGAGGAGCGTCGCGCCTTGCCCTGGGTCAAGGTCGACAAGGCCTATGTGTTCGAAGGGCCCGCCGGCAAGGTGACGCTCGCCGATCTGTTCAAAGGCAGGCCCCAGCTCGTGGTGCAGCACGTGATGTTCAGGCCCGACTGGGAGGCGGCCTGCAAGAGCTGCTCGTTCTGGACCGACGGCTTCGAGCGCATGGTGCTGCATCTCGCCGCGCGCGACACCACCATGATCGCGATCTCGCTCGCGGGCGTCGAAAAGCTCGAAGCATTCAAGAAGCGGATGGGCTGGACCTTCGACTGGTTTTCATCCGGCAACAATGATTTCAACTCCGATTTCGGCGT
>DATAQN010000212.1:0-61949 GCA_036264635.1 Xanthobacteraceae bacterium | reverse complement strand
CCTCGATCTCGCGCAGGAATTTCAGGAACTCGCGCGCTCGATGCCGCGCAAAGCATTTGCCGATCACCGCTCCGGTGGCCACGTCGAGAGCGGCAAACAGGGACAAGGTGCCATGGCGCGTGTAGTCATGGCTGCGCCGCTCCGCCTGTCCCGGGCGCATCGGCAAAAGCGGTTGGGTCCGATCGAGGGCTTGGATTTGGCTCTTCTCGTCAACGCAGAGCACCAAGGCTCGCTTAGGCGGCGCCATATATAACCCCACGATGTCGCGCACCTTCTCGACAAACAACGGATCGGTCGAGAGCTTGAAGGTCTCGACCCGATGCGGCTGCAGACCAAAAGCCTTCCAGATCCGATGGATCGTCGAGGGGGCGTAGCCGACCGCCGCCGCCATCGAGCGCAGCGACCAATGCGTCGCGTGCCGCGGTGTCGTCTCCAGGGTCAGCCGAATGGTCTCGGCGATCTCCTCATCGCTGATCTGGCGCGGAGCGCCCGGACGCGGCTCGTCCATCAGCCCGTCCAGCCGACACTCCGCATAGCGCCGCCGCCACTTCCCGACCGTATTCGCGTCGACAGCCAACTCAGCGCAGATGTCCTTGTTCTCAAGGCCATCTGCCGCAAGCAGCACAATCCGTGCTCGCCGCGCCAAGCCTTGCGCCGTCCGACGACGCCCGGCCAAGCCTTCCAACTCCCGACGCTCCTCAGCACTCAGCTCAATTGTAACAGCAGGCTTTCCCATCGATCATGCCTCCCGAACCAGGAAAAACATGATCTAATAAATTTCCCGATCAGCACACTAGACCATGATTCGATCAAGTTGAATCGGATCAAGGTCTAGTTTGTTCGTTGGAGCATGATCTTTTCGGAAAACCGGTTTCCACTTTTCCGGATCATGTCTAAAGCCCGCAGCCAAGGTAGCGCCGATGACGAAGACAACGCTTGGCAAACTCGGTGCCGACGCATTCGGCATGCTCGAGCTTCCGGCGCTGCCGGCGGATCTGCTGGCAGGCTTTCGCGCGCTGCCCGATCTGACCGGCATTGCTTCGGACGCGATGGACGAGCTCGGTATTGTCGGGGTCGTGCCGGCCGCTTTGCTGACGCCGCGCGATCCTTCGGCGCGGCTCGTCGGCCGCGCACTCACTGTGCACAATATCGCGGCGAGCGCGTCGGTCCCGGACAAGGTGAAAACCGGCGTTTCGGGGCTTGGCGAAATCGAGGCGCACAATCTCGCCGAGCCGGGCGACGTCATCGTGCTGCAGGGTGTCGATCTCTGCTCCAATCTCGGCGGCATCTCCGCGACCATCGGTCATCGGCAGGGCGAGCTCGGCGCCATCGTCGACGGCGGCGTGCGCGACATCGATCATTCGCGCGGCATCGGCTATCCGATCTGGTCGAAGAGCGTGAGCCCGATCACCGGCAAATGGCGGGTCGAGACCGTCGCTATCAACAAGCCAGTGACGATCTGCGGCATCACCGTCGAGCCGGGCGATCTTGTGCTCGCCGACGAGACCGGCGTCTGCTTCATCCCGCGCGCTCGCTCAGCCGAAGTGCTGGCGCGCGCGCAGCGCAATGTCGCTGCCGAAAAGCTCCGCGAAGAGAAGATCGCCTCAGGCGTACCCGTTTCTGAATTATTCGGGAAGGCGCGGTAACGATACGCGAGTGTCATGGCCGGGCATAGCCGTTCGAAGAACGGCGTCGCTACGCTCGCCTATGTCCCGGCCATCCCGTTCAAGAGTGCACGGCAGTGCCAAGATGGTCGGGATGCCCGGGACAGGCCCGGGCATGACGGGGCGGATGTTTCACTCCCCCGTAATGCCGAGCTTGGTGATCGTCTCCGGCCATTGCGCCCAATCCTGCTTCAGCCGCGCCTCGAAGGCTTCATGGCCGAGCGTGCCGTGCATGCCGAGCTCGGCAAAGCGCTGTTTGACGAGCGACGTCGCGACGACGGCAAACAGTGCCTGTTCGAGCCTGTCGCGGGCCGGCGCCGGCGTGCCCGCCGGCAGGAAGGCGCCGTACCAGCTTTCCATCACCACGCTCGGCAGGCCGACTTCCTTCGTGGTCGGCAGATCGGGCAGCAGCGGCGTGCGCTCCGAGGCAAACAGCGCGATCGGCGTCACCATGCCGGCCTTCACCAGCGGCAACAGGACCGGCAGATCGGCATTGAGCATGTCGACATGACCACCGAGCAGATCGTTGATCGCGGGCGCCGCGCCGCGATAGGGCACGTGGGTGATTTTCACGCCTGCGGCGTTGTTGAGCATCTCGACCGCGATATTCATCGTCGTGCCGGGGCCCGCCGAGCCATAAGTCAGCTTCTGGGCTCTGGCCTTGGCGATCAGGTCTTTCATATTGCTGGCGCCGAGTTCGCGGTTCACAACCAGCAGCGACGGCATGGTGGCGACCATCATCACCGGCTCGAAGGACTTGACCGGGTCGTAGGTCGTCGGCGGTTTCAGGATCGGGCCCAAAACCTGCCCGCCCATGCTGGCCAGAAGCAGCGTGGTGCCATCGGGCGTCGCGTGAGCCACGAAATCGGCGCCGATCGCGCCGCCAGCGCCGCCGCGATCGTCGACAATGACATCGGTCTTGAGCTGCGCGGCCAGTTCCGGCGTAAGCAGGCGCGCCAATTGATCGATCGGCCCGCCCGCCGCAAACGGCACGACGATTTTGACCGTATCGGCCAAAGCCGGTGCTGCGAGAAAGAGTGCGACGATCGGCAGCAGCACAAAGCTGCGCCACCCCGCAAGCGCGGTGCGAAAGCGTTCCATCCCTTTGCCCTTCGGCGGCGGTGTCCGCCGCTTCTTGTCGCGCCCGACTTTATTGAGCCGAATCTTATTGCGCTACGATGCCTTCGGGCGCGGTTTCGAGCTTGAACGCGGCGGCGAACAGCGCGCGCGTGTAATCGGTCTTGGGATTGCGGAACAGTTCAGCGGCGTCGCCGCTTTCGACCACGAGGCCGGACCGCATCACCAGAAGGCGGCTCGCCAGCGCCGCGACCACGCGCAGATCGTGCGAGATGAACAGGTAAGTGAGATTGTGCCGCTTCTGCAAAGCCCGCAGCAGGTCGACCATCTGCGCCTGGATCAGCATGTCGAGCGCGCTGGTCGGCTCGTCGAGTACGATGAAGCTCGGCTCCAGTACCAGCGCGCGGGCGATGGCGATGCGCTGGCGCTGGCCGCCGGAAAATTCATGCGGGAAACGGAAACGCGTGTCGGGCTTAAGCCCGACATCCTCGAGCGCCTGGATGACGCGTTCGTCGCACTGGCGCTCGTTCATTTGCGGGTGATGGACCCACAAACCTTCCTTGATGATATCGGCGACCGACATGCGCGGCGACAGCGAGCCATAGGGATCCTGAAACACGATCTGCATATTGCGCCGATAGGGACGCATTTCCTTGAAGGTCAGGCCCTGCAGATTGTTGCCCATGAAGGCGACGCCGCCATCGGACGAGATCAGCCGCAGGATGGCGCGCCCGAGCGTCGATTTGCCGGAGCCGGATTCGCCGACCACACCGAGCGTCTCGCCCTGGCGCAGCGAGATGGTCAGCCCGTCGCAGGCTTTGACATGGCCGACGGTCTTGCGCATCAGCCCGCGCAGGATCGGGAACCAGACCTTGAGATCGTCGGTTTCGAGCACCACCGGCGCATTGGGCTGCGGCGGCGCCGGATCAGGCTTTGGCTCGGCGGCAAGGAGCGCCTTCGTATAGGGATGCTGCGGCTTTGCGAAAACCTGCTCGACCGGACCCGCCTCGACGATCTTGCCGTCCTTCATCACGCAGACGTTCTGGGCGATCTTGCGCACGATGCCGAGATCGTGGGTGATGAAGAGAAGCGACATATGAAGCCGCTTCTGAATGTCCTTGAGCAGCGCGATGATCTGCGCCTGCACGGTGACGTCGAGCGCGGTGGTCGGCTCGTCGGCGATCAGCAGATCGGGCTCGTTGGCGAGCGCCATGGCGATCATCACGCGCTGGCGCTGGCCGCCGGAGAGCTGATGCGGATAGCTCTTGAGCCGCGTCTCCGGGTCGGGAATGCCGACTTGCGTCAGCACTTCGATGGTGCGCCTGTGCGCCGCGGCGCCGGTCAGCCCGCGATGCAGCAGCAAGATCTCGCCGATCTGCTTTTCGATCGTGTGCAGCGGATTGAGCGACGTCATCGGCTCCTGAAACACGATGGTGATGTCGTCGCCGCGCACCTGGCGCATCTGCTTTTCGGAATATTTCAGAATGTCCTTGCCGTGGAAATGGATGCTCCCGGACGGATGATGCGCCATGGGATAGGGCAGGAGCTTCAAGACCGACAGCGCCGTCACCGACTTGCCGGAGCCGGATTCGCCGACCAGCGCCAGGCACTGACCCTTGGGAATTTCGAACGAGACACGATCGACCGCGAGCGTCTCGCGCCCACCGGAGCGGAAGGCGATCGAGAGATCCTTGACGGAGAGGCAGACGTCTTGGCTCACGTCACTCATGCAAACGTCTTTCGCGGGTCGAAGGCGTCGCGCACGGCTTCGCCGACGAAGATCAGCAGCGACAGCATCAGCGCCACCGTGAAGAAGCCGGTGAAGCCGAGCCATGGCGCCTGCACATTGGCCTTGGCCTGCGACAGCAACTCGCCGAGGGACGGCGAGCCCGGCGGCAGGCCGAAGCCGAGGAAGTCGAGCGAGGTCAGCGTCATCACCGACGACGACATGATGAAGGGCAGAAAGGTCAGCGTCGCCACCATGGCGTTCGGCAGCAGGTGGCGGAACATGATGACCTTGTTGGAAACGCCGAGCGCGCGGGCGGCCTGGATATATTCGAAATTGCGGCCGCGCAGAAACTCGGCGCGAACCAGGCCGACGAGGCGCACCCAGGAGAACAACAGAAGGATGCCGAGCAGCACGAAGAAACTGGGGACCAGCACCGACGACAGGATCAAGAGCAGATAAAGCTCCGGCACCGACGTCCAGATTTCGATGAAACGCTGGAACAAGAGATCGGTCCAGCCGCCGAAATAGCCCTGCACCGCGCCGGCCGCGATGCCGACCACCGATGACACGGCGGTCAGGATGAGGCCGAACAGAACCGAGATGCGGAAGCCGTAGATCAGGCGCGCCAACACGTCGCGGCCCTGATCGTCGGTGCCGAGCCAGTTCATTTCCAGATTGCCGCATTGCGCGTAACCGTTCTTGGCGGCGAAATCGCAATCGGCCTTGGTCAGCATCCAGGTCGGCTTGGATGGAAAGGCCATCGGCGGGCGGTCATTGATGGTCTTGTAGGAGAAATGGACCGGCGGCCAGATCATGAAGGCGTTATGCTCGGCGAGGAATTTTTGCGTGTAGGGGTCGCGATAGTCGGCCGCGGTACCGAGATCGTCGCCGAAATCGGTGTCCGGATAGGTGAAGAAGATCGGGACGTAGTTCTTGCCATCGACATGGATGAATATCGGCTTGTCGTTGGCGATGAATTCGGCGAACAAGGTCAGGATGAATAGCACCAGAAAGATCCACAGCGACCAGTAGCCGCGCCTATTGGCTTTGAAGTTCTTCCAGCGCCGCGCATTGAGCGGAGAGAGCGTGTAGTCGGGCGCGAACGGGGTGAGGCCGAGCGGGCCCGTCGGCTCGAGGTCGGGCTTGAACTCGAGCGGTCCGGCTTCCGGAGTTACGCCCAGAATCTTCTCTGGGAGCGTCTTGACGTCCACCTCACACCTCCCGCGATTCGAAATCGATGCGAGGATCGATCCAAGTATAGGTGAGGTCGGAAATCAGGTTCACGACAAGGCCGACAAGCGCGAATATGTAAAGATTGGCGAAGACCACGGGATAGTCGCGGTTGAGCACGCTCTCGAAGCTCAACAACCCGAGCCCGTCGAGCGAGAAGATCGTCTCGATCAAGAGCGAGCCGGCAAAGAAAGCCGAGACGAAGGCCGCCGGAAAGCCCGCGATCACGAGCAGCATGGCGTTGCGGAAGATATGACCGTAGAGTACCTGCCGTTCGGAGCAGCCCTTGGCGCGCGCGGTCAGTACATATTGCTTGCGCAGCTCTTCCAGGAACGAATTCTTGGTGAGCAGTGTCATCGTGGCGAAGGAAGCAAGCCCCATCGATATGATCGGCAGGGTCAGGTGCCAGAAATAATCGGCGATCTTGTGATACCAGGTGAATTGCGACCAGCCATCCGAGGTCAGTCCGCGCAGCGGGAAAATCTGGAGGAAGGAGCCGCCGGCGAACAGCACGATGAGCAGGATCGCGAACAGGAATCCGGGAATAGCATAGCCGATGATAATGATACCCGACGTCCAGACGTCGAACGGCGAGCCGTCTTGGACCGCCTTGCGGATGCCGAGCGGGATCGAGATCAAATAACTCAAAAGCGTCATCCAGACGCCGAGTGAGATCGAAACCGGCAGCTTCTCTTTGATGAGCTGAACGACGCTGACGTCGCGGAAATAGCTCTTGCCGAAGTCGAACCTCGAGTAGTTCCACAACATCAGGAAGAAGCGCTCATAGGCCGGCTTGTCGAAGCCGAACTGTTTTTCCAGCTGTTTGATAAAAGCCGGATCGAGGCCTTGGGCGCCGCGATATTTGGAGTTCATGTCCATTTGTGCGGCGCCGCCGGCGCCCTGGGCGCCGAAATCGCCGCCGGAGGAACCGGAGATTCGCGAAGTTGCGCCGGAGTCGCGGCCCGAGAGTTGGGAGATGACGCGTTCCACCGGGCCGCCGGGCGCGAATTGTATGACCACGAACGAGACCAGCATGATCCCGAAAATGGTAGGGATCATGAACAGAAGGCGGCGGATGATGTAGGCGGTCATTCGGGATAGGGCCCGTGATTCTCGGCTTTTTGGTCGGGCAACGGCGCGCCAACCTAGTTTAACAGTCTTAGTGACGCTTTTGCGTCGTTTCCACGGGCATCCCCTAAGCCCTTGCCTTGCACATTGGCACAGGTCAACGGGCTGCGGTCAATGGTCGCGAATAGCGGAGTCTCGTTCCGGTCGGTCCGTTCAGCGGGTGTGTTCAGCCATTCTTGCCGATTTTTGCGGCCTTTTGCGGGTCGTACCACCAGGTGTCGGGAATGCCGCGGAAATAGCGGGGCTGCGCCGGGGGTCGGCCGAACACGTCCCAATAGGCGATCCAGTGCGAGGGCTTGTACCACTGCGGAATCCAGTAGCGGCCGGTCCGGATGACCCGGTCGAGCGCGCAGCAAGCCGTCACCAGTGCGGGGCGTGAATTGGCGCCGATAATAGCATAGATCAGCGCATCGACTGTGGGATCTGTGATGCCGGCGAGATTATTCGAGCCTTTGAGCGAGGCCGCCTGCGCGGAGAAATAAGAGCGCAAGGAATCGCCCGGCGTGGCGGAAAAATTGAATCGGTCGATGGTGATATCGAAGTCGAACCCGTCGCGCCGCGCCTGGTATTGCACCGGATCGACCAGCCGCAAGGTCGCCTCCAGGCCGAGGAGCCCGAGATTTCTGATGAACGCCATGTGGTGCGGCTGGAATTGCGGCTCGTCGAGCAGAAACTCGACGGTGAACGGCGCGCCGTTCGGCTGCAGGCGCTTGCCGTTATCGAGCTTGCAACCCGCATCCAGCAGAAGCCGCGCCGCCTTGCGCAACAGCGTGCGGTCCTCGCCTGACCCGTCGGAGACCGGCGGTACATAGGGATCACCAAAGACTTCCGCGGGCAAATGGGCGCGAAACGGCTCGAGCAGCGCAGCTTCGTCGGCGCTCGGCGGGCCCTGCGCCATCATCTCGGAGTTCTGAAACACCGAGACGGTGCGCATATAGGAGCCGTACATGATATTTTTGTTGGTCCATTCGAAATCGAAGGCGTTGTTGAGCGCTTCGCGCACACGCGGGTCGGCGAATTGCGGCCGCCGCGTATTGAGGAACCAGCCTTGCGCGCCGGACGGCGTGTCGTCGGGAAATTCGTCGCGCTTCACGCGGCCGTCCTTCAGCGCCGGGAAGTCGTAGCGTGTGGCCCAGGTGCGCGACGTGAACTCCTCGCGGAACAGATAACTTCCGGCGGTGAAACCCTCGAAGCCGACGTCGCGGTCGCGATAGAATTCAAAGCGCACCACATCGAAATTGTTCTGGCCGCGCGTCACCGGAAGATCGGCGCCCCACCAGTCGGCGACGCGATTGTATTCGATGAAGCGCCCCGCGTCGAAGCGGCCGACCTTATAGGCGCCCGAGCCGAGCGGGACCTCGAGCGTGGATTCATCGAACGGCTTGGTCGCGTAATAGGCGCGGGAAAAGATCGGCAGGCCGGCGGCGAACAGCGGCACGTCGCGGGCGCGTTTCGGCGCGAAGGTCAGGGTCACGGTCCGGTCGTCATCAGCCTTGGCGCCGACGAAATCCCGCAGCGATTGGCTGATGATCGGGTGGCCCTTCTCTTTGAGAATGTTCAGCGAGAAGGCGACGTCGTGCGCGGTGAGCGGTGAGCCATCGTGGAACTTGGCTTCGCGGCGGATCACGAATTGATAGGTGAGACCGTCGGCAGAGCGGCGCACCTTCTCCGCCGCGAGGCCATACATGGCGTCCGGCTCGTCGCCGGAGGATACCATCAGCGTGGCGAAGGTCATCTGCATGCCCTGCGCCGCATCGCCCTTGAGGATGAAGCTGTTGAGCGAATTGAACGTCAGGAAATTCTGATTGTAGGCGCGGTCGGGCCCGATCTGCGAAAACGTCCCGCCCTTCGGGGCTTGCGGATTGACGTAGTTGAAGTGCGGGAAATCCGCCGGATAGGCGAGATTGCCGAAGGCCGACATGCCGTGGGATTCGATGAGATCGTCGGCGCGGGCCGAATGGAAGCCGGGCGTAAAGGCACAGGCCGCAACGCCGGCGCCAAGCTCAAGCACGCGCCGGCGTGAAATCTTTAATGTTCGCATCATCCTCAAATCCGAAAGGCGGCAAGCGCGGGCTTCCCGCCGATCCTGTTCAAGGACGGCTAGCCCGTCTTTGCGGCTTTTTCGGCATCCCACCACCAGAGCGTCGGAAATGCCGCAGCGCCGTATTTCGGCATGGCGTCCGGATGGCCGAAGCGGTCCCAGCGTGCCGTTCGCGCATACGGGTAAGTCCATTGTGGCACGACATAGAAATTCCACAGCAGAACGCGGTCGAGCGCTCTGACGGCGGCTTCGAGATCGGGGCGGCTTTTGGCGAAGACCACTTGGTTGATCATTTCGTCGACGGCCGGATTCTTGATGCCGATCAGATTGTCGGAGCCGGGCTCATCGGCGGCCTGCGAGCCCCAGAAGCCGCGCTGCTCGTTGCCCGGCGACAGCGTTTCGGGCCACGACATGGTCGTGATGTCGAAGTCCCAGCCGCGCAGGCGGTTTATGTATTGCGCGGAATCCACCGTGCGCACGCTCACCGTCATGCCCAGGCGCTCGAGCGAAGGCTTGTAGAACAAATAAACCCGTTCGAAGGTCGGATCTGACGCGAGAAGCTCGACCGTATAGGGCTCGCCGGTCTTGGCATTGACCAATTGCTGGTCGCGCAATTCGTAACCGGCCGCGTGAAGGAGCCTGATGGCCTCGCGCAGATTATCGCGCACCAGTTCGGGCGTGCCGCTATTGGGATTCGCATAAGGCTTCTTGAACAGTTCCGGCGGCACCTTGTCGCGCACGGTTTCCAGAAGCTCGAGTTCGCGACCGGCCGGCACGCCGGTAGCGGCGAGCTCGGTGCCTTCGAAATAGCTGGTGATGCGTTTGTACTGCCCGAAGAACAACTGTCTGTTCATCTCCTCGAAATCGAGCGCGTAATTGAATGCCAGCCGCACCCGCGGATCCTGGAATTTCGGCCGCCGGATGTTGAAGATGAAAGCCTGCATGATCCCTTGGTTGCGGATCGGGAATTCATCTTTGATGACGCGCTTGTCGGCAACTGCCGGGAAATCATAGGCCGTTGCCCAAAACTTGGCGCTGTTCTCGGTGCGCCAATCGATCGTGTCGGCTTTGAAGGCTTCCAGTGCGACGGTGGTGTCGCGGAAATATGCGAAATGCAGTTCGTCGAAATTATTCTGGCCGACATTGACGTTGAGGTCTTTGCCCCAATAGTCCTTGACGCGCTCGTAGGTGATATCCCGCCCGGCCGTGAAATCCTTCATACGATACGGGCCGCTGCCGAGCGGCGGCTCTAGCGTTGTTGCCGTGATATCGCGTTGCTTGCCGTTCTGGTCGGTCCCTTCCCACCAATGCTTGGGCAGAATGATGAGCTGGCCGACAATTTGCGGCAATTCGCGATTGCCGGGGCTGTCAAAGGTGAAGGTCACGTCACGGTCGCCGGTCTTTTCGGCCTTGACGACATGGCGATAGTAGGCGGCCTGTGTCGGGCTGTTCTTTTTGAAGACGTCGAAAGAAAAAATCACGTCGTCCGGTGTTACCGGCACGCCGTCGTGCCATTTGGCTTCGGCGCGCAGCCGATAGGTCACCGAGGAGTGGTCGTCGGGATAACTCGCCGCTTCGGCAAGAAGACCGTATCCAGTGGAGACTTCGTCGAGCGATGACGCCAACAATGTTTCGTAAATGAAATCTCCGGCTATGCCGACCGCAAGCGAGCCCTTCACATCGGAAACCACCCGATTGAAATTGTCGAACGTGCCGAGTGCGATCATCCGCACATTGCCGGCCTTGGGAGCCTTCGCATTGACATAGTCGAATTGCTTGAACCCGGCCGGATATTTCAGGTCGCCGAACAGTGAGACACCGTGCCGCCAAACCTTGTCCTTGGCTGGAGCCGCGGCGGGAGTTTGGGCGAGCACGGGTGTGACCCAGGCCGGCAAAGGAAGGCCGCGCGCGGCAAGCGCGAGGCAAGCGGATTTCAACAGGGATCGGCGATTCACCAGGCCCTCCAATGCGTTTCGCGGATGAACGGTAGGTGCGAACGAAGAATAATGGCGATTATTGAGCGCACGATGACGCCATTATCCGCATTTTCGCCGCTTCACGCCAGCGTTCCAGTGTGCGCTGCAACCAAGCGGTCCGGCGGCAGCCCGGCGGGCAAATATGTGGAGTGTTCCGCACCTGGCCGGCCGGCGGCCGCCTTATACGGCAACTTCGCGCAGCGTTATTTGGGGCGTTATTTCGCGCCCTGCGCTTTGGGCAGGGGCACCGGATTGGGCGACAGCGAGTCAAGGTAGTCGATCACGTCGGCGCGCTGCTTCTCGTTCGAGATGCCGGCAAAGGTCATCGCCGTACCAGGGGCAAAGGCGCTGGGCTTGGTCAGCCACTTGTTGAGCGTGTCAAAATCCCATTTGCCGCCGACCTTGGACTTCAGCGCCGCCGAATAATTGAAGCCCTGAACGGAGGCGATCGGCCGGTCGACCACGTTGTAAAGGTCGGGGCCGATCTTCGGGCCGGCGCCTTCCTGGAAATTGTGACAGGCCTGGCACTGCTTGGCGACGTTGGCGCCGCGATCGACGGAGGCGCTCGCCAGGACCTGCGCGATCGGCTCTTCCGCGGGCGCCGCCGGTGCGCCGCCCGCCGCCGGCTGCTCTGACTTCACTTCGATGATGTAGCCGGGCTTGGCCGGGTTCTGCGGCTCGAAGATCGCGCCGGAGAGGATGTGCACGGCGACAAGGACGAGGCAGGTGCCGAGCAAGGCGCCGAGAATCTTGTTGATTTCGAAGGAATTCATCGCTGAATGGCTCCGCAGCGGAAGGCAGGCGGCGCACAATTAGCCGGTTTGCTGCCGTTCTTGCAACCGGTTAAGCGTGATTTCGGCGCGGTGTGGCAGCGCGGTGTGGTATGGCCGACGTTCTTGTTCTCATTCCGGCCCGCATGGCCGCGACCAGGCTCCCTGGCAAGCCGCTCGCCGATATCGGCGGAGAGCCGATGATCGTGCATGTTCTGCGCCGCGCACAGGAGGCCCAAATCGGGCCGGTCATTGTCGCGACCGACTCTACCGAGATCGCCGCCGCTGTGGATAAGGCCAAGGGTCGCGCGGTTCTGACGCGTGCCGACCATGCGTCGGGTTCCGACCGCATCTTCGAAGCGCTCGGCAAGGCCGACCCGGACCGCCGCGCGCAATTCATCGTCAATCTGCAGGGCGACCTGCCGACGATCGAGCCAAAAGCAGTGGCGGCGGCGCTTGCGCCCCTCGCCGACAGCGCCGTCGACATCGCGACGCTGGCCGCCGAGATCAAGATTGAAGAGGAACGCAGCAATCCCAACGTGGTCAAAGTGGTGGGCACCCCGGTGGGACCGGCGCGGCTGCGCGCGCTCTATTTCACCCGCACCGCCGCGCCTTGGGGCGAGGGGCCGCTCTATCATCATATCGGGCTATACGCCTATCGCCGTTCAGCCCTTGAACGATTTGTGGGCCTTGAACCGTCGCCGCTCGAGCGCCGTGAAAAGCTCGAACAGTTGCGGGCGCTGGAAGCCGGCATGCGCATCGACGTCGCCATCGTCGAGACCGTGCCGCTTGGCATCGACACGCCCGAGGACCTCGCCAGAGCGCGCGCCATCTTGGCGCGCCAAGGCGCAACGCGCTAAGGACCTAAGGTACTGACGGGCAGCCGAATTTGAGCGTAGAGTGATCAAGCGAAAGACAATGAGCAAACGTAAGAAAATCGCATTCCAGGGTGAGCCGGGCGCGAATTCGCATATCGCCTGCAACCTCGCTTACCCGACCTATGAGGCCTTGCCGTGTCCGACCTTCGAGGACGCTTTCGCGGCGGTGCGGACTGGGCGGGCCGCGCTGGCCATGATTCCGATCGACAATTCGGTCGCCGGGCGGGTCGCCGACATCCATCACCTGATGCCGGCCTCGAAATTGCACATTATCGGCGAATGGTTCCTGCCGGTGCAGCATCAGCTCATGGCGCCGAAAAAGGCGACGCTGAAAACCGTCAAGACGGTCGAGAGCCATGTGCATGCGCTCGGCCAATGCCGCAACATCATCCGCGCGCTGCATTTGAAGCCGATCGTTTCCGCCGATACTGCAGGCGCTGCGCGCGAGATCGCGGAAGCCGGCGACATCACCCGTGCGGCGCTCGCGACCAAGCTTGCGGCGAGAATCTATGGGCTGCGCATTCTCAAAAGGGATGTGGCCGACGCCGCGCACAATGCGACGCGCTTCGTCATCCTGGCGCGCGAGCCGAAATGGGCGAGCCCCAAGGAAAAGCGGGTGATGACGACCTTCATCTTCCAGGTGCGCAATATTCCGGCCGCCCTCTACAAGGCGCTCGGCGGTTTCGCTACCAACGGAATCAACATGACCAAGCTGGAAAGCTACATGGTCGACGGCAGTTTTACCGCCACGCAGTTCTATGCCGACGTCGAGGGTCATCCGAAAAATCGTGCACTCGAGCTCGCGCTCGAAGAGCTTGAATTCGTGTCGCAGCCGAAGACTTTGCGGATCCTCGGTGTTTATCCGACGCACAGGTCACGGGAAAAGTTCGTGAGTTAGCGAGGAAACAAAAGATGGCCAAAACGCCCAAGGAGGAAGCAGCAAAGGTCCGGCGAACGCTGCAATTGCGCTTTACGCTTCCGACTGCGGATTCGGGTCGGTTGGCCGCCATGATCAAAGCCGCGGCGCCGTTCTATCAGATGTTCGGCAAGGCGGAGGTGCGACTCCTGCAGAATGTCGACGATCCGACGAAATTCGTGCAGATCATCGACTACGACGCCAACGAGGACTGGGAGCTGAGCCGCCAGCGCATGGCCAGCGATCCGCGCATGCAAGTCTATCTGCAGACTTGGCGCTCGATGTTTCCGGGCGCGCTGGAGATTGATGTGTTTCAGGAGGTGTAGCTTCCTAAAAATCCTCCCCCACGATAGTGGGGGAGGTAACGCGCGAAGCGCGGGGTAGGGGCGACGGCGGTGACGATCACATGAGAGCGCCCAAGCGTACCGCAGCAAATGCAATACGCTTGCGACAAAAACTTTCAAAGCCGGAAGCACTCCTGTGGCTTCGCCTTCGCGAGCGCGCCTCGGGAAAGCCGATCTTTCGCCGACAACACGCGATGGGACCATACATCTTGGAACTTCTATTGCCCGAAAGCGCGCCTTGCGATCGAGGTCGATGGAATGATCCACGATACGGGCGATAGACCGCAGCGTGACTTGCAACGCGACGCATGGCTTAAAGAGCATGCCGTAACGGTTTTCCGTCTCGCAGCTGCCGACGTCTTGCGTGGCGTAGACGAAACAGCCGACGGAATTGTTCGTCTGGCTGCAGACTTGTCGTCGCAAGGGGCGACGGGTCGAGAAAGCTTCGCGTCCGGCGAATGATCTTCACCGCCGTCGCCCCTACCCGCCATGCTGCGCATGGCGTACCTCCCCCGCTGCCGCGGGGGAGGATTTAGCGTGTAGCACGCCGCTAGACTAGCGCTAAACGCCCGCTGGTCGATTTCTTACCTGGGTACCAGCCGGACGATCGATCCGAAAACTATCTGGACGAGAGAACCGAAAGGTCGAAGCGCCCGTCCCATACCCGGTTGCGTGATGACCACGCACGAACCCAGGAGAAGTCAAATGTTGCGCAAGACGATCTTTGCTCTCGCCGCTGCTGCCGCGCTTGGCGCAACGGCGCTCGCGCCGACCTCCGCTTCCGCGCATGCGGGCTGGGGTTGGGGCTGGTACGCCCCCGCTTTCGGTGTTTATGCCGGCCCATTCTACAACGACTGCGTGGCGCAGCGCTGGATCAACACGCGGCACGGGCGCGTGCTGCGCTGGGTCAACGTCTGCTACTGAGTTGCGGCATTTGGCCCGGACGCCGTCCCAGGCATCGAAACTGCCCGAGATATCCTAGCTCGGGCAGTTTTCGCCGCGCCATCGAGGCCGCACTGTGGCCTGAGGCGCAGAACAATGGTCTGATCCGGCCCGTCCGGGGTCTCGCTGCGGGCGACGAGCTAGATCGTCTGATTATATTCACCGACCTGCTTATGCGTGCGCAGTACGCTATCGACCGCCTTGAACATGTCGCGCATGCGGGCCTCCGAGACCGGGCTTTCGACGACGACGACGAGCTCCGGCTTGTTGGATGAAGCGCGAACCAGCCCCCAGGTGCCGTCTTCGACCGTCACCCGCACGCCGTTGACCGTGACCAGATCGCGGATCGGCTGCCCGGCGACTTTGCCGCCATTTTTTTTCTCGTCCTCGAAGTGCTTCACCACCGCGTCGACCACGGCGTATTTCTCTTCGTCGGCGCAATGCGGCGACATGGTCGGCGACGACCAGGTCTTTGGCAGCGCGTTTTTCAAATCCGCCATGCTCTTGTCCGGATTGCGATCGAGCATGTCGCAGACGGCGAAGGCGAAGATCAGGCCGTCGTCATAGCCGCGACCAAATGGCTTGTTGAAAAAGAAGTGACCGGATTTCTCGAAGCCCGCCACCGCGCCGATCTCGTTGACCCGGCGCTTCATGTAGGAATGGCCGGTCTTCCAGTAATCGGTCTTGGCGCCGTTCTTGATCAGAACCGGATCGGTCATGAACAGACCGGTCGATTTGACGTCGGCAATGAATTGCGCACCGGCCATCTTCGACGAGATATCGCGCGCCAGCATGACGCCGACCTTGTCGGCGAAGATCTCGTCGCCGGTATTGTCGACCACGCCGCAGCGGTCGCCGTCGCCGTCAAAGCCGAGCGCGACATCGGCTTTGTGCTCCAGCACCGCGTCGCGCATGGCATGCAGCATTTTCAGGTCTTCGGTATTGGGATTGTATTTCGGGAAAGTGTGATCGAGCTCGCAATCGAGCGGGATCACCTCACAGCCGATCTTCTCCAGGACCTGCGGCGCGAAGGCGCCGGCGGTGCCGTTGCCGCAGGCGCAGACGACTTTCAGATGCCGCTTGAGTTTCGGCCGCTTGGTCAGGTCGGCGATATAGCGCGCCGGAAAATTCTCGACGAATTCATAAGCGCCACCGGCCGTCGTCTTGAACGCGCCGCCCAGCACGATGTCTTTGAGCCGTGTCATCTCGTCCGGGCCGAATGTCAGCGGCCGGTTGGTGCCCATTTTCACGCCGGTCCAGCCATTGTCGTTATGCGAGGCCGTGACCATGGCGACGCAAGGCACGTCGAGCTCGAATTGTGCGAAATAGGCCATCGGCGTAACCGCAAGCCCGATGTCGTAGACCTTGCAGCCCGCCGCGATGAGCCCATTGGTCAGCGCCATCTTGATCGAGGCCGAATAGGAACGGAAATCGTGGCCGGTAACGATGTGCGGCTTGGCGCCGAGCTCGTGGATCAGCGTACCGAGGCCAAGCCCCAGCGCCTCCATGCCCATCAGGTTGATTTCCGATCCGAACAGCCAGCGCGCGTCATATTCGCGAAAGCCGGTGGCTTTCACCATCGGCTCGGATTCATAGGCATAGGTATTCGGTTTCAGCGACGCTTTGGGCTTGGGGAACATGTTTGGTCCGTATTGGAAAAGGGCGCGGCAGCAATAGCCTAAACGGCAGGGAGATGAAATGGTTGCGTGATTGTCGTTTCGGGTTCACGCGTCGCGCCTCTCGGAATGGCCGAGATTACTGCTCCAGCACCATGCGGCCATTGGAGTATTCGTAGCGATGCAGCCGCGACAGGAAGGTCATGCCGAGCAGATTGTCGGCGAGCGCGCCCTCGGGCATCACGATCGCCGAGACGTCGCGGATGGCGATGCTGCCGACCTCCACCCGGTCGAGCGTGACCGGCGCCGCGCGCACCGTGCCGTTCGCGGTCTGCACGGTGATCGTGTAGTCGCTGAAGGCGGGGTGAATGCCGAGCGTCGCCGCGTCGCGCGCGGTGAGCGCGATCATGCTGGCGCCAGTATCGAGGACGAAAGCCATCGGCCGCGCATCGACGCGGCCGTCGACGTGGAAATGACCGTGATTGTCCGGCGCCAAGACGATCGAGCGTGTATTGCCCGGATCGGGCGCGGGCGCAGGCGCAGGTGATGCGTCGCTGCGTGCCGCGATCGTCGTCGGCGCCACATTGGCGTTTTGCATGTGTTGCATCAAGTACCGCGGCGCCAGGACGGCAGCGGCGAGCCCCACGGCGGCAACGGAAATAAAAGAACGCATGTGAGGATTTCCGATTATTCGCGCGATCTCATCATGCAGCGCGCGAAAAATGCGCTAATGCGGACCGGCCGCGGGCCGTCTATGCGGCGCGATGGTAAGAAAGTCGCTAAGAAAATGTTTCGGGTTTGAGCGATCAGCAAGTGTGTGAACTCCCTCTCCCCGGCGGGGAGAGGGTTGGGGTGAGGGGGTTCGGCGGCCGAGATTGATCCTCGGCGCTGAACCCCCTCATCCTGTCCTTCTCCCCCGAGGGGAGAAGGGACGCGGTGGCGCGCTCGCCGTCTTCCAGCGGCAGAGAGGGAAAATTCAATTGCGCGGTTTCGCCCGCCGCGTTGCCGGCGCCGAGAGCGGATCGTCGGGCCAGGGATGTCTCGGATAGCGCCCGCGCATTTCGGTGCGCACGGCGGCATAACTGCCGCGCCAGAAGCCTGGCAGGTCGCGCGTTGTCTGTACCGGGCGATGCGCTGGCGACAGCAGTTCGATCACCAGCGGAATTCTGCCGCCGGCGATCGTCGGGTGGCGGTCGAGGCCGAACAATTCCTGCAGCCGGATCGCGATCTTGGGGCCGCCCTCGGACTCGTAGTCAATCGCCGCCTGCGTTCCGGTCGGAGCTTCGAAATGGGTCGGCGCTTCGGCATCGAGCCGCCGGCGGAGCGGCCAGGGCAGGACTTCTTGAAGCGCCGCAGCCAATTCATCTGCCGCGATTTCGCCAATGGATGTCTTGCCGGCCAACAAGGGCGCAAGCCATTCCCTCGCGTTTTGCGCCAGCGCCGCGTCGGACAAATCGGGCCACTCGGATTCTCCGTCTTTTTGGCCTTCGCTGGTCCGCAGGAACGTCACACGGTCGCGCCACTGCCGGGTCGCTTTGGTCCAGGGCAGGCGATCGATCCCGACGCTGGCGATTTTTTCTGCGAACAGCTTTGCCGTCTCGTCGCTCGGCTCGATCTGGATCGGCCGTTCGACAAGCGCAATCGCGCCCAGCTTGCGACTCCTGCGGCCGCGCAAGCTTCCGCTCGCAGCGTCAAAGGTAATCTCGTCGCGAGACTCGATGTGATCACCGAAACGCGCTTCGAGTTCGCTGAGTGCGATTGGCGCAGCGGAAAGAATGCGGCCCTGCGCCGCGGTGCCGGTGAGCTCGGCGACAGCAAGAAACGGCTCGCGCGCCAGCGGCGAGGCGGAATCGACATTGGCACCGCGGCCGTTCACCAAAAGAAATGCGCAAGAACTCGAAGTGCGGTCGCCGCCGCGATTTTTCGCAATGCGCTCCGGATAGGCCAGCGCAATCAGCGCTCCCACAGAAATCTCCTCGCGCGCCGCGCGCCCTTCCCCTCCCCCTTGTGGGGAGGGGCCAGGGGTGGGGGTCGGGACGGTCGGCGCAGGCGCAGACGCAGACAAATCCTCAGCGTGCGTCTTCGCTGTCCTCTCACGTCCCGACCCCCACCCCCCACGCCTCCCCACAAGGGGGAGGGGAGAAGACGCAATCTCCGCCCAGCGCTGCGCCATGGCGCGCGCGTCGCGGCCGCGATTGGTGCGATCGCGATGCAGTGCGTTGAGGCGTTCGCGCAGATCGATAGCGTCGCTGCCGAGCCCGCGTTCGCCGATCAATGCGGCAAGTTCGGCTGCCTGCAGTTCGCTGCCCTCGGCCGCCGCATCGATCATCATACGGGCCAGTCGCGGCGGCAGCGGCAATTGCCGCAGCTTCTTGCCTTCCTCGGTGATGCGGCCATCGGCGTCGACCGCACCGAGCTCGTTCAACAGCGCGTTCGCTTCGCCAAAAGCCGCGCGCGGCGGCGGATCGAGGAAGGCGAGCTTGTCCGGCGCAGCGCCCCAGGCGGCGAGATCGAGTGCAAAGGACGAGAGATCGGCGGCCAGAATCTCCGGCCGCGCGAAAGGCTCCAGCACCGCCGTCTGCGGCTCGTCCCAGAGCCGATAGCAGACGCCAGGCTCAGTGCGTCCGGCGCGGCCGCGGCGCTGATCGGCGGCCGCGCGCGACACGCGAACGGTCTCGAGCCGCGTCACGCCGACGTCAGGCTCGTAGCGCGGCACCCGTGCCAGCCCAGAGTCGACAACGATGCGCACGCCCTCGATGGTGATCGACGTTTCGGCAATGGACGTCGCCAGAACGATCTTACGCCGGCCGGGCGGGGCCGGGAGGATGGCACGGTCCTGCTCGTCGCCACCGAGCGCGCCATAGAGCGCCACAACGTCGGTTGTGCCATCGGTGCGGCCGTCGAGCTGCGCCTGGGTGCGGCGGATTTCGGCGGCGCCAGGCAGGAACGCGAGCACAGAGCCCGGCTCGGCGCGCATCGCGCGCAGGATCGTGTCGGCCATTTGCGGCTCGATCGGCCCCGCATCGCGGCCGGCATAGCGGGTGTCGACCGGAAAGGCGCGGCCTTCGCTCTCGACCACCGGCGCATTGCCCAGAAGCCCTGCAATACGTGCGCCGTCGATGGTGGCCGACATGACGAGCAGCCGAAGATCCTCGCGCAGCCCCTGCTGCACGTCGCGCGCCAGCGCCAGGCCGAGATCGGCATCGAGCGAGCGCTCGTGAAATTCGTCGAACAGCACCGCGGCGACGCCTTCGAGCATCGGATCGTCGAGGGTCAGTCGGGTGAAGATGCCCTCGGTGATGATCTCGATGCGGGTCTTGCGCGACACTTTCGAGCCGAACCGCACCCGCAGGCCCACAGTTTCGCCAACGCGCTCACCGAGTGTCTTGGCCATGCGCTCGGCTGCGGCGCGCGCCGCAAGCCGGCGCGGTTCCAGCACCAGGATGCGGCGATGCTTGGCCCAATCTTCCTTCGCCAGAACCAGTGGCACTTTCGTCGTCTTGCCGGCGCCCGGCGGTGCTACCAGAACTGCCGAATTGTTCGCGCGCAAGGCGCCGGTGAGTTCCGGCACTACGGCGTCGATGGGAAGCTGCGAGAAATCCATTGACTCTCTTCGTCATTGCCGGGCTTGACCCGGCAATCCACACAGCGTTGCCGCCGCATGGACCCCCGGGTCAAGCCCGGGGGTGACGACCGAAAATTGTGTGCGCGTAGTTATCCACTGCACGTGCCAATTCGTGTCGAAATCCTATATTAACGTCCATCATGCCCACAGCACAAAAATCGTCACAAAAAGCACAGAAGCCGCAAACAGCGGTGGTCGCCAAACCGGCCGCGGCCGGCAAGTCATTGAAGAAGGGCGATCATCTCTTCCTGGTCGACGGCTCCTCCTACATTTTCCGCGCCTATCACGCGCTGCCGCCGATCAACCGCAAAACCGACGGTTTGCAGCTCAATGCTGTGTTCGGCTTCTGCAACATGCTGTGGAAGCTTTTGCGCGACATGAAGGACGACGACAAGCCGACGCATCTCGCCGTCGTGTTCGATCTTTCCGAGCACACGTTCCGCACGGAAATGTATCCCGACTACAAGGCGCACCGTCCGGATCCGCCGGACGATCTGCGCCCGCAATTTCCGCTGATCCGCGACGCGGTCGCGGCTTTCGACCTGCCGTGCCTGGAACAGGCTGGTTTCGAGGCTGACGATCTGATCGCGACCTATGTGCGCGAGGCGACCGAAGCCGGCGCCACGTCCACTATCGTGTCCTCGGACAAGGACCTGATGCAGCTGGTCACCGACGGCGTCGTCATGTTCGACACGATGAAGGACAAGAAGATCGGCCGCGCCGAGGTGATCGAGAAGTTCGGCGTGCCGCCGGAAAAGGTCATCGAGGTGCAGGCGCTGATCGGCGATTCCACCGACAATGTGCCCGGCGTGCACGGCATCGGCGTGAAGACCGCGGCGCAGCTCATCGTCGAATACGGCGATCTCGAAACGCTGCTGGCGCGCGCCGGCGAGATCAAGCAGGACAAGCGGCGCCAGACCCTGATCGACAACGCCGACAAAGCGCGGCTGTCGAAGAAACTCGTCACGCTCGACGATCAGGTGAAGCTCGACGTGCCGGTCGGCGACCTCGCCGTGCACGAGCCGGATTACAAGCGGCTGATCGCGTTCCTCAAGGCGATGGAATTCAATTCGCTGACGCGCCGCGTCGCCGAGTTCGCCAGCCTCGACGCGGCGGAGATCGACGCTGATGGCGGCTTCAAAGGCGCGAGACCTTCGGCGCCGCCGGCCGAAGTAAAAAAGGCCGGCGAGGGCGGAAGTGCGCCGCAACTGCCGCTCGGACGGCCGCCGCAGCCGGGAGATACGCGCCGGACCAAAGCCGAGGAGACGGGGCCGCTCATACCCAAGGCGCTTGCCGCGGCACGGCTCGAGGCGGCGCAGAAGCAGAAATTCGATCGTTCGAAATATGAAACCGTGCGCACGCTCGAGCGTCTGCGTGCCTGGATCGAACGCGCAGTCGACATTGGCATCGTCGCGCTCGACACGCAGACCAACAGCCTCGATCCGATGCAGGCGGAATTGTGCGGCGTTTCTCTCGCGCTTGCGCCGAACGAAGCCTGCTATGTGCCGCTGTCGCATCGACAGGGTGGCGGCGAAACTGGTGGCGGGCTGTTCGGCGGCGATCGCGACCCCGATCAGATCAAGGAGGTTGATGCTCTCGCCGCGCTCAAGCCGCTTCTTGAAGACACAGGCGTGCTCAAGATCGGCTATGATCTGAAGTTCGACTGGCAGATCTTCGCGCTGCGCGGCATCGAGATCGCCTCTTATGACGATACGATGCTGATGTCCTACGTGGTCGATGCCGGCCGCGCCGGGCATGGGCTGAGCGATCTCTCGGGCCGCTATTTCAATCATCAGACTATCGACTTCAACGAGATCACCAAGGCCGGTAAAACCAAAGTCACCTTCGACTGCGTCGAGATCGCAAGGGCGACCCAATATGCCGCCGAAGATGCCGATGTGAGCCTGCGGCTTTGGCAGGTGCTCAAGCCGCGCTTGGCCGCCGAGCATGTGCTGCGCGTCCACGAGACGCTGGAGCGGCCGCTGGTGCGCGTTCTGGCGCAGATGGAGCGGCGCGGCATTTCTGTTGATCGGCAAGTGCTGTCGCGGCTCTCCGGCGAATTCGCTCAGGAAGCCGCAGGCCTCGAAGCCGAGATCAACAAGCTCGCCGGCATGCCGATCAATCCCGGCTCGCCGAAACAGCTCGGCGATGTCCTGTTCGGCAAGATGCAATTGCCGGGCGGCACCAAGACCAAGACCGGGCAATGGGCGACCGGCGCGCGCCAACTGGAAGAGCTGGCCGAGCTCGGTCACGAATTGCCGCAGAAGATTCTCGACTGGCGGCAGGTCTCGAAGTTGAAATCGACCTATACCGACGCGCTGCCCGGCTACGTCAATCCCACCACGCATCGCGTGCACACGAGCTACGCGCTCGCCTCGACGACCACGGGCCGGCTGTCGTCGTCGGAGCCGAACCTGCAAAACATCCCGGTCCGCACCGAAGACGGCCGCAAGATCCGCCGCGCTTTCATCGCCGCGCCCGGGCATAAGCTTGTCTCGGCGGACTATTCACAGATTGAATTGCGGCTCCTTGCCGAGATCGCGAACATCCCGCAATTGCGCAACGCCTTCCGCGACGGGCTCGACATTCACGCCTTGACCGCGTCGGAAATGTTCGGCGTGCCGGTCAAGGACATGCCCGGCGAAGTACGCCGCCGCGCCAAGGCGATCAATTTCGGCATTATCTACGGCATCTCGGCTTTCGGCCTCGCCAATCAGCTCGGCATCGCGCGCGAGGAAGCGGGTGCCTATATCAAAAAATATTTCGAGCGCTTCCCCGGCATCCGCGACTACATGGAAGAGACCAAGGCCTACGCGAAGACGCACGGCTATGTGGAAACGCTGTTCGGCCGCAAATGCCACTATCCGGATATCCGCGCCTCGAATGCGTCCGTCCGCTCCTTCAACGAGCGCGCCGCAATTAATGCGCGGCTGCAAGGCACTGCCGCCGACATCATCCGCCGCGCCATGGTCCGCATGGACACGGCGCTCGCCAAGCACAAGCTCACCGCGCGCATGCTGTTGCAGGTGCACGACGAGCTTGTCTTCGAAGTGCCGGACAATGAGGCGCAGCAGACGCTCCCGGTGGTCGCCGCAGTGATGATGGAGGCGCCGCACCCGGCTGTGTCGCTCTCGGTGCCGCTCCATGTCGAAGCCAAGGCCGCCGATAATTGGGACGCGGCGCATTAATTGTGCATGGCTTCAAGGGGCGCTCGTCATGGCCGGACTTGTTCCGGCCATCCACGTCTTATCTTGCCGCCGCAAGTCGTGGATGCCCGCGACAAGCGCGGGCATGACCGTTGAGGGGAATCAGAAATGCGAACAGCCTTCACCGTCATCGGCGCCGCCCTCCTCGCCATGGGCGCACTCTGGGCGCTGCAGGGCGCCGGTGTCATCCGCTGGCCGGCGGAAAGCTTCATGATCGATGCGCGGCCCTGGATCTATTACGGCTGCGCCACCGCGTTGATCGGGTTTATCATTCTCATCCTGGCCCGGCGGTAAGGGCGCGCCGCGCCGCCCATCCCTCGACCGGCCAGTGACGGCGGTCACAGCAAGCTCGTTGCCTATCATTACAGTTTGGTGTCGGCGAGCCTGCATGAGCAGTCCGCCGCAGGCTGGAAAACATTGCGTAGATCGGTAGTTCTGCGAATTTCTTTATTGCTGCGTCGCGGATACATTTGTAGTCGAGGTGTTGGTTAGCGATGCCGGGAATTCCTGTTTTGATCGCGAGGCGTTGCGATCAGGGTCGTGGAGGGTGGCATGAATTCTCAAGGCTCCGGGAGTTCGCAGCGTGCCATAACGCTGGTCAGAGTGATCTACGACGAGGTCAATCTGGCGCTGTGGGCGCTGGCTGTCGCGCTGCTTTGCTATGTTGTGATTTTCATTCTGCCCAAGATGCCTGAGGCGCGGATGCGGGCGGAGACGCTGCGCGCCGAGCAGATCAATGCGGAAAACGAATGGTATTGCCGGCGCTGGCATATGGGGCCGGCAACCGAAATGCACGAGCAGTGCATCATCGATCTTCAGCAATTACGCACCAGCGTCGAGAACCGCATTGCCGAGGAAAGCGATATTTGATCGCTGACGCGGCGGATCTGAATTCGGCGCGGCTGGCCTTCGGAAAAGATTGCGCATATTGCTGACGGCACGTACCCTGTCCGGCGCTAACGCTGGATGGGGGCCAGCTTGGATAATGCCGAAATCGAATGCCTGCTGGGCGGGCCGCCGCGGCTGACGCTCGATGGCGTCATCAATCATCCGCGGCTGCCGGAGGCCCACAAGGCCTATCTCGATAGCTTTCTTGACGTCTATGGCGGCGATCCCTTCATGGTGCGGCTTCTGATCGAGTCCGGCCGCTTCCTGGTCTATCTTCTCATTGTCGTGCTCGAGTCCGCGGCCGATCCGGCGCGCCGCGAAACCTGGCCGACGGTCGGCCTTCTCAAAAAGCGGATGGCGCTGTTCGGACTGGCCAGTGGCCGCCACATCGACCACCTCATCGGGCGTTTGCGCGCGCTCGATCTTGTCGAGCTGCGGCCGACCGAACAGGACAAGCGCGTGCGTATTCTGTCGGCCGGCGAAAAGCTGCGCGCGCACGATCGCGACTGGCTGGTTGCCCATTTCACGCCGCTCGCGGTGCTCTATCCCGAGCATGATTACGGGCCGCTGATGCGGCGCGATCCGGAATTTCAGAAAGTGCTGCGCCGCGCCTGCATCCCCTTTCTGCCGCTCGGCGCAAAATTGCTGGCGCTGGTGCCGGAGACGCTGTTGTTCTTCAACCACGCCGCCGGCGTCATGGTGATCGCGGCGCTCCTGCAGACAGCGCTAAACGATCCTGATCACCCGCACGCTGCCGTGCCCTATGCCGATGTCGGCGACCGTTTCGGCGTGTCGCGCACCCATGTGCGGCAAATGCTGGTCGCAGCGGAGGAGTCGGGCCTGGTCAAGCTGCACGCCCGTGGTGGCCGGCGCGTCGAGATTTTACCGCGGCTCTTGGTAAGCCATAGGAAGTGGGTCGCCGGCGGCATGTATGGCCACGACATTTGCTATCTGGCGGCGATCAAAGCGGCAGCGCAGCAAACAAGCGCCGGTGCTGACGCGACTCAGTTCCGGCGCAAAGTGGGTGCCGTCGCGGGCTGATCCGCGGCAACTCTGTGGCAAGCCGCCGGCTAATTGTATGATCGGCAGCGATTTTTGATTTGTCGCCAAGCTGTGCGCTTGGTGCTAGTTTCGCTTCGGGCTGGCAGCATCCGCTCACCTTTTTTCGTTTTTCAGGATCGGGATAGTTCCCTGAAATCCGGTATGCGTCGGTTTGGATGCTCGCCGTGAATGAGGGGCAGCAATGAAACCAGTCAATGTCGCCCGGCGCCTTGCGCTTGCAGCTGTCGTTCTCGTTGTGGCGGCAGGGACCGGTAGTGTGCGGGCGGGCGACGTGGACGCAACAGACGTGGACGCAACAAATGCCGGCGCGGTTGCCGCTCCATCTGATGAGAGCGCGGCGGCAGCCGAACCTGCATCGACTTCGACTGTCGCTCGTCCAACTGAGACGACTTCGGCCACGACTACGTCTGCTGAAACAAAACCCACCGATACGACTGCGAGCCCTGCAGCCTCGGCGAAATCTGATACGCCGGCCCGCGACAGCAGCGCCGTGCCGTCTACAGAAAACGCAACCTCGCAGGACGCCGCTCCGCCTGTTGCGGAAAAAGCTGCGCTCCCTGACGCGGTGCGGCCTGCCGCGGCGGACGCGGCACCGCCCGCTGCAGAGAGTGCATCGCTTCCTGAGACTGCTCCGCCTGCTGCAGCCGCCGCCGCTCCGGCAGCCGCGGCGGCCGACGCCAAGCCAGATCCGGACACAGCGGTCGCTGCGCAATTGCACGATCTCGCCAATGGCAAATTCGACGCTATTCTCGGCAACGTGCAGGATCGCACAGTCGTTGATGCCTTCTATTCCGGCCGCGGTTACGCGCCGTTATGGCTCACGGACGGCAGTCCGAACGCCCGTGCACAGGCCGCCATCGCCTATCTCGGCGATGTCGACGCCGATGGACTCAATCCCGCCGACTATCCAGTGCCGAGTTTCGCCGGCGCAAGCGATCCCGCGGCCAAAGACCCTGCGGCACTCGCGCAAGCCGAGATCAGACTCACCGCGTCGGTCATTGCTTATGCGCATCACGCCAGCATCGGCCGCGTGCACTGGACGCGGGTGAGCGGCGATATTTCCTACGACCAGAAGGCCGCCGATCCCGCCGATGTGCTGGGCGCAATGGCCTCAGCATCGGACGTCGCGCAGGCGCTCGATGCCTACGAGCCGCACGATCCAACCTATCTCGCGCTGAAGGCAAAGCTTGCCGGGATCCGCGCCGGCAAAGACAGCAAGATCACGATTGCCGATGGTCCGGCGCCGAAGCTCGGCGCCAAAGATGACCGTGTGCCGGCTCTACGCGAGCGGCTTTCGCTTCCAGGCGATGGCGCGATCTACGACGAAGCGCTCGCCGACGCTGTGAAGACGTTTCAGCAGCAACACAGCCTGAAACCGACCGGCATGCTCACGCCTGCGACCATCGACGCACTCAACGGACACAGCGCCGCACGTGGCTCCGATCGCATCGCCGACATCCTCATCGCCAATATCGAGCGCTGGCGCTGGATGCCGCACGATCTCGGCAAGACCTACGTGATCGTCAATCTGCCGGACTTCACCTTGCGGCTGATCCGCGACGGCAAGCTCGACTGGACCACCAAAATCGTCGACGGCAAGACGGCGACTCCGACGCCGATCATGAGCGCGGAGATGAAGACCATCACCGTCAATCCGACCTGGAATGTGCCGCCGTCGATTGTCGCCAATGAATATCTGCCGCTGTTGCGCCAGGATCCCACCATCCTGGGACGCATGGGATTGAATGTCAGCCGCAATCCCGACGGCACCATCCATGTCTCGCAGCCGCCAGGGCCGAATAACGCGCTCGGTCAGATCCGCTTCAATTTCCCGAACAAATTTCTGGTCTATCAGCACGACTCCAACCAGAAATATTTGTTCTCCAGTACCATGCGCGCGGCGAGCCATGGCTGCATGCGGGTCGAGGATCCGGCGAAATATGCTGAAGTGCTGCTGGCGATCGCGCGGCCGGGCGACGGCTATAGCGCCGATCGCGTCCGCCGGATGTTCGGTAGCGTTGAAAACGAAATCAAATTCAACGCCTCGATCCCGGTGCACCTGACCTATCAGACCGCCTTCGTCGACGATGCCGGCAAGCTGCAATTGCGCGACGATATCTATGGCCGCGACAAGGATCTGCTCGCGATCCTGAAAAACGATCAGCAGCGCAAAGTCGCCGATATCCCGATCGAGCGCAAAGACAATACGGTGCGCCGCGAGCTTCTTGCCATGCCCGAAAGTGCTTTCGGCAGCGGCGCTTGGGGCCAGAATTTCTTCGCGCGGCTGTTCTCTAATCCGTTCGCCGCTCCCCTCGCGCCGCAGGCGGCGCCGCAAGCCGTGCAACCGATGCGTGCTCGCACCGCGCAGCGCCGCGCGGATATGCGTTAAAGCACGGAGCTCAAACGCAACGCGCGTGGGCAGCGGTCGCCGCGCCCGCTCAATTACGACGGAAATCCGCAACCGAGCGTGAAGGGAATAATTCCGCGGTCAGGGTTGCCGTCAGAGCTCCAAGTGCCGGGGCCATTACTTTGAGGAGCACGTGCAATGACATATCAGGGCCAATGCTTCTGCGGTGCTGTTCAGATCGAGGTGTCGGGCTCGCCCGAAGCAATGGGCTATTGCCACTGCCGGTCGTGCAGATCGTGGTCCGGTGGCCCCGTCAACGCCTTCACACTTTGGAAGCCGGACGCTGTTCGGGTGAAGGCTGGCGCCGAGCAAATGACGACATTTCAAAAGACCCCGCTCAGCCAACGGCAATATTGCAGCAGGTGCGGCGGTCACCTCATGACAACGCATCCGCCACTGGGCCTGATTGACGTCTTTGCGGCGACATTGCCGGATTTGGAATTCAAACCCGGCATTCACGTCAACTATGCCGAAACTGTTTTGCCGATGCGGGACGGGCTTCCCAAGATGAAAGATTTCCCGAGCGAGTTTGGCGGGTCAGGCGAAATCGCTGCAGAGTGAGCAAGCTGGGCCGCGACAAACCTCAGCACACCGCTGCGGAGATCGGCGCAAGTTCAGCTAAAATCGGCCGAGAAATAAAATCGGTCCAGGAAAGGTTTGGTATCTGCGCCAACTCAGCGATTGGCCGCAGCGGACCCTATCCCTCAGTTAACGTTGCTGAAACCGCCTAGACCCAGATCCGATCGAAACGTACCGCCGGCATATTCATCCCGAAACACGCCTCGGCGCTGCAATATCGGCACAACCTGTTCGACAAAGTCGATCAAGCCATCGGGCAACACGTCGATCATGAGATTGAAGCCATCCACGGCCCCTTCGCGATGCCAAGTCTCGATCATGTCGGCGACCTGCTCGGGCGTACCGACGACCTGTACGTGGCCGCCACCGTTGCGATAGAGGATTTCGCGGACCGTCAGCTTCTCCTCGACCGCCAGCCGCACGACAGCATCGCGGAACCCCTCGGACGCACGGAATTGCTTGTTCTCCTTGATGCGTTCCAGCGGCAGCGGTTCGTCAAGCTTGAGATCCTCAAGCTGCAGCCCAACGCGCAGCGCAAGCTTCTTCAGCTCGGCCTGACCGCCCAGCTCGTCGAGCTCGTCCTTGCGCGCTCGGGCTTCCGCGATTGTCCCGCCCAGAACGGGTAAGAGGCCGGGGGTGATCCTGATGTCGTCGGGATGGCGGCCATAGGCCTCTGCGCGGCGCCTCATGTCGGCGCGAAATTCTTGAGCCGCGCCGATCGTATTTTGCGGGGTGAAGACCGCGTCGGCGAATCTTGCCGCCAAATCGCGCCCCGATTCGGAGGAGCCGGACCGGTAGAGGATTGGCCGGCCTTGCGGCGAACGCGGCAGTGTCAACGGACCACGGACGTTGTAATGGCTGCCGCGGTAGTTGACGGCATGAACTCTGCCCGCGTCGGCGAACTGTCCTGTTGCCTTGTCGCCGACGAGGGCCGCGTCCTCCCAGCTGTCCCACAATCGAGTGACAACTTCGACGAATTCCTCGGCGCGTTCATAGCGGTCGTCATGATTGGGCAATCCGGCCGTGCCGAAATTCGCTGCCACATCCGGAATGAACGTCGTCACGATGTTCCAGGAGGCGCGGCCGCGGCTGATGAAATCGAGCGTCGCGAAGCGGCGCGCGAGGTTGTAGGGCTCGTTGTAAGTGGTCGATGCTGTCGCGACGAGTCCGATATGCTTGGTTGCCGTTGCCACCGCGCCAAGCACCACCGTTGGATCCATGGCGCCGAAGTTCGGCCGCTCGAAATTCTCCTCGGCCACGGCGAGCGTATCGGCGAGGAAAATGGCATTGAGACATCCGCTCTCTGCAATGCGCCCGATGTCGCGGTAGAAATCGACGTTGGTGTAGTCGAAGGGATCACCCTTGCGGTAGCGCCAAGCGCCCATATGCAGGCCGAGCCCGAGCACGGCGATGTTGAGAATGAGCGGATTGCGTTCGGCCATGATCGCCTCCTATTCGGCGGCAACTGTTGGAAGATGCGGAGTGATGCCGGCAAAGTCATCAAGGCCCGGCAACGGCTTGGCGCGTGTTTCTGGACCGATCCAGGGCGTGACCAACAAGCCCAGCACATAGATCGAGCCGACGACCACGGCTGCGGTGCTGATACTGCCGAAGACCTGGATGAGATATGCGCTGATGAGCGTCGCTACCGCGGCGACCAGCCGCGTTGTGTTGAACACGAATGTGATTGCGGTGGCGCGAATGTGCGTCGGAAACAATTCCGACGGATAGATGGCAAGCCATGTCCATTGTCCCAGCGTGAAAAAGCCGTTGACGGCGGCAGCGGCCGTCAGGCCTTCGAGGGAAGTGGGCCACAGGAATAATGCCGGCACGCTTATGAGCGAGCCGATGAAATAAAATATCATCGTCGGCTTACGACCGAGCCAGTCCGCAAGGTAGCCGACGGCGATGAAGCCGAGAATGCCGATCGCATTATAGGTGATCACGACTTGCGTAATCGCACCCGGCACGTCGCGCATTTTGTCGGCAAGCTGCTGTGCCGTGAATTGCGGGATCCAAGCGGAAACTGCCCACCAGCCGATGGTGGTGCTCAAGCCGGCGATCAGCAGCAAGGCAACGCGCCTGCGGAGTTCGCGGGTCTCGAACAGCTGCCAAAGCGTCAGGCGGGTTAGGTTTCGCTCCCCGCCATCGACCGGCTCATTCGCATTGACTCGTTGGCGAATGAGGCGACGGCGTTGATCGGCTTCGATCCAAAGATTGGAGTCTTTGACATAGCGGCGGACGAACAGCGTCGCGATTGCAGGCGTTACGCCGATGACATACATCCAGCGCCAATCGTCGACGCCTCCTTGGTTGATCACCTGCCAGATCGCGGCGGCAAGCAGGAATCCGCAGCCAAATCCGCTTTGCAGATAGGCGAGGCCACGCCCGCGCCGTTGCGGATCCCACAATTCGGACACCAGCGAGCTGCCCGCGCCCCATTCGGCTCCCATGCCGATGCCGGTCAGGAAACGCAGGACCAAAAGCGAGACGTAGTTGGGCGCAAGCGCGGTGAGGCCGGCGAAAATCGAATACCAGAGGATGGAGGTGAGTAGGACGCGTCGACGACCGAAATAGTCGGCCAAGATTCCCGACAACAAGCCGCCAACAGCCCAAGCGACGAGCGTCGTCGCCAATATGCCGCCGATAAAAAGCGGCTGCGCTCGTGCGACACCCGGGCCAACGAGATCGTTCACCGCCGCGGCGGCGATCAATACTGTCGCGTAAGTCTCGTAACCGTCGAATAACCAGCCGAGGAATGCACCGATAAAACCGTTGCGGCGAGCTATCGGGTCCGCTGATGTTAGCGTCGCGCTGCTCATCGACGCCCCCGGGCTGAATGCGGGAAAGGAAATTCGATTTTTCGGCAGCCGAGTAGAACTGAATTTCTGGCGGTCCTCTTGGAGTTTGCGCGCATTGCGAGCCTCACCGTGGCATGACAAGTTTCGAATATTCTATATTGTCTATAGAGTCTATATACAATATAGGCCATTCATATTCGCCATGCGGCGTCGTAGAGTGACGACATATGAGAAAGTGATCCCATGAAAGGGAGAGGAAACGATGAAGTTCCCCGGTACTATCGTTCCCCCGCTGACCCCATTCACGGGGGATTTGAAGGTCGACTACAAGGCGCTCAGCTCAATCGTGAACTATGTCGTCGAGCGGTGCGATGCGTCGATGGTCGTCGCAGCAGGGGTCGAGGCGCAGGAATATCAGTACTTGCCCTTCGAGGAGCGCAAAGCGCTCATTCAGCACACGGTGCAAGCCGTCAACGGCCGACGGCCGGTCGCGGTCGGCGTTTCGCATCCGTCTTTCAAAATCGCGGTTGAGCTCGCGCAGTTTGCCGAGCGCCTGGACGCCGATGCCATTCAGGTCTTGGTGCCCCAGAAGCCGACCGGCGGCGCACCAACTACGGCGGAATTGGTGCGTTATTTCCAATTGATCGGCAAAGAAACGTCGTTGCCCATCATTCTCTATCTCAATCCAGGTCCGGGTTACGACGCCTCAATCGCAACGACCATCGAATTGGCCAAGCTCGACCGGGTTAAATACATCAAAGAAAGCTCGCGGGATCTGGCCCGCGTCGGGCGCCTGATTGCCGAAGTCGAGCTTGCCGGACACGCGCGCTACTTTACCACCATGCAGATGCTGCTCATCACGCTACAGCTCGGCGGTTCCGGAGTAACCTTGCCGCCGCCGGCGGCCGAACTCGCGAATCAAATCATTTGTTCCTATATCGCCGGCGATTTGGCGCGTGCGGCCGAGCTGCAAAGTCAAGTTTCGTTATGGCCGGCGCGCTGGATGGAATTTGGCCTGGCCGCCGTCATGAAAGCGACAGCCAACTATCTCGGGCTGCCTGCCGGAGCGCCTTATCCGCCCTATGCGCCGGTGTCCGGCCAACAGCTTGAGTCGCTGCACAAGTTCCTGGCCACCATGTCATTCCATCGCGAGGAGTTCGTTCATGCTTGATATAAAGCGATTGTCTTGGGACGAAGCGAAGATTCTTATTGATGGCGCGGTGGTGGCTTCGCGCGAGATCAACGTCCCAATGTGTATCGCAGTCGCCGACGAATCCGGAAATCTGATCGACTTTGCCCGCATGGACGGGGGCAAAATCAGCAGCATCAGCATTGCGATCGACAAGGCCTTTACGGCGGCGGCCGCCAGGCGTGGCACGCATATTTACAATCAGCTCTGCGTGCCCGGCCAGCCGACTTTCGGCATCCATGTCACCAATGGCGGCCGCTTCAGTGTGATCGGCGGTGGTCTGCCCGTGACCGTAAACGGTGTGGTCGTTGGCGGCATCGGCATCAGTTCCGGGACAGCGGAGCAGGATCACGTCGTCGCCGATGCGGCCTTGAAGCATTTTTACGTGCAAACGGGTTTTGCGTCATAGAGCACGGCCCTCGTACCCGAGCCGGCGCTTGTCTTTCAAACCTCGAATTCATTGAGACGAAAATGCCAGCGGCCGGCTAGGCCGGAACCACCGCGATGGCCTCGATCTCGAACAGGGCCGGATCGCGCGCGAGCCTTGTAATCTGAATGGCGGTCGAGGCCGGCGGCGCCTTGGTGTTCACATATCGGTCGCGCACTTCGAAATAGAGCGGCAGATGCGCCATATCGACAAAAAGTGCCGTTACCTTCACGACATGTTCGAACGTCGCGCCGACTTCGGCGAGCGCAAGTTTCAGATTGGCAAAACACTGCTCCGCCTGCGCGCGGAAGTCGCCCGGGGCGCCGGCGAATTTCCCGTCAGGCGTCATGCCGAGTTGGCCGGAAATGTAGATCGTGCGGCTCGGGCTATGCGTCTCCACCACATGCGTATAGCCGCGCGTCGCCGGCATGGTCGTCGGATTGAGAAAGCGGTGTGCTGCCACGGTTAAGTCCTCCCTTTTGAATTATCGAAATTTTTTCAGGCGTATAATGCAAAGACGCGCGCCTTTGCGCAAATGACGCGCGCATGACACCTTAGTGGAGAACCACTTGGCGGAGAGCGGGCGCATGCTGCGCTGCAAGAAGCGGGTTCACAACCCCGACACGCAATTGCGCCATAGTTCCCGGCAACAATTTAAACTATACATGTCGAAGTCATTTGCGCGGAATGAAACCAACTTGACGCGCAGTCAGTTCCGACAACGGCGTGATCGGCCGCGTCCTTTTTGTTGCGCAAGGCATTGCTCCTTTGGGCTGCCCGTTTGGGCCGCGCGCTTCAGCAACCGGTTTCCGCCGCCTGTTTCGAGGCGGGCGATTGGTTCAGGCAATGAGTTCACGCAAGTTGGAGAAGTGACATGTCATCCACAGCACACGTCTCAGGCTCATTCGACTCCCCGTCCGGCCTCACGCCCCTACGCTCCAAATCGGGCTGGATCATCGCGCTCGGCGTCGTCTATGTGATCGCGGGCATCATCGCGCTCGGCAGCGTTGTGCTCGCCACCGTGGCCTCGGTTTTCGTGGTCGGCATCATGATGCTGATCGCGGGCGCCGCCGAGGTGATCAATGCGTTTCAGATCAAGAGCTGGGGCAAGTTCCTGCTCTGGCTTCTGCTCGGCGTGCTCTACATCATCGCCGGATTCATCACCTTCGAGAACCCGCTGCTGGCGGCCGCGCTTTTGACCTTGTTCCTCGGCTGCGCGCTGATCGCCTCGGGTGCGATGCGGGTCGTACTCGGCTTCGCGATGAAGAGCGAAATGCCTTGGATCGGTGTCGTGCTGTCGGGCGTGATCACCTTCCTGCTCGGCCTGATCATTCTGATCCACTGGCCGGTATCGAGCCTCTACGTTTTGGGTATCTTCCTCGGCATCGATCTGATCTTCGCCGGCGCGAGCTGGATCGGCATCGGGTTTGGCTTGCGGCGGTTGGCTGCGGCCTGACGGGATCGATTTTCGTTCAAAGCTGCTTCAAGCTGAGGCAGAGTGATCGCACGTTCGCGGCTGCGCTCAGCGCCGTGTTCGCTGTGGCGGAGATAAGTGGCATTGTCAGCGTCCGGTTTTGCCGGTGCACGGTGGGGGTTCATGGATCGCGAGCCGGTACTGATCGATCTCGCGCTGCAGGGCGGCGGCTCGCACGGCGCTTTCACCTGGGGTGTGCTCGATCGTCTGCTGGAGGAGCCGTGGCTTCACATCGCCGCCATCTCCGGCACCTCGGCCGGCGCCATGAATGCCGCGATCCTCGCCGATGGCTGGATCGAGGGCGGCGCCAAAGGCGCACAGGTTGCGCTGGAAAAATATTGGCGGCGCGTTTCAGCCGCAGCCGCATTCAGCCCGCTGCAGCGCTCGCCGCTGGACCGTCTGATGGGCCGCTGGTCGCTCGACACCTCGCCTGCTTATCTCGCGATGGACCTGATGACGCGCCTCTGGTCGCCCTATGACGTTCCGTGGGGCCTCAATCCGCTGCGCACGATTTTGGCCGAGAGCATCGATTTCGAGCGTCTGGCGCGCTCGCCCATCCTGCTCTTCATCACCGCGACCAATGTGCACACCGGCCGCGGCCGCATCTTCCGCAACGGCGAGATCACCGCCGATGTGCTCCTGGCGTCGGCTTGCCTGCCGACAGTGTTTCGCGCCGTGGAGATCGACGGCGAGGCCTATTGGGACGGCGGCTATGCCGGCAATCCCACCATCACGCCGCTCATTCGCGAAAGCGACGCCCACGACACGATCCTGATCCAGATCAATCCGCGCGAACGTTCCGACACGCCGCGCACGGCAAATGATATTCTCAACCGTCTCAACGAAATTTCCTTCAACTCGCCGCTGATGAAGGAGTTGCGCATGATCGCGCTGTTGCGCAGCGTTGCGGATCCGGGACACGGCGAGGGCGCCCGCTGGGCGCAGATGCGCACCCATCGCATCATGACCGACATGCTTGCCGACTTCGGCGCCTCATCGAAGCTCAACGCCGAATGGGCTTTCGTGGCGAAGCTGCATGCGGAAGGCCGCCGTAGCGCCGATGCATTTCTCGCCGCGCACGGCGAAGATCTCGGCCGCCGCTCGACCGCCGATCTCGACGCGCTGTTGGCCGAGTGTTGAGCGGGGGAGGGGATGGGGCTTCTTGGCATTCTGGTCGGGCTTGCGCTTCTCATCTGGCTCGCCTTCCGCGGCTGGAGCGTGCTGCTTTTGGCGCCGGTCGCGGGGCTTGTCGCCGCCGCGTTCGGCGGCGAACCGCTTCTCGCCAATTGGACGCAGATCTTCATGGGCTCTGCGGCACGCTTTCTGGCGCAATTCTTTCCGCTGTTCCTCCTCGGCGCCGTCTTCGGCAAGCTCATGGAGGATTGCGGCGCGGTGACAGCCGTGGCCGAATTCATGACCAAAACGCTCGGCGAGCGCCGCGTGATGCTCGCCGTCGTGCTCGCCGGCGCGCTGGTCACTTATGGCGGTGTCAGCCTGTTCGTCGCCTTCTTCGTGCTGGCGCCCATGGCGCAGATGCTGTTCCGCACTGCGGCCATTCCGCGCCGGCTGATGCCGGCCGCGATCATCCTCGGCACATCGACTTTCACCATGTCGGCGCTGCCGGGCACGCCGTCGATCCAGAATGCGATCCCGATGCCGTTCTTCGGCACCACGCCCTTTGCGGCGCCGGGGCTCGGCATCATCGCCTCGATCATCATACTCGGCTTCGGCCTGTGGTGGCTCAATCGCGCCGAGGCGGCGGCGCGGCGCAAGGGCGAAGGCTTTGGCGAGGCCGCGATCGTCGCGGCCGATGCCGTTGCCAGCGGTGAAAAGCTGCGCGAGCGCGCCACCACCGCGCGCGAATTCGACCCGGCCGAGATCAGCCGCGGTTATCGCAGCGAGGTGCTGCCCTCGATCTTTGCCGCTGGCTCGCCGCTTCTTGTCGTCGTCTTGGTCAATCTCGTGATGTCGCTCGTTGTGCTGCGCCGGCTCGACTTTTCCTTCCTCGCCGAAGAGCGCTGGGGCGCGACCTCGATCACGGCTGTCGCCGGTGTCTGGTCGGTCGTGGTGGCGCTCGCGGCTGCGATCGCTGCCGTAATCGCGCTGAACTGGCCACGCCTGCAGGCGCTGCGCGAGAGCATGGATGCCGGCGCCAATGCCTCGGTGCTGCCGGCGGTCAGCGTCGCCAGCCTGGTTGGCTTCGGCGCCGTGGTCGCCGCGCTGCCGGCCTTTGCCATGGTGCGCGACTGGGTCTTGGCCATCGAAGGCGGGCCGCTGGTTTCGCTTGCCGTCGCCACTAACGTGCTCGCGGCGCTGACCGGCTCTGCCTCAGGCGGTCTGACCATCGCGCTCGACTCGCTCGGCGACACCTATATGAAGATCGCGTCGGCGACTGGCATCGCGCCCGCTTTGATGCACCGCGTCGCGGTGATCGGCTCTGGCACGCTCGACATCCTGCCGCACAATGGCGCGGTAGTGACGCTGCTCGCGATCTGCGGCTCGACGCATCGCGAAAGCTATTTCGACATCGTCATGGTCGGCATCGTCGGCGCCATCCTCGCGCTCGCCGCCGTCATCGTGCTCGGCACGATGTTTGGGTCGTTCTGAAATGGGCTGATCGGATGCGCGGACGTTGGCTGATGTCAGCCGCGCCACAAATGTCTTTAAGGCTTCGGCTGATAGCCATCAGTCAGCGTTTTCAGGAAGGCGATGATGTCGGCTTCGTCCTGCGCCGTCATTGCCGGCGTCTCGCCCGGGTGGCGATCGAAGGGCGGATCGGTCACGTCGACATTGGCCTCATACTTCGCCGGTATGTCGTCGTATTTCTGCACCGTGCCGTCTGCCGCGCGCGGATAGACCTTCTCCGGATTCGTGTCGCGGAAATTGTAGAAATCCATCACTTCCTGCAGGCTGCGGAAGATGCCGTTGTGGAAGAATACACGGCGGGTCGCCGTGTTGCGCAAGGTCGGCGTCTGGAACATGCCGCAATATTGCGTCTGGTCGGTGATGTCGGTGCGCTGCGGGCCGCAGGCGCCAAGATCGAAATGTTTGGGATCGCGGTTGTCGGCGAGCGCCGCATTGCGCGGCGCGCCGAGCGCCTCGTATTGGTGGTCGGTGAACAGCGGCGGCATGCGGTCGCGCGTCGGCCTCGACAGGTGACAGCCGCCACAATTGGCCTTGTCAGGGTCGTTGAACAATTGCAGGCCGCGCAACTCGCTCTCGCTCAGCTGCGCTTTGCCCTCCAGCCAGTAGTCGTACTTGCTGGTATAGGGATGGAAGCTCGGATCTTCGATCTGATAACGCGCGACGGCGAACATCGCCTCCGATACCAGCATGTCCGAACTGGAGAAGATGCCGACGCCGAACAGGCCAGTGAAACTCTCGGCATAGGGCGCGTGACGCAGTTTGTCTGCCACCTGTTCGACACTGCCGCCGTCCATCTCGCGCGGGTCGAGCAGCGGAAACATCGCCTGATCCTGCAGCGTATCGGCGCGGCCGTCCCAGAACAGGCCGCCTTGCGGCACGATATTCACCGCCGAGACGGTGGTCTGCGTCGCGGTTTTCGTCGCGCGTGCGGTTTGCTGGCCCAGGGCGGCCATTTGCGCCAGTCCGACGATGTTGTCGTCGTCGCTTTGCTCGGGGCCAATGCTGAAATTCGGCTGGCGCTCGAGATAGGTCAGGGACGGAACGGCGCGCCCGCCTTGCCGTGACATTGCAGGGCCGCCCAGCATAACCGGTTCGTCGTTCGGTGGGCCGTAAGCGTGATCCGGGCTGTGACAGGACGCGCATGACAGCTTGCCGGACGAGGAAAGCGACGCGTCGTAGAAGATCTGCCGGCCAAGCTGCGCCATCGCGGAAAGCGGGGCGGTCTGCGGACGCACGAGACGGACCGGGTTCGGATTCGTTCCCGTAAGTTCTTGCGTTTCGACTGCGGAGACGGCGCCGGCCGTGCAGAGCAGGCCGGCGCCCAAGAGCCACAAAAGGAGCCACAAGATGCGGCTGTTCATAACACGTCTGTAGTCTTAGTGGTGATGGTCATCCGGTGCGCTGACGACCGTGCCGGCATTCGGATCGAGGAAGAGCTGGTTCGTCTGATTGCCGAAACCCAAACCATTGTGACCGTGATCGAAATCGAACAGATCCATGATCGATCCGGCGGTGGCGTCGAACGAGCCGCCGCCCAGACGTTTGCCGTTCAGCCAGTTGTCTTCGATGAAGCGCACGACGGAAGCCTGCGAAATGCGGTCGTGGCTGACGAAGTTCTGCTTGGCGAAGGGTGAGATCACCAAGAAGGGGACGCGCGTGCCCGGACCGCAGCGGCCGTTCACCGGCTTGCCGTTAAGGCCGAGCGGTTGCGGCTGCTCGTCAGCGCCGGCGCCGCACAGGCCGGCGCCGTTGACCTGATCGGCGGTCGAATCATAGGACGCGCTGGTCGGCGTGGCATAGGCATGGTCGTACCAACCGTCCGAGTCGTCATAGGTGATGATGATTGCGGTATCGTTCCACTCCCGCTGCGTCTGCAGGAAGTTGATCAGCTCGACGTTTCCGACCTGCTCGTCCAGCGGGTCGGAATTGCCGGGATGACCGTCCTGAAAGGCCGGCATCTTGATGTAGGAGACGGCAGGGAAATTGCCGGCTTTCACAGCAGCGTAGAAATCCTCGAGATCGTACTCGTGATTGGCCGGATCGGTCTTGCCGTTCTTCGCGAAGGTATGACCGATCGCGTCAACCGAGCTCGGCCGCGCATGGGTCGGATTGGCCGTCGATGCGTAGTATTGGAACCAGGCGTGGTGCGGAACGTAGTCCGTGATCGTCCCGCCCACATTGGTCGACACGGTGCTGCGCGCGCAGCCGCTCGTGCCGTTGGAGTTGCTGAGCGTGAGGTCGAAGCCGCCCATGAAGCCGCCCCAGCTGATCTGCGCGGCGTTGAGCAGGTCGCCGATGTTCTTGCTCGTCATCAGGACCTGGTTCGTCGCGCTTGAGCACTGGTCATAGGCCGGATCGGTGTCGCCGTTCAGCGTCAGACCGCCTTGGGTATCAGGGACCGACGATGACGTGCCGACGATGTTTTTCGCACCGTTGGTCTGGCCAGAGACCACCTCGAGCGCGCCGGGCGTCGACGGTCCATAAGTGTCGGTATAGTTGTTGTCGTTCATGGCGAAGTTCTGGGCGTAGTTCCAGAAAGCGGTGACGGTGTTGCCGTCGAAATAGCCCATCACTTGGCCGTTGGTGCCGAAGGCGCCGACGCCGCCAGCCGTACCCTTGCCGGTGAATTTCGGGAACAGGTCGGCCTTGCCGTTGTCATAGGCCTCCTGCTCGGGCGTATAGGCGTGGTTCTGCGATTTGGTATTGGCCTGGGTACGATCGAGACGGAACGGGTTCGCCGCTCCGCTGCCGTTGGCGGTGTTGGTGAAGTTCGGGTTGTTGGTCAGCAGGTTGGCGTTCGCCAGGTTGTTTACTTTCGGCGTGTGCGGTTTCGCCTTGAAGGGAATTTCGCCCGACGGGTTCCCTGCAACCGGATACGTCGCGAAATAATGGTCGAACGAACGGTTCTCGTTGAAGATGACCACGAGATGCTTGATCGGCGTCGCGGTATGTACGCCATGCGAGTGGTCACCACCCTGATTGTTACCTTGATTGTCCTGGTCGGCAGAGACCGGATTGCTGCACAAAAGCGCAGCAGACATCACGGACATTGCAACCGTGGAAAGAAGTTTGATTTTCATTCTAGGCCCCACAAATCGATTGAAGATATGCCGTAGCCCTAACCGCTTAGCGTCCGCCGGTGACACATCTGTGTAGGTTTTGCGAGCGTTCCACATCTTTGAAACCCGGTGCCGCGTTGCAGAACTGTGACGGCGAGTTCCATCAAGGCACGCGCGGTTCAACGCTTCTGGTACGGGTGGAAGATGTAGTCCTTGGCCTTCACGGCCATGTGGCATGCGTGTCCGCAATCTGAAGGACTCGGATCGGCCGTGAACGCGTCGGATGCAGCTTCGTAATTGAACAGCGCGTATCCCCAGCCGCCGCTATTCGGAAATCTGTTGCTGTCCTTTTCGATGACGAAAGCCTGCGTGAACACGTCTGGCACGTCCACGACGAAGGGGGCCTCGGTGCTCTTCTTCGGCTTCCACTGAAGCTTCACGATCTTGGAGCCTTCCGGAAAAGGCTGGCCGTTGCCCGGAACACCGGCTTTGTACGCTTCGATCATGATCGGATTGGCGACGATCACCTTGAGCACTTCGTCGGTCCGGGCGGACGAGACCACCGCCCAGTCCTCGTAGCCCTTGAAGTCGGAGAACGCGATTCCACTTGGAGATTTCAGCGCGTACTTGTCCTGCGCGCGAGCGGCCGCGGCTCCCAGGACAGCGAGCGATGCCGCGGCTATCGCAATCGTGAACTTGCTCTTGCGCTTCACGGCTTATCCTTTCCTGTCGTCAGCGAACTTATTTGCCCGGCGATTTCGACATCACGGTTTGTGCGGTCAGGACGCGGTCTTTCGAACGCGGCGGCTCCTCAATTTCTCAAAGCTTCGAATAACGTCGAATTGAATTCCTTGTGAGTGCGGTGAATGCGGAAGCTTTCCGACGATTATGTCGCGCTGCTTCGGGCTTTGGAACCACGCTCCACGGCATTACCTCAGCGAGGCTACCGACGAAAAGCGCGGGAACCAGGGTACGGCGCTTGTAACCGGAGCATCGGTGGCGCCGAAGTAAGTGTGGCGGGAGGAGATGGAAAAGCGTCATGATCAAAGGCTTTAACGTTGCCGAAAGAGGTCATGGTTCGTATTGGCCGCTCGCCATTCTCCGCTGGGTGATGGTTGTTATTTTCATTTCGTTCGGCATACAGAAATTCACGCCCGAGTCCGCACAGGGCATTGCATTATACATTTCGAACAGTCCGTTCGTTTCGTGGCTGTCGATTTTCGGGATCAGAGGCGAGGCCTATCTGCTCGGCACGATAGAATTGACGACAGCCGTAGTCCTCGCAGCCGGCGCATTCGTCCCGATACTGTCGGCGCTCGGCGCATTGATGGGAATTGGTACATTTGCGGTTACGTGGTCGTTTTTCTTCACGACGCCCGGTGTCGTCAAATGGAGCCTGTCCAGCGACCCGATCGCGTGGAATCTCACCGGCGAATTCTTGTTTAAGGACATCGTCCTTCTTTGCGTTTGCATCGTGTTGTTCTTGGCATCGCTGCCAAAGAAAGCCGTCCTGCTTCGGCGGGATTGATGCATCGATCTCGGCGCATTGGTGGGAGCGCCGCAAACCATCAGCTCGATAGGAGACTGCGAGCGAATGTGAACGATATGCCGCGAGGGTTCCGTACACACAACGCGCAGATGGGCAGTTGCACCAAGCCACGGCCAGGATTGCGGTCCGGCGACCGTACCGGCGCGCGCTTCACCGGCTTTAACTGACGGACACTGCCGGCGTCATATCATTTCACCGGTTTGCAGTATTGCGTTGTGACCGCCGGTGACTCGGGTTTTTCCGCAACAAAGCACACCAGCAACGCCTTGCCGTTCTGCAAAAAGACACCCGGTCCGGCCGGCGAGGTAATGACGCCGGCAACCGTGTAGCCCTCATTCATGAGCGACTGAACTGTCATGTTTTGCGCAGATGCTGTGATCTGACTTGCGAACAGCAGCAACGCGATAATGAGCACGAGGTTGCGCGCCATCGGTCAATTCCTCCTGCAGAGGAAGGCGATCCTTCGAGCGTTAACAGCACATCTCGGGTTTGGAAGTGAGGCACCGAACTGCCTTCGGGCGGCACCGGCGCTTATTCCGCATACGTCTCTATTCCAGACATCTGAGACAGCGGGCTCCAGTTCAGTGCCAGTAATGGAAGCCCGGGTTGGAGCGTCACAGCCGGGCTCGCTCCGAAAAATAACAGTTAGCCTATGCGCGGCTAACGCCCGTTCGACGACATCACGCGGCATACCGCTGTTGTCATCTCGCGAGCGTTAGCCGGCTTTTACGTTAGGCCGGGCAAGTGTCCAGGCCGGTACAGAAGGCGACGGTTAAAGATCCCGCTCCCTCTTTCGCCGTGCCTGCGGCGATCTCAAGAGCTTCGTCAGAGACCTGATGGCTGAGAATCTCTTTCTCGCTATCCTGAAGATTGATCGACAAATTATCCATTTCTTCCTCCTGTTTGGCCCGCCTAAAGGGGCCTCGCATTCCGCAGAATAAATTATACTTACAGCGGCAAGGGTGTCTGCCCCAGCCGCCGTTGCACGCTGCTAGTTAGCTAATCGCGCATCACATGTGGTGATGCACCTTCTTCTGCTTCATGTGATGGCTTGTTGCCTTCACACCTCCGTTAGTCGTCCCGGGGGGATTTGTCCCGGAGCCGAATACGATGCCCTTTGGCGCACCTTCCGGTCCATTCCCTGTCGGACCATTGGTGCTCGGTTGGGCAAACGCGCTTCCGGCGAACGCGATCAAGGTCGCGGCCGCAAGACATGCTTTGCGTATTTGTTTACTCTGCAAATAGAAACCGGTCGACGAACTACGCATTACTTCCTCCTGTTGACACGCCCCTCACAACTCCGCGCGGCATAGGGAGTCACCCCTCACGCGTAAAGATTACGTCGGCTCGGCTGCGTTTACAACAACCGCAGCACCGATCAAAAACCCCGGCCCAATGGCCCTCAGTGCCACCACCGGAAACGAGTGGGAACGGCGGCTTCGCCTATATCCTGGTCAGCCGTTGCGATCGCTTCCGAGCTAGTCATGAAAGACGAAGTGTCTTTTGGAGGCTTTTTGAACACCAGGGCAAGCCACTGAAGTCCCGTGATCGTCTGGGTCAACGCGGTGAGCCACAAATGCAGCGTTGCGAATACCAAGCCGCCAATAAGGAGCGCTAGTCCTGTTGGTATGCAGGTGAGCAGAGGCGGCCGCTCGGGCTGGCGAAGCATTGGTATCAGTGTAAAGCAGAAAAAGATGTTTCCGGCAGAAAGCAACACATCCTGCCAACGATCGTCGCTGACCTGCGAAAGCAAATATTGAAAATACTGAACTGTGAGCATCGCCTTCCCCCGACCCGTTGAAGGACCTGCGGACGAGAGTCTAAACCCGTTCTGTGGCCAAATCACAGCCCATCGGCAGGCCTATGATTGGCTTGAGGGATTGCCCGCCAGGCAAGATCGCGGCCGGGTCACGGCTGGTATTGAGACACCGTTGATTCGGGGCGCTTTGTCTTCGGTGGGCCCCGGCTGGCGGAAGTGCTCGTGGCTTGTGCGAAGGACCAAAATCAGAACCGTCATGTCGATGCGTTAGAGCATGATCCGGAAAAGCATGCCCTTGGACTTGATCCGAGGGTGGAAACCGGTTTTCCGAGGAGATCATGCTCCAACGAAAAAACTAGACCATGATCCGATTCAATTTCATCGGATCATGGGCTAGAGCATGATCCGGAAAAGTGGAAACCGGTTTTCCGAGAAGATCATGCTCCAACGAAAAAAACTAGACCATGATCCGATTCAATTTCATCGGATCATGGTCTAGGCAGCCGCGAAGGAGAAAACGGCGTTCTGCTTGCGCTCGCCGCGACTGCTCTCGCCGAAATCCGGGCCAGGGTACTGGGCCAGAAGTCGAAGCCGCGTTGTTGGCAGGGAACTGCGCCATGGATCTCCGATCAAAACTTCGATGTTTGATCCGAGGCAGCGGTCGAGAAAAGCTGTCACCCGTCGGGCAAGTTCTGCTTCATAAAAAAGATCGCCAACCAGGATGATGTCGACGTTGGGCGGCGGCCCTGCCGTCAGATCGCCAAGGAACGTGGAAATCGCAACTCCGTTTACCGCGGCGTTCATACCTATTGCGGCAATGGCATAGCGGTCGATATCGGCCGCGATCACGTTTTTTGCTCCTGATTTGGCTGCCGCAATCCCGACGATTCCCGATCCTGCGCCGAGGTCAAGCACCGTGCGCGTGGCGACGATTTCTGGAAAATTCAGAACGTGGCGCGCCAGCGCGAGCCCGCCGCCCCAGTCGTAGGCCCAATATGGGGTGTCGAAATCGTCATCCATTTCGGCGAGACGCCACAGCCCGCTCTTTGGTCCGGCCCTATGCAAACGAATCTCAGGTATGGACGCAACCGGAGCGACCGGAAGGTTTGACTGTATGAACTGCAGAACGTGAGGCGATAACGTGGCGTCGATGATCGTTCTCTCCGATGATCGGTCATATCTTTTGCCCGGGTTCTTTCATTTCGGCAATGTCCGCGGCTCGTCGTCCGCCCCGCGGCCGGGTCTATACAGCACGCCGATAAAATGAGAATGAGGGCGCTGCCGCATTGGGGGACTTTTCGCGATCATGGCCGCGCAGACCGAAACGCCGCTTGCTTCGATTACCTTCCCGATCCTGGCGCTGGGCTTCGTTTTTGTGGCGCCCTTTCTCGGCTTTGTCGCGGGCGCTTCGACCTCGCCGGTTGCGATTGCGCTGTCGGCGGCGATGCTCGTGATCATGCTCGGCGCGATCTTCGCCGCCGTGCATCATGCCGATGTCATTGCGCACCGCCTCGGCGAGCCGTTCGGCACATTGGTACTGACACTTGCGGTCACCATCATCGAGGTCGCGCTGATCGAGTCGATCGTGCTGACGCCGAACAGTTCGCCGGCGCTGGCGCGCGACACGGTTTTCGCGGTGATCATGATCGTCTGCAACGGCCTGGTTGGGCTTTGCGTTCTGGTCGGCGGCTTGCGTCATCACGAGCAGGAATTTCAGGTCTCCGGCGCCGGCGTCTATGTACAGCTTCTCGGCGCGCTGTCGATCCTGACCCTCGTTCTGCCGAACTATACCCAGACCGTGATCGGGCCCTATTACTCAAACGGCCAGCTTGTCTTTGTCAGTATCATTACCGTCATTCTTTATGCCACTTTCCTGTTCATTCAGACCTCGCGCCATACCGAGTACTTCCGCGCGGCTGACAAAGCCGCGCCGGACGGACAGCACATCTATCCATCGAACAGGGCGGTGGCCGTCAGTGCCGTGGCGCTTCTGGTCGCGCTTATCGGCGTCATTCTGCTCGCCAAGAAATTCGCAGTGCTTCTCGAAGTCGGCCTGCACAGCGTCGGCGCGCCGGAAGCCGCCGCCGGCATCATCATCGCCATGGTGGTGCTTGCGCCCGAGAGCATCAGTGCGGTGCGTGCTGCGCTCAATGACGTCTTGCAGAAGAGCCTTAATCTCGCGCTCGGCTCGTCGCTCGCGACCATCGGGCTCACCATCCCGGCGGTCGCGCTCACCAATATCGCGATCGGCAAACAGATTCAGATCGGCGTGTCCGCCCGCGATACGCTGCTGTTGGCGCTTACCCTGTTCCTGAGCGTTCTCACCTTCGGCTCCGGCCGCACCAATATTCTCGCGGGCCTCGTGCATCTCGTGGTGTTCGCGACATTCATATTTCTGGTGTTCGCGCCGTAATGACGAGGCGTGCTGTAATAACGAGGCGTCACGGCCGGGCGTAGCCGTTTCGAAGAACGGCGTCGCTTCGCTCGCCTGTGTCCCGCCATCTCGATTCTCGAGGCACGGCATTGCCACCTGGGTCGGGATGCCCGGGACAAACCCGGGCGTGACGGCCTCAGAATGGACACGCGCGTTCATCCTCCTCGACTATCGCGGGACGGGATTTGAGGCACCACTTTCCGATTATTGTTGCGTTCTACGCGGGCCGTCATTACGCGAAGAGAAAATCGAGATGATGTCGTGACTGAATATTTTGTTCCCCATGTCGTTTTCGGCCTCGACCCGAAATGGGTGTCGACGGCGCTGCTTTGCGTCACCTATGCGGCGATCATCTGGGATCAGGTGAATCGCGTCATCATCGTGCTCATCGCCGCCGGTCTCGTGATCGTCACCGGCGCGCTCGATCAGGCCGAGGCGCTGCGCGGCATCGACTGGAACACGATCGGCACGCTTGCCGGCCTCATGATCATGATGGCGATCGCGCAGCGCTCCGGCATTTTCGAATATATCGCCATCCGCTCAGCGCAACTCGCCCGCGCGCATCCGGCGCTTCTGCTTTTGCTGCTGCAGCTCGCGACCTTCGTTATCGCGGCGCTTCTTGACAATGTGACCACCGCGCTCCTGGTCGCGCCGGTCACACTCGCGATCACGCGCGAGCTCCTGATCCCGCCCTATCCGTTTCTGTTCGCCGAGATCATCGCCTCCAATATCGGCGGCGCCGCGACGCTGATCGGCGATCCGCCCAATATAATGATCGGCTCGCGCGCCGACCTGTCCTTCAATGATTTCCTGCTCAATGTCGGGCCGGCGGCGCTGCTGGTGCTCGCCGCGCAATTGTTGATGGTGCATTGGCTGTGGGGTCGCGCGGCGCACGCGACCGTCGAGAACCGGCGGCGGGTCATGGCCATGAATGCGCGGGCGGCGATCACCGACATGCCGGTGCTGGTGCACTCCGCCGCCGTTCTGACGCTGGTGATCCTGGGTCTGATCTTCGCCCGCCAGCTGCATCTCGAGCCGGCTACCATCGCCATGGGCGGCGCGGCTTTACTGATGCTGCTCGATAATTGGCAACATCACCGCGACAAACAGGCCGACAATGTGTCGCGAACGCTCACCGAGATCGAGTGGATCACGATCTTCTTCTTCATCGGGCTGTTCGTCGTCGTCCATGCCGTTGACGCGAGCGGTCTGATCCAGATTCTCGCCGACAAGCTTGTCGCGGCCACCGGCAAGAATCTGGCGCTTGCCGGCAGCACCATTCTTTGGGGCTCGGCGCTGTTGTCGGCAATCATCGACAATATCCCGTTCGTCGCCACCATGATCCCGGTGATCAAGAGCGCGGCGCCGGCTTTCGGGGCGGCCAGCGATCCGGCGCGGATCGAACCGCTGTGGTGGTGCCTGTCGCTCGGCGCCTGCCTCGGCGGCAACGGCACACTGATCGGCGCCTCGGCGAACCTCACCATCGCCGGCATCGCGGAGCGCAACGGCATCGCCTTCGGTTTCGTCAAATACACGCTCTACGCTTTGCCGATGACGGTGGTCTCGATCTTGATCTGCCAAGTCTACGTTTGGCTGCGATATTTTTGAGACGGCACCGGCGGCGAGGCGCCTCCGATCGTTCGTTAAAATCTTTCACATTTTCTTAACCATGGCGGCAAATCGCGGCCGGTTCGGTCGGCGGTGCCATAAGATGGTGAACCTTTTCCTTCAAAGTGTCGTCGAGTCTGGAACTTTCCGTACGGACCCATGTTGGTTGGGTGCGTGCCGGCAAGGCAGGCAGGTGGGGCATCACCATGGGGCGGCGCAGCGGACAATTGAAATGGCGGGCGGTTGCGCTTTGCAGCGCAGTGTTCGCAGCCTCTCTCATGTCAGTTCCGGCGAAGGCTGGCTTCTTCGACTTTTTGTTTGGTGGCCCGGACAAGGGGCCGAATCCATCGGCGTCGTCCTACGCTGAACCGGGCCCGATATCGCCGCCGCCGCTCGGGCAGGAAAGCGTGCGACAGAACGCGGAGAGCACCGGCCACAGCGTCGCCTACTGCGTGCGGCTGTGCGACGGCCAGCATTTTCCGCTCGAAGCGCGTGTGATGAACGCGACGCCGGTCGAAGCTTGCCGCTCGATGTGCCCGGCGAGCAAGACCAAGGTCTTCTATGGCGCCGAGATCGAGCATTCCGTCGCCAAGGACGGCGCGCGCTATACCGATCTCGACACCGCCTTCATCTATCGCAAGCAGCTCGTCGCCAATTGCACTTGCAACGGCAAGAACGCGATGGGGCTTGCGCCCTACGACTTGCCGACCGATCCGACCTTGCGCCCTGGCGACATCGTCGCCACCAAAAACGGGCTGATGGCCTATACCGGCAAGGACGGTGCGCAGGCCTACACGCCGGTCACGGTGTCGAGCGTCGCCACGCAATTGAATCCGGTGACGTCGCCGAAGAGCGCGCTCAACCGCCGCGATCCGGATCCGGCCGACGAGGATCCGGGCACGATCGTGCAGGCACAGCAAGCGCCGCAACCGCCGGCCAATGTCGGCACCGTCACGCCGCGCGCGGTGCCGAGATAGTCGAGATAGTTCCGTTCTTGCTGTTCAGTTCAGGTGCTTGGTGACGTCGTCGGCGATCGACAGCGACGACGTCAGTCCCGGCGATTCGATGCCGAACAGATTGACGAGCCGCGGCATGCCGTGCGCCGCGGGGCCAGCAATCAAAAAGTCGGCCGCCGGTTCGCCGGGTCCGGTGAGCTTCGGCCTGATGCCGCAATAATCCGGCACCAGCGAATTGTCCGGCAGGCCGGGCCAATAGGTGCGGATGCGCGCGTAGAAACCGTCGGCGCGCCGCGGATCTACCGTATAGCTTTCTTCCGTGATCCATTCGACATCGGGGCCAAAGCGCATGCGTCCGGCAAGATCGAGCGTGACATGAACGCCAAGCCCGCCATCGACCGGCGTCGGATAGATGAGCCGCGAAAACACCGGCTTGCCTGTGAAGCTGAAATAATTGCCCTTGGCGAGAACAAGCTTGGGCACCTTGTCGGCCGGATAGCCGTCGATGCGCCGGGCCAGCGCCTGCGCGCCAAGTCCGCCGGCATTGACCACGGCGTCGAACTCGATCGTGCCCGGCTCGCTCCCGCCGAATTGCACACGCCAATGCGGCGCCTTGTAGCTGATATGTTCGACCGGCGTTTCGAAGGCGATCATGCCGCCGTGGTCTTCAAGCTCGCCCCACAGCGCCGTCATGTAACCATGGCTGTCGACAATGCCGGTTTCCGCCGAGAGCAGCGCGCCGATGCAGGCGAGGTCGCCTTCGAGCGCGCGCGCGGCGTTGCCGCCCAGCATTTCCATGCCTTCGACGCCGTTGATCTCGCCCTGCTTCTGGATGGTCTCGACCTTGGCGAGTTCGTTCTCGTTGGTCGCGACGATGAGCTTGCCGGATTTGCGAAAGCCGACACCGTGCGAGGCGCAGAATTCGTAGAGCATGCGGCGGCCGCGCACGCAGTGGTGCGAGCGCAGCGAATTGGTCGGATAGTAAAGGCCGCCATGCACCACTTCGCTGTTGCGCGACGACACCCCATTGGCGATGCCGCCGGTCATTTCAGCGACAGTGACGTCGTGCCCGGCGAGCGCCGCGGTGCGCGCGACTGCGAGCCCGATCACGCCCGCGCCAACGACCAGAACCTGCATCGCGTCTCCCGCCCTCACTCGGTTTCGTCCGGAAATGACTATATAAAGAATGTGCTTGGGGCAACGCGATGGGCAATGAAGGAAAGAGGGGGAGCGGAAATGGCCGACGATAGTATTGTGCGGATTTGCGCGCAGGCGGATATCGCGCCGGATAGCGTTCAGGCCTTCGACGTCGACGACAAGCGGCTCGCGGTGTTCAATATCGGCGGTACGTTCTATGTCACCGACGACGAGTGCACGCACGCTTCGGCGAGCCTCGCCGACGGCATGCTCGACGGCGACATTATTGAATGTGCCGTGCATATGGGCGCCTTTCATGTGCCGACCGGGGAGGTGAAAGCGCCGCCTTGCCAGGTGGCGCTGCGGACCTACAAGGTCGTGCTCAAGGATGGCGACGTTTTTGCCGATTTGGACCGCGACGCGGCGGGCGAGCCCGCTTAATGGACGGTTTTGCGCGTCGTTAAAATTCGCTGTAAACAGGGCGCTGGCCGAAAATGGCGCCCGAAAGGGAAAAGGCGAGAGGAAGCACGAAATGTATTCAGGTCCCGGAGTGAAAACGAGCGCGGATTTCCCGATCCCGGACAAGATGAAAGCCTGGGTGCTGGGCAATCCGGGAGAGCTGAAACTCACCGAAAAGCCCATTCCGGTTCCAAAGCGCGCCGAAGTCCTGGTGCGGATCGACGCAGTCGCGATTTGCGCCACTGACCTTGAAATCATCGACTACGGCTCGCCCGCGCTGATCGAAGGCGGCAAGCCGTTCAACAAGAATTTCACGCCCGGCCACGAATATATGGGCACGGTGGTCGCGCTCGGTCCGGGAGTCGACGAATACAAGATCGGCCAGCGCATCACGGTGGAGATCCACGCCGGTTGCGGCCAGTGCAAGCGCTGCCGTGAGGGCATGTATACTGCGTGCCATAACTACGGGCTCAATTACGGCGACGTCGACAAGGGCCACCGCGCCAACGGCTTCACCACCGATGGCGGCTTCTGCGAATATCAAGTTAACAATATCAACACGCTGGTCGCCATCCCGGACACCATGTCGGACGAGGAGGCGACACTGGTCGTGACCGCCGGCACCGCGATGTACGGGCTCACTGAGCTCGGCGGCCTGGTCGCCGGCGAGAGCGTCGTCGTCACCGGCCCGGGCCCGATCGGACTTCTCGGCGTCGCGGTGGCGAAGGCCATGGGCGCCTATCCCGTAATCCTCACCGGCACCCGGGACAACCGTCTCAAGATCGGCCAAGAGCTCGGCGCCGATCATGTGATCAATGTGCGGAACGAAGAAGTCGTCGAGGCGGTGAAGCGGCTCAACGGCGGCAAGGGCGTCGATTACGTTCTCGAATGCTCGGGCGCGGCCAACGCGGTGACCGAAGCGGTGCGCATGGTCAATCGCGGCGGCAAAGTTTGCCTCGCTGCCTTCCCGCACGAAGAGGTGAAAGTCGACGTTCCTCATATCGTGCGCAACAACATTTACCTTTACGGCATTCGCGGCGAGGGCAAGAGCGCGACACACCGCGCCGAAGCCTTCATGTCGCAAAAGCGCTTCGATGCGACCAAGATCCACACCCACACGTTCCCGCTCGACGATCTGCCGACGGCGATCCGCTACGCCAAGGACCGCGTCGACGATGCGATCAAAGTGGTGGTGAAGGCGCGAGGCGTCGCCGCGCATCGCGTCGCGGCGGAGTGAGCAACAGTGCTCGTAGAAAAGCGCAATGGGCGACGTTGTTGAGGCGAACTCCCTCTCCCCAGCGGGGAGAGGGTTGGGGTGAGGCGGCTCGGCGTCTGGAATTTATCTCCGGCGCCGAACGCCCTCATCCTGTCCTTCTCCCCCGCGGGGAGAAGGGACGCAGCGGCTCGCCCGCAGTTCTCCTTTTCCCCTTGGGGAGAAGAAGATCAGTGCCGCAAAAATCAACTCTTCCTAATCCGGAACGTCATTAACCCTTTTTCCTTTCGCGTCTGTTCAAGCGTATCGCCGGTCTGGTTCAATAGATTGGGTATATCGAGACCGGCGAGGGGATCGGTACATTCGACGATGAGAATGTCGCCCGCCTCCATGCCGCCGAGCGCCTTGCGCGTGCGCAGAGCGGGGAGCGGACATTTGAGGCCGCGCAGGTTTAGGGTCTTTTCCGTCATATTGGCACAGTGCCATGCGTATCGTGGAAATCGGAAAGCTGCTCTTTAACATATCGGCGATGGCCGGCGATTCCAGCACCCAGCGTATTTCGCGTCTGACCCCGCTCGACGCGATTTTGGCTTTGCTCGCGCGCGTTGAGCCGGTGACGCCGCGCGCCTGTTCCTTGCCGTCAGCTTATGGCCGCGTGCTAGGCGCTGACGTTGTGGCGTCGAAACTGCCGCCGCAGCCGATCGCGCTGCGTGATGGCTTTGCGGTACCGGCCGGAGCGGTCGCCGATGCAAGCTCGTACACGCCAATTCCGCTTATGCCGGCGCCGCCGCGCGTCGAAGCCGGCGCGCCGATGCCGGCCGGAACCGATGCCGTGTTGCCGCTCGACACTGTCACCTTCAACGGCGAGCGCGCCGAAGCGATCGCCGCGATTGCGCCGGGCGAGGGCGTGCTTGCAGCAGGCGGCGACGTCTCGCCGCAAACGATCCTGCGCCGCGCCGGCGCTTATCTGCGGGCAAGCGACATCGCCGTCATGACGGCGGCTGGAATTGCCGACGTCGCGGTGCGCGAGCCGCGCCTGCGCATCGCCTGTGGCGGCGCCGCCAAGACGCCTCTGGTGCAGGCGGCCGTCGACATGCTGACGCGCGCCGTCGCGGGTGGAGGCGGCACGGTGTTCGAAACCGATTCCGCGCCGGAGCGGGTCTACGAAGCGCTTGCCGAAGCGCGCGCCCATGCCGGCATCATCGTCGGTGGCTCGGGTAGCGGACGCGGCGATTCAAGCGTGCGGGCTTTGGCCAAGTTCGGCCGCGTTGAGGCTCACGGCATTGCGGTTTCGCCCGGCGAAACCGCGGCACTGGGTTTCATTGACACGCGGCCGGTTCTGGTCGTGCCTGGGCGGCTCGATTGCGCTTTGGCGATATGGCTTTTGATCGGGCGTCACATCATCGCCAAGCTCGGCGCGGGGCATGTTGACGACACGCCGCGAATGCTGCCGCTCAAGCGCAAAGTCGCTTCGACGATCGGACTCACGGAGCTCGTTCCGGTGCGCTACGAGCAAGCGGGCCATGAAATCGTCGCCGATCCGCTCGCCTCCGGTTATCTCTCGTTTGAGGTGCTCACCGGCAGCGACGGCTGGATCGCTATTCCGGCCGAGAGCGAGGGATTTGCCGCCGGCAGGCGAGTCGCCGTGCGGCCTTGGCCTTAGAGATCAGCCGCGAGCTATATTTGCTCTAACTGCCGGCTAGTATTGGCGCCCAACAAATAGCTCTCCTATATTGGCCCTCAACGATGGCCATCAGCCCGAAACCAACGCCGCGCACCAATGCGATCCTCGACGCCGTGCGGCGTGCTGCGCGTCAGGAGCAGTTTCTTGAAGTTGTCTCCGCCGCCGAGGCCCGCCGGCGCTTTGAATCTCGCATCGATCTCGCCCCGCTTGCCGCGGAAAGCGTAAGTCTCGCCGCGGCACTGTCGCGCGTCCTTGCCGCCGACGTCATCGCGCCAGTCGATGCGCCGCCCTTCGACCGCTCCAATGTTGACGGCTTTGCCGTGCGCGCCGCAGATACCACGGGCGCAAGCGACGGTGCGCCAAAGCGCTTCGTCCTGAACGCCGAAGTCATCGCCTGCGGGTTGGAGCCCGAAATCGAAGTGACGCCGGGCACGGCGACCGCGATTGCGACCGGCGGTGTCATCCCCCGCGGCGCCGACGCCGTGGTGATGATCGAACAAACCGAGCTGATCGAGGACAATGCCGTACCGGCGATCGATGTAAGGCGCGCGGTCGCTGCCGGCCAATTCGTCTCCTATGCCGGTTCCGACATTGCCCGCGGCGAAACACTTTTGCGAAAGGGCACGCGCATCAGCTCGCGTGAGATCGGCATGCTTGCGGCTTGTGGCCTCGCAGCCGTCGATGTCGTGCGCCGTCCGCGCATCGCCGTGCTTTCGACCGGCGACGAGCTTGTTGCACCCGGCGATCCGCTGCGTCCCGGCGGCGTCTATGACAGCAATGGCGCTATCATCGCCGCCGCCGTCAGCGAGGCCGGTGGCGAACCGGTGTCGCTCGGCGCGTTCCCCGACGATGAGAAGGCACTCGGCAAGGCCATGCGCGCGGCGCTCGAGGCCTGCGACATGGTCGTGCTGTCGGGCGGCACCTCGAAAGGCGCGGGCGATCTGTCGCATCGCATCGTCCCGCAGCTCGGCGAGCCTGGCATTCTTGTGCATGGCGTCGCGCTGAAGCCGGGCAAGCCGCTGTGTCTCGCCGTGATCGGCAAGACGCCGCTCATCGTGCTGCCGGGATTTCCGACCTCGGCGATTTTCACTTTTCATGCTTTCGTCGCGCCGGTCATCCGCGCGCGGGCCGGATTATCATCCGAAGCTGCGCGGAGCGTGACAGCGCGCGTGCCGGTGCGGATTGCTTCCGAGCTCGGGCGTGAGGAATTCGTTCTGGTGTCGCTGGTGGCGGGCAATGACGGATTGATCGCCTTTCCCACTGGCAAGGGTTCGGGTGCCGTTACCGCGTTTTCGCAGGCGGACGGCTTCCTCGCCATCGACGCGCTCGCATCCGCGCTCGACGCAAATACCCAAGCAGACGTCACGCTGATCGGCGACGAGGCCAAGGCGCCCGATCTCGTCATCATGGGCAGCCACGACATCGCGCTCGATGTCGTCGTCGGTGCGCTGGCTGACCGCGGATTTCACGCCCGCACCATCGCTGTCGGCAGTCTCGGTGGCGTCAGCGCGGCAAGCCGCGGCGAATGCGATGTCGCCCCCGTGCATCTCGTCGATCCGGCGACCGGCGTCTATAACAAACATCTGCTTGCACCCGGGCTTTCACTTGTGCCCGGCTGGCGTCGCATGCAGGGCTTTATCTTTCGCACCGGCGACGCACGTTTCGAGGGCAAGTCCGCCGACGCCGCGCTGAAAGCCGCGCTTGAAGATACAACGGCGCTGATGGTCAATCGCAATGCCGGATCCGGCACGCGCGTCCTGGTCGACGGCCTGCTGCGCGCTGCAAAACCGCCCGGCTATGCCAACCAGCCGCGCTCGCACAATGCGGTCGCCGCGTCGATTGCGCAGCACCGCGCCGATTGGGGCGTCGCCATCGAGCCGGTGGCGCGGATGTACGGGCTGTCTTTCCTGCCGATCGCGCCCGAGCATTATGATTTCCTGCTTGTCGAAGCGCGCCGCGAGCGGCCGGCGGTGCAGGCGTTTCTGCAAGCGCTGTGCGACGAGGCGACGCGAGCGCGGATCCGCGCGCTTGGCATGGAGCCTGCCGACTGATGCGCGGTCATTCTGGCCATGCATGAATGCGGGTGTTAACTTCTTGCGCTTGGCGTGAAGCTTGCTTGCTGTCGGCCACACAAGGAGAACAATATGTTTCATCGTCGCGATATTCTTCGCAATGGTCTTTCCGCAATTGCTGCGGTTGCAAGCCCGGCCGTCACGCGGGCACAGACCAAGCCGCCGACCAAGGTCCGCTATAACGAGGTTGTGCGTTCGCTGCTTTACGCTCCGTGCTACGTCGCGATGACCAACGGCTATTTCAAGGATGCCGGCCTCGATATCGATCTCGCGACCGGCAATGGCGGCGACAAGACCATGGCCGCGCTTCTATCGGGCAGTGCCGATATCGGCCTGATCGGGCCGGAGACGACGATCTACGTCGCCAACAGTGACTCCTCCACCAAAGCGCGCATCTTCTGCGGGCTCACGGCAACTGACGGCTTCATGCTGGTCGGCCGGACCAAGCCGGAGAAATTCGAATGGAGCACGCTCAAAGGCCAGGACGTGCTCGGCTTCCGACCCGGGAGTACGCCGATCCTGTTCTTTGAAGAAGCCATGCGCATGAACGGCGTCAATCCCGAGACCGATGTCAAGCTCTCCAACAATATCGCTGTCCCGGCGCGGGTCGGCGCCTGGCTCGCGGGGCAGGGACAATATGGCATTTTTATCGAGCCAGACGCATCGCAATTGGAGCTCGACGGCAAGGGCTTCGTGCTCGCGTCGATCGGCGCCACGGTCGGCTTTGCCGACTACACGGCGTTCATGGCGACGGATAAATACCTGAACGACAATGCCGCCATCGTGCAAAGCTGGACTGATGCGATCTATCGCGCGCAGAAATGGACGGCGTCGGCCTCGGCCTCGGACATCGCGCAGGCTGTCGCGCCGTTCTTTCCGGCGATCAATATCCAGGCGATGACCAATGCCGCCGCCCGCTATCAAAAACTGAAGATCTGGAAATCGTCGCCGGTCATCGAGCCAGCTGCAATCGCAAAATTCGAAGACATTCTCGTTCATGGCCATGTCCTCGACGCCGACAAGCGTGTGAAGTTCGAAGATCTTGTCCGTTCCGAATTTGCCAGCAAGGCGATTTGAGCCGTGCCGGCGGCCAAGGTCGAACTGAAAAATGTGGGCCTGCGCTATTTCGGCCTGGAGGGAGAAACAGAAGCCTTAAAAGAAATTTCTTTCAGTGTCGCTCCGGGCGAGTTTGTCGCCATCATCGGACCGAGCGGCTGCGGCAAGAGCACATTACTGTCGCTGATCTCCGGTCTCTCCGCGCCGACCGAAGGCACCGTGCTCATCGACGGCAAGCCGGTCACCGGGCCGAATCGCAAGGTCGGCTACATGCTGCAGCAGGATTATCTCTTTGAGTGGCGTACGATCCTGGAGAACACGCTGCTCGGCGCGGAAATCCAGGGCATGCCGATGGCCAAGGCGCGCGAGCGTGGGAAACAGCTTCTGACCCGCTATGGGCTGGGGCAATTTCTCAATCACCTGCCGCGACAATTGTCCGGCGGCATGCGCCAGCGTGTCGCGCTCGCCCGCACGCTATGCACCGCACCCGATATCGTTCTCCTGGATGAGCCGTTTTCCGCGCTCGACTCGCAGACCAGGCTGGCGCTCGCCGACGAGATCACCGAAATTCTGCGCCGCGAGGCCAAGACCGTGGTTCTGATCACGCATGATATCGGCGAGGCGGTCAGCATGGCGGAACGGGTGGTTGTGCTGACGCGCCGGCCGGGCCATGTGAAGTCGGAGCATGCGATCCGTTTCGCCGGGGACGGCCGGCCGACAACGATGGCCGCACGCGATGCGCCGGAATTCAACGTTTATTTCAAAGCACTCTGGCAGGAGCTCGACATTCATGTCGAGGATTGACCATGTCGACCATTGAGCACACCGCGCCTGTGGCAATCAGCAGGCAATATGCAGACTGGCTGTCTCACGAGCGCCGCACACGCCTCATGGTGCGCGCGGCGCAGCTCGCACTGCTGATCGTTTTTCTGATCCTCTGGGAAGTGCTGCCGCGGGAACAGATCGTCAATCCGCTGTTCACCAGCTATCCGTCGGCGATCTGGCCGACCTTCATCAGCATGCTCAAGGCGACGCCGCAGCAGGCCAGCATTCAGGCGCATACGCTGTCGACGGTACTTGCCACGATCGTCGGCTTTACCGCGGCGATGATTATCGGCACCGCGATTGCCGCGGCGCTGTGGTGGTGGAACGCGCTCTATAAGGTGCTCGATCCCTATCTGGTCGTCGCCAATGCGATGCCGAAGACAGCGTTTGTGCCGATCTTCTACATCTGGCTCGGCGCGACGCTGTCGATCTACGGCATGTCGCTGGCGATCTCGCTCTTTATTACCGTGCTGATGATCTATAACGGCTTCCAGGGCGTCGATCCCAACAAGATCAAGCTTGCGCAATCGTTCGGCGCCAGCAAGTGGCAGATTTTGCAGAAGGTCGTGTTGCCGGGAAGCGTGCCGACGCTGATCGCGGCGCTCAAGGTCAATGCCGGCCTGTCGCTGGTCGGCGTCGTAGTCGGTGAATTCCAATCTTCGAGCCTTGGGCTCGGTTACCTGATCCAGTATGGCAGCCAGATCTTCAAGATGAACATCGTGATGACGGCGGTGACGATCCTCGCCATCGTCTCGTCGCTGATGTATCTGGCCATTGCGGCGCTTGAAGCGGCGGTGATGCGCCGCCGCTGAGAGGTGCCCAGTACCCGAAATCATTGATGAGTGATACGGCGTGCGGCGCTCCCTCTCCCCGGAGGGGAGAGGGTTGGGGTGAGGGGGTTCGGACTCTCAGCAAACACTCGGAGTCAGTACCCCCTCATCCTATCCTTCTCCCCTCCGGGGAGAAAGGACGCAGCTGGTCGCTGGGCGACCCTTCGGCTTCCGCACGATTCGCGTCCTGACTCACCGAGCAATTGTTGTGGGTACTACGCCGACTGTCGCTTCTCTGCCGGCACCAGTCGGGAAATCGTATCGTCGGTGGTCATGACGTCGCCGAAATAGACGACGAAATTGTTCAGCGACGCCGCATGCGTCTCATGGCTCAAGCTCGCGTTGCAGTCGGAGACCATGACGACACGATAATCGAGCATCATGGCGTCGCGCGCAGTCGACTCGCAGCAGACATTGGTCACGGTGCCGGCGATCAGCAGGCTTTCTATGCCGCGACTGCGCAGCCTGGCGTCGATATCGGACGAGCCGGAAATGAAGGCACTAAATTTGATCTTCTTGACCCGAAGATCGGCCGGCAGCGGTTCGAGCTTGGGATAGAGAGCGAAGCCTTCCGCGCTCTCGTCGAGATGGGCGAGCCGCGTCTTGGCCAGTTCCGGCGTCAGCATATATTTGTGGTGGTTGCCCCAGGTCTCGAGCGCGCCTTTCGCGGTCGTCTGCACCCAGACGACGGTGCCGCCGGCCGCACGCAGCGCTCGCGCCAGACGGTTGATGTTCGGCACAATGCCGCGGGCAGCAGGCACCTCGAGCGGGAAACCCTCGGCGACGAAGTAGTTTTGCATGTCGACGACGATAAGCGCGGTGCGCGCGGCCTCGATCGTGTCGTGGCTCGGCAGCTTGCCCTGACGGCGCATGACGCGCTCTTTGACTTCGGCAGGAATGGCGTAGGGATGCATGATAATCTCCGTCAGGGACGATATTGCCCAAAGCTACGGCGCGCCGGGACGACCGTCAAATGCCGGCAACCGCCATGATCATGGTCCGGCCGGTGCGATCACGCGCCGCCGATATTATGTTAAACTGAAGGATCGGATTATCGGATGGAAGGATCGGACTAACTGATGAGCATGCGCGTCGTCGGCCTTGCGGGCTGGAGCGGTTCCGGCAAGACCACACTGGTCACGAGCGTGATTCCGGTGCTGGTCAGGCGCGGCCTGAAAGTGGCGACCGTCAAGCATGCGCATCACGAATTCGATCTCGACCAGCCCGGCAAGGATTCCTGGCAGCACCGCCAGGCCGGCGCGCGCGAAGTCGCCGTGGTCTCGAGCCGCCGCTGGGCGATCCTGCACGAGCTTGTCGGAGAACTTGAGCCGCCGCTCATGGAGATATTGGCGAAGCTCAGCCCGGTGGATCTGGTGATTGTCGAGGGCTTCAAGCACCACGCGCATCCGAAGCTTGAAATCTATCGCGCCGCCATCTGCAAGCCGCTGCTGCATTTTGACGATGATTGCATCGTCGCGGTCGCGACCGACGCGCCTTTGCCGCAGGCGCAAGTGCCGGTCCTGATGCTCGACGACATCAACGGCATCGCCAATGTCCTTGAGGCCGAAGCTTTGCCGCTCGACCGCATCGGCACGCTCGAAGCCGTGCTAGGTCAAGCCTGATGGCGCAACTCACCGACGATTGCTTCGCCTTTAACGGGCCATTGCTCCCGGTCGATGCCGCCGAGCGCCTGATTGCCGAACGCATCACGCCGGTCGATAGCTGTGAGAGCGTTGTGTTGCGCGAGGCGCAGCGCCGCGTGCTCGCCGCCGACATTGTCGCGCCCGTGAACGTGCCGCCGTTCGATAATTCCGCCGTCGATGGCTATGCGGTTCGCGCCGAGGGGCTTAGCTCCGACAGCGAAACGCGGCTTGTCATCGTAGACCGTGTCATGGCGGGCCACGACTCGCGCCGCGCCGTCAAGCCGGGCGAAGCCATTCGGATTTTCACCGGCGCGCCAATGCCGGAAGGCGCAGACACCGTCTTCATGCAGGAGGACTGCCGCGTCGAGGACGATTGCGTGATCGTGCCGCCCGGGCTCAAGCGCGGCGCCAATCGCAGGCTCGCCGGGGAAGATATGAAGGCCGGCGCTGTTGCGCTGCCGGCGGGACGCAGGCTTTTGGCGCAACACATTGCGCTTGCCGCGGCGCTGGGCCTCACGCGCCTTGAGGTCCGCCGGCGTTTGCGGATCGCGATATTCTCGACCGGAGACGAAATCGTCGAGCCGGGATCGCCATTGCCGCCCGCGGCGCTCTACGATTCCAATCGTTATTTGCTTGCCGGACTGCTTGCGCAATACGGCGTCGACGTCACGGATCTCGGCATTCTCGCCGATGATCCCAAAGAACTCGCCAATGGGCTTGCGCAAGCTGCCGTCAATCACGATCTGGTCTTGACGTCGGGAGGCGTCTCGACCGGCGAAGCCGATCATGTGCGTGATGCCGTGGAGAGCGTCGGCCGCCTCGTTTTTTGGCGGGTCGCCATCAAGCCGGGCCGGCCGGTCGCAATGGGCGTCTTGCACGGATCAAATAGCGGCGAGGGCGCCGCCTTTGTCGGACTGCCGGGCAATCCGGTCGCGGCCTTCGTTACTTTCGTGCGTGTGGTGCGGCCGCTATTGTTGCGCCTGGCCGGCGCCTTGCCTGAGCCGCTCACGGCCATGCCGGTGCGCGCGACGTTCTCTTATAAGAAGCGCGCCGGACGGCGTGAATATGTGCGCGTCTCGCTGCAGACCGCGGCGGACGGCGTACTTGAAGCCACGAAATATGTGCAGGACGGCGCCGGCGTTCTCACCTCGCTGACGGAGACGGACGGTTTGGCGGAGCTCGCCGAAGACGTCACCAAGGTCGAGCCGGGCGCGACGATCGGCTTTCTGTCTTACGCGTCGCTCTTGTCGTAGAGCTCCGCAAGCGTTTCTGCGCGCGCTGCGTCCTCCGGCGTATTGACGTTAAAAAACGGATCGACCGGCAGCTCCGGCCAATCGGCGATGGCGATGCCGTGTCGTGCGGTCCAGATCTCGATCTTGTGCAGACCTTCGCCGGTCAGGGCGCGGCGCAAATCTTCGCGCAGCGCGACCGGCCACAGCGCGACGACAGGATGGCGCCATTCGCCGGAACGCGCGCAGGCGAGCGGCGTGCCGGCGGCGACACGCGCCTGGTGCAGCCGCACCAGCAAGTCTTGCGGCAGGAATGGACAATCGCCGGGCACGCTCAGGAGCCATTCGATCTGCGGCGCGTTCGCCGCGGCCCAATCGAGCCCGGCAAGAATGCCGGCGAGCGGGCCGGCAAAATCGGGCACGCTGTCGGCGACGACCGGCAGGCCGGTATCGGCAAAACGCGCCGGATCGCCGTTGGCATTGATGATCACGCGCTCGCATTGCGGCGCCACGCAATCCAGCACGCGCGCGAGAATGGTCCGGCCGCCGATCTTGATGCGCGCCTTGTCGCCGCCGCCCATGCGGCGCGCCAGGCCTCCTGCAAGGACAAGGCCGAGAGTAGGGTGAGGGTTCACGTGCGCCGGCTCCTGCTCATCGCCGGCTTTCACTCGTCATGCATCGCGGCCTTGCGGTTATGCTTGGCGCTCTCTTCCTCGACGTAAGCGAGGTCCTGATCGAACACGATGCGATGCTCGCCGGCAAGCGCGACGAAGCGTTTGCCGCGGGCGCGGCCGATCAGCGTCAAATTCGCCTTGCGCGCCAGCTCCACGCCCCAGGCGGTGAAGCCTGAGCGCGAGATCAGGATAGGAATGCCCATGCGCACTGTCTTGATCACCATCTCGGAAGTGAGCCGCCCGGTGGTGTAGAAGATCTTGTCGCCTGCGCTCACCTGGTGCTTGAACATCCAGCCGGCGATCTTGTCGACGGCATTGTGGCGGCCGACGTCCTCCATATAGACCAAGGGCCGGTCCTCGACCGCAAGTACGCAGCCGTGGATCGCGCCGGCCTCGAGGTAAAGCGACGGCGTCGTATTGATCTTGTGGGTGAGCGCGTAGAGCCAGGAGGTGCGCAATTCCGCCGGCGGCAGCGTCACATTGTCCAGCGCCTCCATGAGATCGCCGAACACCGTGCCCTGAGCGCAACCCGAGGTCTGGACCTTCTTCTTCAGCTTCTTCTCGTAATTGGTCTTGCGCTTGGTACGCACGACCACGACCGACAGTTCCTCGTCGTAGTCGACGCCGGTGATGACGTCATCGGGCTTGAGCATGTTCTGGTTGAGCAGGTAGCCGAGCGCCAGATATTCGGGGTGGTCATTAATGGTCATCGCGGTGACGATTTCCTGCGCGTTGAGGAAAATCGTCAGCGCCCGTTCGACCGTCACGGCCGTTTCCACCGGCGCCCCGGTCTGATCGATCCCTTTGACCCGCTCCGTCAGGCGCGGGTCGTATGGATCGGGACGGATAAGATAGTCGTCTGCGGGCTCAGCCATGCGCCTAATGTAGGGTAGCGGGCCGATCGGCGGAAGCGGCGGCAAAGGCTGGTGACCCGGAATTTGCACCGGCGCACAGATACTTAAGAGGCGGGTGCCAAGGAGATGACCCGGCAACCGGCCGAAACGTAGTTCGGGTTGTAACCTCAAGCCGGGCCGTGATATGGCCTGTGCCCTTTCCCGGAGGGATGGCCGAGTGGCTGAAGGCGCACGCTTGGAAAGCGTGTATACGGGAAACCGTATCGTGGGTTCGAATCCCACTCCCTCCGCCA
>DATAQN010000084.1:0-15481 GCA_036264635.1 Xanthobacteraceae bacterium | reverse complement strand
AGCCGCAGCCGAGAACGACATCTTCGACTTCGGCAGCGTCGATGCCGGCGCGCTGGATAACATTGCGCAAGACATGCGCGGCCATTGGAATGCCGTGGGTCTGGTTGAGGGCGCCGCGGCCGGCTTTGGCGATGCCGGTTCGGCAATAGGCGACAACAGCGACGTCTTTCATGGGATGGCCCTCTCAGTAGCTACCGCGTCGGTACCTCATGAGGTTAGCCCACGCCGCGATTCCTCGACATCCTCAGCATACGTCGATCATGCGGGCGAAGCGGCGGTGCAGAATAATGCTGATTATTTCAACGCGGTTCCCGGACGCGGTGCAGCGCGCAAAAGCGCGTCTACGCGCGTGAACGCGCGATTGCCGGTGCATATCCCGGTTCGGCAGCGCACCACTTCGTGCTGCGCCGCGCCCGGGACATGCAGTCAATGGCATCAATCCAGCGGCTCGACCTTCACCAAGGCGTGGGCGTGGTTCGAACCGACCCAGAACGACACCGGCGTCGTCGAATTATCCACGTACAGCGTCCGCATATTGGTTTCCGACGGCATCAGATATTGCTCTGTTGCGCCGGTCTTCGGATCCATGCGGACGACCCGGTCGGTCGACATGGTCGAAGCCCAGATGGCGCCGTTCTTGTCGAAGTTGGCCCGATACGGGAACGTGTAGGGCGGCAGCGGATATTCGGTGAATTTCTCGGCCTTGGTGTCGAATACCGCGACCTTGTTGCCGCGATATTCGGTCACCACGATGCGGTCCTGATCGTCGATCTCCATGCGCCGCGCACGGGCATGCGCCGTCGGCAACGGGAACCACTTCACCGCATGGGTCTTCGCATCGATGGTGCCGAGATAGCCTTCCGAGAATTCGGCCATCCAAAGATTGTTTTTGGAGTCCGATATCACCTGATACATGCTGTAGTGGTGGCCGGCCGGCAATTCGCTCGTCGGATGGAATTTTTCCCAGGTGTTGCTGGCAATATCGAACCGGAAAATATCCTGGGTGCCGACGCTTTTGGTCCACACCTTGCCGTCGACGTCATGGCGCAGTCCGACGAAGTTTAATTGCACCCGGTTGTCGTTCCACTGCGCAGCCAGCGGATAGAACTTGGTCTCGCCGGTCTTCGGATCAAGCGTGCCGAGGGCGCCCTGGTACATGGTGTCGAACCAGAGCTTTCCATTGTGGTCGAATTCGAGCGAGAGATTTCCTTCGGGCGCGTCTGGTTTGAATTTCTTGGTCGGATATTCGGTGAGCTTAAGCGTCTTTGGATCGAACTTCGAGATGAAGAGCTCGCCGAAATCCGAGTACCAGACGTTGCCGTCCTTATCGCGCACGACATCGTGCGGCTCGGTGGTCGGTCGCACCACGTCATATTCGGTAACGATCACATGCGTCGAGCGCCCGGTCGGACGCGGCAACGTCTTAAGTGCGTATTGCCAATGGTCGGTCGCGCTCAGATTGATGCTCGCAAGATATTCGGCCATCCTGCGGTAATCTTCCGGCCTGCCGGCGCGATCCGGGTCGAGCATCGGCTGCGGCTTGATCGGTTGGCTCACCGCGCCATAGCCTTTCATCCGGCTGATCACCTGCATCCATTCATTGACGTCATGGGTGGAGCGAACGATGCGCTCGAGCGTGTGGCAGCCCACGCAGTCGAGCAGCATGGCTTTTTGCTCTTCGCTGCCCGGAATGCTCATCATCCATTCGGCATTGCTGAGCTGGCTCGCGAGATCGCGCATTTTATCGAGCTTGAGATCGAGGTTGCTGGTCCGCTCGGCAATGACGTTGGCGGCCGCCGGCGCCGGCAGATCGTAACCGACCGCGCGAATAGCGACAGCGTAGTGACCCGGTTCCAACCGGTTTTCCGGAAAAGCGTAGTGGCCCTTGGCATCGGTCGTCACGCTGGTCGATACGATCGATCCGTCCTTGCGCGCCGTTACGACGACGCCTTCCATAGCGCCTTCGGCATCGGAGGTGACCTGACCGGTCAGCGCCGCGGGTGTGCGCTCGTCCGCACGCACGCCAGGTGAGACAAGCGACAAGCCCGCGGTCAGCGCGGTCGTCATGCACAGGATGGATAAGGATTTCATCGAAGGCTCCCTAGACGAAGATTTATCTTTGTTATCGGCGGCACGCGTCATGCCGCCGCTTGGCGACGATTTGCCAGGACCTAAGCCGAGACCGAACCCGGGACCATAATTATCCTGTGCTGGTTCGAAGTCGCCGACAAGCCGGCCAGACGCATACGAGCGATGCCGTCGCGCCGATCAAGGTTGCACTGCAACCTTGGCCATCGCTCGGAACTCACCTCGTTTAATCCGCAAGTGCTGGACTGGGTTCGACGCTTACAGCACGATATCGCTGCGGGTCGGCGCACCGCGCCGCCCGTTGAATCAAGGGCGAGTGCCGCCGCGCCGCTCACCGAGGAGGAAAGCATGAGCCAAAGGAGACGCCGGCACGGCGTGCAGGGGCTCGATTTTGTCGCCGGAAACGGCCTGATCAGCCGCCGGGCCTTGCTTGGCGGCGGCATGACCATCGCCGGCGGCTTGGCGGTGGCTGGAGCGGCAACCGGCGCCGCCGCCGAGCCGCTCGCCGATGCGCCCTGGAGTCTGGCGGTCGGGGACACCCTGCCGACGATACAGATGCCGTCGCCATTTGAGAAAGACGTAACGCGGGCGCTGACCAATCCCAACGGCGAATTCCGCACCTCGCATGCGCGCACGCCGCATCAGCGGCTCGGCGGCACCGTCACGCCGAACGGCCTGCACTTTTCGATCAATCATGGCGGCATTCCCAACATCGATCCGGCCGCGCACAAGCTTGTCATCCATGGCATGGTGCGGCAGCCGCTTGAGTTCACGCTGGAGTCGTTCTCGCGCTATCCGCTGGTGACGCGCATGGCGTTTGTCGAATGCGCCGGCAATTCGGCGCCGATGTTCGCCAAGGAGCCGCTGCAGACCACGGTGCAAATGCTCCATGGTCTCGTTTCCAACGCGGAGTGGACCGGCGTGCCGCTATCGGTGCTGCTCGACGAAGCCGGCGTCGATCCGGCGGCAAAATGGCTCATAGCCGAGGGCGCCGATGCCCAATTCCTGGATCGCAGCGTGCCGGTCAAGAAAGCTTTCGATGACGCGCTGATCGCCATTTATCAGAACGGCGAGCACCTGATGCCCGGTAACGGCTATCCGATGCGCCTGTTGCTGCCCGGTTATCAGGGCAACATGAACGTCAAGTACCTGCGCCGCATCAAAGTCATCAACCAGCCGGCCTACAGCTACTTCGAAACCAAAAACTATTCGCAAATCCTGCCGGGCGGAAAGACCTGGCGGTTTCACTTCCTCATGGAAGTGAAAAGCTTCATCACCCATCCGTCCTTCGGGCAGAGCATCACACAGCCCGGCCTCTATGCCATTTCGGGTCTGGCCTATTCCGGCACCGGCCGTATTACCAAAGTCATGGTCTCCGCCGACGGCGGCAAGAGCTGGGGCGAAGCGGCCCTGCAAGGCCCGATTCACGACAAGGCATTCACGCGGTTTGTCATGCCGTGGCGTTGGGATGGCCAACCGGCAATCCTGCAAAGTCGCGCCTATGACGACGGCGGCAACGTGCAGCCACTGCGGACCGAATTCGTGGCCATGCGCGGCGAGGCAAGCAGGCCGGTCACGACCCCGCTCGCTTTCCCCAATCAGCACTTCAACAGCATCACGAGCTGGGCGGTCGACAGCACGGGAGCGATCAAACATGTCTATGCCTAGGATCCTCGCTGCGTCCGTTCTCGCCTTTGCGCTCGCCGCCAGGGTGGCCTCCGCGCAGGATGCGGGTCTCGGCAAACCGCTGACCGAGAGCGACATCAAGCAATGGGATATCGCGGTTCTGCCGGACGGCACCAATCTGCCGCCAGGCAGCGGCACGCCGGCGCAGGGCGCCAAGATTTTTGCGGAGAAGTGCTCGGCCTGCCACGGCGACGCCGCCAAAGGCGGCATCGCGCCCTATTGGCCGGCGCTGATCGGCGGGCAGCCGCTGACCAATGGCATCGATACAGTGAAGACGATCGCCAATTACTATGCCTACGCGACCACCATCTTCGACTATGTCCGCCGCGCCATGCCATACAACATGCCGCGCTCGCTCAACGACGGGGAGGTCTATGCGCTTACAGCCTATCTTCTTGCGCTCAATAAGCTGATTGGCGACGGCGATGTGATGGATGCGAAGACGCTGCCGCAGGTGAAGATGCCGAACCGCGACAACTTCATCATGCCCTATCCGGATCGGCTGTAGGGTCTGCTCTTTCCTCTCCCCAGCGTGCGGGGAGAGCTCAGGTTTTGTAGTCGGGTTCGGTGCGATCGAGGATGCGTTTCAAGGCATCGAAGTGCCGCTGCGCCGGACTTGGGCCATCGTAGAACTGGGCCCCGCCGAGTTGGCCCCTGGTCTTCTCGACCACCTCGGCCGGCAGCTCTTTGAGCGGCTGGCCCGTCCACATGGCGTAGATTTGAACCTGCGCCGCGCGCTCAAGGTAATAGAGCCGGTCATAGGCCTCGGCGACAGTGTTACCCACCGTGGTGACGCCGTGATTGGCCATGAACAGCACCGTCTTATTGCCGATGATCTTGGCGAGGCGCTCGCCTTCGGCAGGGTCGAATGCCGGGCCGGTATAGTGGTCGTCATAGGCGATCGCATCCATCAGGCCGACCTCGGTCTGGCCGATCTCCTTGATCCGCGGATCTTCCAGCCGAGTGAGCGCGCTGGCATAGGGCATATGCGTGTGAAATACCGCCGCGGCGTGCGGCAACGCTTTGTGAATCGGTGCGTGGATGCAGTAGCAAGAACGTTCGACGTCGCCGGTGCCGCGCCTGACTTTGCCGTCGTCGATCCCGACCTCCATGAACGACGAGGCCGTGACCTCGGACCAATGCGTGCCGAACGGAATCTGATAATACCGATCGCTGCGGCCCGGCACGGTCAGCGTCAGGTGATTGAAAATCCCCTCGCTGAAGTCATGCATGAATGCGAGCCGGTGCGCGGCCGCAAGATCGATGCGCGCCTGCCATTCTTCGGCGCTGCATTGCAAATTGTTCGGCGAAACCCTGATCTGCATTGATGTTTCCTCCGCCAGCCGTTCCATCATAAACCCTCGTGATGTCAGCTTATAGCGCCGATCGGACATGGCGCGTCTGCGGCTTAAGCGGGTTTCGGCTTGCAAGGACAATGCTTTGGCGTGGTCGTTGCCAAAACGCTTGCCTCGGTGGGGGCGTAAACTATCCTTTGCCCCAGGAATAAGACCCGCGATACCGGGATGGAAATCCAGTCAGGGGGGACGCTTATGACTTCGATAGCCGCTTACGGCACGCTTTCCGCGGCCGATCACACGCGCCAGCTGCGCAAGGCCGTGATCGCAGCCACGGTCGGCACGACGATCGAATGGTACGACTTCTTCCTTTATGGAACCGCGGCCGGATTGGTTTTCGGCAAGCTTTATTTCCCGAATTCCGATCCAACCACCGCCACGCTGTTGGCGTTCAGTACCTATTTCGTCGGTTTCGCCGCACGCCCGATCGGCGCTGCGATCTTCGGCCATTACGGCGACCGCATCGGCCGCAAGGCAACGTTGATCGCCACCCTCATGCTCATGGGCATTGCGACTTTCCTGATCGCATTCGTGCCCACCTACGCCTCGATTGGAATTTGGGGCGGCGTGATTCTGACCGTCCTGCGTGCCATCCAAGGCATCGGCGTCGGCGGCGAATGGGGCGGCTCGGTGCTGCTGTCGATGGAATGGACGCGCGCCGGCCAGCACAATCGCGGCTTCCTCGCCTCCTGGCCGCAATGGGGCGTGCCCGCGGGCCTGTTTCTTTCAACCGTGGTTATGCTCGGCGCCACCGCCTGGTCGGGCGACCAGTTCCTGACCTGGGGCTGGCGCGTGCCGTTCGTACTGAGCATCGTCCTGATCGCGATCGGTCTGTGGATCCGGCTTGGCATCCTCGAGACGCCGGTATTCCAGAAGCTCCTCAACGAGAACAAAGTTGAGCGCGCACCCATCGTCGAGGTTCTCAAGAAGCAGCCAAAGGAAGTCTGCCTCTCCGCGCTGTTGCGCATGGGCCAGCAGTCGCCGTTCTATATCTTCACCGCCTTCGTCTTTGCCTATGGCGTCGGCACGCTGCACATGTCGCGGGATTTCATCCTGTCCGCGGTGATGGTTGGCTCGGTTGTTTCGTTCGTGTCGGTCCCGCTCTTCGGGCACGTGTCCGACCTCATCGGCCGCAAGAAGATGTACCTGATCGGCGTGGTCGCCTGCGGGCTTTTTGCCTTCCTCTATTTCGGAATGCTGGATACCGGTATTCCGTGGGTGATCTTTCTCGCCATCGTGGTGTCACTTGTCCCGCACGACATGATGTATGGCCCGCAGGCCGCGCTAATCGCGGAGGCGTTCACGCCGCGGCTCAGATATAGCGGCTCCTCGCTCGGCTATCAGTTCGCCTCGGTGATTGCCGGCGGCCCGGCGCCGCTGATCGCGACCGCGCTGTTTGCCAGCTACCACAGCAGCTTCGCTATCGCCGTCTATCTCGCGGTGTGCGCGGTGATCAGCTACGTTTCGACGGTATATATGCCGGACTACACCGGCAAGGATGTCGCCGCCGAATACGACGCCTGATTTTCGCGGCGCATTTGACGATAAAGCGGGCGGGCGCGCCGAAAAGCGGCCCGCCCATTTCTTTTCGCGACTTGAACGTTAGGCCGCTTGAGTAAACGACTGGCGGGCTCGCCGATCAATCCGATTGAATATTGGCGGTCTTGATCATCTTACCCCACAGCGCGAGCTGGGCCTTGATGAAGTCGCCCAGCTCCTCCGGCGTCGAGGAGAAGCCTTCGAACCCGACATTCTTGAATCTGGCCTGCACTTCTGGGCTGTCGATGATCGGCCGCAGCACGCCGTTGAGCTTCGTTATAATTTGCGGCGGCGTCCCGGCGGGCGCGACCACGCCAGCCCAGGTGTCAAGGTTAAAGCCCTTGATCCCCGCCTCATCCAGGGTGGGCAGGTCCGGGAAGAGTTTACTGCGCTTAATGCGCGACACCGCGATTGGCCGCAGCGTCCCGGCGCCGACATGCGCCATCGCGGTCGTGAAATCGGCGAGCATCATCGATACGCGGCCGCCCATGATGTCTTCGAGCGCCGGCGGCGTGCTCTTATAGGGCACGTGCAGCATGCTGATGCCGGTGTCATGTTTGATAGTCTCGACCGCGACAACCCCGGCGGTGTTGCCGCTGGCAAAGGTCAACTTGCCGGGATTTGCCTTGGCGTAATCGATCATTTCCTGCACTGAGTGAATCGGCAGCTTTGGATCGACGACCAGCATCAAAGTGAAGCTGCCGACCCGCGTGATCGGCACGAAATCCTTCACCGGGTCATAATTGACGTCCTTGTGCAGATAGGGATCGGCGGACAGCGGCGAATTGGTCGCCATCATCAATGTATAGCCGTCGGCCGGCTGGTGATGAACGTAAAGCGCGGCAAGCGCGCCGTCCGCGCCAGGACGGTCCTCGACAATCACGGGCTGGCCAAGCGCGGGACCGAGTTTGTCGGCGATGATCCGGCACAGCGTGTCGCTGGCGCTGCCGGGACCGAAAACGGAGATCATTGTGATCGGGCGTGAAGGATAATTGTCGGCGGCGTGTAGCGCGGCACTGAAACAGGTGGCTGCCGCGGCGGCGAGAATGAGAAGCAGTTTTCTCATGACGCTGTTTCCTCCTCCCGGTGCGGTCGCCGGCATGATTTTTGATGGGTGTGCGGCCGCACTTCTAAATTTGAGAATAGCAGATTTTCGCTATGCCGGCCGGCGTCGTTGTCGCGGTTCGTTCGTTCGGTTTGCGCAATTTATCAGGGCAGGGCGATCATTCCGCTCCAGAATTGCCGCGAAGTTCCGACTTCGACGTCGTATTTCCGTGCGAGCGCGAGCGTGCCGTCCTCGGCGATCCGAAACACGGTCATTCCGGCAGGCACTGTCATTCCGTCGCTGCGCAACATCGGCATGATGCTGGCGGCGACAAGCAGGCGCCCGCTTGCATCGACGCCGAAGGTGCGCAACTGCACGCCGAGTCCGTCGATGTGCTGGATCGGTTTCGGCTCGCCGCTGTTTTGATCGAGCGCATAGACCACGAGATTGTCTTCGCCGCCCAAGGAAACTTCCCGGCCGCCCTCTCGCGCGGGCAAGGTCCGGTTGGTCAGGTAGACGAATTTGCCGTTGGCATGGACACGGATCGCTCCGGCGCCTTGGCTTGCCGGTGTCTTAGGATTGGACAAGGTCTCTTTGATGAAAATGGGCTCGCGGGATAGTCCGGTCGCCTTGTTCAGTTCATAGACGTAGAGCTTGTTCTGGCGCTCAATCGAGACGAAGACCCATGGCTTGGTCGGATGAAAGTCGAGATGCCGCGGACCGAAACCAAAGCCCTGGCCGGGGGCGATCGACGCCAAATTTCTCAGCCTTCCATTCTCGAATGTGAAAGTCTTGATTGCACCGGGATCTTCCGGCTTGCTCGCCGTGGAATTATTGCCCCGAGTGACCAGAGCGACCCAGCGGTTCGACGGTGTCGCCAGAATCTGATGTGCGTAGATGCCAGTGTCGAGGTCCGGTTGTTGGGCGACACGCCCGCCGATGGTGCCGTCGCTGCCAATGCGATGTACGGTCAGGCGGCTAGGATCGCTGTAAGCCGTCAGCAAATAACCGCCGCTCCGATCGAGGCTGGCATGGATCGGCCGCGAGGGCAGCGCCGCGGGCTCGCCGTGCGGTCGCAAGTCGCCGGTTGCCGGATCGATGGCGAGCGCATTGGCGAAATGCTTGTCGCCAGGAACACCGGGCCCGCCGTTACTGGAAACCACGTAAAGGTAGCGCCGGGACGGGTGCGGCCAGGCATATTGGATATTGGCCGGCAGCGTGACGGCGCCGCGTTCGCGCAATTGGGCGCCGTCAGGGTCAACGTCGAACATTTTCAGGAGCGGTCCGACGCTCGCGTAGTACATCGTTTTGGAATGGGTCATGACCATCATGTCTGCGCGGGTTTGCGCATAGTGCGATTGTTGGGCAGGTAAAAGATCAAATCTCGATCACCGCGTCCATGGTGACGCGGGCCGGCGCCAAAGTGCCAGCGAGCGCGGGAAGCAGTGTGCGATCGCAGAAGGCGGGAATGATGGTGCGCGGCCGGACGGTGCGCGCCAGCGCCAACGTGTCGGATAGCCGCGGATGGACATTCCAGCGCATCCGTTGCGCGCGCCCGCTTTGCGCCGAGCGCTCGGCCGGCGTGTTCGGATTGATGTAGCCGGTGAACAGAATCCCGACTTCAGGTGAGCGTTCGAATTTCGGCAATAGGTGCGCCGTCGCACCCGACGCGCCGTCGGCCGAGGCAGCGAGCATCACGCCGCGCGCGCCATCGATCGGCCGCGTCACTTCGGCGAGCCGACGAATCTCCTCGGCAAGTCCCTCGTGCAGCGAGATGCCGGCGCCGTCACCAAGCTGCCGCAGCGCCTTTTGCATCGCATCGTCGATGAAAATATCGCGAAAACCGTGCCGCATCAGTTCGAGTGCGATCTCGGGTCCGCGGCCATTGGCCGGCACCGGCAAGAGAAGAGGGCCCTCGCCGAGATGCGCGGCAAGCTCGTCCCAGCATGCCGCCACAGCGCGGTCGTAGTCGCCGTAGGAGCAGTCGATCAGTGCGGTGGCGGCCTCATGCGCCGGCGGGTCGTAGGCATAGAGCGCGGACTCCGCGCAATAGTCGCCGGTATAGAGAAGCCCATCGCCGATGCCGAAATGGAGCCAGACGCCGCCAGGGGCGTGGCCATCACGCCCTGTTTCGAGCGCAATGCCAAGCACCTCGGTCGTGCCGTGGATCGGCAGCGTGCGCGCCTTGATCTCGCCGGGCAAGCTCCCCGCTACGACCTCGGTGGCATAGACCGGCGGATTGCCGAGACTGGGAAGAAGCGATAGCCCGCCAATGTGGTCCTTATGGCCGTGGCTGAGGATAAGCGCGTCGGCCGGGGCCGCCAAAGCGATGTCTGGCAACAAGCCTGGCGGCGGACCTTCGCCAAGATCGAGCACCAAGCGTTTATTCTGTGCCTCGATGGCAAAGCAGGCGGGGCCCTTTTTGCCGACCCCAGAAATAAGCCGCAGCACTGGCCGATGCCTGTCCATGATCCTTGCTCATTCGTCTGGGCGCGTGCCTGCCAAGATTGACAAGCTTGCCCAGCCCACCTAATCAACCGCGAAAGCTTAGGAAATCACGCCATGAAAGTCCGCAATTCATTGAAATCGCTGCGCGGCCGCCATCGCGACAATCGCATCGTGCGGCGCAAGGGCCGCGTCTATGTGATCAACAAAACGCAGCGCCGGTTCAAAGCCCGCCAAGGCTAATGCCAAGACTAATAGGCCAAGGCTAATGGGCCAAGGCTAACCGACCAGGCCGAAAATTCCGCGTATAGATCACTGAACCGTCTGGTTGGACCGCGCGGCCTTACGTCATTTTCCCGCTTGCCGCGCGGCCGCGAGAGAATAGATTTATCGGCATGAGCCTACGATTCCCGGTTCTCGTCACTGTCGCCGTGCTGGCGATCCCGGCAGTTTCATCGGCTTTGGCGCAGACCCCGCGCGCCTGGCCGTCGCCCTCTACCGCGCCGCAGAGCGGACGCAGCGGCTCGACCTTCAGTCTCGATACGCTGTTCGGAGCGCTCAAGATTGCGCCCGACGAGGCGAGCGCCAAGGCCATCGAGGATCGCATCTGGGCGATCTGGATGTCGTCCGGCAGCGACACCTGCAATCTCCTGATGAGCCGGGTGAAGGATGCGACCGACGACAAGGATTACGATCTTGCGATCAAGCTTCTGGACGCGATCGTCACCATCAAGCCTGATTACGTCGAAGCCTGGAACCGGCGGGCGACGCTGCGTTACATCAAGCATGAATACGGCCCTGCGCTCGCCGATCTCCGCGAAGTGTTGGCGCGCGAGCCGCGCCATTTCGGCGCGCTCGCCGGGCTTGGACTGATCCTGCAAGACATCGGCGACGACAGGCACGCGCTGGAAGCCTACCAAGCGGCTCTGGCGATCGACCCGCATCTGCGCGACCTCAACGACACGGTCAAAACGTTGCGCGAGAAAGTCGAGGGGCGGGATATCTGAATATCTGATCAAGCCTTGCCTTCGCTCGCGGTCTTGCCGCGACCGCCGCCCCGCTCCGCCCTAAATCGCGCCACGCTTCCCCACCAAAGCCGGGTGACCCAATGAGCATCGACGACGACAGACGCATCATCCGCGAACTCGTGGAAAATTGGGCATTGTGGCGAGATGCACGGCTGTGGGATCGCTTCCGCACGGTCTGGCACGCCGACGGCCGCATGATGGCAACGTGGTTCCAGGGCAGCTTTGAGGAATTCATCAACGCCAATGACCAGGGCTGGGAGCGCGGCGTGCGCATCCTGCATTTTCTCGGCGGCAGCGCCATCGATGTTGCGGGCAGCCGCGCGATCGCACAAACAAAGATGACGATTTCGCAGCGTGCTCCGGTCGACGGCGTTGTTTGTGACGTCGTCTGCACCGGGCGGTTCTACGATTTCTTCGAGAATCGCGGCAGCCGGTGGGGGCTGGTGCTGCGCCGGCTGGTTTATGAGAAAGATCGTCTCGATCCGATCGATCCCTCGGCCAAGCTCGCGCTCGATCAGGATCTGCTCAAGCATTTTCCTGAAGGCTACCGGCATCTGGCTTATTTGCAGACCAAGATCGGCTACAAGGTGAAAACCGACATGGCCGGCCTCGAAGGGCCGGAACTGGACGCGCTCTATACGCAAGGCGCGCGCTGGCTCAAAGGCGAGGCGCTTTAAATTGTTTTTCCTCTTCCGTGAAACGGGGGGGAGTTTTTTAACGATGCATACGCTCATCGTCATCGCCGTCGTGCTCGCGCTTGGCGCGCTTCTCACCGCGATCGGTTCGTGGCTGATCGGGCGCGCGCATCCGCCGCGCGGACGCTTTGTCAAAGTGCGGCACATACGTCAGCACGTGGTCGAGCTCGGAACGGCGGCGGCCGATGCGCCGCCAATCGTTCTCATTCACGGCGCTGGCGTCAATCTCGAAGACATGCGGCTCGATTTGGGCGAGCGGCTGGCCGCGCGTCATCGCGTCATTTTGATCGATCGGCCCGGCATGGGCTGGAGCAGACGCAAAGGCCGAGATGGCAGCGCGCCACAATTCCAGGCGGCGATCCTGCGCGAGCTCTTGGATCAGCTTGGAATCGCGCAGGCGATTATCGTCGGTCACTCCTGGGGCGGCGCGCTGGCCACAAGCTTCGGGCTCGACTATCCCGATCGCACCGCGGGGCTCATCCTGCTTGCGTCGCCCTTTTATCCACACGCCCACCCGACGACATCGGTCTATGCGCTATTTGCAATGCCGATTGTGGGATGGATTTACGCGCGCACCTTGGCCCTGCCGCTCAGCCTGCCGTTCGTCGGCCTGGCGCTGGGATCGGCCTTTCTGCCGCAACTGCCGCCGCGCAATTACCGCAAGCGCTCCGCAGCGCTGCTTTTGCTGCGCCCCTCGACCTTTCTCGCCAATGCGCGCGACATGGCCGATCTCAAGCGCAACCTCGAACCGCAGCCCGTGCGCTACGGGGGACTTTCCATCCCGACCCTTGTGATGAGCGGCGCTTCGGACTTCGTGGTCCTACCGGCACTCCATGCCGCGCCCTTTGCCGCGGCCGCGCCGCGTGCGAAACTCGTGATCCTTCCCGGCATCGGCCATATGCTGCATCACGCCGCGGCCGAACGGGTGCTTGCCGAGATCGAAGAACTTGCGACAATGACATCCACCGCGTCGGCGATCGGGTCCCCGAAAGTTCAAGCGTCTGAAAAATAAAAGTCCGGATCGGCCGATGCCGTATATTCAAGCCCGCAACGTCAGGCTGACCTTTTGCCCGCCCAATCGCGCGGCAGTGACCGCGCTCGACGCCTTCGATATGGATGTCGAGGAGGGCGAGTTCTTGTCGGTCGTGGGTCCGTCCGGCTGCGGTAAGAGCACATTCCTCAACGTGCTGCTCGGTCTCATCAAGCCGGATTCCGGCGAGCTGCTCATGCGCGGCCGAAGGATCACCGGGCCGGGCAGCGAGCGCGCCATGGTGTTTCAGGAGTTTGGACTGCTGCCGTGGCGCACCGTCCAGCACAATATCGAGCTTGGGCTCGAATTAAAGCGGACAGCGGCGGCCAAACGGCGCCTCATTGCCGAGCGACTCGTATCGCTCGTCGGGCTTGGCGGCTTTGAAAATCACTATCCGCACGAATTATCGGGCGGCATGAAGCAGCGTGTCGGCTTGGCGCGGGCACTGGCGACCGATCCCGACGTGCTCTTGATGGACGAGCCGTTCGCGGCGCTTGATGCGCAAACCCGCGACCTGATGCAGGTCGAGCTCCTGCGCATCTGGCGCGAGGCGCGCAAGACCGTGCTGTTCGTTACCCATCAGATCGACGAAGCGATCTACTTGTCCGATCGCGTCCTGGTCATGAGCAAACGTCCGGGCCGGACCAAGAAAATCTTCGACATCAAGCTGCCGCGTCCGCGTGAATACGAGATGCGGGTCACGCCGCAATTCAACGATCTCAAGCTGGAAATCTGGAATACATTGAAGGACGAAATCGTGATCTGAACGATGGCAATAGAATCTCCGGCCACAGGCGTAACTTTCATGCAACGGCATCGCAACGCGATGCTCGGCGCGCTCGCTGTCGCGCTGTTCTTCGCCGCCTGGCAGGCGATATTTCTCGTCGTTCCGCTCAACCCGCTTTTTTTCACCACGCCGCGCTTGATTGCCGAAGGCTTCGCCGACTTGGTCGAAAGCGGAGATTTGTTCCGCGATCTCGCCGTCAGCTCCATTCCGTTCGGTCTTGGGCTGTTAGCCGCGGTGATCGTCGGCGTGCCGCTCGGCATCCTGATGGGCTGGCGGGTGCGGATCGGCTATGCGCTCGACCCGCTGATGACCGTGTTTTATGCGAGCCCGCTGGTTGCGCTCGCTCCTTTGCTGGTGATTTTTTTCGGCGTCGGCATATCGGGAAAGACGATCATTGTCTTCACACTTGCTGTGTTCCCGTTCATTTTCAACGTCGCTTCCGGCGTGCGCGCCGTCGATCGGCTTTTGATCAGCGTGGTGCGTTCGCTCGGCGGGCGCGAACGTGACATCTACCTGAAAATCCTTCTTCCCAGCGTTTTGCCCTATATCGTCGCCGGCGCGCGTATCGCCGTCGGCCGCGCGCTGATCGCGGTTTTGGTAGGCGAGTTCTTCGCCGCATCCGAGGGCATCGGCTATGCCATTTCACGCTTCGGCGACATCTTTGCCATCGACCGCATGTTCGCCTGCATTCTCACCGTCATGGTCATCGCCGTTGTGCTGACCGAAGGCATCCGTTGGGCCGAACGCGCCGCCTTTCCGTGGCGCGCGAGTCAATAGAGCATGATGCCGAAAAGTGGATACCGGTTTTCGGAAAAGATCATGCTCAAACAATAAATAGGGTCGATGGAGATGGCTGAAGCTCACCCCCTCCCTAACCCTCCCCCGCTTGCGGGGGAGGAAATGGTGGGGGCCTCCCGTTTCGTAACCCCGGCGCTGCGCCAGCGCCTTGAATCGATCGTGCTTGGCACGGCCACGATCGCGCTCGTGCTCGCGGTTTGGGAATTGCTGCCCCATGTCCTGCCGATCCAACAAGGCACCAGACTATTTTTCACAGTGCCGAGCCGGATCTTCGCGACCTTGTGGCAGATGTTCGCCGCCGGCACGATCTGGGCGCCGCTCGGGGTGAGCGCCACCGCATTCGCGATCGGGCTTGCCTTGGCGATTGCCGCCGGTCTGCCGCTCGGCATCCTGCTTGGCCGATCGGCTACGCTCAATGCGATGTTCGACCCGTTCGTCACCGCGTTCAACGCGACGCCGCGGCTCGTTTTTCTGCCGCTCTTGATGCTGTGGCTCGGGATCGGATTGTGGTCGAAAGTCGCTGTCGTCTTTCTCGGCGCGCTGTTCCCGCTTCTGATCAATACGCATGAAGGCGTGCGCAACGCCGACAAGCTCCTGATCAACGTCGTTCGCTCGTTTGGCGCCGGCGGCTGGGATGTCGCGCGCCTCGTCGTCATCCCCAATGCGCTGCCGTTCATTGTCGTCGGGCTGCGGCTTGCGATCGGCCGCGCCATACTCGGGGTGGTGGTTGCGGAGTTTTTCGGCGCGCAGGACGGGCTCGGCGTGGTGATGGTTCGCGCCGCGAGCAGCTTTGACGTCAATGTCGTATTTGCCGTGCTGGTCGTATTTGCGGCGCTGTCGCTGGTGATGACGGGTCTGGTAAAACTGATCGAGGACCGGATGAGCCGCTGGCGCCCGCAACGTGCTGAGAACGAGTGAACCCGCCTAGTCATGGCCGGACTTGTTCCGGCCATCCACGTCATGGTTGAGGGCGTGTAGATTAAAG
>DATAQN010000065.1:0-78592 GCA_036264635.1 Xanthobacteraceae bacterium | reverse complement strand
GCCAGGGCGCTTATTCCGCCGGGCCTGCCGAATAAGCGCACGCGGCGTTCGGCAGAAGCGACGACACCCCACGGCAACGCCATGCAGGAGATTTCACCATGAGCCAGTATCCCGATCTCGAGCTCTATATCGGCGGGCAATGGAAGAAGGCCTCCGGTCAGCCTGTCCTTAATCCGGCCGACGAGAGCGTATTGGCAACGGTGCCGCACGCAACGCAGGCCGATCTCGATGCGGCGCTGGCGGCCGCGGCCGACGGTTTCAAGACCTGGAGCAAGACATCGCCGCTCAAGCGCTACGAGATCATTGTCAAAGCGGTCGGGCTGATGCGCGAGCGCGTCGAGGACATGGCCGTGGCGATGACACTCGAACAGGGCAAGCCGATCGCGCAGTCGCGGCTCGAAATCCTGCGCGGCTGCGAAATCATCGAATGGGACGCCGCCGAAGGCCGGCGCGCCTACGGCCGCATCATTCCGAGCGAGCCCAACATCAAGCATAGCGTGCTGCGGCAGCCCATCGGAGTGGTCGCCGCCTTCTCGCCGTGGAATTTCCCGATGAGCTCGCCGGCGCGCAAAGTCGGCGGCGCGCTGTCGGCCGGCTGTTCGATCATCCTCAAAGCGTCGGAAGAGACACCGGCGGGCGCCGTGCAGCTCGTCCGCGCCTTCCACGATGCCGGCCTGCCGCCCGGCGTGCTCAACCTGGTGTTCGGCAAGCCTTCGGGGATTTCCGAATATCTCATTCCGCAAGACCTGGTGCGGCTCGTCACCTTCACCGGCTCGATTCCGGTCGGCAAGCAACTCGCCGAAATGGCGGGGCGCCACATGAAGCCCGCGATCATGGAGCTTGGCGGCCACGCGCCGGTGATCGTCTGCGACGACGTCGATCCGGTGGCCACGGCGGTCACATCGGCGATCGGCAAGTCGCGCAATGCCGGCCAGGTCTGCGTTGCGCCGACGCGTTTCTTCGTCCAGGAAGCGATCTACAAGAAATTCACCGAGGCCTTCGCCGAGAAGGCGCGCACGGTGAAAGTGGGCGACGGCCTCGATCCGTCAACCCAAATGGGTCCGGTGGCCAATCATCGCCGCATCGAGGCGATGGAAATGTTCGTCGCTGACGCCAAGGCGAAAGGCGCGCGGCTGCTCGCCGGCGGCGAGCGGCTCGGCAATCGCGGCTATTATTTCCCGCTCACCGTGTTGGCCGACCTGCCGGACGATGCCAAGGCCATGTACCAGGAGCCGTTCGGCCCGCTGGCGTTGATCAATCCGGTATCATCGCTGGACGAGGCCATCGCCAAGGCCAATGCGCTGCCCTATGGGCTCGCCGCCTATGCCTTTACGCGTTCGGCGCGCAACGCCAACCAGCTCGCCGAGGAGGTCGAAGTCGGCAATCTCTCGATCAACAATCTGGTCGCGTCGCTGGCCGAGACGCCGTTTGGCGGCGTCAAAGACTCCGGCTACGGCCGCGAAGGCGGCACCGAAGGATTGTCGCACTACACGGTCGTGAAAAACGTGTCGCATCTGATGATGTGACGCGGTCCACACTTTGAGCATGATCTTTTCCAAACCGGTTTTCACCCTCGGATCAAGTCCAAGGGCAGGCTTTTCGGGATCATGCTCCCGCTTACGTTCCAGCAAGATCCGCCGCGCGCACTTTGCGCGTCAGCGCCCAGATCAGATAGGCGGTCACGCCAATGGCCCCGACGACGAGCGCCACCGGCCACGCGGAGTGGCCGAGATAGAAGCCGATGCAGGCGGCGGTGAGCGCCGCCGCCGTTTGTTGCGTGAAGCCCAGCACGGAGGACGCCGTACCGGCACGGTCGGGAAACGGCGTCAGCGCGCCCGCCATGGAGGCAGGCAGCGCAAAGCCGAGGCCCGCAAGATAGATCGTCATCGTGCCGACGAACCAGATGACATGGGCGAGCCCGAGCGCGAGCACCGCGATCATGGCGAGACCACCGATCGCCATGATCGCCACGCCGATGCCCATCATGCGATCGAGCCCGAGCCGCATGACAATCCGCGAAGCGATGAAGGTTCCGGTCATATAGCCACCCGCGCCGATGGCGAAAGTGATACCGAAGGTCACCGGCGAAAGGCCATAGGCCGGGCCCTGCATCACCATCGGCGCCCCGGAGACCCAGGCGAACAGGCCGATGAAGGTCGCGGTGACGATACCGAGATTGGCGAGAAGGCCGCCATGCACCAGGACCGATTTGTAAAGCGCGGCCATGGCGGCGAGCGAGAACGGGCCCGGCGTGCGCCTCTTCAGCGTCTCCGGCAGCAGAAATGCCGCGGCGGCGCCGGCCACGACGCCAAAGCTGATCAGCAGGAAGAACGCCGCACGCCAGCCGAAAGCGGTCTGCAGCACACCGCCGATCATCGGCGCGACGATCGGCGCAAAAGCGGTGATTGAGCCCATCAAGGACAATTCGCGTCCGGCGCGCACGCCGGAGTAAATGTCGCGCACCACAGCGCGCGACAGCACCACGGCGCCGGCGCCGCCGAGCGCCTGGACAAAGCGCGCGGCGATTAAAGTGTCGATCGATGGCGCCACCGCACAGGCCACGGTCGCCACGCCATAAAGCACAATGGCGACCAGGAGCACCGGCCGCCGGCCATAGCGATCCGAGGCGGGCCCATAGATGATCTGGCCGAAGGCGAAGCCGAACAGATAGCTCGCGAAGGTGAATTGCACCTGCGCCACGCTCGCACCGAACGAATGCGCGATGTCGGGCAGCGACGGCAGATACATGTCCGTCGACAGCGGCCCGAGCGCGGTCAGGAACGACAGCAGAAGCGTAAGCGCAAAGGAGCCGGGAGCGAGCATCGGAAGTGGCTATTCTGCAAAAGGCATTCGCTTCGGCTCGCTCAAGTCGCTGAACGCGGCGGAAGCTCGTGATGCGTGTTTCTTGAGATTGTGGGATGTTTCGGGCCGTTGTTTGGAACAGCTCACGGCCGGCTGCAAGCTCGCAGGGCGATTTCACATGAGAGCTATGCTTTGAGGTGCTCTGTGTGGGCTAAGGTGCACAAAAGTGCACAGCACTGCATGGGCGCCGACATTATGCATGCGGCTTTTGACCACGCCCTGCCGGCGACTGACGGCAAAAGCGGCCATCAGCGTCCGGATCGCTCCGCCAGCGGCTTGATCTTCAGTTCAGCCGCAAGCTTGTCGAGCAGCGTCACAAGCTGAGGCGGCAACGGAATGCCATCGCGTGAGCGTTCGGCGTAACATTCGCTGCGACGATCGCCGGGCAGACGAATTGCATCGACGCCGGGCAGCCGCTTCGAGGCGCGCAGATCGCCAATGTGGCGGTCGACTTCCGCCTTGAACGTGTCGAGCGGCGTGAAGCGCGCGATGTCAACCGCGATGATGAAATGCCCGGTATTGGTCGCGCTCTTGTCGTCGGCGTTGAAGTCGACGACGTCGCGGCCGAAAGCGGCGCCATTGAGCACGCCGGCGATGAGGCCGAGCATCAGCGCCAGACCCGCGCCTTTATATTCGCCCATCGGCAACAGCAAGCCTTCGTGCGAGCGATTGGCGTCGGTGATCGGCACGCCGGTCTTGGCATCGACGAACCAGCCTTCCGGCATTGCCAGCCCGCGCTGCGCATATTTCTTCACCGTGCCGTAGGCGACGATCGAGGTGGCGATATCGAGCACGAGCGGGCCCGTGCCCGATGGCACGCCGATGGCGAGCGGATTGGTGCCGAGAAGCAGGTCAGTACCGCCCCAAGTGCCCATGTGGTTGGCATTAGCGACTGCGGCATAAAGCCCGACCATGCCGTGCTGCGCCGGCATCTCGGCATAAAGCCCCGCAGGCCCCGCATGATTGGAGCGCCGCACGCCGACCCAGGCGACGCCGTTCTCCTTCGCCATAGCGATGACTTCGCTCGTGGCGCGCGACATCACCAGATGTCCCATGCCGTTGTCGCCATCGACCAAAGCGGTCGCCGGCGCAGAGCGCGTCACCGTGATGTCGGGATGCTTGTTGAAGCCGCCGGCTTTGAGACGCCGGATATATTGCGGCAACCGAAAAATGCCGTGGCCGTCGGCACCCGTGAGATCGGCTTCCGTCATCAGCTCAGCGCACTTTGCTGCATCGGCCTGCGGCAAACCCGCGGCGACAAAAGCATCCGCAATCAGCGCGCGCGTGGCGCTCGAAGGAACATTGATCAGATCGGTACTGCTCATGATTTAGCTCAGGCCATCACACGCTGCTTGGCGAGGACCTTCGCCGCATGGCTGTGCAGGATCTTGTCGCGATCCGGCTCGCTGATGGAAAGCGAACGCACATGCCGCACACAATCGAGCATGCCCATGTCATAGGGATAATCGCTGCCGAGGAAGATGCGGTCGGCGCCGACCATCGCGATCAGCATTTCCAGCGTCTTCTTCGAATGCAGGATCGTGTCGTAGAGAAAACGATCGAGATATTTCTCCGGCGAGTGTTTCAGATGCACTTTCGGCTCCGGCCGCACCTCCCAGCCGTGGACCCAGCGCATGCCCTGATAGGGAATGAAGCCGCCGCCATGCACCATGACGAAATTGAGCTTGGGATGGCGCTCGAGCACGCCGCCGAAGATCAGGCACGCGGCCGCGATGGTGGTATCGAGCGGATTGCCGATGAGATTGTTGAGATAATAGGCGCGCAGCCGATCGGCGCCGGCGACGTTGCCGGGATGGATGACCATGAAAGCGTCGAGCTCGGCGGCAGTCGCCCAAAGCGGTTCGAAGCTCGGATCGTCGAGATTTTTGCCATTGATATTGGAGCCGATCATGGCGCCGTGCATGCCGAGCTTGGTCATGGCGCGGCGCAATTCGTCGGCGGCTTGCTGCGGCGCCTGCATCGGCAGCGTGGCAATGGCCGCGAAGCGGTGCGGATGCTCCTTGACCAGCCGCGCCATGTCGTCGTTCTGGATCACTGAGAGCGCGACACCGACCGACGGCTCCTGGCCATAGAGCCAAGTCTGCGGCGTCGCCGACAGCACATGCATGTCGACAAGCGCCGCGTCCATGTCGGCGAACCGCCGCGCAATATCGTGGCCGCCTTTGGGAAACGGCTTGTATGGCACGCCCGCGACTTCGAGCACGGAATTATCGGCATCGACCGGCGTGAGTTTCAGTCCGAGGCTTGGGATCTCTTTCTGCAGCCGCTTGATCGCTTCGTCGGCCAGCACATGCGTATGGGTATCGATGGTCCGCGACATTATTTTGTTTCCCGTTATGGCTTTACGTTTCCTGCCCTGTTTTCAGCGCGGCATGTTCTGCGCATAACGGAAAAGGAACGGCAAGGGGGTTGCGGACGGGTCGCAGAGAGCGGGAGGGATTCGTAAGGCGAGATCTGAAGCGCAAGACAATCTACGAGGTGGCTGCATGATTGCAGCCAACAATCCTTACATTGCGCTGCCGTCGACCGTGCGATGTAAGGGGAATTCCGCCACAAGGGCGTTTCCTCTACAATTGCATTCGCATGTCTGATGGCCTCTGATGGGTCTTCCCAGCCGATCATTTCGGCTATAAATGGCCGGCAAACTCCCCACCAAATACGCCCTGAATAACCTCCTGCGGAACATCTCATGGACGCGACTACGGACAAAACGCACGGCAATTCCCATTCCTTCCACGGCCGTGTCGAGGACGAGCCTTTGGTGCGCGGGCACGGACGCTATGTCGCGGACGCGCCGATGCCGAACCAGGCCTTCGCCTTTTTTGTCCGCTCGCCGCATGCTTTCGCCAAGATCCTCAGCATCGATCCATCAGGCGCGGTGAATACGCCCGGCGTGGTCGCCGTCCTGACCGCGAAGGATATGGAAGGCGTCGGCAATATCGCGCGGCATCCGCCGGTGCCGGGGCGCGACGGCGGCAAGCTCATCATCACGCATCGGCCGGCGCTGGCCGGTGAGCGCGTGATGCATCTCGGCGAAGCGGTCGCCGTCGTGGTCGCTGACAGCGCGCAGGTCGCGCAAGACGCCGCCGAATTCGTCCATGTCGAATATGAGGAGCTGACGCCGGTCGTCGACGCGCGCGACGCGCTGCGCGACGGCGCGACGCAGATCTGGCCGGATGTGCCGGGCAATCTCGCGGTCGACTGGCCGGGGCCGCAGGCCGATCCCGCCGCCAATGCGGCGGAGGTCGAGCGCCTCTTCGCCTCGGCCAAATATGTCGCGCGCATGGCGGAGATGAATCAGCGCCTGGTCGTCGCCTCGATGGAGCCGCGCGGTGCCACCGCGAGCTATGACGCGACTAGCGACAGCTATTTGCTGCGCACCTGTTCGCAAGGCGCCGGGGCCATGCGCGACAACGTGCTCACGATCATGAACTGGACGAAGGAAAAGCTGCGCGTCATTACCGAAGATGTCGGCGGCGCGTTCGGCCTGAAGACCTCCGCCTATCCGGAATATCTCGCGCTGCTGGTTGCCGCGAAGAAGACCGGACGCCCGGTGCATTGGATGTCAGGCCGCTCGGAAGCCTTTCTCACCGACAATCAGGGCCGCGACATCTATTCCGAAGCCGAGCTTGCGCTCGACGAGAAGGGCAAATTCCTGGCGCTGCGTATCCGCAACACCGCCAATCTCGGCGCTTATGTCGGTGCCGTCGGCGCCAATATCCCGACCTTCAATTTCACCCGCTGCCTGCCCGGCATGTACGACATCAAGCACATCGATGTCGCAACCCGCTGTGCTTACACCAACACCACGCCGACCGCGCCCTATCGCGGCGCCGGCCGCCCGGAGGCCAATTACGTGCTGGAGCGATTGGTTGACGAGGCGTCGCGCCTATCGGGCATCGACCCGGCGAAACTGCGCCGGCGCAATCTGATCAAAAAATCGCAGATGCCGTACAAGACCGCTGTCGGCACCACGTTCGACTCCGGCGACTTCGAGCCGATCCTCGACAAGGCGCTGGAGCTTGCCAGCTACGACACGTTCAAGCAGCGCAAGCGCGAGGCGGCAAAGCGCGGCAAATACCGCGGGCTTGGCATTTCCTGCATGCTCGAACACGCCGGCGGCGCGCCGATCGAGAGCGCGCAGCTGAGCTTTCCCGGCGGCAACAAGCTGCTCTTGACGCTCAATGTACAGAACACCGGCCAAGGTCACGCCACGGTATTTCCACAAGTCATCGCCGAACGGCTCGGCATTCCTTTCGCGAATATCGGGCACAGCCACGGCGATTCATCGCATGAACTCGCCGGCTATGCCTCGGTCGGCTCGCGCTCGGCGATGACCGCGGGCCATTCGATCGTCAAGGCGATCGAGAGCATCGTCGAGAAAGGCAAGCCCATTGCCGCGACCATGCTTGAAACCGGCGAATCCGACATCGCCTACAAGGACGGCAGCTTCGAAGTCGTCGGCACCGACCGCCGCGTTTCGCTGTTTGACGTCGCGGCGCGTGCTGCCGACATGAAGAAGCGCGGTGAGATCGCTGAAGATCTCGACACCAGGACGAAGACGGAAACGCCGCTGTCGTTTCCAAACGGCTGCCACATCGCCGAAATCGAGATCGACCCCGACACCGGCCACCTCGCGGTGGTCGCCTATGCCGCGGTCGACGATTGCGGCCGCGCGCTCAGCCATACGATCGTCGAGGGTCAGCTGCACGGCTCGCTGATGCAGGGACTCGGCCAGGCGCTGATGGAAAACACGGTCTACGACAGGGATTCCGGCCAGCTCGTTACCGGCTCGTTCATGGACTATGCCATGCCGCGTGCCGAGGACAGCCCGCCGCTGCGTGACGCCATGCACAATGTGCCGGCAACCACGAACCCGCTCGGCGTTAAAGGCGTCGGCGAAGCCGGCACCACGGCCGGAATCGCGGCGGTGATGAACGCCGTGGCCGACGCCATCCCGAACGGCGCCGGCGCGCATTTGGAAATGCCAGTCTCGCCGCCGCGCGTCTGGGAAGCCTGCCAGCGCGCGAAGGGTTGAACATTATCCCCGGGGGACAGAGGAAAAACGCGAGCGTTACGCCGCGTCCCTTCTCCCCTCGGGGGAGAAGGACAGGATGAGGGGGTTCGGCGCTGACGATTAATCTCAGGCGCCGAGCCCCCTCACCCCAACCCTCTCCCCACTGGGGAGTTCGCATGCGCAAGCTTTAACGCCGCGAACCAACCTCACCGCCGCTTCGCCGTCATCACATTGACCACGAGCACACCGAGGCAGCCGAGCACGAGAATTCCGCCGCTCGCCCAAACGGCAGCCGGAGCAAACACAGTGACAAGCCCGGCGAGGACGATGACCGCGACGATGGCCAGAGCCAGCGCGCCGTCATCGACGAACAGTCCGACAATTTCGCGAAGTGCGGCGGCCAAAGCACTCATGATACGGCCACGCGGGTGCGACGGCTCAGCAGCGCCACGGCCCCAAGCGCGGTCGCCAGGAACAGTGCGATGAAGGCGAGGATCGCGAGATCGGCGCCCGGCCAGTCGATGCCCAGTCCTTCACCCGTCCAGAACAAACCAAAGGCCGATAGCAACACGCCAACGGCGAATTTCAGCGCATTCTCCGGCACCCGCGCCAAGGGCCGATGCACCACAAGACCGACGAGCGCCACCAGAAGGCAGGCGGCGACTGCGGCTATGCTCACCCGGCCGAGGACGCCGCGGCCGGCGCTTACCGCAATGACGATGAACACCACTTCAAGGCCTTCGAGCAGCACCGCCTTGAAGCTCGCGAGACCGGCGAGCCAGTCTAGCCGCTGTTCGTGGCGTCGGGCCTGCTCCTGCAATTCCGCCGTCTCGCTGGCAAAGGCCGCCGCTTCATCGTGCAGCGGAATGAGGCCGGCGGCGCGCAATATGGCCTTGCGCAGCCAGCGCATACCGAACAGCAGCAGCAAAATGCCGATCGCCAGCTGCAGGACATAGAGCGGGACAAAGTCGAGCAGAGGGCCGAGTACAATGACAATCAGCGCCAGCGCGGCAAGGCCCGCAATCACGCCGAGGCCTGCCGGCCGCCAGCCGCGCACGACGGCGACCGCGAGCACGATCGTCAGCGCTTCGACCGCCTCGACCAGCGAGGCAAGAAAGGCCGCCACAACCGCCGAGCCAAAATGCAAACTGCCCATACAGCGCCTCCCCCACCAACGACCGGCGGCAACTCGCCGGCGCATCTTGCGCTTTCAAACCTGCTTTCAAACCCTTTGCTTTCCCTAGATGATGCCTTTCGCCGCTGCCGACAAGAGCGCACGCCAGCTCCGCGCAAGCGCACATGACGTGTTGTCGAACACCGAGAGTTGCTCATGCCCGACCTCGCGCCGCATGACGAAAATCCCCTTCCGCTCGCGGCGCCGATGCTCTTGAGCTTCGTTGCCGGCTATGTCGACAGTTACACCTATCTCGCGCTGTTCGGCCTGTTTGCCGCGCAGGTGACCGGCAGCTTTGTCATCGCCGGCGCCGAATTCATCACCCATGACTATGGGATTGCGGGCAAGCTCCTCGCCATTATCGCCTTCATCGCCGCCGCCGCGGTGACGACGGCGCTCATCATGCTGGTGCGCCAGAGCGGCCGTGCGACGCTCGCCCATATGCTCGCGCTCGAAGCCGCGCTGCTGGCGATCTTTGCCGCCATGATTCTGTTTGGCCCGCCCATCAAGGACGCACGCGACTGGCACGGCATCACCGCCGGCCTGTTTGCCGCAGCCGCCATGGGCGCACAGAGCGTGCTGGTGCGGCTTCTGATGAAAGGCATTCCGCAGACCAATGTGATGACCGGCAATATGACCCAGCTCGGCATCGCCTTGACCGAGCTTGCCATGGCCCGGCGCAAGCTCGCCCGCAGCCGGCACAGCCCGGACGATGTACGCGACTTCGACCAAGTGCGTGGGCAGCTTCTGGTCGTATCGTCGATCGCGGTCGGCTTTCTCGTCGGCGCCGCGGCCGGCGCCGTGGCTTTTGCGACGACGGGCCTGCGTGGCGCCGTTGTCGCCGTCCTCATCGTGGCCGCGCTTGCGGTGTGGGCGCTGGTGCGCGAGCGGCGCGGCTAGACGTTGCCGACCGCGCGAAATATTCGGTCGACGCCTGTGTTGAGAGTAAAGCGGACATTTTCGGAGAAGCTGCCGACGTCGCTGAATAATCTCTGAGTGGACATGAATACACAGCTCGCTGCAGCGGATCAGATCTTATGCGTCGACAGCAGCAAACTCGTCTCGGAGCTCGAAATTCTCTTGATGAGCCGTATGCGTTGTAGAGCCTGATCGAAAGCCTCCAGGCTGTCTACGCCGAGTTCGGCAACAATGTCCCAGCGGCCGTTGGTGGTGTGCAGAGCTTGGACTTCCGGAATGCCGCGGAGTGATTTGAGCACGCTGGCGGCATGTTCTCCGTCGACCGCGACCATGGTGATGGCGCGAACACGTTGCGGTTCGGCGTCCGGTTTGAGGCGCACGGTAAAACCAACGATCGCGCCATCCGTGGTCAGCCGGTCGATACGATTCTGTACCGTACCGCGCGAAACCTTCAGGAGACGGGCCAGGGTCGCCACCGGCAACCGGGCATTTTCGCGGAGAAGCGCGATCAGCCGCCGATCAGTGTCGTCCATCGTCAGCCTTACAATATGTCAAAGACTGCTGGCATAATGTCGCTTTTGGAAGCAATTTTGTCAACTTTGTTGGCTTTTCGTTGAGACACGCTTACGGAATTGTTGGCGGGCAGAGCCGCCCGATGCTTTTGGAGGGTCCCGTGCCTTCGAAAACTTTGCTTCTGCTGACAGATCCGGCGCATTTCGGGGTGACCTATAAGATCAACCCGTGGATGCGGCCCGGCGCATGGGCGCAAGATCCGGTCGGTCATCTCGCGGCCGCCAGGCGCAGTTTCCAATCGCTGGTATCAGCGCTCGCCGCGGCGGGCGCCCGGCTCGAGGTCATGCCGGGCGAGGCGGGTCTGCCGGATATGGTGTTTCCAGCCAACGCGGCGGTGGTGTTGGACCGTATCGCGCTGCTGGCACGGTTTCGCCATCCCGAACGCCAACGCGAAGAGCGGCATTTCCAGACATACTTTCACGCCCTGATGGAACGCGGGCTTCTCGATGAGGTCGCGCAATTTCCGCCAGGCTGTTTTCAGGAAGGGGCGGGCGACTGTATCTGGGACGCTGTCCGCGGCCGATTCTGGGCCGGCTATGGTCAACGCTCGACGCGGCGGGCGGCATTCGAGATCTCGGCCTTCTTTGGCCGGGAAACGACGGCGCTCGAGCTTGTTTCACCTCGCTTCTATCACCTCGATGTCTGTTTCTGCCCCTTGAGTGGCGGTGAGATCTTCTACTATCCGCCGGCGTTTTCAGGAGCTTCCCTTGCTGCGATCCGCGACATCGTGGCGCCCGAAGATCTGATCGAGGCGACGGACGAGGACGCCGCGGGCTTCAACGTGAACGCCGTCAACATCGGCGATTGCCTGGTGATGGCGAAAGCATCGCGCAACCTCGTGGCGCGTCTATCGGAGCGCGGCTATCGCGTAAGCGAGGTTGATCTCCTGCCGTTCATCATGTCCGGCGGTGGCGCCTATTGCATGACCCTGCGTCTCGACACCCAGAGCGCCGAAGCCAGCGCAGTGCGGCGTGCGGCCGAATAGTGCCTTTCATTCGAACAAGCAAAGAGGTTCGAAATGAACATGATGCTGAAAGATCCGCCGGCGGCGACGCGCTCCGACTTTAGCGCCCTCGAACGCCAATATGGCGCGCACAACTACGCGCCGTTCGATGTCGTGCTGACCCGCGGCCGCGGCGCTTGGGTTTGGGATGTCGATGGCCGCCGTTATCTCGATTGTCTGTCGGCCTATTCGGCGGTCAACCAGGGACACTGCCACCCGCGCATCCTCGCGGCACTGACCGAGCAGGCATCGCGGCTCGCGATCACGTCGCGGGCTTTCATGAATGACCAGCTCCCGCTGTTCTGCGAAGAACTCTGCGCTGTCACCAAGTCGCACAAGGTTCTGCCCATGAATTCGGGCGCCGAAGCGGTGGAGAGCGCGATCAAGGTCGCGCGCAAATGGGGCTATGAGATCAAGGGGGTCCCGCAAGACCAGGCCGAAGTCGTCGTCTGCGCCAACAATTTCCACGGCCGGACTCTGACGATCGTCGGCTTCAGCACCGACGCCACCGCGCGCAGCGGGTTCGGCCCATTCACGCCCGGCTTCAGCCGCATCGTGCCCTTCGGCGACGCCGCCGCGCTCGAAGCGGCGATCACCCCCAACACGGTCGCCTTCCTGGTCGAGCCCATCCAGGGCGAGGCCGGGGTGATAATCCCACCGGCCGGTTATTTCAAATCGGTGCGCGAGATTTGCACGCGCAACAACGTCATTCTCATTCTCGATGAGGTTCAAACCGGGCTCGGCCGTACCGGCAGGCTGCTCGCAGAGGAGCATGAAGGCATCGAAGCCGATCTTACCTTGCTCGGCAAGGCATTGTCGGGCGGCTTCTATCCGATATCCGCGGTGCTCTCGAACGACGAGATCCTCGGCGTGTTGAAGCCGGGCGAACACGGCAGCACCTTCGGTGGCAACCCTCTGGCGAGCGCCACCGCGCGCGCAGCACTCAAAGTCCTGATCGAGGAGGGCATGGTTGAAAACGCCAGCGCGATGGGGGCTCGTTTCCTTGCTGGCCTGCGCGACATCAAAAGCTCCGCAGTCAAGGAGGTGCGCGGCCGTGGCCTCATGATCGCGATTGAGCTGCATCCACAAGCCGGCGGCGCGCGTCGTTACTGCGACGCGCTTCGCCAGCGCGGCGTTCTATGCAAGGACACGCACGATCACACCATTCGCGTCAGTCCGCCGCTGGTGATAACGCCCGACGAAATAGACTGGGCGCTCGAACAATTCGACGCTGCCTTAGGGCATTTGGGCGCCGCTCAGCGAGGGTGGGAGGGCGGCCAATCCGGATGATCGGTCTCAACGAGAACAGGCCGAGCAGCCAAATGCAAAGCTACAGCATCCCGGCCGCTTACCGTTTCAATTGCATCCAGATAGGAAACACTCTTGCGATCTTCTGATCGCCATCGAGCTGCAGTGCAGTTCTGACCGCGTCGTTCCATTTCGTTTGGCCAAGATAGACTCCGACGTAGTCACGGATATTGCCGCGAAGCGTGAGATCGACATCAAATCCGGGGTCTTTCACGCAGACGTCGACAGACGATCGTCCAAGGACCAGCCACATGATCCGGAATTTCGTACGGCTCGCCGGCACGCCTGAAAATTCGAAGCGCAAGACAACGCGGCGGTCCGGCAACGCGTTCACATCGACACGCCGGCGCAATCCCCAGATCAGTAGGGCGGGATCGAGATCGGAGCGTTTGATCCGATCGCCGGTGTAGGTCACTCCCCATTCGCCGAGCGCGTCTATCACCGCGCGCAAGCAGGCGTGAGACAATACTCACGCCCTTTGCCGCCGGCTCGCGGCCGGCGTTCGATGACGCCCTGGTTCTCTAGCTCACGCAGCCGTGCAACCAGGACGGCTCGGGAGATGAGCGGCACGCCGCGATGGATGTCGTTGAAGGAGTGTGCACCCGCAATCAGTTCGCGCACGATGAGCGGAGTCCAGCGGGTCGCGAAAATCTCCGATGCCTTCGCGACCGGGCAGAACTGGCCATAGCTTGCTGACATCTGCCTCACGTAATCACCGGCGGCCGGAACTGCCAGTACGAAAAACAGACTTGGCCGAGCGAGGCGCCCCGTCCACATATCAGTGCGACGCCGCGATCTGCGGCATCTTTTCTTTCATGTTCGGGGCGTCTCGTGTCACGGCGCCGACATCGCAAGGAGTACTCCACAATGACCGATTACGTCCTGATCCATGGCGCGTGGCATGGGAGCTGGTGCTGGACGCGCGTGCGTCGCCTGCTGGCGGCCGGTGCGCATCGGGTGTTCACGCCGACGCTGACGGGCGTCGGAGAACGCTCCCATCTCCTGAGCCGCGACGTCGACCTAGGCACCCATGTCGCGGATGTCACCAATCTCTTGATCTGGGAGGACCTGCGCGACATCGTCCTGGTCGGACACTCCTACGGCGGTGTCGTCGTGCGCCACGTCGCCGACCGGATGCCGGACCGGATTCGCTCGCTGGTCTATCTCGACGCCTTCGTTCCCGACAACGGCAAAGCCCTTTTCGACTACCTGCCGGATGACGGCAAGAGCGACCGGGAACTGGCTGTGGCCCACGGCGATGGCTGGAAGGTCCCGCCGCGCCCGGCGTCGTTCTTCGCGATCAATGCGGCAGATGCCGACTGGGTGGATCGGCAGTGCACGATGCACCCGCTGTCCAGTTTTGAAGCGCCGGCACGAATCAGCGGCGCCTGCTACGACATCGCAACCATCGGATACATTCTGGCACGTGGCTTTGACGGCCCTTTCGAGCAGTTTTACGCCAAGGCAGGGGAGCGCCGCTGGTGGCAAACGGAGCTTGCATGCGGGCATGATGTGATGCTCGACATGCCCAACGAGCTTACCGCCTTGCTACTGCAGCGGACATAAAGCGCGATACCGGTCTTCATCCTGCGGGCGGCGATGTTTTTCTCCGAATACACTGCGGATTTGTGGGCACACGCCCCTAATCCGCCAGTAAATCGGGCGCCGGCCGCTTTGGCGAGCGCACGCGCGTTACGGGGCGCACGAAACGTCCCGCCTTTTACCTCGCGGTCCGGACGCGATGCCCGGCCGCTTCCTACAGGCGCCGTGGTGCGCGGCTATGCTCGTTATTGTGATGCACAAGATACTTGAGCACCCGCATGAAGGCTGCGCGTTCGCTCGGCTTGAGCGGCGCGAGTTCGTCGTTTGTTGCTGCTGATTACGAGTTGATCGGATTCATTCCCAAGAGATCAGTCAATCACACGTGATCTCACAGTCGGTGCGAGGGCCGGGGTTGATCAACGCATCGTGAAGCGCTTGGGATTCCGGGGGCCAGCCCCGTCGGGAATAGATCACTCGTCGCACCGTTCATGATTGTGTGTGATCTGAGAGCACTCGTTTTCGGATTGCTCAGCGGGCGATCCAACGCATTGGTCGCTTTGATCCACGGCAGAGATAAGAAAACGGTCATGAACTTTTTGCTGTTCGTGTTGGAGATTATCCTCGTTGTGGTTGGAATTGCTCTCGTGCCAGCGCGGTCCGGACTGCGCATTGAGATTTCCGACCAGCGGGATGACATGGATTTGTGAAATGACACACGACGAGACCGATCCACAACAGAGCGACGACATTGATCTCCTGGCCGAAGTATCCGACGAGGCGTTAGAGGCCGCGTGCGGCGAGCTAGCTCGAGGATTTTCAACTCTTGCTTATGGATCTTACTGCTTCACCTGTCGCCATCATCTGCATTGAGGATGCCCTCGACGCGCTGATCAAGCGGCCGCGACTGATGGAGGTGGGATATGAACGCCAATCCGACTTTCGCCACGGACAGATTTCTGCACCAAACCAGGTTGGTTTTCGTCAACGGCCGCATCCCACGGACGGGCCGGCACTGCGCATTGTGCGGCGGGATTGTCGAGAAGGGCTATGTCCGTGATTTGCAGACGCGCTTAATTTACTGCGATGCGCAGTGCTTTACGGGCTAGGCCGGCGTGACGATGACCGTCACCGAAAATCGCGCATAAAGGCGCGCTAAGGCAAAGCTATGATGGCGGTTCTCCTAACGGTCTTGATTCCTTTCGTTGCGCTCACCGGACCACACGGCACCACTGTGTATGTCGCGCCGTCTCAAATTGTAGCCATTATCGACTCGCCCAATGTCGGCGCGTGTCCGACCACGCTCATCACGATGAGCCAGCCCGTGTATGTCTGTGAAAGTCCCGCCGAGGCAAAGCGCAAGCTTGAGGCCGTCGAGTAATTGCAGCTCCCGACCTGATCAGGCAAACAAAACCCCCCGGCTCATTTCTGCCAATGGCAGACTGTAGACCTCTTCCAATCATCCCCGGCGGCTAGTGATCGCCGCTCCAATGCAGATCGCATTTTGAGGATCGATTTCGAAGGGTCGGGGAATAAATCTTTCGCTGCTCTGATCGTGTCTCTGTGCTGGCGGTTACTGACATGGTCGAGCATGAAACATTCGTGGAGCGCGGCGTAACCGAGACGCTCACTGCTGCGTCGCCCTCGGGCGCTTTCTTCGACTCTTCGCTTTCTGCATTCGGCGCTGGGCTCCAGCGAATGTTCCTTCCGGGTGGTCAAATTCTGTTTCGCGAAAACGAAATCGCCGATTCACTTTATATCGTGCTAAGTGGCTGCCTCGGCGTCGTCGTACGTGGCAGCAATGGCCACGATGTTTTGGTCGCGCGCGTCGCCGCTGGAGAAACCGTCGGAGAGATGGGCCTTCTCGGCGGCGGTGTCAGGTCGGCGACGGTCGAGGCGCTTCGCGACACCGAATTACTGAAGTTCGATAAGGCGAGTTACGAAGATCTTCTCCTGCGGGATCCAAGGTCGATCCACGCCCTGATATCGTTGTTGGCGAGGCGGCTAAGAGAGACCACACGTCCCAACAACGGTACAACATTGCCGATCCGGACGGTGGCCGTGGTCCCACTTGGCCTTGATGTCGATCATCGTAGAGTTGCCAGCGATCTTCATAAACAGCTTTCCAGCGACGGCCAGCGCGCGCTGCTCCTCGATTGCATGTCCGCAGAGCAGTCAACGAGTTGGTTCCATGCTGCAGAAGCAGGGAATGACATAATTCTCTACTGCGCCGAACCCGCAGATCAGCAGTGGACGAACCTCTGTCTTCGTCAGGCGGATCGCGTCCTCTTCGTTGCATCGGCGACCTCGGTCTTCGCGATACCACCCTGGCTCGCCAGCCAAACTCAAATGCTGCGCCGATCGGCTGATCTTGTATTGCTTCACGATAGCCGGCCGAGCGGAGTGCAGCCTGTTGTTCATTGGCGCACGCACCTGCCGGTCGACCTTATCTGTCACGTCCGCCTCGGCAATCCTGATGATATAGCCAGACTGGCCCGGCTTCTTCGTGGAAACGCAACTACGCTCATTCTGAGCGCCGGCGGCGCCCGTGGCTTTGCCCATCTTGGGGTTATTCGCGCATTACGCGAAGCGCATGTGCCAATTGACCTGATCGGCGGCTGCAGCATGGGATCAATTGTCGGGGCGACGGTTGGCCTGGAATGGGATGACACCGAGATCAAAGAGCGACTGCGGCATTCATTTGTGAATACGAACCCAGTCAACGATTACACGTTGCCGTTCCTTTCTTTGATCAAAGGCAGAAAGGTCGCCCGCCTGCTCGAACAGAACTTCGGCGGCCTTCGCATCGAGGAGCTGTGGCGGCCCTTCTTCTGTGTCTCAACGAACTTAACCACAGGAACGTTGGCGGTGCATCGCGATGGACCGCTCGTTGATGCATTGCGCGCGAGCATATCCATTCCGGGGCTATTACCACCGGTAATGATTGGAAAAGACGCGCATGTCGACGGCGGCGTCATGAATTGGCTGCCTGTGGATGTATCGGGTGCCAGGCGCGGCACCATCATCGCGGTCGACGTGGCCAGCGACCCGGCACTCGTGTCCTTCGAAGACTGCAGCAGGTTTCAGACTTGGCGGTTTTTGCACCGCCGCCGAAAACTTCCTCCAATTGTCGCCGTTCTACTCAGGGCTGCCACGGTTAGCGGCGATTCGCTCACCAAGATGGCGCATTCTCAAGCGGACATTCTGTTCAAGCCGCCTTTGGAGAATATCGATCTATTGGATTGGCAGGCCTGTGATCGGGCGATCGATGCTGGCTATCGACATGCGGTTGAAAAACTCGAACACCTCGGGAAACAGGTAGCCGGCGTTTTCGCGACGCCGCATTAGGGTGCGCGGCCCTTTGCCGAGCGCGCGCGCGTTACGGGGCGCACGAAGCGTCCTGCCTTTGACCTCGCAGTCCTGAAGCGATGCCCGGCCGCTTCCTGCAGGCGCCGTGGTGCGCGGCTATGCTCGTTATTGAGATGCACAAGATGCTTGAGCATCCGCATGAAGGCTGCGCGTTCGCTCGGCTTGAGCGGTGCGAGAATGAGCCTCTGTGTCTCGGCAACCGCGGGCTCGATGTCGCGAAGCAATCGCTCGCCGGCCGCGGTGACATGCAGCGACTTGGTGCGCCGGTCGTGCGCGCCGTTTGAGCGCTTGATCAGCTTCTTCTTCTCCAGCCGTCCGACGACGCCGCCGATCGTCGTGCGGTCGAACGCGATGATGTACGACAGGGTGGTCTGGTCGATGCCCGGATGATTGCGGATCGCGGCAAGCGCCGCGTATTGCACCGAAGTGACGTCGAACGGCATTTTGAAGGCCTTGGCCTGATCGACAAACAGCGCCAACGCAATCTGCTGCAGCCGGCGGATCAGGTGTCCTGGCCGATCAAGAAAATCCCGGCTGTCCCGCGATCTTGCCGCTCGCTCGCCGCCGTTCGGCATCAGGTCTTCGCTCCAGGTCTCGCCACGTTTCGGCCCTGCAGCACTGGCTCGCCATTCCGTTCGTTCGCGCCAGCCATGAAAGGCCGCGTATTCTCGATCGCGGTCGGCTTTCTCATCGGCGCCGGCGCCTTCGCCGCGACCGGCCTGCGCGACGCCGTTGTCGCCGTCCTCATCGGCGCCGCCCTTGCAGTGTGGGCGCTCCTGCGCGAGCGGCGCGCGTAGGGTCTCCACAATTCAACTTACTGGGGTCGCAGAAGATTGCTATCATTCCGATCGAAGTTTCCGGTTCATCCGGGAAATCCCGGCTGGACCTGACTTCGATCGACCGAGCGGAGCGCGCATTTATCTCCATCGATTCCAAACTCAAGTCCGGAGCGGCGTATGTCGATCATGCTAAAAGTCATCGATAAAGAAATAGGCGCGGCCGAAATCGCCGCTCCCGACCTGCTCATCCCGCTCCTGACCGTTAGCGCGCGCGAAATCCTGCGACTGCGCGTCGAGGCCGAGGTTGAACGCTACAACGAAACCCCCGGGACATCGGCTCTGCTGGTTGAGCCGCATTGGCGAGAGGCCGCATTAAACCCGGACCCCAAACCGCGGTTTCGCGCCTTGAAACTGGAGCCCCAGGTCGCCATGGCCATCGAGGCCGTCGAAAAGCGTCCTATCATCATGCTGCTCGACGGCCGCCAGGTCACCAACCTCGACGAAAAATTCGTCCTGACCCCTGCAAGTGAAGCGCGCTTTGTCCGACTGGTGCCGCTGAGAGGTGGCTAAGCCGTTCGCGGGGCTGCGATGGCGAACCAAAATATCACGCAGGATGCTTCACCGCTTGGTATCCGTAGGCGCATGATGAATTGGCTCGATCGTATGCAGCACGGCAAATTTGCGCGAATCGTAAAGCAAATTCTTCTTTTTTTTTCGGATAGGCCGCACTTCCTCGCCTATGTGGATGGTCAGCCGGTCGGGCGCGCAGAGGCCACGAAGTATTATGCTGCGACCGTCCGTGAACTCGCCGCTCTGGATGCTGCGGCGAGGACAGTTCTGTCCGGAGAAATCCACGATGCCTTCAACGCATCGTTCGAACAATGGAACGAACAGGTAGGGCGCGGACCGCGCGACATGAGCGCCGCCACATCGTGGCGCCGCTTGCTTGATTGCACGCCCGAGCAAAGGGCGGATGTGGCGCTTCACGCTTATGCTCGTTTTCACGCGATCACGCGTTGCCCCACCTATTCGTCGTTCGATTGGCAGGCCCAGTATACGGCGAAAGAGATCTTTGCGACGCTAATGCGACCGAACTTGCCGTTCAGTCAGGAGCAGCTGGAGAGGCTGGTTGCCCTGATGGCCGATCAGCGAAAAAGATATTGTTATACCGGCGATGGGCCGGAGCGCGCCATTCTTCGCGCGCTCGAACGCAAGAAGCTCGTCGAAGATCTCAGCCCCGGGATCGAGACACATGTCCGCCGCCTGATTGCTGATCGCAAGAAACGGGCCGAGGCAAATCCGTATCTTGAATACAACAAGGATGCGCGCGCTTTTCGGGAACGCCTCGAAGCCTTGCTGGGCGACAGGGACAAGCCGTTCACTTTGCCGGATTCGCCCTGGTCGGTTCACGTTCAAACCGAAATTGCCCGCGAGCCGGCACCGCTGCAAACCAGGCTCTACGCCATCCTCGAGCACGCCTCGACAGGTCGGGGCGCGCAGCCGACGCAGACATGGTTGAAGCAAGCCGAAACAATGCGCCATGACGGCGACGATGTCAGAGTTGCCGGAATGCTATGCACATGGGTTGGAAAGCTTCAGCCGAGCGGCCCGGTCGGACCAAACGTGGCTCCTGGCGCCGAACTGGCACAGGCGAGCCCTGACGCGATGTCCTGGTCGACGATCACGCTTCACGAGGAGCTTGGGCGGCGCCTGCTATGGATGGCGGCGCTGCTCGGTTGCGATGCTGCTGCACTCAAGGCCGAGAAATTTGCTGGATCGCGTATCTTGCTTTCGGGCGCGACCACCGCGTTGTCGATGTAGGAAACGAGAGGAGTTTCCGCGCTCTTAAATCTGCGCCGCAAAGTCAAAGGGGCCGAGAGAACGATGGTCGACAAGGCGATAGCGGCGATCGCCGAACGACAGGGCGTTCCGGTGTCGACTCTCGAAGAGACGACCGTCGCGGATTATGGCTTGGACACCACAGGCAACGTCGCGCTTCCCGCTGGAGCGGGGGTGGCGCGCATTTCTCTCGAAGGAAGTTCGGCAACGCTCGCCTGGATCAACGCTTCGGGAATCCCCAAAAGGAGCCCGCCAAAAGCCGCCAACGACGCGGAGAAGCAGCAAATCGCGGCCGCGAAAGCGCGCGTCAAAGCGATTTCCGACACCCTGAAGGGGCAAGCCGCACGATTGGAGGAGCTTTATCTCGCCGACCACGTCTGGTCAGCGGATGCCTGGCGTAAGACGTATGTCGATCATCCCCTTCTCGCTCATTTCGCGCGCCGGCTGGTCTGGTCATTCACGAGCCAAGGCGAGAGGCAATTGGGCATTCTGGAAGACGGTAGGCCGTCAGGTGTGAATGGCAAGAGCCTGGACGTTTCAGGAGATGCCGAAGTGCGCCTCTGGCATCCGTTCTTTTCCACGACCGAGGTCGTCCACGCTTGGCGTCGGCGCATCAACGAGCTCGAGATCGTTCAGCCGTTCAAGCAGGCGTGGCGTGAAATCTATGTCCTGACGGAAGCGGAACAGCTGACCGACACCTACTCGAACCGATTCGCGAGCCATGTCCTGCAACAGAGTCAATTTCGCGCGCTTGGCAGAGCGCGCGGATGGATTGTTCCGGCGCAGGGGAACTGGGATGGAGGCAGATCATATCCGGCGCGCATTATTCCAGGAGCAAGTCTTGTGGCCGAATTTGTCGTCGGCCTGGCGTCAGATGCGGACAACCCGTTTCCCAATAGCTCGCTGCCCCTCATTGTGACCGATCGGGCGCAGTTTTTTAGCTCGTACGGAGATTGCATTTCGCTCGGTAAAGTTCCGCCGCTTGTTCTGTCGGAGATATTTCGCGACCTGGACTTGTTTACAAGCGTCGCGTCGATTGGGAGGGATCCCGCCTGGGCCGACGGTGGCCGCGACGGTCCCTTTTTCGATTATTGGCGGCGCGCCGCATCGAGCGAACTGTTCGGATCAGCTCGCACGCGCCACGCGGTCTTGGCCGAGCTTTTGCCGATGCTCTCGATCGCCGACAAATGCAGCCTCGACGACCGTCACTTGATCATCCGCGGCAAACTGCAGGCGTATCGTATCCATCTCGGTTCTGGAAACATCATCATGGCGTCAAACAATCAATACCTCTGCATCGTGCCGGCGCACAGCAGCGAGAATGGCCGTGTGCGATTGCCCTTCGAGGGCGACGGTTTGCTGTCCGTCATTCTCTCGAAGGCCTTTATGCTCGCCGAAGACGACAAGATCACCGACCAGCAAATCATTAGCCAACTGAAACGCCGCTTCTAATCCATCCCGGCTCAGGCGGCTTTATGCATTGGATTTGAATCCAGCGACGGCGACTTTCTTTCCAGCGTTCGGCCCACAGTCCGTCGATCCCGCGCGACCGTGGCGACGCAGTCTCTCGTCCTTCGCCGCACACGATCCGATGCCGCGACGCGCGGCATAGACTTTCCACCAGCCGCTCGTCCTCGTGAGGCAGTGGTGGTACTCTACGCATAATCTTCAGTGTACTGATGAATGTCAGGTGTGCGTGAATGGCAAGTGCGCGCCCCACTTGCGCAAGAAGTTTGGAGGATCAGATGCCCGACCGTCCCGAAGCGATCATCGCCGGCAAGAAGCGGCCGTTTACCGGCGCCGAATTTCTGCAATCGCTGAAAGACGACCGCGAGGTCTATATCTATGGCGAGCGCGTCAAGGACGTCACCGAACATCCCGCCTTCCGCAATTCGGCGCGTTCCGTCGCGCTGCTCTATGACGCGCTGCACGACAAGGCGACCAAGGATGTGCTGACCGGCCCGACCGACACCGGCTCCGGCGGCTACACGCACAAATACTTCAAGGTGGCGAAGTCGCGCGAGGACCTGATCGCGCAGCGCGATGCGATCGCCGCCTGGGCCCGCCTCAGCTATGGCTGGCTCGGGAGGAGCCCCGATTACAAGGCCGCCTTCCTCAACACGCTCGGCGCCAATGCCGAGTTTTACGGCAAGTTCGCCGACAATGCCCGCGCCTGGTACAAGCGCGGCCAGGAATCCGTGCTGTTCCTCAACCATGCGCTGGTCAATCCGCCGATCGACCGCAACAAGCCGGTCGAGCAGGTCAAGGATGTCTACATCACCATTCAGAAAGAGACCGACGCCGGCATCTATGTCTCGGGCGCCAAGGTGGTCGCCACCAATTCGGGGCTGACCAATTACAACTTCCTCGGCCAGAATATGGGCCAGGAGATCACCGACCCGAGCATGGTGGTGATGTTCATCGCGCCGATGAACACGCCGGGCATCAAGCTGATCTGCCGGCCGTCTTATGAATATGCCGCCGCCGCGACCGGCTCGCCCTGGGACTATCCGCTGACCTCGCGCTTCGACGAGAACGACGCGATCTTCGTCTTCGACAATGCGTTCATTCCCTGGGAGAACGTCATCATCCATCGCGACATCCAGCGCTTGAAGGATTTTTATCCGCGCTCGGGCTTCTTCAACGGCTTCACGCTGCAGGGCTGCACGCGTCTGTCGGTGAAGCTCGATTTCATTGCCGGCCTGCTCTACAAGGCCGCGCGCGCCACCGGCGTCGAAGCCTTCCGCGGCGTGCAGGCCCATATCGGCGAAGTGATCGGCTGGCGCAATCTGTTCTGGTCGCTTACTGATGCCATGGCGTGCAATCCTGAGCCCTGGGTCAACGGCGCGGTGCTGCCGAATTCGCGCGGCTCGGCCACCTATCGCCTGTTCATGACGGAAGCCTATCCGGCGGTGCGCAATATCGTCGAAAAGATCGTCGCCTCCGGCTTGATCTATCTGCCCTCGCACGCCGTCGACTTCAAAAATCCGGAGATCGACAAATATCTCGCCAAATATGTCCGCGGCTCGAACGGCATGGACTACAAGGAGCGCATCAAGATCATGAAGCTCCTGTGGGACGCCATCGGCACCGAGTTCGGCGCGCGCCACGAGCTCTATGAGATGAACTATTCCGGCAGCCACGAGCTCATCCGCGTCTTCCAGCTGCAACAGGCGCAAGCCAACGGCGCGCTGAAGGCCATGGAAGGATTGGCCGAGAAGTGCATGGCGGATTACGACGAGAATGGGTGGAACCACCCGGCGTATCAGGAGAGCGATATCAATTTGGTCGAGAAATAATAATTCTTCATCGTTGGTCATGGCCGGGCATAGCCGTTCGAAGAACGGCGTCGCTTCGCTCGCCTACGTCCCGGCCATCTCGTTTCTCGTGGCACACCATTGCCAATTCTAATCCGCGACGACGATGCTCGGCTCGCATGTCACCGGGAAGTCCACCGAATTGGCGATGAAACATTTCTCATGCGCGGTGTGATGCAGTTCCCTCGCCCGCGCAACATCGCTGCCGGCGGCAATCGTCACAATCGGGCGTAGCACCACAGCCGTGAAACATCCCGCGACGTCGGCGCGTTCTGCCATCACGCCTTCGGCCTGATCGACGTAATCGGTCACGACAATGCCGGCATCGGCGGCGAGATGCAGATACCAGAGCTGATGACAGGCCGAGAGTGAAGCGACCAACAGCTCTTCCGGGTTCCAGCGCGTGCGGTCGCCGCGGAACAGCGGATCGGAAGAACCGGCAATGGCGGGCTTGCCATCGGCCGCGATCTCATGCTCGCGTGCATAGGCGCCGTAGGATGAAGTCCCGCTGCCGCGATTTCCGCGCCATGTGACGGTAACCGAGTATCGATGTTCGCGTGTAACATCTGACATGATTCGTGAACTCCGGCTTTGCGCCCAACCTAACCGAGTTCCCTCATGGCGAGGTGTTGCGATCCTCCTCGGGAACAATGAGCCGCCCTGTTGCGCGGTGGACGAATTGTGGCGTGAGCAGAAAAACAGGCTTTAGGGCAGCCGCTTAGGCAACGCCTGCACATTGCTGCCTTATTTGGACAAAGCCGAACAAGACTGTGGTCAAAGAGGTAATATTGAGTATCTTTAAAGTTCCCAGCGCGAGGCCTTTTTACATGACACGAGCTGGAATCGGCGAAGCGCAGCATTTGCCCCCTCTTCGCGCGGTTCTGGACGCCGCGTCCGTTGCGCTTGAGCTCGTCCTGATCGCTGTCATCTTTTTCGGCCTCACCGGCGCTGCGCTGCTCGTGCCGGTGCTCAATCCAGCCGGGACGCCGCTGTGGCCGGCAACCGGCGTGGCGCTCGGCGTCATCCTGTTGCGCGGCAATCGCGTGGCGGCGGCGATCTTCGCCGGATGTTTCCTTGCCCGTGTCGTGATTGCAGGCGTCATGGAACTCCGCCCGATCGTGGAGGCGACCGGCGACGCGCTCGGCACCACGCTTGCCGCCATGGTCGGCGCCTGGCTCCTGGAACGCTGGTCGTATGGCTGCAAGACATTCGCCAATGCGCGCGGCATCGGGCGCTTCGCGCTGGTCTGTTTCGGCCCGGTCGCCGTCATCAGCTCGGCTATCGCCATGATCGGCTCACTCGCCGGCGCCATGGCCAGCAAGCTTTACGCCGGCGATTCCGCCGTCACCGATGTGTTCGCCAATTGGCCGGCGCTGCTCTCGAACTACGACACCTGGTGGCTCACCGATGCCGGCGGCAGCCTGGTGATGACGCCGGTCATCGTGCTGTGGGCGACAGTGCCCGGCACGACCGGAACGAACCGGACCGCGGTCAATAAGTCGGCCATGAGCCGCGCCGTCGCGGCCTATGCCGGCGCCCCGCCGAATATCCTGGAAACCGCGGCGATCCTGACGGCCGCGGCAGTGATCGGCGTCCTCGCTTTCAGTCCGCTGATGCCGGCATTCGGCGGCGCGCTCGACACGCTGATGCCCTATCGCGGCCTGCTCGGCTTCCTCATCGTGGTGCCGCTGCTGGCGGCGGCCTTGCGCGGCAATCAACGCGATGCTGCAACGGCGGCGCTGATCTTCTGCTGCATCGCCGGCGTCTCGGCCGGCTTCGGCTCCTCGGTCGACTTGAACAGTTCGCTGGTGTTGGTGCTGGCGCTCGCGATCGCCACGTCGCTGGTGCCGCTCATTCTCGGCGCCGCCATCCTCGCGCATCGCGACACCGAGGCGCGACTGCTCGTGGCGCAGGAGCATCTGCACCGCCGCGTCGAGCAGACCCAGCTCGCGTTCAAGAACGCCAAGCGGCACTTCCAGATCTTCATGGAAGGCGTCACCGACTATGCGATCTTCCTGCTCGACTCGTCGGGCCGCGTAGCGAGCTGGAATTCCGGTGCGCAGAACATCATCGGCTACAAGGCCGACGAAGTAATCGGCAAGCATTTCGGCATCTTCTACCGGCCGGACGAGCGCCGCGCCGGCGAGCCGAAGCGGGCGCTCGCCTCCGCGATCCAGAACGGCAAGCACGAGGTCGAAGGCTGGCGCATCCGCAAGAACGGCACGCCGTTCTTTATGACGGGAGCGCTGACCGCGATCCGCGACGACGACGGCACGCTGATCGGCCTTGCCAATATCATCCGCGACGCCACCGAGCGGCGCGATACGCAGGAGAAACTCGTCGAAGCGCGCGAACAGCTCGCCACCGCGCAGAAGATGGAAGCCATCGGCAAATTGACCGGAGGCATCGCGCACGACTTCAACAATCTCTTGATGATCATCGGCGGCAATGCGCAGACCTTCAAGCGCCTGCTCGATCCGAAACTGCCGCGCGCCATCGAGGCCATCCAGACCGCGGCCAAGCGCGGCGAAAGCCTGACCCGGCAATTGCTGACCTTCTCGCGGCGCCAGCAGCTGTCGCCGACCGTGGTCGATCTCTCCACCAGCATCCGCAACATGCGCACGATGCTGGAGAGCTCGCTGCGCGGCAACATCGTCTATAATGAGAATATCGCGATCGATATCTGGTCGGTCAAAGTCGACCTCGCCGAGCTCGAGCTCGCCATCGTCAATATCGCGGTCAATGCCCGCGACGCGATGCCCAACGGCGGCACCTTCACGCTCACCGCCGGCAATGTCGAGACCGACGACGCGCTGCGCGACGACGAGCACAATCTGGGCTATGTGGCGGTTTCATTTTCCGATTCCGGCATGGGTATTCCGCCGAACCTGTTGTCGAAGATCTTCGATCCGTTCTTCACCACCAAGGAAGTCGGCAAAGGCACCGGCCTTGGCCTGTCGCAGGTCTATGGCTTCGCCCACCAGGCCGGCGGCACGGTGACCGCCGACAGCAAAGTCGGTGAAGGCACGACGATCACGATCTATCTGCCGTCCTGCGGCGACGAGGCAAGAACCGCGGAGACAGTGGAGATCGACGCGCCGCATCTGCAGCGGCCGATGGTGCTTGTCGTCGACGACAGCCCCGAGGTTGCAGAGGTGACGTCATCGTTGTTCGAGCATCTCGGCTACGACACCGTCTATCGCGACTCCGCCGAAGCCGCGCTGAAGCTTCTCGGCGAAGGCGCCAAGATCGATCTGGTGTTCAGCGACATCGTGATGCCCGGCACGATCGACGGCGTTGGTCTCGCGACCGAAGTGCGCTCCCGCTATCCGCATCTCCCGGTGATCCTGACCACGGGCTACAGCGACGCGGCACAGGCGGCGCCGCCGGACTTGAAAATCTTGCGTAAACCCTTCGACAGCGACACGCTGCGCGGTTTCATCCAGGACACGATGGAAATGAGTCTCGCGTCGTAACTTTCGCGTGATTCTCGCGATGCGCAGCACGCTTTTGCGTCAAGCGTTGCTTATTTCGCCGTCATCACAACTCGTTGATCCACGCGTGAATTACGCGGCGTTGACACGGGCGGCGCAGTGGAGAAATTCCCCGCGGGGTGACCGAATATTACAGCGGAAACATGCGATGAACTCGCTCGAGAAATTCGTTCCGGTTTTGGGCCGCTTTCTATTGGCCCTCGTGTTTGTTTTGTCGGGCTTCGGCAAGATCTGGGGACTCGACGGCACGGCTGCGCAGATGGCGAGCCACGGCATTCCGTTGCCCAATGTCCTGGTTTATGGCGTGGTGCTGCTTGAATTCGGTGGCGGCCTCGCCCTGATGCTCGGCCTGTTCACGCGCCCGCTCGCACTCATCTTCGCGCTCTACCTGCTGACGCTGGCGCTCGTGTTCCACAATTACTGGGCGATGCCGGCGGCCCAAATGCACGCGCAGCAGATCGCATTCATGGAGCATCTCTCCATGCTGGGCGGCATGCTCTATGTCTTCGCGTTCGGCGCCGGCCCTTACAGCCTCGACGCGCTGATCGGTCTTGAGCGGCCGCGCAGCATCGCGGCGACGGCGCGGGCCTAGAGTCAGGGTCACCGTCATTGCGAGCGAAGCGAAGCAATCCAGACGGCGCCGCAGCGCTGGATTGCTTCGTCGCGGAGCCTGTCATCGGGCCGGCCACTTCGGGCCGGACCCGTTGGCTCCTCGCAATGACGAGTATGATTCGGCTGCATCACGATATCAGGCCGGCTTGCGCCGTCCGGTCTTCTGCCGACTCAGCTGCCTGGTCAGTGACCACGGCAGCTGCGCTATCGCACAAGCGATAAAGCAGAGCAGGACCAGGATGACTGCGCGAGCCGGCCACGGCCCAAGACCGGCGACAAAAGGCGGAATCTGCGCCGGCGGCAGATTGCCGAGAAAGCCGTAGTCGGAGCCTACTAGCGCATTGAGTGGCACGACGGCCGCGAGATAGACCACGCTCACCGCATAGCAGCGCAGAAGGTCGCGCCATTGCGGCCGGAACTGCAGCACCACGAGATCGTAGACCGCGTAAGCGAGAATGATCGTGTGCTGGGCCCAGAACCAATAGAAGATCAGGGTTCCCGGTCCGAATTGCAGCGCCGGCTGAATGAACGCCTGCGTCGACAACGCAAAGGCCCAGTAATACAGCGTCGCGCGCAGCCACCGCTGCTGCGTGAGCAGAACGAGCGGCGCGATCAAGCCGTTGACGTCGCAGATTTGCAGCGGCAGGCCATTGGCGAAATCGATGCCGTTCCAGTTCCACCACACATTGTAGGAGAGCCAATAGACCAGGCCGAAAATGCCGAGCAGGTGCCGCAGCGGTTCTTCCTGAATCTTAGGCAAAGCGCGTCCAAGCAAGGCCAGTCCCGCCACGATCAGCACGCAGATGCCGACCGTGACGAAATGCAGCCAGCTATAGGGAACGAACACAGCCCAGAATAAGTCGGGTAAAATGTTCAGCGGAGGGGCAATTGCATCGTGAGCTTGCATGGCCGCAAGCTTATACCGGCCGGCACGACAAACTGACAAAAGCAGCTAGCTCGGATGATTGTAGGTCTGAGGCAGCCGTCATGGCCGGACTTGTGCTCTGAGGCAGTGCGGAGGCTCCATGCCGATCTACGTTCTCGAACCGCCGATGCGTTACAATCACGCTTATTCGGGCCATGTCATCGAGCGCGTGCTGCCGCTCAAGGAAGCGCGGCAAGTCTGCGCCAAGCGCGGCGTCCATGCCGACGCCTGCTCCTGGGAAAGCGGCCACTCCTGCTTTCTGGTCATTCCGCGCGGCGGTCCGGTGAAAGACTTGCGCGCCTATGTCCGCCACGAGCGCGCCCATTGCAACGGCTGGTCGGAGAATCACGAGGAATAGCGCGCGGCATATGCGCCGCGCTATTCGAAGCAGCGCGCTTCCTCCTTGGCGTACTTGTCGGTAAAGTTGCGCATCTTTTCCATACAATCACCATTGGAAATCATGCAAGTAACTGCCGACGCGTCGCGCACGATTGAGATTAAAGGTTCACCCACAAAGCTCTTGCTCCTGATCACCTGCGCCGTGTTGCTGATCGCGGCATGCGTTTTCGTGGCTTTGCAGCCGAACGTCGCGCTGGAGGCAAAAATCGCGAGCTATGTGGGTATCCCGTTTTTTGGCCTCTGTCTCGTCATGGGTCTGCAACGCCTGATGGCCTCGTCGGGGACAGTCATTACTATTTCGCCGGAGGGAATTCGTGACACGCGCGTTGCCTCCAAACTTATCCCTTGGGGTGATGTTACCGAGATCTGCAGTTGGGAGCATAAAGGCCAGAAGATCGTGATCCTGGCGATTCCGCGTAACGTGCAGGATACACTGGACCTGACCCGCAGCGTCCGATGGACCCGTAGCGCGAATCGGATGCTGATCGGGCACGACGCCCTTTGGATTACGTCAATGGGACTTCAGATCGACTACAAGACGTTGATAGATACCTGTTGGAATTACTGGCAGGCATATCGAGCCACTGGCATGCCGAGTGGAGCGCATGCCGCCAAGTAAATCACGCGCACAAGTAAATCACGCGCAATAGTGCGCGCGGCGCATGCGCCACGCGCTATAATTTCTGATCACGAATCACTCGCACCTGTCGTCTTGCGTTCGCCGAACTTCAACAAGGACGCCAGCGCCAACAATGACCAGCCGCGCCGCCGTGGCCAGCAACTCTGCGTCTCTGCACACAAGTCTGGCGCGCAAGCTCCAGGACGCGCTTGCCGCGCAAAATGCCGGACAGATCGACAAGGCCGCAAGGCTCTACACCGAGGTCCTGCGCAAGCGGCCGAATGAATTCGATGCCTTGCATCTGCTCGGCCTCATTGAATATCGGCGCGGGCATTTGCCGCAAGCGCGGAAGCTGATCACGGCCGCGCTACGCAGCCACGCCAACTCTGCCGATGCCTGGTCGAATCTCGGCCTCGTTTGCCACGCGCAAGGCGATCACGCCCAAGCGCTGAGCAGCTTCGATCGGGCGCTCGCGATCAAGTCCGATCATGCCGAGATATTGAACAACCGCGGCACCACGCTCAATTGCCTGGGCCGTCACGACGCGGCGCTCGAAAGCTTTGCGCGCGCGCTGGCGCTGCGGCCCGATTATCTGTTCGCGCGCTTCAATCACGGCTCGACGCTCATTGAACTCGGACGGTTTGCGCAAGCGTTTGCGAGCTTCGAGGCCGCGCTCGCACTCGCGCCCAACCATCCCGATACGCTTTGCCATCGCGGCAATTCACTGATGAAGCTCAATCGCGCCGAGGAAGCCCTGGCAAGTTATGCGCGGGCGCTCAGCCTTGCGCCGGATCACCCGACGATCCTGCACAATCAGGCGCTGGCGCTGCGCCATCTCGGCCGGCCGCGCGATGCGCTCGTCAGCGCGGAAAAGTCGCTGCGCGCAAAGCCCGGCCATGCGCCCGCGCGCTTCGAACAGGCTCTCGCGCTGTTGGCGCTCGGCGACCTGCCACGCGGCTTTGCCGCCTACGAATCGCGCTGGGATGTCGCCGAATTTGCCCCGCAACGGCGGAATTTCCGCGAACCACTTTGGCTCGGCGAGGAGGCCGTCGCCGGAAAGACCATGCTGCTTCACGCCGAACAGGGCTTCGGCGACACGCTGCAATTCGTGCGCTACGTGCCGCTCCTCGCGCAGCGCGGCGCCAAAATCATCCTCGAAGTCCAGCCGCAGCTGAAAGCCCTGCTGTCGCACATATCAGGCGCGTCCTTAGTGCTCGCGCGAGGCGAGACGCTGCCGCCATTCGACCGGCATTGCCCGCTGATGAGCCTGCCGCTCGCGTTCCGCACCGACCGCGACACCATCCCGGCCAATGTGCCTTACATCGCCACCGACCCCGTGCGCGTCGCGCATTGGGCGGCGCGGCTATCGCACAGCACGGGCAAGCCAAAAATCGGATTGGTCTGGGCCGGCGAAGCGCGCAAGCACAATCCGGACGCCAACGCGATCGACGCACGGCGCAGCATGACGCTTGCGCATTTCGCGCCACTGCGCGAATTGACCGGCGTCCAGTTTGTCAGCTTGCAGAAGGGCGCACCGGCCACGCAGGCGCTTCACCCGCCGGACGGCCTGTCGCTGCTCGATCCGACATCCGAACTTGTCGGCTTTGAAGACACCGCAGGGCTGATCGCCACTCTCGACCTCGTCATCTCCGTCGACACCGCGGTCGCGCATCTCGCCGGCGCGCTGGGTAAGCCGGTCTGGATTCTCTCACGCTTCGACGGCTGCTGGCGCTGGCTCGACGGCCGCGAAGACAGCCCGTGGTATCCGACCGCGCACCTGTTTCACCAAAAAGCGCCGGGTGGCTGGGGTGAGGTTGTCGGGCGCGTCCTTGGACAATTATCCGGGGCTTGAGTGGTTGCTTCAGACAATGGAATCTACTTCCAGGGGAATCACCCCCGGGGGAAGGGTTTTGCCATGGGTGAGCGGATATTTGCTGTCTGCGTCGCCGCGTTTTTCGGCTTCTTGCCGTACGCGGTCAAAGGCATGCCTACCTTCATCGCATGGATAGGCTTGATTGGAGCGGTCGTGATTGCCGCCCTGACCTTTGTGCCAATTAATCCGAGGCTAGTTTTGCCCGCGGCGGTCATGATCGCAACCGCTGTTGGATTTATCGCGGCAGGCGCGTGGCTATACGAACGGTATAATGAAGAGCCACTTTCACAAACGGAGGTGCTTGTTCGTTTGGGAGAGCTTGGATGGACAATAAAATCCGAAGAGGGCGGCAATTTATTAGTTGAAGTCGTTGAACGTTCCGTTCCCCCAATGGCTGAAACAGCTCACCTCTTGGCACAATTAAACAAGCCGTTTCGCTTACACCTTCAGCTTATCGGCACCATAGCTGGCCTTCATTATCTCGCGGATCTGCCGCAGCTCACAAATATGGCCATTGAGGCTGGCAAATTTACCGATATTTCTGAACTACGTGGATTTACGCATCTGACCAACCTCACGCTTTCCCAAATACCATACGATTCCACCGCAGGTGTTGTGGACGCATCGCCCTTATCCTCATTGACGAATTTAGTGGAGTTGACTTTAGCCAACTCGCGCATACGCAACGCGGATTTTTTGGCATCAATGGGTAAGCTTCGAGTGCTGAACCTGGAGCACACGCCGCTAACAGACATTTCCGCACTTTCACACAGTGAGAATCTTGAAAAGCTGACGATTCAAAGCACGCGGATAACCAACCTAAGCGCACTCACAGAGAATACACATCTCGAACTCATCGTTGGCAAAGACCAAATTCCCGGACTTGTGGACCTACCTCACCTGAAGAAATTGTCGTTTATGGATGCAAATCCGACCGACTTATCCCCTATCAGTTCATTGACAGGCTTGGAGGCATTGCACATCTGGGGCGCGCAGCCGTTTGATATCTCGCAATTCAAAAATCTAGGCAATCTGCAGGAATTGACTCTTAATGGGATGGGGTTCGGTTTTCTCTTTCCGGTCGCAAATGCCGATTTGATCGGTAACTTCAGGGGGCTGAAAACGCTTAATCTCAGTTCGATTCAAATAAACGACTTAAGTTTTCTTCGTAACCTGCAAAACCTAACCGAACTCAATCTTTCGGCACTTCCAATAACCTCTTTAGCGCCCATTGAGTCGTTGAAACACTTAAAAAAAATATGGCTTATCAATCTCGGGGTGGGGGAGATTTCGCCATTATTGGCTTTACCAGATCTATCGGAACTTTATGTCTTGCGGGTTCCGGCGCGAGCCGATGTGATCGTCGAATTGCAGCGGCGCGGCGTAAAAGTAACGATGCCATGATGTACGCAACAACCATCTATCGCCGCGCAGCTTGTTGTCATTAGACCCACAACCTTGACGCCCGCGAATCTGTCCTTGTTTTAAGGACAAAACTCTTGACGTCGGTCCTTATTCCAGTTACATTAACTGCACCCCGCTCATCGAAGGGCGCCGTCCGGAGGCATGCCTGAATGCGGAGCGGGTGCGGCGCCTGCGCGCGGATTTGCAATCGCTCCCGGGCGGTTCTGGGCATCGTCCCGGCCGGCATTACGACCGGTCTGCCAGGTGTCTGGCTAACTTGGTTGGCGGAGAGGATCGAAAGCCCGCAAGGGTATTTCTACCGATCCGCCAATAGGGAAGCGCGGCCCGGAGCTGAGTGGTGGCGTTCGGTCGCCTAAACGAGAGCCGCGGTGGAGCGCCGAGAGGCGAGCGTGCTGCGCTCAGCACGCTGCCGCATCCGCGCAGACGGTTTGCGCAGACTGCGTAAACTTGTCTGCGATACGGCCAACGGATGGTGCGCCTGTCGGCGCTCTGCCCCCTTCGCGTTCTTTGGGGCCTTTGGTCTTTCGTTTCGCAAAAATCGTGGCGTGATTTTCACTGCGTGCGCAGACGCTGCGCGCGCATGAGAGGACGCGCGTCATCCTCCACCGCGCTAGCGGGGGAGGTAGCCGCGCGCAGCGCGGAGGTAGGGCGACGGCGGTGCAGAACCGTAATGGAAACTCTTACTGCTCAGACGCGCGTAATGCAGAGCAAGCTTGCAACGGAGCGCGACCCGTCAAGGCCCGCGCCCCTACCTCCGTGCTTCGCACGGTTACCTCCCCCGCTATCGCGGTGGAGGATAGAGTGCCGGGCGCCATCAAAATTGCGTGGCGCGCAGCGTGTCGAATTCCTCGCGGCAGACTTCGCTGAAATCCCGCAGCAGATGCAGCGACTTGTTGTTGACCATTTCGCGCAGCTCGAGAAAGGAGCGGTCCGGCTCCAAATAGGTATCGAGAATCTTGCGACCGACCTGTTCCGCGCAAGCGACGACTTTGGGCGAGGAGAGGATGCGCATCCGGTCGATCTTGCTGTAGAGCACCACCAGACCCGGAACGTCGGCCTTTGTGGCGTCGTGCTGGAGCGCGTCGATAAAGCACCTCGCCGCCTCCTCGATGAACTCCCTGTAGAGTTCCTCACGGCGGAGCCGGTCATGCGTGAACCATTGCACGCGGGCCTGACGCTGCTGGGCCAGCCAGGACGCGACAGCGGACATGAGGCCGCCGATGGCGGCGCCGGCCAAGGCCGCGAGAGCGGAAATGATCGATGGGTTCATAACAAGATTGCCAAGCTGGAAGGTCGACCGTGAACTAAATCGTGGATCGGGCCACGTACCACAGGGTTCGGCAAAATGGCATTGCAAGGCACCTTAGAAAACCGCGACTTGCGGCTAAACATTGACCGCCGCCACCCTTTCGTGTCACGTCCGGCGCCTCGAAAAGAACTGTGATTGCCAAAGCTGTGACGGTAATGGCTCCTGACCGCTACAACGCCCGCGACGCGGAAGCCCGCTGGCAGAAAATCTGGGACGAGCGCGGCATCTTCGCGACCGAAAACGCCGACCCGCGGCCGAAATACTACGTCCTGGAAATGTTCCCCTATCCGTCGGGGCGCATCCATATGGGCCACGTGCGCAATTACACGATGGGCGACGTGGTGGCGCGGTTCAAGCGCGCCATGGGCTTCAACGTGCTGCATCCGATGGGCTGGGACGCCTTCGGCATGCCGGCCGAGAACGCTGCGATGGAGCGCAAGGTCCATCCCAAGGAATGGACCTACGCCAATATCGCGGCGATGAAGAAGCAGCTCAAATCCATGGGGCTGTCGCTCGACTGGAGCCGCGAGATCGCGACCTGCGATCCGAGCTATTACAAGCATCAGCAGAAGATGTTCCTCGATTTCCTGCGCGCAGGCCTCGTCGAGCGCAAGCAATCGAAGGTGAACTGGGATCCGGTCGATCAGACCGTGCTTGCGAACGAGCAAGTGATCGACGGCCGCGGCTGGCGCTCGGGCGCGCTGGTCGAGCAGCGCGAGCTGACGCAATGGTTCTTCGCCATCACCAAATTCGCGCCGTCGCTGTTGGAAGCGCTCGATGTGCTCGACCGCTGGCCGGACAAAGTGCGGCTGATGCAGAAGAACTGGATCGGCCGCTCGGAAGGACTTCTGGTCCGCTTTGCGCTCGATGCGAAGACCACGCCAGACGGCGAGAGCGAACTCGAGATTTTCACGACGCGGCCGGACACTTTGTTCGGCGCGAAATTCATGGCGCTGGCGCCGGATCATCCGCTGGCGCTGGCCGCCGCGAAGAAGAATCCGAGGCTCGCCGAGTTCATCGAAGAGTGCCGGCGTCATGGCACCGCGCAGGCCGAGATCGACACTGCCGAGAAGCAGGGTTTCGACACCGGCATCCGGGCGATCCATCCGTTCGACAAGACTTGGCAGCTGCCGGTCTATGTCGCGAACTTCATCCTGATGGACTACGGCACCGGCGCGATTTTCGGCTGCCCGGCGCACGACCAGCGCGACTTGGATTTCGTCAACAAATACGGGCTCGGCAATACACCGGTGGTCTGCCCGCCGGGCCAGGATCCGAAGACCTTCGTGATCACCAAGACCGCCTATGACGGCGACGGCACGATGATCAATTCGCGCTTCCTCGACGGCATGACGATCGCGCAGGCCAAGGAAGAAGTAGCGCGGCGGCTCGAGCAGGAGACAGCCGGCGATCGCCCGGTGGCGCAGCGGCAGATCAATTTCCGCCTGCGTGACTGGGGCATTTCACGGCAGCGCTATTGGGGCTGTCCGATCCCGATCATTCATTGCGACAAGTGCGGCGTGGTCACGGTGCCGGAACAGGATCTGCCGGTGACGCTGCCGGAAGATGTGACGTTCGACCGGCCGGGCAATCCGCTCGATCATCATCCGACCTGGAAGCACGTCGACTGCCCGCAATGCGGCGGCAAGGCGCGGCGCGAAACCGACACGATGGATACGTTCGTCGACTCGTCGTGGTATTTCGAGCGCTTCACCGATCCATGGATCACGACCGCACCGACCGACCGGCCCATGGTCGACGACTGGATGCCGGTCGATCAATATATCGGCGGCATCGAGCACGCGATTTTGCATCTGCTCTACAGCCGCTTCTTCACCCGCGCGATGAAAATGACCGGCCATGTCGGGCTGGAAGAGCCGTTCAAAGGCCTCTTCACCCAGGGCATGGTGGTGCACGAGACCTATCGCACCGAGAGCGGCGATTGGGTCGCACCGGCAGAGATCAAGATCGAGGCCGACGGCGACGCGCGGCGCGCCACACTTCTGACGACCGGCGAAGCCGTCGAGATCGGCGCGATCGAGAAGATGTCGAAGTCCAAGCGCAACACCGTCGATCCGGACGAGATCATCGCCGGCTACGGCGCCGACGTAGCGCGCTGGTTCATGCTGTCGGACTCCCCGCCGGATCGCGACGTGGAATGGACTGAACGCGGCGTTCAAGGCGCTTTCCGGTTCGCGCAGCGGCTGTGGCGGCTGGCCGGCGAGGCGGGCGAAGTTGCCAAAGGCGCACCGGATGCGCGCCCGGCAGAGTTTTCGCTAACCGCAATGACCTTGCGCAAAGCGACCCACTCGGCGCTGGCCAAAGTGACCGATGACATTGAAAAGCTGCACTTTAATGTTTGTGTGGCGGCGATCTACGAATTCGCCAATAAACTCAATGAGGTAATTGGCGATCTGGGGGCCGATTCCGGGGCGATAAACGGGGCCGGAAACGGGGCGCAAAGTGGGGCTGATGAGGGGGCCGCAATCACGCCCGATGTCCGTTGGGCGATGCGTGAGGCGGTTAATGTTCTCGTGCAATTATTCGCACCGATGATGCCGCACCTCGCCGAGGAATGCTGGGTCGCGCTCGGCCATACGGGCCTGGTCGCGCAAGCCGCTTGGCCGAGGGCGGAGCGCGAGCTTCTGATCGAAGACGCGATCACGCTGCCGGTCCAGATCAACGGCAAGAAGCGGGCCGACGTGACCGTCGCCCGCGAGGCGAAAAATCCCGAGATCGAGGCTGCCGTTTTGGCGCTCGATGCGGTAAAAAAGGCGCTCGAGGGTAAGGTGCCGAAGAAAGTGATCATCGTACCGGGACGGATCGTCAATGTCGTGGCTTGAGCGAAAGAGCTTGAGCGCGCTGGCGCGGCTCGCTGTGGTTCTGGCGCTGGGCGGCCTGACCGCCGGCTGCTTTGAGCCGCTCTATGGCCGCAACCCCGTTGATCCTGGCAGCGACAGCGTCCACGACAAGCTCGCCCAGGTCGACATTCCGGTCATCCCGGCGCGGCAAGGCTCGCCGTCCCAACGCATTGCCGTCAGCATGCGCAATGCGCTGCAATACGATCTCAATGGCGGCGCTGGCGCCACCGCACCGACGCACCGCCTGACCATGACGGTCGCGCCAACGTCCATAAGTGTCATTATCGATGTCACCAGCGGCCGGCCGACGGCCGAGGTCGATGGCGTGACGGCGTATTATCAGCTCATCGAGATCGCCACCGGCAAGGTCGTCGTCACCGATCACGCGTTTTCGCATGTCGACGTCGACTCGCCCGGCTCGCAGCAGCGCTTCGCAACGCAGCGGGCCAAGAAAGACGCCGAGGATCGCGCGGTGACCGCGGTCGCCGAGGCGATCCGCAACAGGCTAGCGTCCTATTTCGTCGCCGGAACGTGATACCCATATGGTCATGCGGGGGCATAGCCGTTCGAAGAACGGCGTCGCTTCGCTCGCCTATGCCCGCGCATCTAGATCGGCCAGACACAGCGTACAAATTAACGGGATGGCCGGGACAAGCCCGGCCATGACGGAGAATGGTTGCGATCAAAGCCGCCAATGCCGATGCATTCGTCGCGCGCCCTGATCCGGCGCGTCCGGTGGTGCTGGTGTTCGGCCCGGATTCGGGTCTCGTCAGCGAGCGCGTCAATGCGCTGGTCAAAGCGTCGGTGGACGATGTCAGCGATCCATTCGCCCTGGCGCGGCTTGAAGGCGAAGACGTCACCGCCAATCCGGCGCGGCTGGTCGAAGAGGCGCAAACCATTCCACTGTTCGGCGGCCGCCGTGCGGTCTGGGTCAAAGCCTCCGGCCGCAATATCGCGCCGGCTGTCGAAGCGCTGCTCGGCATCGATATTGTCGATTGCCGTATCATCATCGAGGCCGGAGATTTGCGGCGCAATGCACCGCTGCGCGCGCTCTGCGAGCGCGCCAAGAATGCCGCGGCATTGCCCTGCTATGCCGACAGCGAGCGCGACCGCGCGCAATTGATCGACAGCGAGATGCGCGCCTGCGGCCTTGCCATCGCGGCGGATGCGCGTGCGCTGTTGATTCCGCTCCTCGGCGGCGATCGTTCGGCCTCGCGCAGCGAATTGAACAAGCTCGCGCTCTACGCACATGGCCAGAAACAGATCAGCACCGACGACGTCATGGCGGTGGTGTCCGACGCCTCGGCGCTCGGACTCGACGATATCATCGATGCGGCCTTTGCCGGCCGCCCGGCCGAGGTTGAAACGCAGCTCGCCAAAGCCCGCACCGCGGGCACCTATGCGGGCTCGATCCTGTTCGCGGCGCAGCGTCAGGTGGCGCAGCTGCATAAATGGCGGCTTGCGATCGAAGACGGCGCGCCGTTTTCGCTCGATGCCGTGCAGCCGCCGCTGCATTTTCGCCGCAAGGATCTCATCGGCGTGGCGCTGAAGAATTGGAACGCCGCACGGCTCGCCGCCGCGATGGCCGAACTTGCCCAGGCGGTGCTGGATTCGCGCCGCAAGGCGGCGCTCGCCGACACCATCGCCGAACGCGCACTATTGGCGATCGCCGCCAATGGACGGCGCAGCGCCGCCTGATCCTGCCGATTGCTGCACCTGCCGCGCGATCACGCGCGGAGCAGGCCAATCGGCGATCGCGTCGCGGCCAGCGATCGACATTCTGCTGGCCGCGGAGGCCAGCATGTCATGAATGGCGGCATCGAACCGCGCATGCGCATCGTGATTGGCCGCCATTGCCGCACGCATCGCGTCGACGTCGAACGGCTCGGCGCGCAGGCTGCGGCGGACTCGGTCCTGCGACTGGCGCATATCGACTCGCGCGGCTGCGATCTTCGCAGCATCCACGCGAAGCTCCTCCCGCATCACGTCGGCGTCGGCCGGCGGCAAACTATCGGCTATGCTCTCGAGCCGATCAGGCAGGTTGCCGTCGATGCGCGTGATGGGCATGAGTTCGACTGGACTCGTGTAGCGATACGCGACCGCACCGGCCGCGCCGACGAACAGCAGATTCAGGGCGAGCGAGCCCAGCAATAACCAATGCACACGCCCGCCGCCTTCGATTTGCGGAAATACCGACATAGTCGCCCTCGCTTTTCGAGCGTCATTCTTTGGAAAAACCCCGCTCCCCCGAGTGCGAAAACGAGAATTTTGTTCCAGATAACAACGCAGTCTCGAAATTCCAGAGCGTCGAACGCGCGCATCTCCACGCGCTCTCAGCTCCAGTCAGCGCCGCCACGGTAATAGGGCTCAACAGGCCGTTGCAAGACCCTCTTGTGGAGTTCGCTTTCACAGGCAAGCTAAGATTGGAGATTGCAGTAAAAAATTTTACGTCGGATTTTCCAGGCTGAAAGCCTCGGAATCGTCATCGTAGGCGAAAACCTCGGCGAAGCGGCCCCAGGCGATCACGGCACGCAGCGTATGTTCGGCGTCTTCGGTGCTCATGTGATCTTCGAGCTCATCGAGGAACCGGCTCTTCGGCGCGACATGATTGGTGCGCTCCTGGAGCACGCGGCGGATATGCATGGCGAGCGGAACTTGAGCCAACAATTGCCGCGCAAACAATTTCTTGCGGTCGTCCGTCCCCATTTCGGCGAATTGCTTGCCGATATCGGTGAGCTTGATGTCGCCGCCCTCGATTTCGGCGAGGCGGAACATCTGCAGCGATTCCGCAACCGGCAACAGCTCGTCGGATTCCATGGCGAGCTCGTCGGCAAGCACCGGCAAGTCGGCTTTGCCGTTGAACGGCGGCGCCGCAAGCGTCTCGATCAGACCGGACATCAAGTTTGCCGACACCCGCGGCAGCACCGTGAACATGGTCGTGGCGGGCGCCGTACCGATCTGCGTCGGCCCGGCCTTGCGGGCGGTCATGGCGACATAGATCTTCTCGACCATGTCGCGGAATTGCGGATCGAGACGATTGCGCGGCTGTTTCAGATCGACGGGGATGTCGCTGACGATGCGGCCCGGATTGGAGGAGAACAGCAGGATGCGGTCGCACATCAGCACCGCCTCCTCGATATTGTGCGTGACCAGGATCACGCCTTTGATCGGCAGCTTGCCCTCGCCCCAAAGCTCGAGGAAATCGGTGCGGAGAGTCTCGGCGGTGAGCACGTCGAGCGCGGAAAACGGCTCGTCCATCAGGAGAATGTTCGGATGCACGACGAGCGCCCGCGCGAACCCGACGCGCTGGCGCATGCCGCCCGACAATTCACGTGGAAACGCCGACTCGTAGCCGTCGAGCCCGATCAGGTCGATTGCGGCGAGCGCGCGCTTGCGGATTTCCGGCTGCGGCAGACCGAGCGCCTCGAGCCCGAGCTGCACGTTTTCAAGAACCGTCAGCCAGGGGAACAGCGCAAAGGACTGAAACACCATGGCGATGCCGGCCGCAGGCCCATTCACCGGCTGGCCGAGATAGGTGACGGTGCCGCCCACCGGCTGAGATAGGCCCGAGATGAGGCGTAGCAACGTCGATTTGCCCGACCCCGTGCGGCCCAGCAGGCCGACGATCTGGCCTTGATTGAGCTGCAGTTCGACGCCTTCGAGCACCAAATGTTCGCCGCCGTCGGCGCGGGGAAACGCCTGACGCAGGCCGTGGATATCGAGCAATGCAGCAGTCATGCGAACCTTACCCCAGCCGGAATTTGCGCTCGGCGTAATAGTACAGCGGGCGCCAGAACAAGCGATTGACGACCACGACGAACAAACTCATCACCGCGATGCCGAGCACGATCTTATGGAAGTTGCCGGCATCGGTCTGCTGCGCGATATAGGCGCCAAGCCCGTCGGCCTGGAGATGCTCATTACCCCATGACGCGACTTCGGCGACAATGCTGGCGTTCCATGAACCGCCGGATGCCGTGATTGCGCCGGTCACATAATAGGGCAATACCGCGGGCAGCGCGATGCGCCGCCACCACAGCCAGCCGCGCACCCGAAAATTCATGCCGACAGCCCGCAGCTCGTTGGGGATCGCAGTGGCGCCGGCAATGACATTGAACAGAATGTACCATTGCGTTCCGAGGATCATCAGTGGGCTGAGCCAGATATTCGGGCTGAGCTTCCAGGCAACGATAATCGACACCACGATCGGGAATAGCAAATTCGCCGGGAAGGCAGCGAGGAATTGCGCCACCGGCTGAACCAGATTGGCAGCACGCGGCCGCACGCCGACCCATACGCCAATAGGAACCCAAACCACGCTCGCCATGGCAATGAGCACGACGACCCGGGCGAGCGTCGCAAGCCCCAACACCAGTGTCGTCATGACGTCGGCAAGCGTGATGCCTTCGATGGCGAAGCGCACGGTCTGCCACAGCGCAATGGCCGCGAGCGCAAAGACGATCAGGCCGGCCTGGAAGGCGAAGCGTCCTTCGCCGATCGCGGATATGCGCGGCATCGGTGCCGCCGGCTTGTCGGGCCGGTGCGGACGGAACGTCAGCTGCCACAGCACGGCAAACGGCGCGGTCAGCCGCTCGATCAGGCGCGAGCGCCGCAGCACGTCGAATACCCATGATTCAGGCGCCAAAGCGCCTGGCTCCTGCTCGAACCGGAAACGGTCGGCCCAAGCTACGAGCGGCCGGAACAATACCTGATCGTAAATGAAAATGACGATCAGCATTGTGCCGATCGCCCAGCATACCGCGACAAGGTCGCGATGCTCGATGGCCAGCGCGATATAGGAGCCGATGCCGGGAAGCGTGACCGTCGTGTTGCCGACACTGATCGCCTCCGAGGCGACGACAAAGAACCAGCTGCCGGACATCGACATCATCATGTTCCAGATCAGCTGCGGCATGGCAAAGGGCACGTCGAGCCGCCAGAAGCGCATCCACGGCGTGAGCCCGAAATTGCGTGTCGCCTCTTCCAGCTCGGTCGGGATCGTGCGCAAGGACTGGTAGAAGCTGAACGCCATGTTCCAGGCTTGGCTGGTGAAGATCGCGAAGATCGACGCGAATTCGGCGCCAAGCACGCGGCCCGGCGCCAGCGCCATGAAGAACACGACCGTTACCGAGATGAAGCCGAGAATCGGCACCGACTGCAGGATGTCGAGCAGCGGGACCAGCAAGCGTTCCGCCGTTTTGTTTTTGGCGGCCAGCGTCGCGTAAGTGAAAGTGAAAATCAGCGACGCCACCATCGCGATCAACATGCGCAGCGTAGTGCGCGCGGCATATTCGGGCAGATTGCGCGGGTCGAGCGACGTCGGCTGCTGCTGCAGCGCGGTGAGCGGCTCAAACAGATGCCGGCTCGCTTCGCCGAGAAACACCAGAAGGCCGAGGATCAGAAGAAATGCAAGCACGTCCCATCGGCTGAACAAGCCAGCCCAAGCGCCTGCGGAAATCGGAACATTTACGCGCATGTCTCACGCCTAGCGATCAAGGACTGACGGGCTTGGGATCGGCCGTCACGGAATTGTCGTGAAGGCCCCGACGCGAATACAGGCCATTCCCGCCGCCCAAGATTGAGCTTGGACGGCGAGCTTGGTCCGCTGCGACCACATAACACCCACCACGGCGGGTTCAAACCTTTTTACCGGCGGCATCGCATCTTCGATGGTGGTTTGTCCGAAGGCCGCCCATTTTGGTCAGCCCACGCCCCATCGGGCGACCAAGCCGATTCGTCCAGAAATCACCGTATTGTCACCCAAGATTTTCCGTGGCGTTGAGTCGTTGATTCTCTTTCTGGGCGAATGGAGAAAATGCCGTGGTCAAACAATACACCAAGTCGAACTTGACGCTGCTGGTTGCAGCGCTGGTGCTGGGGCTCGTCGCGTCACTGGCCGTCATGCGTCCTGCGGCGGCGGAGCCTTCGGTGGTCGGCTTGTGGCAGAAGACCGACGAGCAGACCGGAGCTCCGGTCGGCTGGTTCCTGTTTGTCCAGCGCGGCGGCTATTATGAAGGCGCCATCGCCAAGACGTTTCAACGGCCGGGCGATCCCAAGAATCCCACCTGCTCGGCGTGCCAGGACGATCGCAAGAACCAGCCGCTGCTCGGGATCTCGCTGATCCGAAACATGACGCGCAGCGGGCTATCCTACGAAGGCGGCAATATCCTCGATCCGCGCGACGGCAACGTCTACAACGCGCTGATGACTGTGAGCCCCGATGGGCAAACGCTGACGGTGCGCGGCTATCTCGGCATCGCCTTATTCGGCAAAGACGAGATCTGGCACCGCTTGCCTGAGAGCACGATGCGGCAACTCGACCCTGTCGTGATCGCCAAATATTTTCCGGGTCAGCACGCGCCGGGACAAAATGCAGCGGGACAGGTCAAAATCGGTCCGCCCGTTGCCGCGCTCGGCCAAGGTGCACCGAAAGGCGGGCAACAACACTAACGTCTGGCGCTATTCGACAACGCCGAACTCACAACCAGGAGCGGCGTATTCATAGCGTGGTACGCCGTAGTGGTCCTGGAACACAGCGGGATGGCAACGCGCTTGCCATTTGCGATCACGATCAGCGCTGAGCGTCTTTTCGGCTTCGGTCTGCGGACGCACGAGGCGGATATAGGGATCGCTATAGGCCCCCCAGCGCGTGACGCAGGTGATGGAAAAACGTGAACCGACGCAGCCGCCAACCGCCATGCCGTCGGCATGTGCCGAGCTCGCGTTAAGGGCAAACAGCGCCGCCACAGTGCCGATGCAGGCAGCGAGCCGCGCCGGCCAAACGGCGGAGCGCAAGATCGTTCTGGCACAACGCAGCGTTAACACCGCACTCTCCTCAAACGCGCGCCGACCCCCTTGCTCTGCGCAAGCGTACAATCAGCGTGTCTAGCGTTCGCCGCTGACGCGCAAATACGCGCTGCCGGCCTTGCTCATAAGAGCAAGGCAAGTGCCAGCAAATATGCCCTGTTTTGGCACAGCTGTTAAGGGATCGTTAACGCAAATGACACAGCGGTTTTAGCGGCGCCGGGATCAGCGCCGGATAACAGTGGACGGCGGCAGACGCCGATATTCCCAGCCGGCGCGCTCGAGTTCCGGCACTTTGTCGTCGGCTTGCGGATAGCCGAGGCAGAAATAGCCGATGAATTTCCAGTCCCCGGGCACGTCGAGAATGTCGCTCACCGCTTTGGGATCAAGGATCGACACCCAGCCCATGCCGACGCCTTGTGCGCGCGCGGCGAGCCAGATTGTGTGGACGGCGGTGACCACGGAATAATCGATCATTTCCGGCATGGTATGCCGTCCGAGACCGTGACCTTGTTCGGTCGAACGGTCGGCGAAGACGGCGAAATGCGCGGGCGCTTCCTCCAAGCCGGCGAGTTTCAGTTTTGCATAAAGGCTTGCGCGTTCGGGCGCTTGCGCCGCGAGAGCTTGCGCATTGCAGGAGGCGAAATTGCCGCGGATCGCGGCGCGCCGCGCAGGATCGTCGACCATGACGAGGCGCCATGGCTGACTCAAGCCCACCGAAGGCGCGAGACAGGCGCAATCGATGAGCTGTTCAAGAGCGCCGGCCGGCAATGGATCGCGCAGAAAGCGCCGGACATCGCGGCGCCAAGCCAGGAGGTCGCGCAAGCGTGTGCGGAAAGCGCCGTCGAAGCTCATCGACGGCGCTGCGGCGCCGGCCGAATTTTCGACTTTCTGATCGGCGCGCACATTCTCGCGCACGAGTCCGCGCTTGCTGGTGACCGCTGCTGGGCTGTTGCCGGCAAAGGCGCTCATTGCCTCTTGCAATCGCTGCCAATGCGGCTCCGCCGCCGGCAGGCCGAAGCGCAGCCATTCCGGATGATCGGGAAACTTACGAACAAATATTCCGGCGCGTCCGAGATGATGAAACAGCTCAGTTGCGGTCCGGCTCCGCACCAGGCGGAACAACGTCGTGCCGCCAACCATATCGAGACCTGACGTCGTCAGGAGCGCGTCGAGCCGATTTGCGGCCTGCGCGAGTTGCGCCCGCGTCGCCTCGATCCAGGTCCGATCCGCCAGAGCTTGCGCGCCGACGGCGAGCGCTGGTCCTGAAACCGCCCATGGACCGAGCAGCGACTCGATCCGCTCGGCGAATGAAGGCGCGGCAATCGCGAAGCCGAGTCGCAGCCCCGCAAGACCGAAGAATTTGCCGAACGAGCGCAGCACGACGATGTTGCCGCGCGGCACTTCACCAGCAAGGCTCGCCTGCACGGGGCCGACATCCATGAAAGCTTCGTCGACCAGCAAAAGCCCGCCGCGGGCCGCAAGCTTCTTGGCGACGGCGATAAGCTCGTCTTTTGCAAATCGTCGACCGTCCGGATTATTGGGATTGGTTAGAATCGCAAGATCGGCGTCACCAAGAGCGGCAATATCGGAAGTCTCCTCGACGTTATGTCCGGCGCGCCGCGCAGCGCGGGCATGCTCGGCATAGGTCGGTGTCAGCACGACCGCGCGGCCCCGCGGCGCGAGCCCGGCAATCACGGACAAGAGAATCTGCGTGCCCGGCGCAGGCACGACATGTGCCGCAGAATGGACCCCATAAGCGGCTGCCGCAGCCGTCGCGAGTTTTGCGAACGCGGCCGAATCCGGCAACCTCGCAAAGACATCGACGGACAGCGATGGAAGGGGATAGGAAGTGGGATTGATCCCGGTCGATAGATCGAGGAAAGGTTCGGGCGCGCCGGGAAACATGGTACGGGCGGCGTTCAGATCGCCGCCATGTTCGACGCCGATGCCCTGCCCAGCGTCAGATGCGACAGCGCGCCGAAGCGCCTCGCTTGCAGCTTTGTAGGTCGCAATGTCCGTTGCGCTTGCTCTTCTGGCCATGCTGATCGAGCTCGCTCTCGGTTATCCGCAATGGCTTTTCGAGATCATCGGCCATCCCGTGACCTGGATCGGCCGTCTGATCGGCACGCTTGATCGCACCTTCAACCGCGACACGGATGGACAGGTTCGGCGGCGGCTTGCCGGCATCATCACTATTTCGATTGTTTCAGTCATCGCCGGATCCGCCGCGTATTTCCTGCAGCATGCGCTGCTTGGCCTGCCGTTCGGGCTATTTGCCGCCGCGGTCGCGGCGAGCAGCTTGCTCGCGCAACGAAGCTTGTACCGGCATGTGGCAGACGTGGCTACGGCGCTCGAAACCGGCGGCGTCGAGGCCGGCCGCGCCGCGGTCGCCCATATCGTCGGGCGCGATGCCGCCGTGCTTGATGAGGCCGGCGTAGCGCGGGCCGCAATCGAAAGCCTTGCCGAGAACTTCTCCGATGCGGTCGTCGCACCGGTTGTATGGATGGCCATTGCCGGTCTCCCAGGAGCGGCAGTCTATAAGGCGATCAATACCGCCGACAGTATGATCGGCCATCTCAATAAGCGCCACGCGGCCTTCGGCTGGGCTGCCGCCCGGATCGACGATGTCATTAATCTGCCGGCGTCGCGGCTTTCTGCGCTTTTGCTTATGCTTGCAGCGACAACGAGCGATCGCTTCAACGCGAGCGCAGCATGGCGGGCGACTTGGCAGAGCGCCGCGCATCACCGCTCGCCCAATGCCGGCTATCCGGAAGCGGCAATGGCCGGCGCGCTCGGCCTCGCACTTGCCGGCCCGCGGATCTATGACGGCATCAAGGTCGATGACGCCGTGATGGGCTCTGGCCGGCGCGACGCCGATGCGGGTGATATCCGCCGCGCACTGGCGCTATTCCGCCGGGCCGATGCGGCACTGATCGTGTTGCTGGCCCTTATCGCGCTGTTCATCGCGCAAGTTTGAGCAAGCGATCAATGTCCAGGTGCCGGTCGAGGTGCGCGGCAAGCGCATCGAGCGTGTCTTCGACCAGCGTATCGTAGGTGACATTCGTAGGACCGGCAGAAAAGCGGCCGAGCCAAGCCGCGCGCTGCTGGTCATCAGCAAATAGACCGTGGATATAGGTGCCGATCACGCGCCCGTCGGCTGAAACCGCGCCTTCCGGCACTCCATCGGCGATATGAGCAAAAGGCCGCGCGCGATCGGGACCCTCGGTCACGCCCATATGCATCTCGTAGCCGAAGAACGGAACGCCGCCGCCGGTCGTGCCTCGTACCGGCTCCAGACGCTTTGCCTCGGACAGCGTCGTCTCGACGTCGAGCAGGCCGAGCCCTTCGACTTTTCCCGGCGGCCCTTCGATGCCGTCCGGATCGGCGACGCTCTGCCCCAATATCTGATAACCGCCGCAAAGGCCCAAAACCGTGCCGCCGCGGCGGTGATGCGCGGCAATGTCGATGTCGAAACCGGCCTCGCGCAACGCTTTCAGATCGGCAATCGTCGCCTTCGAACCCGGCAACACGATGAGATCGGCATCGCCGGGAAGCGGGCGGCCGGTTCGCACGCGAATAAGATCGACCGCGGGCTCGGCATCGAATGGATCGAAATCGTCGAAATTGGCGATATGCGGCAGGACCGGCACCGCGATACGCAGCTTGGCGCCGGGTTTGCGCGGCCGCATTTGCTCGAGCGCCAGCGCGTCTTCCGCCGGGAGAAGCCGCGCATCGGCAAAATGCGGAATGAGCCCAAGCGCTTCCCATCCGGTCAGCTGCGCGATGCGTTCCATGCCGGCATCGAACAGTTCCGGGTCGCCGCGAAACTTGTTGACGATGAACCCGCAGATCAGCGCGGCATCTTCCGGCGCGATCACGGCCTTGGTGCCGACAAGGCTCGCGATCACGCCGCCGCGGTCGATGTCGCCGATCAAAATGACCGGCACACCTGCCGCCTGGGCGAAGCCCATATTGGCGATGTCATTGGCCCGCAGATTCACTTCGGAGGCGCTGCCCGCGCCTTCGACCAGCACGATGTCGGCCTCGGCACGCAACTGCTCGAAGCTTTCCAGCACATAGGGCAAAAGCTCGCGCTTGATGTCCTGATAGGCTTTCGCCTTGGCGCTGCCGTGGACCTTGCCCTGCACGACGATCTGCGCGCCGATCTCGCTCTGCGGCTTGAGCAGCACCGGATTCATGTGAACGCTCGGCGGCACGCGCGCGGCGCGCGCCTGCAGCGCCTGCGCCCGGCCGATCTCGCCGCCGTCGGCTGTGACTGCCGCATTGTTCGACATGTTCTGCGGCTTGAACGGGCGCACCGCGAGCCCACGCTGGGCCAAGGCGCGCGCCAGTCCGGCGACGATGAGCGATTTGCCGACGTCGGAGCCGGTGCCCTGAAACATCAGCGCGCGCGCCGGCATGGTCCTAGAACTCGATGCCCGGTTGCGCCTTCACGCCGGCGGCGAAATGATGTTTCACCAGAGTCATCTCCGTGACGAGATCGGCCGCCGCAATCAGTTCCGGCTTGGCATTGCGCCCGGTGACGACGACATGCAGGCCCGGCCGCCGCGCCGTCAGCACGGCAATGACATTTTCGAGATTCAGATAATCATAGCGCAACGCGATATTGATCTCGTCGAGCACCACCATGGCGAAGCTCGGATCGTCGATCAGTTCTTGCGCTTTGGCCCAGGCACGCTCGGCCGCCGCCACGTCACGCGCGCGATCCTGCGTCTCCCAGGTGAAGCCTTCACCCATCGTGTGCCAGATGAGTTGGTCGCCGAATCTGGCAAGCGCATCGCGCTCCGCGGTATGCCAGGCGCCCTTGATGAATTGCACGACGCCGACGCGATGTTCGCGCCCGAGCATGCGCAGCGCCAACCCGAAGGCCGCCGTCGATTTGCCTTTGCCGGTGCCGGTGTGGACGATCAGCAGGCCTTTTTCGACGGTCTTTTCGGCGACTTCGGCGTCCTGCACCGCCTTGCGCCTGGCCATTTTGGCGCGGTGGCGTTCGGCTTCGTCTGTTGTTTCGGTCATCTCATGAACCTCACAGCCTTCCCTTCACCGCAAGCGGTATGCCGGCAACGACAAGCACCACACGGTCGGCGCGCGCCGCGACGCGCTGATTGAGAATACCCTGCAAATCGCGAAACCGCCGGCCAAGCGGATATTCGGGCACAATACCGGATCCGACTTCATTGGCGACCAGCACGACAGGTGCTGTGGCCGCCGCCAAAGCTTGTTCGAGAAGAGCAGTCTCGGCATCGACATCGGCCTCGGCAAGTATCAAGTTCGACAGCCATAGCGTCAGACAGTCGACCAGCACAGGCTGGCCACGGCACGCTTTCAGAGCGCCAGAAAGATCGCGCGGCGCTTCGATGGTGCGCCAGTTCGGCCCGCGCCGCGAGCGATGTGCGGCGATGCGCTCCCCCATTTCAGCATCGCCTGCCTCCGCGGTCGCCACATAGGTCCAAGGTGGCGGCAGGGCCGCAATGACGCTCTCCGCATAGCGGCTTTTGCCGGAACGGGCGCCACCAAGGACGAGCGTGAGCTTTGCTGCGCTGGACATAATCTGTGCAACCGGAACTTCGCGGCCAGATTGACAGCCCGGCCCATCGAAATCTATCACTAGCGCATCGATGGTCCCTCGCGAGAGGGCGAAGAGGGAATGCGGTGCGGCAGGCGAATAAAGCCGGCCAAATCCGCAGCTGCCCCCGCAACTGTCAGCGGGAAGTCTCGTTCGGTTAAGCCACTGGCTAACGCCGGGAAGGCAGGACGAGGCGACGATCCGCGAGCCAGGAGACCTGCCATCGGTCGTGTCGACGCGACAAACATGGGTCGGGGTGTACCTGTGGATGATCCAAAAGACGCCCGTCTTTTGGTCCTCGCTCGCGCCGACGGCAGGCCACGCGAGGACCTTTCGTGCTCAATCTCCTGAAAACTACCGTCGACGACGCGTCAACCAATCATCGCGGCAAAGCTGTTGCGCTCTACGTCTTGCTGATCGGTGCGAATGCCCTGGTCTGGATTTGGGCGGCCGTTGCGCTGGCCGGACGGCCAACGCTGCTCGGCACAGCCTTTCTTGCCTACGTGCTGGGGCTGCGCCACGCCGTCGACGCCGATCATATCGCCACCATAGACAATGTGGTGCGCAAACTGATGCAGGAAGGCAAACGACCGATCGCGGTCGGCCTGTTCTTTTCGCTTGGCCATTCGCTGTCGATTGCGCTTGCGGTCGGCATAATCGCTGCAACGGCCTTCGCGCTGCAGGGCCGTTTTGAAAATTTCAAGGCGGTCGGCAGCCTGATCGGCACCGGCGCCTCGGCATTTTTCCTGCTTGCCATCGCCGTCATCAACCTCGTGATTCTGCGTCATGTCTGGGCGAGCTTTCGCCGCGCGCGGCGCGGCGAACCGGTCGGCGAGCAGGAGCTCGATATGCTTCTGTCCGGCCGCGGCTTGCTGTCGCGACTATTCCGCCCGCTGTTCCGGATGGTGTCGCGTAGCTGGCAGATGTTTCCTGTGGGCTTTTTGTTCGGGCTCGGCTTTGACACAGCGACTGAGATCAGCCTGTTCACTGTGGCAGCGAGCCAGGCCTCTGGCGGCATGAGTTTCGCCACTGTGATGATCTTTCCCGCGCTGTTTACCGCCGGCATGACCTTGGTCGACACCACCGACAGCGTGCTGATGGTCGGTGCTTACGGCTGGGCCTTCCTCAATCCGCTGCGCAAGATCTGGTACAATCTCACCATCACCGCGATTTCGGTTCTTGTTGCGCTGTTGATCGGCGGCATCGAGGCGCTGGGACTCATCGCCGGCAAGCTCCAGCTCGAAGGCGGCTTCTGGGACATGATCGGCGACATCAATGGCGGGCTGGCCAATTTCGGCTATCTCGTCGTCGGCATTTTCGTCGTCAGCTGGGCGCTGTCTTATCTGATCTATCGCTTGTGGGGCTTCGACCAGCCCGCAGCCGAACAGGCGTGAGGCGCTGGCCATGAGTCAAACGCCCAACGCCTTGGCACCAATGATCTACGTCTGCACCACCTGTAAGCGGCAAGGGCAGCAAGATTCCGGGCTGGAGAGCGATCCGCGGCCCGGCACCCTGCTCGCTGACGCTACGGAGCGCGCCGCTGATGGCACGGACGTCATCGTGCGACGTCTGCGCTGTCTCGCCAATTGCACGCGCGGCCCAAGCGCCGCGCTGCGCTGCAACGGCTCCTGGACCTACGTGTTCGGCGGGCTCGACGTCGAAAATGCGCAAGCGCTGGTCGACGGCGCCAAACTTCTCGCCACCGCGAGCGACGGCATTTTGCCGTGGCGCGGCCGGCCGGACATTCTCAAGCGCGGCCTGATCGCGCGCGTTCCCCCCATCGATTTCAACGAGGCTGATGCATGACCGCCACAACGAACGGCCAACTCGCGCGCATTCCCTGCACCATCGTCACCGGCTTTCTCGGCGCCGGCAAGACGACGCTGATCCGCCATGTCTTGGCCAACGCGCAGGGCCGCCGGCTCGCCGTCATCGTCAACGAATTCGGCGATGTCGGCATCGACGGCGAAATCCTCAAAGGCTGCGGCGACGCCGCATGCCCGGAGGAGAATATTGTCGAGCTCGCTAATGGCTGCCTGTGCTGCACGGTGGCCGACGAATTCGTGCCGGCGCTTGACGCTCTTCTCGCCAAGGACGGCATCGAGCATATCGTGATCGAGACCTCGGGCTTGGCGCTGCCGAAGCCTTTGGTGCAGGCGTTTCATTGGCCGGCGATCAAGAGCCGCGTTACGGTCGACGGCGTTGTCGTGGTGGTTGACGGCGCAGCGCTCGCTGACGGCCGCGTGGCGCAGGATCTCGAAGCGCTGTCGCGGCAGCGCTTAGCCGACACCGCGCTCGATCACGACGATCCGGTCGAGGAGGTCTTCGAGGATCAGATCGCCTGCGCCGATCTGGTCGTGCTCAACAAGCGCGACCTGCTCGATGAAGCCGGCATGAAGCAGGCGCTGGCGACGATTTCGAATGCGCTGCCGCGCAGCGTGAAAGTGCTGACCGTGACCGACGGCAAGGTCGATCAGGCCTTGCTGCTCGGGCTGGGTGTCGGCACCGAGGACGACATCGCCAATCGCCGCACTCATCATGACCTGGAAGAAGATCACGATCACGACGATTTCGATTCCTTTGTCGTGCCGATCGGCGAAGTCGCCGATCCTTCGCTGCTGTCGGCGCGGGTGGCGTCACTCGCCGAACGTTTCGATGTGCTGCGCGTCAAAGGCTTTGCCGCGGTGGCCGGCAAGCCGATGCGGCTCTTGGTGCAGGCCGTCGGACCGCGCGTGTCGCATCAATACGACCGGCCATGGGCGGCCGCTGAAGGGCGCGAAGGCCGTCTGGTGGTGATCGGGCTAAAGGGCTTGGATCGCGCCGCCGTGACACAAGCCCTCCAAGCAAAATAAAACCCGGGCAGTTAAGCGATGCATTTGTTGACGACGAGTTCAACCAGCCTCGACGAGATCGTCGAAGCGGTCGATCTCGGCCAGCCGCCGGGCGATATCGCCATCCTGTCCTTCGCCGACAGCGACCTGACCGGCCTCGCTGCCGCCTGGCAGGCCGAGCGCGATGTGCTGCCAAGCGTGCGGCTCGCGCATCTGCGCGATCTGCGCCACCCGATGTCGGTCGATCTGTGGATCGATCGCGTCGGCGCGCGCGCCAAGGTGATTTTGGTTCGCCTGCTTGGCGGTCTCGACTTCTGGAAATACGGCATCGAGCGGCTGTCTACGTTGGCACGCGAGCGCGGCATCGTGCTTGCCGTGCTGCCGGGCGAAGATCGCGACGATGCGAGACTGGCCGCCGCTTCCACCTTGCCGGCCGATCAGCTTGACGAATTGCTGCATTTCTTCCGCGAGGGCGGCCACGAAAATCTGCGCGGCCTGCTGCGCCGGCTGGCGCGCCACGCGGGTTCGGCGATCGAGATATACCGGCCGAAGCCGCTGCCGCGGCTTGCCGGCTATGTGCCCGGCACAGGCGCGGTTGCGCTCGAGCAATTGGTCGCCTCGCTCGACCCAGGAAAGCCCGTGGTGCCGGTGATCTTCTACCGCGCCATGCTGCTTGCCTCGGATACCGCGCCCGTCGACGCACTATGTGAGGCGCTTGCGGCACGCGGCATGGCGCCTGCCGCGCTGATCGTCACCAGCTTGAAGGATCGCGAGGCCGCGCAATTCCTGCGCGGCGCTTTGGCCACGCTTGATCCCGCGGCCATCATCACCATGACCGCCTTTGCCGCGGGCGGCGCCGACGAGCCGACCGTGCTCGACGAGCCCGGCGTTCCGGTCCTGCAGGTGGTCAGCGCTACGACCAAGCGCGCCGCCTGGCGCGACAGCCCGCGCGGCCTCGGCGCGGCGGATCTCGCAATGCATATCGTTCTGCCCGAGCTTGACGGCCGCGTGCTTGCCGGGACGATCGCCTTCAAGGACCCGCTGCCGCCGCACGAAGGGCTTGCCTTCACCGCGCTGACGAGCCGGCCGGAGGCGGACCGTATTGCGATTGTCGCCGATCGCATTGCCGCGCTTGTTCGCTTGCGCGCGCTGCCGCGCGGTGAACGCCAGGTCGCTGTCCTGATGCCGGACTATCCCGGTGCGCCGGGCCGCACCGGCTATGCCGTCGGCCTCGATGTGCCGGCGAGCGTGATCGCGGCGCTGCAAGACCTGGCTACGGCGGGTTACGCCGTGGCGAATGCCCCGCAAGCGTCCCGCGACTTGCTTGACGCTTTAGCGCAAGATTCGGACGACGCGCGCCTCACCATCGAACAGTATGAAAACTTGCTGGCGCCGCTGCCGCGGGCGGCAGTCGGAAAGTTGTACGAAGCCTGGGGCGAGCCCGCGCATGATCCCGGCCTGCGCGACGGCGTTTTCCATTTTCGCGCAAAGCAATTCGGCAAGATCCTGGTCGCGCTGCCGCCGGACCGCGGCCGCAGCACGGAGCGCCGCGCCGATTACCACGATCCGGCGCTGCCGCCACGCCACGCGCTGGTCGCCTTTGGCCTCTGGCTGCAGCACGTCGCCAAAGTCGACGCGCTCGTCCATATGGGCGCGCATGGCACGTTGGAATGGCTGCCAGGCAAGGCGGTGGCGTTAACCGCAGAATGTTTCCCGGAAATCATCACCGGCGCGCTGCCGGTGATCTATCCCTTCATCGTCAGCAATCCCGGTGAAGCCGCGCAGGCCAAGCGCCGCATCGCCGGAGTGACCATCGGGCATTTGCCGCCGCCACTGGCTGCCGGCGGTCCGAGCGGCGACGCACATGAGCTTGAATTGCTGCTCGACGAATATGCGCAGGCCGACGGCCTCGACCACCGCCGCCGCGGACGGCTTGCCAAGCTGATCGTTGAGACCGCGCAACGCACCGGGCTGGCACGAGAGGCTGGTCTTGATGCGACGGTCGAACCCGACGAAGCGCTGCGCCGTATCGATGCCTGGCTGTGCGACTTGAAAGATCTCGCCGTCAAGGACGGTCAGCATATTTACGGCCGCGCGCCTGACGGGATCGACGATCCGGCTTGGCTGGCGAGTGCCGCGGCCGAACGCGCGGCGCTGCTCGCGGCGCTCGATGGAAGCCGCGTCGCCGCAGGTCCCGCCGGCGCGCCGGCGCGCGGCCGTCGTGACGTCCTACCGACCGGCCGCAATCTGTTCACCGCCGATCCGCGCACGCTGCCGACGCCGACTGCGATGGAACTCGGCCGGCGCGCAGCCGACGAGGTGGTGCGGGCGCATCTGCAGGCCCATGGCGACATGCCGCGCTCCGTCGTGATCGATCTGTGGGGCAGCGCTACATTGCGCACCGGCGGCGAGGAGATCGCACAGGGTCTCGCGCTGATGGGCTGCCGGCCGATCTGGGATCATGCCAGCGGCCGCGTCACCGGCGTCGAAGTGCAGCCGACGGCGGTGGCGGGCCGTGCGCGCGTCGACGTCACCTGGCGCATTTCCGGCCTGTTCCGCGATCTCTTCCCGGCGCAGATCGCGCTGATCGATGCCGCGGTCCAAGCTGTGGCGGCGCGCGAAGAGGCCGACGACGAAAACCCACTCGCCGCCGCACGCCGCACCGCCAACGGCAAAGCGCGGCTCGAGCGCATTTTCGGCTCGGCGCCCGGCGCCTATGGGGCTGGGGTCGAGGATCTGCTTGGCCGTGGCACCGATACCGACACGATCGGTGCGGCTTACCTTGCTGCCGCTTCGCATGCCTATGGCGGCGCCGACGGCGAAGCCAGCGCGGCGCGCGGCGGATTTGCCCAGCGCGTCGCGACGGCCGATCTGCTCGTGCATACCAGCGACGATCCGGCGCGCGATCTCCTCGAAGGCGCGGAAGACGCCGCTTTTGTCGGCGGCTTTGCCGCGGCGGCAAAAATGCTCGGCCGCTCGGCCGATCTCGTCATGCTCGACATGACCGACCCGCAGCGGCCACGCGCCCGCGCTTTGTCGGCGGCGCTCGCGCGCATCGTGCGGGCGCGCGCGGTCAATCCGCGCTTCATCGCCGGGCAGATGCGCCACGGCCTGCGGGGCGCCGCGGAATTTGCCGAAACTGTCGAGCGGCTGTTTGCTTTCGCCGAAACGACCGACGCAGTGAGTGACGAATTGTTTGATCTGCTTTACGCGGCCTATGTCGCCGATGCCGAAGTCCGCGACTTCCTGCTGCGCGAAAATCCGGCCGCTGCCGGGGCCATTGCCGAAAAGCTCGATTTGGCGCGGCGCCGCGGCTTCTGGCATCCGCGCCGCAACGACATCGACGCCGGTCTTGCCGCGCTTCGTGCGGAGGCCGTGGCATGAACGCGCAAACGATGACAAAGCCGCAGCGCCGCGGCGCCTGTCCCGGCCTCTCGGCGCCAATGCCAACCGGCGATGGCCTGCTGGTACGGCTCTCGCCGCGCGGCACCATTCCGCCTACGGCTTTCGCTGCGCTCTGCAAATCGGCACGACGCCATGGCAATGGCGTCATCGAGGTGACTTCACGCGGCAACATCCAAGTGCGGGGCTTAAGCGAAGCCTCGGCGCCGCAATTCGCCGACGCGATCGCGGCACTCGACATTGCCGCCGAGGACGGCGTTCCGGTGCTGTGTAATGCGCTCGCCGGCCTCGACGCCGAAGAGATCTTCGATTCCACATCCTTCGCTGAAGATTTGCGCCGCCGGATCGCGGAAAGCGCGCTGGCGGCACGGCTGTCTCCCAAAGTCTCTGTCGTCATCGATGGCGGTGGCGCGATCGGTGTCGACACAGTCGCGGCCGATGTTCGGCTGCGAGCCGAGAAGCGATACGGCAATGTCGTCTTTGGGGTCAGCGTGGGCGGGGATCACGGTCGCGCCATTGGCCTCGGTCGGATCACGCCGATGCACGGCGTCGAAACCGTGCTTGCACTGCTCGGTGTCATCGGTCAGCGGGGCCGCGATGCGCGCGCACGCGATATCGTTGCGATGCAAGGCGCAACGATATTTCGTTCGACGATTGAGGCACTCTTGTCCGCTCATCTCCCGGAAAGCGCGGATCTGGAATCCCGCTTACGCGGAAATGATCGGAACGCAGGGAACGGCACAGCGATTGGCACATTTCCATTGTTGGACGGAACGCTCGCCTACGGGATCGGTCTCGCCTTTGGCCACGCCAATGCGGATGCCTTGGAGCGGTTGGTTGAAGCCGCCGGGACCCACGGCGCGACCGGCCTGCGCGCAGCGCCGGGTCGCGCCCTCCTGGCGATCGGACTTGCACCCGACAATGCACCGGCGTTTGTCGCCCAGGCTGAACATCTCGGTTTCATCACCAGCCCCGACGATCCGCGCCGCAACGTCATCGCCTGCGCCGGCGCGCCGATTTGCGCTTCAGCATATATCGCCTCGCGTGCGCTTGCGCCTGCCGTTGCGGCGGGTGCTGCGCAATTTGCTGGCACGATCCACATTTCCGGCTGCGCCAAAGGCTGCGCGCACGCGTCGGCCGCGGCGCTCACCGTCGTGGGCGCGCCGGAAGGTTGCGCCCTGATCGCCAATGGTTCGGTGCGCGACGCCCCGTTTGCGGTGGTTCCGGCAAATGCGCTACCGGGCGCAATCGCGGACTATGTGCGCGAACATGTTGAGGAGGCCGCGCATGTCTGAGCACATGTCTGAACGCGTATCTGAAAGCGCTACCTATCTGCGCGACGGCACCGCGATCTATGAGCGCTCCTTCGCCATCATCCGCGCCGAGGCCGATCTCGCGCGCTTCGCGGCGGAGGAAGCCGACGTCGCCGTGCGCATGATCCACGCTTGCGGCCAGGTCGATATGGCGCAGCATATTGTGTTCGGCGGCAAGCTGGTTGCTGCCGCGCGCAGCGCGCTCCAGGCCGGCGCGCCGATCTTTTGCGATTCCGAGATGGTAGCGCATGGCGTGACGCGAGCGCGGCTGCCGGCGAAGAACGAGGTGATCTGCAAGCTCAACGACCCGCGCACGCCCGAACTCGCCGCGAAGAACGCCACGACGCGCTCCGCCGCAGCGCTCGATCTGTGGCGCGATAGGCTTGCCGGCAGCGTCGTCGCCATCGGCAATGCGCCTACGGCGCTGTTCCGGCTTCTGGAAATGCTCGATGCCGGTGCGCCGAAGCCCGCGGCCATCCTCGGCATCCCGGTCGGCTTTGTCGGCGCTGCGGAATCGAAAGAGGCGCTTGCCGCCGATCCGCGTGGCGTGCCGTTTCTGATCGTGCGCGGCCGCGCCGGCGGCAGCGCCATGACGGCCGCCGCCGTCAACGCCCTGGCGAGGAGCGGAATATGAGCGCGGGCAAACTGTTCGGCGTCGGCGTCGGGCCGGGCGATCCCGAGCTCCTGACGCTGAAAGCGATACGCACGCTAGGCGAAGCCGACGTGATCGCGCATTTCGCCAAGGCGGGCCATGCCAGCCATTCGCGCGCCATCGTGGCGCAGCACTTGCGCGCGGATGTCATCGAGCTGGCACTGCTCTATCCCGTCACCACCGAGCTGCCGGCCTGCAGCAAGAATTATCGCGACGCCATCTGCGATTTCTACGATCGCGCCGCGGCGCAGATCGCAGCGCATCTCGAGGCCGGCCGTACCGTGGCCGTGATCAGCGAAGGCGATCCGCTGTTCTATGGCTCCTATATGCACTTGCACACGCGGCTGGCACCCCGCTTTGCTACCGAGATCGTCGCCGGCGTCACCGGCATGTCCGGCTGCTGGTCGGCGGCGGCGACGCCCATCGCCCAGGGCGACGACGTGTTCACCGTGCTGCCGGCAACGCTGCCAGAGGACGAATTGGCGCGGCGCCTGTCCGATGCCGATGCTGCGGTGGTGATGAAGGTCGGGCGGCATCTGCCGAAATTGCGGCGCGCACTCAAGACCAGCGGCCGGCTGCCGCGCGCCATCTATGTCGAGCGCGGCACGATGTCGGAAGAAAAAATGATTCCGCTGGCCGCCAAGACTGATGACGACGCGCCCTACTTCGCCGTTGTGCTGGTGCCGGGCTGGGAGAAACGGCCGTGAAAAGCATCATGACAAGCACAGTGACCGGAAAGCTTGTGGTCATAGGCCTGGGGCCGGGCGATCCGCGCTATCTGACGCCGGAAGCCGCCGATGCGCTTGCTGCGGCAGAAGCACTGTACGGCTACGGCCCCTATCTCGACCGTGTGCCGCAACGTGCCGGGCAAAGCCGCCATGCCTCCGACAATCGCGAGGAAGGCGCTCGCGCCGCCGCAGCGCTGCGCCATGCCGCGGCAGGCGCAAATGTCGCCGTCGTATCCGGCGGCGATCCTGGTGTCTTTGCCATGGCGGCGGCGATCTGTGAGCAGATTGAATCCGGGCCAGACGCATGGCGCCAGCTGGATGTGGAATTTGTTCCAGGCATCACCGCAATGCTCGCCGTCGCGGCGCGCATCGGCGCACCGCTTGGCCATGATTTCTGCGCGCTGTCGCTGTCGGACAATTTGAAGCCGTGGGATGTCGTCGAGCGCCGCCTCGATGCCGCGGCAGGCGCCGGCTTTGTCATCGCGTTGTACAATCCGATCTCGCGCGCGCGGCCATGGCAGTTGGGCAATGCGCTGGAACGGCTGCGCCGGCATTTGCCGGATGCAACGCCCGTCGTGTTCGGCCGCGCCGTCGGGCGGTCGGATGAGCACCTGCGTGTCACAACACTTGCGAAAGCCGATGCTACGCAGGCAGACATGGCAACATTGGTCATCATCGGCTCGCCCGAAACCCGCGTGATCGCGCGGCCTGGCAAATCCTCGCTGGTCTATACCCCGCGCGCCGCCGCCAAGGTGAGTGCTTGATCGAGCCAGGCGACCGCTTCGTCCACTGTTGCAACGGCGGGCGTGTCAGGCAGCGGCGGCCGGCGCAATATGATCACTTCGAGCCCCAGCGTCCGGGCCGCGGCAATCTTGCCATAGGTGGCTTTGCCGCCGCTGTTCTTGGCAACCACCACCTCGATGCGATGCGCGACAAGCAAGGCATGGTCGTCGGCTTCGCTGAACGGGCCGCGTCCAGTGACATAGCTCACATGCGGCAGCGGCAGCGGCGGCTCGACCGGATCGACGCTGCGGACCAGGTAATGGTGCTGCGGCGCTTCGACGAACGGCGCAAGCTCGTTGCGGCCGAGTGCAACAAAAACACGACGGGAATGTTGGCCCAGCGTGACGACCACGCCGGCCACGTCGTCGGCCTCGGTCCAGCGATCGCCGCTGGTTTTGGTCCATGGCGGACGGTGCACGGCCAGAAACGGCACGCCGGTCCGGCGCGCAGCTTCGGCGGCGTTCGCCGATATGACCTGCGCATAGGGATGCGTGGCGTCGATGAGCGCGCCGATGCGCTCGCCCAGAAGGTAATCGGCCAGCCCCTTAACGCCGCCGAAACCACCAGTGCGTACGGGCACCGGCAGCGCAACCGGCGCGGTAGTGCGCCCGGCGAGAGACAGCGTAATATCGAGTTCCGTACGCCCGGCGAGACGCTCGGCCAAGCCGCGCGCTTCCGTGGTGCCGCCGAGTATGAGGATGCGTCGCATGACGTTTAACCCGCCGCTTCCCGCCGCGTTTCGGGCTGACACTGCCGCAACGTCGCGCTGGCTGTCCATCGTCGGTATCGGCGAGGATGGAGCGGAAGCCTTAAGCCCGGTGGCGCGCGGGCTCGTCGGCGACGCCGAGATCGTGTTCGGCGGCAGGCGGCATCTCGGCCTCGCCGCCCCCCTTATTCGCGGCACCGCCAAGGCCTGGCCGAGCCCCTTCGATGGCGCCGTGAGCGAAGTGCTGCGCCACCGCGGGCAGCTGGTCTGCGTGCTCGCCTCGGGCGACCCATTCTGTTACGGCGTCGGCGCAACGCTGGCGCGTTATATCGATGCCCGGGAAATGATCGTGGTGCCGGCGCCATCGGCCTTCAGCCTCAGCGCGGCCCGGCTCGGCTGGTCGCTGCCGCAGGCGGTATTGCTGTCGCTGCATGGACGCAACCTCGATCTCATCCGCCCGCATCTGCAGCCCGGCGCGCGCATCATCGCGCTGACCTCCGACGGCGACGGTCCGGCGGCCTTGGCGCGGCTGCTGACGCAGAACGGATTCGGCGCGTCGCGGCTGACGATCCTGGAAGCGCTTGGCGGTCCGTGCGAACGCGTCCAGACGACGACCGCGGCAGGCTACCATTTTGCCACCGTGGAGGCGCTCAACACCGTCGCCATCGAGGTCGAAGCCGCGCCCAATGCGCGCGTGCTGCCGCGCGCTCCCGGCCTCGCCGACGATCTGTTCGAGCATGACGGCCAAATCACCAAGCGCGACGTGCGGGCGCTGACATTGTCAGCTCTTGAGCCGCGCCGCGGCCAGCTGTTGTGGGATATCGGCGCGGGCTCGGGCTCGGTGGCGATCGAGTGGATGCTGATCGATCCGTTGATGCGCGCCATCGCCATCGAACAGCGCGAGGATCGCGCGGCGCGGATCCGGCGCAATGCCGCGGCATTCGGCGTGCCCGGGCTCGAGGTCGCCGAGGGCATGGCGCCCACGGCGCTCACGACGCTGGCACCGCCGGACGCGATCTTCATCGGCGGCGGCGCAAGCGACACCAGCACATTCGGAGTGGCGGCACGCGCGCTACGCCCCGGCGGACGGCTCGTGGCCAATGCGGTGACGCTTGAAACCGAGGCGCTGCTGATTGAACGCCGGGCCGCGTTCGGCGGCGAGCTCGTCCGCATCGCGATCTCGCGCGCGGAGCCTTTGGGCGAAAAGACCGGCTGGCGGCCCGCCATGCCGATCACGCAATGGCGATGGACCAAGCCATGATCGTCGCCGGCGTCGGTTGCCGCCGCGGCGCGTCGGCGCCGGATATCGAAGCCGTCATTCGCGCGGCGCTGGCGCGGGCCGGTGTCGCGGCGGACGCCCTCAATGCGATCGCAACGACGGCGGCGAAGCACGACGAAGCCGGGATTAAGGCGGCTGCGGCCAATTTCGGCGTCAGTGTCGTCTTGGTGCCGGATGCCGAACTCAAAGCCGCGGGGAAGCGTACTGAAACGAAGTCGGACCGCGTGCTGGCTTTGACCGGTGTGCCGTCGGTCGCCGAGGCTGCGGCGCTCGCCGCCGCCGGACCCTCGGCACGGCTGATCAGCCCGCGGCTGGTGCTTGGAGCGGCGACCTGCGCGCTTGCCGCATCAGAGCTTGCCGCATCAGACCTTGCCGCATCAGAGAACATGTCGTGACCGTGCATTTCATCGGCGCCGGTCCGGGCGCAGCCGATCTGATCACGCTGCGCGGGCGTGATCTGATCGCGCGCTGTCCGGTCTGTCTCTATGCCGGCTCGATCGTGCCGCGCGAATTGCTCGGCTTTTGTCCGGCAGGCGCACGGATCGTCGATACCGCGCCGATGTCGCTTGACGAGATCGATGCCGAGTTCGCGCAAGCGCATGCGACCGGCCACGACGTGGCGCGGCTGCAGTCCGGCGACCTGTCGATCTATTCCGCACTCGCCGAACAGCTGCGGCGGCTTAAGCGGCGCGGCATTCCTTACACGCTGACGCCCGGCGTGCCGGCCTTTGCCGCTGCGGCTGCCGCGCTCGGCTGCGAACTGACCGTGCCGGAAGTGGCGCAGAGCGTCGTGCTCACGCGCGTCTCCGGCCGCGCCTCGCGCATGCCGGAGACGGAGAAGCTTGCGACCTTTGCGGCGAGCAAAGCGACGCTCGCGATTCATCTCGCTATCCACGCCATCGACGCTGTCGTCGAGCAACTAACGCCGTTTTACGGCGCCGACTGTCCGGCGGCGGTTGTGGTGCAGGCCTCATCGCCCACCGAGCGGATCATTCGCGGCACGCTTGCCGATATCGCGGCAAAAGTCACGGCAGAGAAAATCGAGCGTACAGCACTCATTCTGGTCGGCGAGGCGCTTGGTGTAGAGGAGTTTCGCGACAGCGCACTTTACGATGCGGACTATCGCCGGAGGTTTCGCGGAGGTGCGGCGTGACGATGTCGCTAGTCTCTGAACGCCGCACGGCCGACGAGATTTTGCTCGCGGTCGAACACCACGACTTCAACCGCGATGTTGCTTCCTGCGACGAGATCCGCCGCCGTTTCCCGCGCTGCCTGCGCCACGAGATCGCCGAGCGCGATGCCTTCGGCTTGCGCATGAGCAAAAGCTTCCGCGGTGGTGTTCGCGGCGATGATGCGCTCACAAAGCGCCGCCGAGCCGCCGGCCGCTGCTGCGACATTGGCAAGCTCGGCGAGATCGACCGCGCCGCGCTTGGAGTGCAAATCGGTGAAGCCTTGCGCGAGCTTGGTCATCTTGGCGATGCCGCCGGCAATGGTCACCCGCGGCACCCGATGGCGGCGCAGATATTTCAGCATGCCGCCGACGAAATCGCCCATGTCGATCAGCGCGATTTCTGGAAGATCATAGAGCTTCTGCGCGCCGGCTTCGGAGGCCGCACCGGTCGCCCCGGCAATATGAGTGAGGCCCGCGGCGCGCGCGACCTCGATGCCGGAATGGATCGAATGGATCCAGGCCGAGCACGAATAGGGCACGACGATCCCGGTCGTGCCGAGGATCGACAGGCCGCCGACGATGCCGAGGCGGCCATTGAGCGTCTTTGCCGCCATGGCTTCGCCGCCGGGGATGGCAATCTCGACTTCGGCGTCACCCGAGGAGCCGCAAGCGGCGGCGATCTCGGCAATGGCACTCTGGATCATCTGCCGCGGCACCGGATTGATCGCCGGCTCGCCCGGCGGAATGGGAAGCCCGGCGCGCGTGACGGTGCCGACGCCCTCGCCGGCCTTGAAGACGACGCCCGCGCCCGGCACCCCGGCGCGGACCGTGGCGCAGACCAGTGCGCCATGGGTGACATCGGGATCGTCGCCGGCATCCTTGATCACGCCGGCCATCGCGGAACCATCGTCCTGCCGCGTTACGGCAAGCGCGAAGCTTGGCCGCTCGCCGCGCGGCAGCGCCACCTCGACCGGGTCGGGGAACTCGCCGGTCAAGAGCGCGGTGAACGCCGCCTTGGCCGCAGCGGTGGCGCAGGTGCCGGTGGTCCAGCCCCGGCGCAAGGGAGCGTTCTGTTTGGCCATAAGCCGTCCTCTGGTGAGGCTTTGTTTAGTCCCGTAGACCGCAGACGTCACCACGGGGACAAGCACAGGAAGCTTTGGCCATGACCGCGCGTGGGCTCATCATCGCCGCGCCGCACTCAGGCGCCGGCAAGACCACCGTGACGCTCGCTATTTTGGCGGCGCTCAGGCGGCGCGGCCTCGCCGTGCGGGCGGCCAAAGCCGGACCGGATTACATCGACCCGGCGTTCCATGCCGCCGCCATCGGCATGCCGAGCGTCAATCTCGATAGCTGGGCGATGCCGGGACACCTCCTCGACGCGCTGGCCGGGCAGGCTAGCCGTGGCGCGGACATCCTGGTCATCGAAGGCGTGATGGGCCTGTTCGATGGCGCGCCCGGCACCACCGGACGGCGCGGCGCGACCGCTGAGCTGGCCGCGCATTTCGGCATTCCCGTTGTTCTTGTGCTCGACGTATCGCGGCAGGCGCAGTCGGCCGCGGCTTTGGTGCGTGGCTTTGCCGCGCACGATCCGGCCGTACAGATCGCGGGCGTCATCCTCAATCGCGTCGCCAGCGAGCGACACCGCGCTCTTGTGACGGATGCGATCGAAGCGCTCGGCATTTCCGTCCTTGGCGCTGTGCCCCGCGAGGCTGAGCTTGCGCTGCCGGAACGCCATCTCGGCCTGGTGCAAGCGGGTGAGCACGCCGACCTTGGCCAACTCATCAACCGGCTGGTCGCAATGGCGCAGAGCCATATCGATCTCAATGCGATCCTGATTTCGGCGGCGTCGCTGGCGCTGGACTCGCGCGTGTCAAATCAATCGCCGGCCCTGCCGCCGCCGGGCCAGCGCGTGGCGCTCGCCAGCGATCAGGCCTTCAGCTTCATCTATCCGCATGTGATGGATGCCTGGCGCGGCGCCGGGACTGAAATCATTCCGTTCTCGCCGCTCGCCGACGAGCCGCCACCCGAGCGCGCCGACAGCTGCTGGCTGCCTGGCGGCTATCCGGAATTGCATGCTGAGAAGCTCGCCGCGGCCGATCGCTTCTTGTCGGGGTTGCGCCACTTCGCACAGACGCGGCCGATCCATGGCGAATGCGGCGGCTATATGGTTCTGGGTGAGGTCCTGGAAGACGCAACAGGCAAGGCGCATGCGATGGCCGGACTGCTTGGGCATTCAACGAGCTTCGCCAAGCGTAAATTGCATCTCGGCTATCGTACGGCGCGGCTTCTGGACAACGGCGTGCTGGGCGCCAGGGGCACGATCGTGCGCGGCCATGAATTTCACTACGCGACGCTGACGGCCGCCGGCAATGACGAGACATTTGCGGACATACACGATGCCGAAGGCAAGCCGCTCGGTAAAGCCGGCGGCCGGCGCGGGAATGTGAGCGGCACGTTCTTTCATGCCATCGCGGCGACGAATGATTAGCGCTCCAGCAAGGCCACGGTGCCGAGGCCGCCATCGGAGCAGATGCTGACAACGGCACGGCTGCCTTGCGGCAACGCCGCCATCTCCTTCACCGCCTGACTTAAAATCCGCGCGCCGGTTGCCGCGAATGGATGACCGAGCGCGACGCTGCCGCCGTTCGGATTCATGCGCTCACGCGGAAAGTCGCCGAATGTGTGCTCGACTCCGGCTTTGGCTTTGACGAAATCTTTGTCCGCGAGCCCCTTGAGATGGCAAAGCACTTGCGCCGAGAACGCCTCGTGGATTTCCCACAGCGCGATGTCGCTATATTTGAGGCCATGCCTTGCCAGCAGCCGCGGAATGGCGGTGACCGGCGCCATCAGCAAGCCTTCGTGGAAAATATCGACCGCGGCCATTTCAAAATCCACGAGCCGCGCCCGCGGCGCCTGCCCCGGCAAGCGGCCAAGCCCCTCTTCGGTCGCGACCCAGATCGCCGCAGCGCCGTCAGTCAGCGGTGAGCTGTTGCCGGCGGTGAGCGTGCCGCGGCCGCTGGTACGATCGAAGACCGGCTTCAGGCGCGCCAATCTCTCGAGAGACGTGTCGCGGCGCGGGAAATGATCCTTGTCGACGCCATCAACTGGAACAATCAGATCCTTGAAGAAGCCGCGGTCCTGCGCGGCGATAGCGCGCTGATGGCCTTCCAGCGCGAGCTCGTCCTGCTCCTGCCGGGTGATCTTCCAGTCCTTGGCCATGTCCTCGGTGTGCTCACCCATGCTGCGACGGGTGACGCGGTTCTCGACCTTGGGCACATGCAAGCGCACGTCAGCCGGGTGAAATTGGCCGAGCACATGCAGCCGATCGCCGGCGCTGCGTGCCTGAAATAGCCGGCGCAGCCAGACCGACAAACCCTCGCTCAGCCCGATCTGAGCCCGGGTCATGCTTTCGACACCACCGACCATGGCCAACGATGCGCGACGCCCATCAAGCATGCCGGCGGCTTCGAAGACGCCGACCATGCTGGTGCTGCATTGCATGATGGTGGTGAAAGTCGGCACATGCGGATCGAGCTTGGCCTCGAGCCAGACTTCTCGCGCGAGATTGGCATAGGCGAGATTGACGACCACGGAGCCCCAGACTCCGAAATCGATCTTCCCATTCACCTCTTGTGCCATGGCCTGGACGACAGGTACCGATAACGTCAGCGCGTCGCGCTTGGCGAAGGGGCCATCGACATTGACGAATGGTGTCCGCACGCCCGACACCAGCCAGACCGACTTTGCGCCGTTGGCCATGCTCTCCCCCTCTTGAAACGGCTCAGCCCGCCGCTTTGGGCTCCGCGTCGTCGGCCGGCTTGTCGGATACCCCGGCTTCCGCAAATGTCGCCATGCCGATGTGACAGGCAAGAGCTGAACGCAAAATCTGCAGTGCGACGGCAGCGCCAGACGCTTCACCAAGGCGCATATCGAGATCGATGAGCGGCTTCAATCCGATCTCGTCGAGCAGCATACGATGACCCGCTTCTGCGGAAACGTGACCGGCTTGCGCATGCGCAAGTGAATCGGCGCGCAACTTGGCGAGCGGCGCAACGGCGGCGGTGCAGACGAAGCCATCCAGCAGCACCGAAATATTTTTCTGCCGCGCGGAGAGCGTCGCGCCGAGAATAGCGGCAAGCTCGCGGCCGCCGAGCGCCGCCGCAATGGCAAGCGGATCGTTGAGCATGCCGGCGTGTCGCGCGAGCCCCTGGTCAATGACAACGCGTTTGCGCGACAGGCCATCTTCGTCGACGCCGGTGCCGCGGCCGGCCCAGCGCTTGCCGCCCCCGCCGAACAATGCCGCAGCGATCGCGGCCGCCGCCGTCGTGTTGCCGATACCCATCTCGCCGAGGCAAATCAGATCGCAGTCGGCCGACACGGCGCCATGGCCGGCTTTCACCGCGGCAATGAACTCGCTTTCGCTCATTGCCGGTTCTTGGGTGAAATCCGCGGTCGGCTCATCGAGCGCAAGCGGCATGACGCGCAGCTTCGCACCCGCGGCACGCGCCAGCTGATTGATGGCGGCGCCGCCGGCGGCGAAATTCGCCACCATCTGCGCCGTCACTTCGGCCGGATAGGCCGATATGCCCTGCTTGGTCACGCCGTGATTGCCGGCGAAGACCAAAATCTCGACGCGGTCGAGCCGCGGCGGGGCGTGGCCTTGCCAATGCGCAAGCCAGGCGACGAGGTCTTCGAGCCGGCCGAGACTCTTCGGCGGCTTGGTCAGCGTCGCCTCGCGCTGCGCGACCGCGGCGCTGGCGGCGGGGCGGCCGCTGGGCAGATCAAGACAGGCGGCACGCAGGCCGGAAAATGAGGTAAAATCATTCATGCCTGACGTCTCTAGCAAATCGCTTCGGCGGCAGCCACCAGAGCATGATCCCGTGGAGCATGATTCCGAAAAGTGGAAACCGGTTTTCGGACAAGATCATGCTCAAACGAGCATTTGAACGATCGCGATTTCCGGCAGGTGACGATGACTGAGCATTGGCCCGACGACTACCCGCCTCAAGACAACCGACCGCAAGGCAACCGGCCCCAAGACATGTGGCCTCAAGACATGCGACCTCAAGGCCGCCAGGTCCATGACAATTGGCTGAAAGATCGGCTCGACGAGCTCACCGCCAGCTTCGCCTTTTGCACGCGCCTGCCGTTGTGGCGCGTGGCTGCGATCCCCGGCGGGGCGCTTGCCAGGGCGGCGTGGGCGTTCCCGATCGCCGGGCTTTTGATCGGTGTGATCGCGGCTACTGTTTACGGGCTTGCGCATCGCATTGGCATTCCGGCCTGGCCCGGCGCGGCACTCAGCGTGGCCGCCACGCTCCTGGTTACCGGCTGCCTGCATGAAGACGGGCTTGCCGACACGGCCGACGGCTTCGGCGGCGGCGCGACGCGCGAGCAGAAACTCGACATCATGCGCGACAGCCGCATTGGCACTTATGGCGTCTGCGTCTTGATCGTCGCGCTGATCCTTCGCGTCGGCGTTGTGGCGAGTTTCTTTTCCAGTGCCACAGCGGTCTGGGCGCTGCTCGCCTCGCATGCCGGTGCGCGCGCAACCATGATGGCCTTCATGTTCCTGGTGCCGCCGGCGCGCCGCGAAGGGCTGTCAGCAAATGCCGGTCAGCCGCCGATTGAAAGCGCCGGCGCCGCGGCGGCTTTGGGTTTTGTGCTTGCTGCGATCTGCCTCGGCCCTGCACACGCGATCATCGCGCTGATCCTGCTGGCAATCGTCGTCGCGGTGATGGCCCGGCTGAGCCGCCAGCAGATCGGCGGCCAGACCGGCGACGTGCTGGGCGCGGTCGAGCAAATCAGCGAGATCGGCATTTTGCTTGTTGCTCTCCACTAGGCCTCTGCGGTCGTCATTGCGAGCGAAGCGAAGCAATCCAACTCGGCGCAAGAAAGCTGGATTGCTTCGTCGCTTCGCTCCTCGCAATGACGGCGGCGAGTCAAATCGGTAGTTAGGCCGCCTGCCGGGCAAGCTCTGGGTCGAGCGGCAGTTTGACCGGTTGTTTGAGCTTCGCCGAAAGGTCGAGCGCCTTGGTCAGCATCAGCCGGTTATGCGCCTCGGCTGCGGTCGCGGCTTGCGTCGGCAGGCCGAGCGAGACGCGGTTGAGCCAGGAATCAGTTTCCTCGCGCATCGGCCCGCGCAATTCGCCAAGCGCCATGTCGCCCGGCGGATAGGAGCCGAGGAAATCGACCAGCCGGCTGTTGTCCGGCGCATAGCCTTCGCTCTGCGGCGCCGACACCGCGAGCACCATGTCGCGATGGGTGTCGTCGATGGTGAGCACGCCATGCGTGCCATTGATGCCGACTTCAAGACTATAGACCGCGCCCGGCCAAGTCACCGGCAACGCCCAGGAAATGTTGAGGTGATAGACGGTGCCGTCGGCGCACATGATCATGCCGGCGGTGGCGTCGATGCCCTGGTAGAGCGGGCCGAGCACCTTGTCGACCGAACGCGCGTAGCATTCGACCGGCTGCTTGCCTTCGAGATACCACATGACGATGTCGAGGGCGTGCGTGCCCGAGATCACCATCGGAGAAATTGTTTTTGGATCGTTGGTGCGCTTGTAATTGTCGATGGCGACGAGCCGGTTCATGAAGGCGCGCGAGGTGACCATGGTCACGTCGCCGAGCGCGCCGCTCCTCACCTTCTCCTTGCCGGCGAGCCATTTGCGGCGGAAGCGCTGGGTATAGCCGACCACGGCGTCGAGCCTAGCGTCGGTGATCGCCTTAAGCACACGTTCGGATTGCGCCAGGTCGGTCGCCAGCGGCTTTTCGATCAGCATCGGCACGCCGCGCTCCACAGCCGCCAGGATCGGATCGACATGCAGATGCTCGTCGGTGGCGATGATGGCGCAGGTGACTTCCGGCCGCGCCAACAGCTCGCGATGGCTCGTCGTGATGAAATCGGCGCCGATCTTGGCGCCGACATCGCCGCCGCGATTGTGATTGAGCTCGGCAATGCCGATCCATTCCACCGCCGGATGGCGCGCCGCCACTTCGCCGCGAAACAAACCGACGCGGCCGGCGCCGATAATGGCGAGGCCGACCCCTTTTGCGCCCTTCCTCATACGTTCAACCCCGCGCGGTTTTTCTGTTTGAGCTCGGCGATGCCGGAAATCGTTTCGTTGGTCAGTGGCAGATCGATCGGCGCGTTGCGGTCGGCGGAGAGGTCTGCAGCGCTGTAGGTTTCCATCACCCGCCGCGCGCTTTCCGGCGTCACCATGACATGGGTGTCGCGGATGCAGGCTTCGAGAAAATGGATCGTCTCCGGCCCGATGCCGCCGGCATAGACATGATCAACCCATTCGCCCGGCATGGTCGACATGGTGAATTCCTGGCCGCGCTTGGCGGTGTTGAGCCAGTTGTCGCGCTGGGTGTCGTCGAGCGTCAGCGCGCCCTCGGTGCCGGTGATCTCGATCCAGGTCGAGCAGTAATTCGGATAGCTCGGCGGGAAATTCCAGCCGCCGCCGATCATCACCACCACGCCGTTGTCCATGGTGACGGTGGTAAACATGATGTCGTGCGAGCCGTTCACCGGCTTCATATAGCCGTAGGCGCCTTGGCTGTAGACGCGTACGGGCTTAGCGGGTTCGAGCAGCCAGAACACGAAATCGAGATCGTGAGTGGATTCCATCACCACCGGCGAGAGCCGCACGCGGCTTGCGATCTTCTTGCCAAGCTCGCGCGACAGATGGCGGCTGACCAGCACCGAGACGACATTGCCGAGCGTGCCGTCGATGATCTTTTTCTTGGCGTAGGCGATCTTGGGATTAAAGCGCTGCGAATAGCCGATGGTGAATTTCAGATTGTTGCGGTTCGACAGCTGAATGAGTTCGTCGGCTTCCCATAATTCGAGCGCGATCGGCTTTTCCAGCATCACGTTTTTGCCGGCTTTCAGACAATCGCGCGCGATCGGATAGTGGTTCGCTTCCGGCGTGGTGGAGATATAGACGACGCGGATCTTATCGTTCTTGATGATGTCGTTGTAATCGAGCGTCGACGTCGCCGGATTATAGAGCCGGGTGACCTCGGCAAGCCGGTCCGGCTTGATGTCGCACAGGTGCAATTTGTCCACCAAAGCCGTGCGCGACAGCGTGTCCGCGCGCAAGCCGCCGATCCAGCCGACCCCGATCACCCCCGCTTCAACTGTCTTCACTGAGCGTTTCCCTTTCTTTGTTGCGGGGGCATAAAAACCATGATGCGGCGGAGGGTGCAATGCTCTCGGCGTCTGTGCCGTCACCCTGAGGCGCGGGCGAAGCGAGCCTCGAAGGGCGACGGCCCGGGCGCCTCGGCCGTGCATCCTTCGAGGCCCGCGCTGCGCGCGGGCACCTCAGGATGACGGAACTGGCGCCGCGACTCCAAACACGTTTTTGGCGAATTGCGGATAAACCTCGGCCAGCATCGGCGCGACGGTCGTCCGCATCAGGCGGAGCGTCTCCGGCGAGGGGGCAGGCGTCTCCGGCACGTCCTCAGACCGGTCGAAGTTGAAACCGGTATTCTCGACCACCTCGGCGACGCTATGGCCGGGATGCACGCTTTGGAGCCGAAAGCGCCGGCGTGTGCGGTCGAATGCGAACAGGCAACGATTGGTGACCAACGCGATCGGGCCGCCGGGGCGGAAGACATTATCGGCGCTGCTGCCGGGCGCGCTGATGAAATCGACTTTCGGCACCAGCGTTCGCCGTGAATGCTCGACACGGAACAAAATCACTTTCGGCACCACGTAATAGAGATAGGCCGAGCCGAACGAGCCCGGAAAGCGCACCTTGGGGTGATTGTAGTCGCCGACGCTCACCAGGTTGATATTGCCCTCGCCGTCGATCTGGCCGCCGGACAGAAAGAACACATCGATGCGGCCCTGGCCGGCGCAGTCAAACAATTCGCGCGCACCGTCGGTGAAGAAGGTATGCGCACGGCTGCCGAGCAGCGAGACGTAAGGGCGTCCGCCGCCGCGTTCCCGGGTGAGCAACGCCGCGGTCGCCGGGATCGGCGAGGCGGCGCCGACCGCAACGTGGCGAACGTCACCGATCAGCTGACAGATGACGTCGGCGAGTAGCTCCTCGTCGCGGAAGGATTCGATCATCGAAAATATCCCCGGCCGTCATGCCCGGCCTTAGCCGTTCGAAGAACGGCGTCGCTTCGCTCGCCTGTGTGCCGGGCATCCCGATCAACAGGCAGTGCCTACAAATCGAGATGGCCGGGACAAGCCCGGCCATGACGACGAAAAAGGCGTTCACGCCGCGCGCTGCTCGTAGACATGTCGATCAAGATATTGAGCAAAGCCCTCGGGCGTTGCCGCAAGCCGCGCATATTCGCTCATATGCGCTGCGTCGATTGGATAATGATCCGGCAACGGCAAAGGCCAGGCCCCACGCGGCTCGACGGCGATCGCCTCGACATAAAAGCCGGGCAGCGTGCCGGCAGCGAGCACCGGATCGCGCAGCAGATCGCCGTCGTGAATTTTCTCGACCGTGACCACGGTCTTGCGCGCCGCATGTGCCAGCGCGACCAGCTCGCGCTGGATTCCGATAAACACATTGCCGTGACGATCGGCCATCGGCGCGTGAAACAGAACGACATCCGGTACAAGCGCCGGCAGCAACACGATCGGGTCGTTGTTGCCGAACGGATTGTCGACGACTTTCCAGTCGGGACGGTGCGCCAGCACATCCGAGCCGATGAGCCCGCGCAGCGGCATGAACGGCACGCCTTTTTCGGCGGCTTGGAATTGCGCGTGCAAGGCCGGGCAGGTCGCGTCCAGCATACGGATCGTGCCCGCGAGAACAGCCGCATTGAAGCGCGGCGCGGGACCGAATTCGCCGAGACTGACTGCGGAGGTTTCAAGCGTCGCGATTGCGCCCGCGCCGATCAGCAAATCAGCCTGCAAGGTCGAGGTCGGCAGTGTGATGAGATGCAGTTGCTTGATTCCACGCCGGATCAGCGCCCGCGTTGCCACCATGGCAACGCCCGACGTCTCGCGCGGCACCGCCAGGACGCAGCCGTCGGTGATCGGCGCGAGAGCCTCATCAAGCGAGCGGATCATCGTCATCAGGATAGATTACTCCCTCTCCCGGTTGACGGGGAGAGGGAGTTTTTTCAGGACAACGCCGACTTCACGTTCTCCGGCGAGAACGGCACGCGGCGGATGCGCACGCCGGTCGCGTCAAACACCGCATTGGCGATGGCCGCTGCGACCGGGCGCGTCGAAGGCTCGCCGGCGCCGGACGGCGCGATCTCCGGGTGGTCGATCAGCACCGATTCGATCGATTCCGGCATCTCGGTGATGTCGAGGATTGGATAGGTCAGCCAGTCGACGCTGGTCACGGTCTTGGCGTTGAACTTAACCTCTTCCCAGAGCGTACGGCTGATGCCCTGCACGACATTGCCTTCGATCGCGTGACGCAATCCGTCCGGATTGATGATCTGGCCGCAATCATGCGCGACGGTGAATTTGCGCGCCCAGATCTTACCGGTGGTGCGGTCGATATCGACTTCGGCGACGATGGCGACCCGCGTCGGGCCGCGCTGCACGTAGGCGAAGCCGCGGCCGGAGACTTTGTTTCCGGTCTGGTCCTTGCGCGGCGACGGCCGCGATTGCCAATTGGCTTTCTCGGCTGCCGCTTTGATCACCGCGATATCGCGCGGGTCGCGCACATATTGCAGGCGGAACGCGACCGGATCCATGTTCAGCGCCGCGGCCACTTCGTCCATGAAAGACTCGCTCGCGAAGTGAATTTGCGGTCCGACCGGATCGCGCAGATGCGAGGTGCGCAGCGGCGAGCCGCGATCGAGCAGCGGCGCCACCGTTTCCCAATAGGCATGTTTGTTGTCGAAGCCGTAAGATTCTTCTGGCACGGCAAAACCATCACCCGATTTCAACGCCACGCCGGTGAGCTGGCCGGCGAGCGTATCGTAGGGCTGACTCTCGTTCGAATTGACGTCAACGCGGGGCAGACCTTTGCTCATGAATTCATAAGCGATGACCTTGCCTGAGGCATCGATTGCGGCGCGGGCGCGGTGGATCGAGGCCGGCCCTTTCGGATCCCAGCCGGTGGCTTGATCGCGCATATATTGCAGCCGCACCGGCTTGCCGACCGCCTTGGCCAGCAGTGCGGCGTCCATGGCCGCATCGCCGGCATCGTTGCGGCCGTAGCAGCCGGGCCCCGGAATCCAGATGCCATGCACTTGCTCCGGCTTCATGCCGAGGATGGCGGCGACGCCGTCGCGGGTGAAATGCGGCTTCTGCGAGCCGGACCAGACCGTGGCGCGATCGTCCTTGATGTCGACGACCGCGCAGGCTGGACCCATGCTGGCATGCGACTGGAACGGCCATTCATACTCAGCCTCGATCACGCGCGCCGCATTCTTGAAGGCCGCTTCGACATCACCGACGGTTTTGCCCTCGGTTTCCTTTTTGCGTACCGGCGAATTGCGGATGTAGTCGTAGATCGCCGATGTCTTCTCCGGGAACGGCGGCTTGACGTCCGACCATTCCACTTTAAGCTGCCGCATCGCCTTGATGGCATCCCATTCCTTGTCGGCTACGACGCCCAGGAAGCCCTGGTTCCACACCACCTTGGCGCCGGGGATGTCGTTGATCGACGTTTCGTCGACCTTGACCGGGACCGCGCCGGCAATCGCCGGGCGGATCATGCGGCCGTGTACCATGCCCGGCACTTTGACGTCGGTAATGAAGTCGAGCTGTGCGAAGACGCGCGGCGCGACATCCTCGCGTTTGATCGGCTCGCCGACGACGCGATAGTCCTTCGGATCTTTCGGCTTTGCCTTGCCCGGCGCGAGCAGCGGATTGCCGATCTTGCCGTTCCAGGCAAGCGGCACGTTGAAATAACGTCCGCCGACCAATTCAGCATAAGAGACTTTCTTTGATGGATCGGTTTTGACGTGAACGACGGCGTCGGTCACTTCAAGCTGATCCGACGGCACGCCGAGCTTGTCGGACGCCATTTCAACAAGTACGCGGCGCGCCTCGGCGGCGGCGAGACGCAACTGCTTGCCGCCGTCCTGAACGCCGGTCGAACCAGAAGCGCCGCCCTGGTTCACGCTGGTCGCCGTGTCGCCCATGAACATCTTCACGCTCGAGAATGGCGAGTCGAGTTCTTCGGCCACCATTTGCGCGATGGCGACGGCTATGCCGTGGCCCATATCCATCTTGCCGAAATAGGCGGCGATCGTGCCGTCGGCATTGACGGCGATGTAGCTCGAAAGCTGGTCGGGCGTCAGCGCGGGCTTTATGGCGACGCTCATCGTGGCGGTGCCTGCCGCATCGTCGGCCTGCGCCAGATCGAACGTCACCGGCGCGCCGATCGAAACGACCAGCGCACCGCCGGCTTTGAGCAGAGCACGGCGCGAGAAATTCGTAGTCTTTTCCATTTTGGTCATGACGCGCTCCCTCAACCCATCATCGTGGCGGCGCGCTTGACGGCGCGGAGGATGCCCATATGGGTGCCGCAGCGGCACTTGAGTCCCTCAAGCGCGCTTTTGATCTGCGCATCGGTGGGCTTCTTGTTGTCGCGCAGGAAGGCGGCCGCGGTCATGATCCAGCCGTTGATGCAGTAGCCGCATTGCGGCACCTGCTCTTCGACGTACGCGGTCTGTAGCGGATGTGGTTTTTCCGGCGTGCCGAGGCCGGCCAGCGTGACGACCTTGCTGTCGCCGATCGACGACACCGGGGTGATGCAGGAGCGGACCGGCTGTCCGTCGACATGGACAGTACAGGCGCCGCATTGCGCTAATCCGCAGCCGAAATGCGGATTGTTGAGACCGAGATCGTCACGCAACGCGTAGAGGAGCGGCATATCTTCGTCGGCTTCGATCTTGTGGACCGTGCCGTTGACGTTCAGCGCATAGCTTTGCTTCATCAATCTCCTCCGACTATGACCGCGGTTCTCCTTGGGCGTTACCGCATGTGCCGGTGTGTCCCAATGCCGCTGTGTTGCAGGGCGGAAGACTATTCCCAATCGACGGGTTTTGGAACACGGTTCCCGACCGGCGATTGCTGCTATGCTTTGCCGACATAAAAACAATAGGGGAGGTTCCTCGATGAGGAGGACAGTCGCGCACCGCGCCGCATTATTCTTCGCGCCGGCTCTGCTGGCCGCGCTTCTGTCCGGCCCTGCGTCGGCGCAAAGCAACAAACCCTGGCAACATGCCCTGATCCAGCCCAAGAGCGACGCCGGCATTCTGCTGATGCCGCAACATGGCGGCTTCTTCAAAAAGCTCGGCCTCGACATCAACATCACCAATGTCAAGGACGACCAGATCATGCTGCACGCGCTGATCGCCGGCGATCTCGACAGTTTCGAGGGCGGGCCGGGTGCAGCCATCATCGCCGCCGCACATGGCGCCGACGTCAAGGTCACCGGCTGCTCCTGGCTCATGGTGCCGCACGGCCTCTTCGTGCATGACGACATCACCGCCATGGATCAGCTCAAGGGCAAGACGATTGCGATCTCGTCGCCGGCGGCCTTTCCCGACCTGTTTGCGCGCGGCGCGCTCGATCACTTCGGCGTTCCCGAGGACGGTGTGAAGTTCGCGAGCCTCGGCGGCGATCTCGATCGCTACAAGGCATTGGTCGCGCATCTGGTGGAGGCCGCCGTAGTGTCCGGCGAATACACGCCGATCGCCGAGAAGGAACACATCAAGATGCTGGTGTCGGCCAAGGACGCGATGCCGCATTTCGTGCGCATGTGCGAATACATGATGGGCTCGACCATCAAGGCGCGGCCCGACGATGCGGCGAAGTTCCTTGCTGGAGAAATTCTGGGCCTGCGTTACGCCGTCGCCAACAAGGACGCAGTCGTCAGGGCGACGCAGGAGATCACCGGCGTCAAACCGGACGATCCGCGAGCCGCCTATATGTACGATCTCGCCATGGAGCAGCATTCGATCGGCACGGAAGTGCCGATCCCAACGGACGATCTGCAGTGGATGAACGAGTTGCTGGTGAAGGTCGGCAATATCGCCAAGCCTTTGGACATGACCAAAGTCATCGATCCCAAGCCGCGCGAGGGCGCCCTGAAGCTTGTCGCGCAGACGCAGTGAGAATGTCGCGCGCTTCGCAAATTTGACTCAAGGCGCGATCTCGCCGATGTCCGGGTTGGAATACCGGCCGGCCATGGAGGCTGGCTTGGAACGAGTCTTGCAAGCGATTGCGGCCTACGACCGTGCAGTGCGTAAACAGGTGTTTATATGGGTGAAGTCAGGCTTATCGATGTTTCCAAGCGCTTTGCGCTGCGCATCGAGGGGGCGGTGCAAACCGTCAATGCGCTCGACCGGCTGAACTTCACCGTGGCCGACGGCGAAGTGGTAGCACTGATCGGCCCCTCCGGTTGCGGCAAGACCACAGCCTTGCGCATTGCCATGGGCCTGGAGAAGGCGACCACCGGCGTGGTGACGGTCGATGGAACTGCAATCAGAGGATGCGGCTATGACCGCGGCATCGTGTTCCAGCATGCCGAGTTGCTGCCCTGGCTGAACGCTTTGCAGAACGTCGAGTTCGGCCTGGAAATGAAAGGCGTGCGCGGCGCGGAGCTGCACGACACCGCGATGAAATATCTCACGCTGGTCGGCCTCAAAGACAGCATCAAGCGCCGGCCCTATCAGCTATCCGGCGGCATGCAACAGCGTGTCGGGATTGCGCGCGCGCTGGCCATTGATCCGAAAGTATTGCTGATGGACGAGCCGTTCGGCGCGCTCGACGCGCAAACGCGCGAAGGCTTGCAGAGCGAATTGCTCGACATTCATGCTCGCACCAAAAAGACCGTTCTCTTTGTCACTCACGATCTCGACGAGGCGGTGCTGCTTGCCGACCGTGTGGTGGTGATGCAGCACGGCCGCCTGCAGGAAATCATCGACGTGCCGCTGCCGCGGCCGCGCGACGATCTCGCAGCGATCCGCGGCTCGGAGGCTTTTGCGCAGACCCGCTATCACATCTGGCGCGCGCTGCATGCCGGCGCGCCGACAGTGCATTGAGATAAAGTGGACTGAGGTTGTCATGGTCGATCTTGCCGAACACAATCCTGCCGTCAACAATGCCGGCGACGTTGCACCGCCACGACGCAGCGTGCCGCGCTGGGTCATCACTACCGGCTCGATCACGATCCTCCTGATCCTTTGGGAGATCTTCGGCCGCGATATCAATCCGATTTTCGGCTCCTATCCGAGCGCGATCTTCGAAGCCTTCCTGGCGCTTTTGCGCAGCGGCAAGCTCGGCGTCGCGCTGTTGCAGAGCATTCAGCCTTTCCTCCTCGGCTATGGCGCGGCGATCGTGATCGGCGTGCCGCTCGGGCTCATCATTGGGCGCTTCTGGGTCGCCGAAGCGGCGCTCGGCATTCTGGTCACCGGCGGCTATGCAATGCCGCTGGTCGCGCTGGTGCCGCTCTTGGTGCTGTGGTTCGGGCTCGGCTTCGCGGTGAAAGCCGCGGTGATCTTTTTGATGTCGGTGTTTCCGATCTGCATCAATACCTGGCTTGGCGTAAAATCGGTGCCGAAGACCCTGATCGATGTCGGCAAGTCGCTGGTGGCGCCGAACTCGGTGATCTTGCGCCGCATCGTGTTGCCGGCGACGCTGCCTTACATCATGGCCGGCATCAAGCTCGCGGTCGGCCGCGCCGTGGTCGGCATGGTGATCGCGGAGTTCTTCACCTCGATTTCAGGCCTCGGCGCCATCATTATCAACTCAGCCAACAATTTCGACACCGCGACGATGTTCGTGCCGATCATCATCCTGATGGTGCTCGCCGTCGGGCTCAACGCGCTGCTCGGCTGGTTCGAGCGCATCGTCGCGCCGTGGCAGGAGGAAATCGCCGGGCGCAACTGAGTGGCTGGAGAACGGCTTCGCTAGATTCGTCGTCATGCCCGCGCATAGCCGTTCGAAGAACGGCGTCGCTTCGCTCGCCTATGACCCGGCAATCCATGCAGCCGTGAAGCCCCATGGCCCCCCGGGTCAAGCCCGGGGGTGACGACAGAAAAACGGGAGAGAAAAATGCAACGCACCAAACCACCGTTCCGTGCCGACCACGTCGGCTCGCTGTTGCGGCCGGCGGCCCTGAAACAGGCGCGCGAGCAACACGCCAAGG
>DATAQN010000039.1:0-1668 GCA_036264635.1 Xanthobacteraceae bacterium | reverse complement strand
ATCCGGCCGGAGATCGCATCCGGCGTTTCACCGAACAGGGGCATCCGGGGCAATCCCGCAATCGACGCACCGACGAATGGGCGGCCCGCCAGCGCACTCAGGCCAAAGCCGAAGAACATCAGCGTGAGGCCGGCCGCCAGTTGATTGGCGTGACGCCCGACGACCACATAGGCAAAGACGAGATTGGCCGCTGCGCCGGCCAGCGCCGCCGCCGCAATCCCGAGGTAGGGGCTGCCGCTGACCGCGGTGGCGGCAAAACCGAACGCCGCCCCGATCACCATGATGCCTTCGAGGCCAAGGTTGACGACGCCGCCACGCTCGCTGACAATCTCGCCCAGCGAGGCATAGAGCAGCGAAGTCCCGGACATGATCGAGCTTGCAATCACGCCGGCGATAACGGCTTCGTTCATCGCGGTACCTTCTGCATTTGTCCGCTGCCCAGCACAATGAAAAGAATAACGGCCATCAAGATGTCGACGACTGCGAACGGAAGGCCCTGGGTGATTTGCAGCATGTCGCCGATCGAGCTGATCACGGCGAACAAGAATGACATCATCAGGATGCCGCCCGCGCTGGTTCCGGCGAGCCATGACACCAGAAAGCCGATGAAGCCGTAGCCGGGCGACAATTCGGATACCAGGCGGCCCTGGATGGCCGATACTTCCGCCATTCCCGCGAGTCCGGCGACGCCGCCGGCAGCGAACATCACAACCAGCGTGTAACCGAACAGCGGGATACCCAGTCGTCGTGCCGCCTCCGGATTGCCGGCGATGGCGCGCATGTGGAGACCGAAGCGCGTACGCGTGGTCACAAACCAGTAGAGAGCAAGGCAGGCGAGCGCGACGGCGAGCCCGGCGTGGACGCGTGAATGGAAGAAGGCCGGTAGTCGCGCAGCCTCCGGAAAGGCCGGTGATTGCGGATAAAACGAATTCTGCGGATCACGCCATGGACCGAAGATGAAATAACTCACGATCAGTGGAGCGATGTAGTTGAGCAGCAACGTCGATATCGACTCATTGACGATGCGCAGGGCCCGCAACGTTGCCGGCAGCAATGCCCATACACCACCGCCGATGAAGCCGAGAATGCCAAGAGCGGGGAGCACCACCATGGCACTTTGGCTCGGAAATGCGAGCGCACCCGCGGTTGCGAGCCATGCGCCCATGTAAAGCTGGCCCTCGCCGCCGACATTGATCAATCCGATTCGGGCTGGCAGCGCGGCAGCAATCGCGGTAAAGATCAGCGGCGTCATCCGCACCAGAAGTTCGGAAAATCCGTGACTGTTGCCGAACACGTAGACGAGTGTGTCGGCATAGCCCCGAAGGGGGTCCTTGCCGGCGGCCGCGAGAAGCGTCGCAAAGGCGGCGAGTGCGGCGACCGTCGCGAGCGCATAGGCTCTGGCCTGCGTCGATGCGAGCCGCCAGGAAGGCGCACTATTAAGCTGCATGGCTTTGCCCGCCGACCATGAACGGGCCCACTGTCTCAACGCGAAAGTCGGCCGGTAAGAATTCGCCGGCAATGGCGCCGCGGAACAGCACCAGAAGCCGGTCACTCAGTTCGAACAATTCATCGAGATCTTCCGACATCAGCAAGACGCCGGCGCCGCGCCCGCGCGCATCGTGCAGCAGCGTTCGTATCGCGCGGGTGCTCCGCGCATCGAGCCCGCGC
>DATAQN010000001.1:0-1753 GCA_036264635.1 Xanthobacteraceae bacterium | reverse complement strand
TTCGCACGGCCTTATTACAAATAGTTAAGGTCATCACAGACGTTTTACCTTCTGCTCGACATGGCAGAATGTCGCCGCGCCGGGGTAATTACTCACCCCTGTGCGGCGTTGTGACTCGGGTCTGAGGTGTTGAGCGGACTGTGGCGAGCATGATTCACACTCTCCATGCCGGAGAGAATGAACGATTCGCCGAGTGGAGATAGCGCCGATCTGGTGGCGTCGCTGCTTGCGCGGATCGACCATCTCGTTGCCCAGATCGCCGCGAGGGACGAGCGTATCGACGAATTGCTGACGCTGGTGAAGGCGCAGAACGTCCGTATCGCCGAACTCGAAGCTAAATGTGGCGGACCGCCGAAGACGCCGGATAATTCCTCAGTGCCGCCTTCGCGCGGGCAGAAGGCGAATGCCGAGCCGCCGACGGGCAAGCGGCGGCGCAAGGGCCGCCCCGGCGTCGCGCGCAAGCTGGCCGAGAATCCCGACGCGACGCGGCGCTTCTACGCCGAACATTGTGCGTGCGGCGCTGCGCTCAGCGAAGACGGACAGGAGTTCGCGAAGGAGTACGATCATATCGACATTCCGCCGATCAGGCCGGTGACGACGCGCATCAAGCTGTTCCGCGCTGCCTGTCCCTGCTGCAAGGCGCGAGTGGTGGCGAGGGCGCCCGCGGATATGCCTGAAGGCACACCGTTCGGTCCGGGGATCACGTCGATGATCGCCTACCTGCACGGCTGCCAGATGATCGGATACAAGCGGCTGACCGAGGTCTGCCAGGGCCTTTTCGGCCTCACAATCTCGCAGGGTGCCATCGCTAACGTGCTCGCCCGTGCCGGCGAGGCATTCGCAGCGCCGGCCGAGCGGATCGCGGCAGAGGTGCGCGCCAGCGAGGTGATCGCCAGCGACGAGACGAGTGCGCGCGTGAAGGGCAAGACCTGGTGGCAGTGGACGTTCGGCTGCGCCACCGCCGTCTATCATGTGATCGCGCCGACGCGCGGCAAGTGCGTGCCGACAGACTTTCTCGGCGGCGTGAAGCCGAAGATGTGGCTGTCGGACCGGCTGGCCGCGCAGTTGGGGCACGCCGAGGAACACCAGTTTTGCCTTTCCCATCTGATCCGCGATGGGCAGTATGCCATTGACCACGGCGATACGATCTTCGCGCCAGGCTTCAAGGCGCTGCTCCAGGATGCGTGTGAAATCGGCCGCCGCCGGCCCGATCTCGCCGACGCCACCATTGCCGCGCATCGCCGCCGTCTCGAAAGAGAACTGAAGCGGTTGCTTGCACTCAAGCCGACCGATGCCGAGGGCCGCAAGCTGCGAGACACGATCTATGTCGACTGCACCGACAAACTGTTCGTGTTCCTGAAGCGTCGCGACGTCGAGCCGACCAACAACGAAAGCGAACGGGCGCTGAGGCCGTCGGTGATCTTCCGCAAAGTGACGAATGGGTTTCGCTCCGAGTGGGGCGCCAAGACCTACGCCGCCCTCTGCTCAATTGTCGAAACCGGCCGCCGCAACGGCCGGAGCGCTCTCACCGCTATCCGCGATGCTCTGGCAGTCCCCGCGCCTGAGCCAACCGTAGCGTGATCCCGTCGATAGGGGTGAGCAATTACGCAGATTCTGAGTTTCTGCAACCGGCCGGCAACAGCATCGTCACCAACCAGGCCTTCGATGTCGAGGCTGGACGGCTGCAGACGATCCTCGCCGGTAGCGCCAACATCGTCCAGAACGTCTCCTATCCGGCGTGCGCAATCCCGGC
>DATAQN010000235.1:0-33425 GCA_036264635.1 Xanthobacteraceae bacterium | reverse complement strand
CCCGCTCCAGAAAATGCCGGGACTAAACACCTAGCGTCGAAATTATTACACAACAATTCGACAAGCCTCGGTAGCATTACGGATCCGACGAAGCGACGCGGGGCAAGCGCCTGCCCGGCCCAGCTACTGAAAACGAAAGAGGCCGCCGACTGGGGCGGCCTAAAACAGAAAGCGGCCAGGACCGAATCCGTGTGTCATGATGCCGGTCCGATCCCGGCCGCCTCTGACTGTCGGGGATTAAACCCCGAAACATAGTCCTAATTCCTGTAGCTGGGCCGCCAACAGAGGCGGCCTTACGCCGTAGGAAAAGGCACAAGCCCGATGCTGTTGATCCAGTGCCAGTGGCTGCCCAAACTGGAAAAGGCAAATCCGCAAATCGTCCCTGCAACACCGGCCGCGACCAACCAGAGAAACGCCCACAACTCAGGTCGCCCTTTGGGCGGGGCTTCGAGCCAAATGTTCGTCATGGTGGACCCTCGTGGACGGCGGCACCGCTCGTTCGCGGGTGAGGGGCTTGGGGGGCTTCACAGGAGCAGCGCCGCCCGTCCGACGATTCAATCCGGACCGGGACTTCTTTGTTCCACCCTCGGCAGACTCTATCTAACGAAAAACGCCGCCCATTGAGGCGGCTTATTCCTCCTCGTTCTGCCCGAGCGCTTTGCCGGTTTTAGGATTCACCAGGTGAACGCCCCGACAAACAAGGCATTCAATGGGTAAGTATTCGCTGGTGTCCTCGGTGGGATCATCTGCGATATAGCCTTGGACGTTCATATCTGTTCTTGGGCAACGGAAAATAAAGGCGGCCATCAGGCTCAATAACGCTGATCTGGCCGGTTTGCTTTGCGGGAGATCAAAAGGCCGCCAGTTGAGGCGGCCTAATCCTTCCTGTCGTCGTCCAGCCGGGGCTGTTGCTGTTGTTGGGCCACTTGCTGCCCCGCTTCCGGCTGAGATGGCGGTGGAGGGCGATCGCCCTCCAAAGCTTCCGCCTCAGATTCCAGCACCATCGCTTTCAGGATGATCTCAAAGCGTTGGTCGCGATCGGCTGTCTTGTCCGCCTGCTCGTGGAGTTTTTGGGCTTCCGCTCGCAGTTCTTCGACTCGACTCATGGTCAAGCGTTCACAGGTTGGCGATGCGATAAGTGCCATCGACGGCCGCGCTTGCACCCGTCCTGGCTAAGCTCCAAGCGCGTACTCAATGACCACAAACAGCGCGGTCAAGGCGCAGCTTACGGCGAAAGCCTTGCAATACAGGGTCAGCATCGGAACGGTTTCACACCGACAATAGCAATACGGCAGCCAGCACGAACCCGGTGAGCAGTACCGTCCAGTCCACAACATTGAGTCCAAGGACCCGAACGGCGGCTGTCCTACCGGCGGCTGTCCTACGCATTGGATCGTCCCGTTTTTTTTCCTGCGAACAAATCGACCCACGCCCTCAGGCGAAATAGTCTCAGGTCGGTTCTGTATTCACGCATGCACGCCCTCGAGCAGAACCGCTTGGCGGCGAGCCGGTAGCGAATAAGGCCAAATGGCCGGTTGCATTGGACGCAGCGTAGCATGCGTGCGGCCCTCCGCTCATGACGGAACCCTTCGTCCCCACACCCCGCCGTCGAGATTAGGGGGTCGGCGGCGGGGCCAACCGGCAGCGGGTATCGGGGTATGGGGACCTGCCGGTGTACAGTAAAGTACATACCATGCTTCCTCGGGCAGGACAACGAATAGTTAGCGCATCCTTAACGACCCTCTCCGTCACGCCACGGGAAGGCAGGTGAGATCAGGTGAGATTAGGAGTGAAGACGCGCGAGCGCGGCTTGCCGGGGTCCACTTCCATATCTTTCGCCACGCTTGGGCAACATGGATGCGCCGCTACAGTTGGAAAGATCTGGTCGCGACCTAGCCGCGCACTTTGGGGCACCTGAAACCGTTTTGTAGATTGCCGCACACACCGCATAAACGCAGCGTAAAAAACATCGCTGCTCGCGGCATTGCGCCACTTCACGCGCACGTCTTTGTAAGTTTGTTTGCATCGCACTCTCCGCTATGGTCGCCCGGGACAGGTTTGCCGGGGTGAAGGTCTGCGTTCGCGCCAACGAAGGCGCCGCATGCCTTTTGTGGGGAGTCCAGAGCCGCATGATCGCTCTCGTTCGCATCGCTTTGCGGCGTCCCTATACGTTTGTCGTGCTCGCTCTCTTCATCCTCATCGTCGGGCCGCTCGCGGCATTGCGCACGCCGGTCGACATCTTTCCCGACATCCGCATCCCGGTGATCGCGATCGTCTGGCAGTATACCGGGCTACAGCCTGCAGACATGGCCGGCCGCATCACCACGCAATCGGAACGCGCGCTGACGACGACGGTCAACGACATCGAGCATATCGAGGCGACGTCCTATAACGGCCTCGGCATTATCAAGGTCTTCTTTCAGCCCAACGCCGACATCCGGCTCGCCAACGCGCAGATCACGGCGGTCTCGCAGACCCAGCTCAAGCAGATGCCGCCGAGCACGACACCGCCGCTCATTCTCAACTACAACGCCTCGACGGTTCCAATCATCCAGCTTGCGCTTTCCGGATCGGGACTTTCCGAACAGGCGCTCGCCGATATCGGGCTGAATACGCTGCGCACGCCGCTGGTCACCGTTCCCGGCGCCGCCATTCCCCTGCCCTATGGCGGCAAGCTGCGGCAGGTGCAGATCGATCTCGACACGCGTGCCATGCAGGCGCGTGGCCTGTCCGGCCAGGATGTCGCCAATGCGTTGGCGGCGCAGAACCTGATCACGCCGGTCGGCACGCAGAAGATCGGCTCGTTCGAATATGCCATTCAGCTCAACGACGCGCCGGCCGCGATTTCAGAGCTCGGCAATCTGCCGATCAAAAGCATCAACGGTGCGATCGTTTACATCCACGACGTCGCCCATGTCCGCGACGGCAACCCGCCGCAGACCAATATCGTGCATGTCGAGGGCGACCGCTCGGTGCTGATGCAGATCTTAAAGAGCGGCTCGGTCTCCACCCTCGCCATTATCGCCGGCATCAAACAGAAGCTGGCCGAGGTTCAGGACATCCTGCCGCCGACGCTGAAGATCGCGCAGATCGGCGACCAATCGGTCTTCATCAAGGGCGCCGTGAGCAGCGTCATCCGCGAAGGCGTCATCGCCGCGGCGCTGATCAGCGTGATGATCCTGATCTTTCTCGGCAGCTGGCGCTCGACAGTGATCATCGCGACCTCGATCCCGCTGTCGATTCTCGGCTCGATCGCCATCCTGTCGGCGCTCGGCGAGACGCTGAACATCATGACGCTGGGCGGCCTTGCGCTCGCGGTCGGCATCCTGGTCGACGACGCGACGGTGACGATCGAGAATATCAATTATCACCTCGAGCAAGGCAAAGAGGTCGAGACCGCGATCCTCGACGGCGCGGCGCAAATCGTGACGCCCGCCTTCGTCTCGCTGTTGTGCATCTGCATCGTCTTCGTGCCGATGTTCTTCCTGCCGGGCGTGTCGCGCTTTCTGTTCGTGCCGATGGCGGAAGCCGTGATGTCGGCGATGGTCTGCTCGTTCATCCTGTCGCGCACTTTGGTGCCGACCTTGGCGAATTATCTGCTGCGCAAACATGCGCCGCACACCGACATGCACGGCCTCGACGGGCCGTTGCCGCCGTCGCGCAATCCACTGGTGCGCCTGCAATGCGGCTTCGAGCGCAGCTTCGAGGCCATCCGGCTCGGCTATCGCGACATTCTCGTCATGGCGCTGCGCCATCGCACAGTCTTTATCTCAGGCTTCCTCGCCGTTGTCTTTGGCTCGTTCGCGCTGACGCCGTTTCTCGGCCGCGACTTCTTTCCGACCGTCGACGCCGGCCAAATTCTGATGCATGCACGCACCCGCGTCGGCACCCGGATCGAGGAGACCGCGCAGCAATTCGCCGACATTCAAAAGGCCATTCGGCAGATCATCCCGCCGAACGAGCTGGCGACGCTGGTCGACAATATCGGCCCGCCGACCAGCGGCATCAACATGACCTACAACAACAGCGGCACGATCGGCACGTCCGACGGCGACATTCAGGTCAAGCTCAACGAGAACCACCGCCCGACGGCCGAATATGTCCGCGCGTTGCGCGAACAACTGCCGCAGCGGTTTCCAGGCGTCACCTTTTCGTTCCTGCCCGCCGATATCATCAGCCAAATCCTCAATTTCGGCGCGCCCGCCCCGATCGATCTGCAAGTCCGCGGCCCCGATCTCAATACCGACCTCGCCGTCGCGGAGGACCTGCTGCGCAAGCTGCGGCATGTTCCAGGTCTCGTCGATGCGCGCATCCAGCAGTCGCTGAGCAATCCGGCTTTCGCCGTCGATGTCGATCGCACCCGTGCCGAATATGTCGGCGTCACCGAGCGCGATGTCACTAACAGCATGGTCGTCAATCTCGCGGGCTCGAGCCAGGTCGCGCCGACCTACTGGCTCAATCCGGACAATGGCGTGAACTACGCCATCGTGATGCAGACGCCGCAATATCAGATCGACTCACTCAATGCGCTCGAGGATCTGCCCATCACGGCGGCGAACGCCGCCTCGCAGACTCTCGGCGCCATCGCCAATATTTCGCGCGTGACCGCGCCCGCCGTCTATTCGCAATACAACATCCTGCCGATGGTGCAGATCTACGGCACCACTCAAGACCGCGATCTCGGCGCGGTCGCCACCGACATTCAGAAAGTCGTCGTCGATGCCGAGAAGCACCTGCCGAAAGGCGCCCAGGTCATTCTGCTCGGCCAGGTGACGACGATGAACAGCGCCTTCGCCGGACTGCTGTTCGGCCTGCTCGGCGCCATCGTGCTGATCTACCTCCTGATCGTCGTCAATTTCCAATCCTGGGGCGATCCTTTCGTGATCATCACCGCGCTGCCGGCGGCGCTCGCCGGCATCGTGTGGATGCTGTTTGCGACCCACACGACCCTGTCGGTGCCGGCGCTGACCGGCGCCATCATGTGCATGGGCGTCGCCACCGCGAACAGCGTCCTTGTCATCAGCTTCGCGCGCGAGCAGCTGGACAAGACCGGCGACGCCGTCGCCGCCGCGGTTGAAGCCGGCTTTGTGCGCTTCCGTCCCGTCCTGATGACGGCGCTCGCCATGATCATCGGCATGGCGCCGATGGCGCTCGGGCTCGGCGAAGGCGGCGAGCAGAACGCCCCGCTCGGCCGCGCCGTCGTCGGCGGACTGATCTGCGCCACCATCGCGACGCTGATGTTCGTTCCTGTCGTTTTCTCAATCCTTCATGAGCGCCACGGCAAGTCGAAAGCCGCGGCCGTCGGAGAACCACATGTCGTCTGAGGCTGCTTCGTCCGAGGCTGCACCCCCCTCGTCCGCTTCATCGGTCTCGCGCCGGGCATTGTGGATTGCCGGCGTCACGCTCGCGACCCTTGCCGGCTTTGTCGTCGTCATGGGGCTGACGACGCGGCGCGAGGCCGACGCCAAGCTCAGCGAATGGACCGAGGCGCAAGCGATCCCGGTCGTCGCCGTCGCCCCGCCGGATACGCACGGCAAGAACAGCACGTTCACGCTGCCGGGACGGCTCGAGGCTTATACGCAGGCGCAGATCTATGCGCGCGTCAGCGGCTATCTGAAAGAATGGAAGGCCGATATCGGCGCCTCGGTGAAGGCCGGCGATCTGCTCGCCGAAATCGACGCGCCTGATCTCGATCAGCAGATCATGCAGGCGCAAGCCGAGTTCGCCGCGGCGCAAGCCAATTCGACCCTGGCGGCCACTACGCTGCAGCGCGGGCAGCAGCTCATCACTTCCGGCGCGGTGTCGAAACAGGATCTCGACCAGCGCGCGGCCGACGCGTCCAACAAGCAAGGGCTGGCCAACTCGGCGCAGGCCAATCTCGACCGGCTGCGGGTCCTGGAAAAATACAAGCGCATCACCGCGCCGTTCGACGGCCTCGTCACCGCGCGCAATACCGACCTCGGCGCACTGATCAATGCCGGCGCCGCAGGCGCGCCCCTGTTCGTCGTGTCGGAAACCAACAAGCTGCGCGTCTATGTCAACGTGCCGCAGAATTACGTGCCGAACATCAAGATCGGCACCAACGCCCATATCGCGGTGCCGGAATATGTCGGCCGGCAATTCTCGGCGACGGTAGAGGCCTCGGCGCAAGCCGTTGACGCCGCCTCCGGCACGACGCGGATGCTGCTGGTCGTCGACAATGCCAGCCGGCAGCTGATGTCCGGCGCCTATGCCAATGTCAGTTTCGACCTGCCGCATCCCGAGATCGCCATCAATGTCCCGGCGAGCGCCTTGATCTTCGACCGCAGCGGCATGCACGTCGCCACCGTGAACAGCGAAAATCGCGTCGTCCTCAAGGACGTCCTGATCGCGCGCGACCTCGGCAAGGAAGTCGAGATCAGCAAAGGGCTCAGCCCTGACGACCGCATCATCCAAAGCCCGCCGGACGGCATCGCCTCAGGCGACCGCGTGCGCATCGCGGGCGCGGCCAACGCCGAAGGGCCGGTGGCGGACGCTGCCGTCAGTACCAAGTGAGCACTGGAATCTGGTCTAGCCGACCGGCTTCAGCGCTTTCGCATATTGCTTGAAGCGGCGGACGTAAATGTCGGCGCCGGCTGCGATCATCTTGATGTCGCCCTCCTCGAGCGGGCGCAGCACGCGGGCCGGCGAGCCGACGATCAGCGAGCCCACCGGATAGGTCTTGCCTTCGGTAATCAGCGCGCCGGCGCCAACCAGGCAGTTTTCAGGAATGCGCGCGCCGTTGAGCACGATCGCGCCCATGCCGATGAGGCAGTTCGCGCCGATAGTGCAACCGTGCAAGACGACATTGTGACCGATCACGCAATTCGGCCCGATGGTCATAGGGTAACCGGGATCGGTGTGCAGCGTCGCATTGTCCTGGATCTGCGAGCGCTCGCCGAGCTCGATCCACTCATTGTCGCCGCGCAGCACGGCGCCGAACCAGACGCTGGTCTCGGATTTCATCCGTACCTTGCCGATTACGGTCGCGTTCGGCGCGATCCAATATTGGCCTTCTCCCGGCAGTTCCGGCCGATGGCCGTCGAGTTCGTAGATCATGCGGCTCCACCATCATGCGCAGGCACGGCTGTCCGACGCCCGCCTGGCTCACTTGTCACATGATGGTTTTCGCGGAAGCCCCAGGAATTGCAAGCGGCTTGGCAGACGTGTCCGGACAGAAGGTTAGAGCACCGCCTGCAGGGCCAGAACCACGACGGTGCCCGACATCAGGCTCCACAGGCCGGCGATGATGGTCGCCACCATGACGATCTCGCCTCGCCTGCGCTCGAGGCGCCGGCCGCGCAGCGTGTTGCGCATGATGATGAAGGGCGCCGAAAAGATCAGCAGCGGCACGGCCGCAAAGCGCGCCGGAACGGGGCCGATTTCGAGAAGCCGAAAGCTCGGAAAATGGTCGCTGAACAGGCGGAAGCCGCTCGCGCACATGCCCGCCACGGCAAAACCGAAGGCAAGCGAGAACATGGATTGGATGGACTCCGGCGTGATTGCCGGCAGCGTCATGTGCAACATCGGGCGCTTCCCGTGACTCGATCCCGTTCTGTGTTGGCGTCAAGCCATTGCAGACGGCGCGGCCGGCCGCTACGAAATGCTTAATTAAAGGTTAATGGGCGGCCGGCCCATTGGCCAGCTTTGGGGCCGTATCTGGGGGATTTAGCCGATGCATTCGACCTTCCGGCCCGTGCGTCTCGCCGTGGTTTTGCTTCGGGCTCAAGCGCTCGCTCTAGCTGCGGCATTGCTTGTCGCCTCCCCCGCCGCCGCGGCAGCCCTCAACATCGTCGCCGTCGGCGCCAGCAATACGACGGGCTTTGGCGTCGGTTCTGAGCAGGCCTACCCGGCGCTGCTGCAGGCGCTGCTGCGCAAGAAGGGCATCAATGCCAATGTCACCAATGCCGGCGTCAACGGCGACGTCACCTCCGGGATGCTGAGCCGGCTCGATTCCGCCGTGCCCAAGGGCACGGATCTCGTCATCCTGCAGCCCGGCGGCAACGATCTGCGCTTCTTCGGCACCAAGGAGCGGCGCACGGCCAATATCAACGCCATGGTGGCGCGGCTGCATGCACGCCGCATCCGCGTCATTGTCTATGACCCCGACCCGGTGCCGCCGGACTTCTATCAGTGGGACCACATTCACTTTAACGCCGCCGCGCACGCGAAAATCGCGGCTACGCTGGCGGCGCAAATCTCGGCGCAGGCGGCGGCAAGACCCGCGGCGCAACCGGCGGTGCAGACAGCCGCGCCGGCCAATTCCGCATCGGCGCCTGCAACCAGCGCAACCCAGGCAGCTCCGAACAAGCCCTGATACCGTCGGAAATCGAATACCCGTGCGATACTGCGAGCTGATTCGCGCGAGGACTTTCAGATCGCATGACGGTTGATGCCGTTCCGCAACACAGCTCACATCGCCCGGCGCGCGCCGAGCCGCGCGGACTGCGGCGTGCGCGACGCTTTTTCACTTTGCCTTTCGTCGGTATGATTCTACTCGCTTCGGCGGCGGCAGCTGGCGTGTCCTATCTGCTGTGGCCGACCTGGCCGAGCACGCCGGCGGCGCTTGATGCGCCGTCGATCCCGATCACAGTCGCTGGCGTGCTGTTCAATGTGCCGCCGCGTGCGATCCGCGAGAAGGTGCAGCGTCATCCCGGGCAGCAGGACAGGATCGATCTTGCCTTCGACTGGCCTTCACTCGCCCCGCCGCAATCCGACGACGTCGACCGGCAACAGCCGCTTGATCCTGAAAACGCGGTCGCGACAGCCACTGCCACCGCCGCAAAGAGATTTTTCGTGACTATCGCCCCCTTGGGCACGGTACTGCCGCCGCTCGAGCGGTTGCGCACCATCTATCCGCGCTATGTCGAGAGCCAAGCCGCCGCGGGCGCCGACAGCCTCGCCATTCTGCCGTTTCGTGCCGGCACGCCCTATGAGAGCGAAGACCTGGTCTATCTCACCGGCAATCCCGAGCAGTTTTACGCGCGCTGCACGCGGCCCGGACACGCAGTGCCCGGCACCTGCATCCAGGAGCGCTCCATCGGCGCCGACGTTGTCTCGCTACGCTTTCCGCGGGACTGGCTGAATGACTGGCGCAATGTCAACGCCGGTTTCGACCGCCTGCTCGCGCAGATGCATCCGGGAAACTGAGGACGTGTGCCGATAAGTCCGACTCTGTCAGCGTGCCAGCCTCCACTTCGCTCTGAAAGTGAACGAACTGCCCCGCAGAGCGAAATGGCCATGATAAGCGCCGGGGGGGATTTCAGAGGTCGAGATGCCTCCGGGGCGATGTTCTCGTACTTGTGCCGCACCTGAGCTAACTCAAACTAAAGTCGACAGTCTCCGCGGATCGCGACGCGTAACGACGTCCTATACGTTCATAAACTTCACGATCTGTTCGGCCACTGCGCGTGGCGCTTCCTCTGGCATATAGTGCCCGCAGCCTGCGAAGACGCCGCCGCGGACGTCTGAAGTGACCAGACGCATCGTGTCAATTAGAGTCGTCCCCACGCCTGCGTCCGCACCGAAGGCGAGCACCGGCATGGGCAGCTTGCGCTCGGCGCGCTTGCGACTCTGTTCGAGCCCCTCAGGACTGAGGATGTGCCGGTAATAGGAGAAAGCCGCGCGCATCGCGCCCGGAACCGCATTGACGCGGACATATTCGTCGAGATCGGCCGGCGTGATCGTCCACGCTCGCATCGACTTGGCGCGGAACAGCCAGGTGAGGAACTCGCGTTCGCGCCCCTGCAGCAGCAATTCAGGCAGATCATCGAGGCGATTGAAGGCGAAGTGCCACGTCTTCACGTTCGCTTCTGCCGAAGGAATTCCGGCGGGCGGCGGCGGGGTAACGCCCGGGAGCGCCGCGTCGAACACGGCAAGCTGCTTCACGTCCGCCGGCCAGTCGGCTGCGTAAGCGTAGCCGAGCCACGTTCCGACATCGTGACCGACGACATCGAGCGGTCCACCGGCTGTGAGCCCGAGAGCTTCGACCACGCCGTGGACGTCCGCGGCCACAGTGCGCATGTCATAGCCGGATGCGGGCCGGTCGGAATCGCCCATCCCACGCGGGTCAAGCGCGATCACGCGGCGTCCCGCGGCCGCGAGCAGCGGCATCACATATCGCCACGTGTACCAGCTCTGCGGCCATCCCGGCAGCAATAGGATCGGCGCACCGCTGCCGCCATCCACGAAATGCAGGCGCACGCCTTTGACCGTCACTGTCCCGCGGCGAAACTGCGTCCAGAACTTAGCGGGATCGAACGCGGGAAACGTATCGGCGGCGGAGGTTTGGATAACACCGTGGTTCATGTGTACTCCTGACTTTGATTTTTCTCTCGCGTGTCGCTGCTTCAATGAGGCAACAAATTGGAGAACGATCGTTCCCCAATTTGCCAAAAAAATTCAGTCGAGCACCTTGAGCGCGTTGTCGATAAGACTCGTCATTTCCTCGCGGGAGCGGCCGGTCTTGCCGACAACGCGCATGCCCTGGACCACGCACAGCAGCAGCCGGCCGGTGATGGCGGCATCGATACCGGGCGAAATAGAGCCGTCCGCCTGCCCTTGCCGAATGAACTCGACCAGGCGCTTCTCGTGCCCCGCAAGCACATTGGCCACCCGCTTGGCCATGTCCGGATCCGAACTTGCGAGATCGACGGCGCTGCCGACGACCAGACAACCGCGCCGGCCGACCTTGCCATGGCTGTGCTCCGCATAGGCGGCAAGCATGGCTCTCACCTTGTCGCGGCCGGTGCGCGCGGAGGCGAGCTCCCGCACCGCCTGCTCGCTGCGCAGCGTGAGATAGCGCTCGAACGCCGCGAGAAAAACCGCGCGCTTGTCGCGGAAGGCTTTGTAGAGACTGCCTTCGGCAATCCCCATGGCGGCTGTGAGCTTGCCCAGCGAGGTCGCATGATAACCAAGCTCGCTGAACACGCCAATCGCCTTGTCCAGGGCTTCGTCCAGCGCAAATTCTCGCGGCCTGCCCGGGCCGCGCGGCTCGGAGGCATGTGTCGTCGTAACCATGCCGCGGCATTTAGAGAGTGCTCACTTCCAAATCAAGTGGGCCGCACCCTCTTGCGTGACATGGCATGTTCGGCCGGCTGAATACCTTATTCCAGATCCGTGCCCAAAATGGCCATCTGGAAATTGTAGGCACGCTCGTCATCCTCGTCGTCGACGAACAGAACGCCCACGAATTCCTCGCCGATATAGACTTCGGCAGAATCTTCTTTCTTCGGCCGCGGCACGACGCGGATGCGCGCATTGCCGAAGAGCTTCTTCAGATAGGCGTCGAGCTTTCTGACTTCTTGGACGTCCACAACGTGTCTCCTAGCGCGCTTTGCGAGCCGCTTGCGATCCCCGCGAGTTCCGGCTTGCAGAAAAGATCAAACAATAGCTGCGGTGCCGCATAGCACTTCATGCGGCCAATTTGAAGCTAACCCGGGAACGAAATCTCGCGTCCGCGGGCCATCATATCCCCCGGCTCAGATATCGTTAGGGAAAATCTGGTCCATGGTGCGTGCCGGATCGGGACAACCGGCGACACCCACGACCTTGGCCGGCACGCCGGCGACGGTGACATTGTTCGGCACCGGCTTGACCACGACGGAGCCCGCGGCGATGCGCGCGCAATGGCCGACCTCGATGTTGCCAAGAATCTTGGCGCCGGCGCCGATCATCACGCCGTAACGAATCTTCGGATGACGATCCTCATGCTCCTTGCCGGTGCCGCCGAGCGTCACGTCGTGCAGGATCGAAACGTCGTCTTCGACCATCGCCGTCTCGCCGACCACAAATCCGGTGGCATGATCGAGGAAAATGCCGCGGCCGATCCTTGCCGCCGGATGAATATCGCATTGGAGCACGCTCGACGCACGGCTCTGCAGATAGAGCGCGAAATCGCGGCGGCCCTTGTTCCACAGCCAATGTGCCAGGCGATAGGTCTGGATGGCGTGAAAGCCCTTGTAATAAAGCACCGGCTCGATGAGGCGATGCGTTGCCGGATCGCGGTCCACAGTCGCCATGATATCGGCGCGGAACGCTTCGCCGATCTCCGGTGAATCTTTCAGCGCATCGGCATAGGCCTGCCGGATCAGGTCGCTCGAGACGGCGGCATGATCAAGCCGCTCGCCGAGCCGGTGGGCGACCGCAGCCTCCAGCGTGTCGTGATGCAAGATTGTCGAATAGATGAAGGTCGCTAGCTCGGGCTCGCGGCGGACAGTCTCCTCGGCCTCGCGGCGGAGCCGCGCCCAGACCGGATCGACCGTGTCGACAGCCGGCTTTGCCTGATGTTGCGCCATCGAATATCTCCCCGGCTGCCGTCCTTGAACGCTCCACTCCTTGTGGAGCACAATGTTCTCGGAACACCCCTGTTCCGGACCACGCTCTACCACTGACGCGTGACGTTTTATCATATTGGGCAGCGGTGAACTCGAATCCAAGGGGTGACCAGGCGGCGCGCCTAAAAAGCCCCTAACTCAGCCAATGGCCGTAAAAATAAGGCCAATGGCCTAGCCAACGGCGGCATTTACGGCCGTTTGGAAAGGAATTCGAGCACCCCGTTCTTATAGGTCCGGTCGCCCACGGCCAGCATGTGGTCGCGGCCGGGAATAACCAGGGCTTGGGCCCCCGGAATGAGGGCCGCCAGACCCTCCGGCGAGCCGGCGATCGGGTCGGTGCTGCCGACCGCGACCAGAAGCGGGACGGCAATTTGCCCGACTTCGTCGCGGCTGAGCATTTGGCGGGAGCCGCGCAGACAGGCGGCAAGCGCGCGCAGATCGGACTTGGTCTGCTCGGCAAAGGCGCGAAAGAGCATCGCGGTGGGGTCGGCAATGGGAGTGCCCGCCGGCGCTTCCAAGGCATCCGCGATCGTGTCCGGCAGCCCTACTCCCTCGACCAGCCGCATGCCGAGACCGCCGAGAACGGCGGACCGTGTCCGCTCTGGATGCGCTAGCGCGAGGAAAGCCGTATTGCGTGCGCCCATCGAGTAGCCCATCACGTCGGCGCGTTCGAGGCCCAGATGCTCGATCAGGCCGCGGATGTCCTCGGCCATGATTGAGGAGTGGTAGGCGGCTGGATCGTAGAGCTTGGTCGATTGGCCGTGGCCGCGATTGTCGAGCGCGATGACGCGCCGGCCGGCACGGGTCAGCGTCGACACCCAGCCCGGACCGACCCAATTCACCTCCTTGTTCGAAGCGAAGCCGTGGACAAGCACAATCGGCTCGCCCTCACCTTCGTCGAGATAGGCAATCTCCACACCGTCGCGGGTAAAACTTGGCATGCTACCTGTCGCGTTACTTGTCTGGCCTGCTTGTCTGGCCTGCTTGTCGTGGCGCCGCCATACCATCCAATCGGCCGGCGGCAAAGCATGGTGGCGGCGCGGCAGATCGGCTAGGTTCCGCGTAACCAAAAAATAGAAATCACGGGAGGAGGACAATGCCTAAGCTCAATGTCGTTGCCCCGTTTTCGCTATTGGCCGCGCCTTTCATCTTTGCCGGCGCTCTCTTGGTTCCCGGCGCGGCCTTGTTTCCGAGCGCGGCCTTGGCGCAGCAGATTTCCGACGATGTCGTGAAGATCGGCGTGCTCACCGACCTGTCCGGACCGGCGGCGAGCGCCACCGGACCGGGATCGGTGGCCGCGGCGCAAATGGCTGTGGAGGATTTTGGCGGCAAGGTTTTAGGCAAGCCGATCACGCTGATTTCGGCCGACACGCTGAACAAGCCTGACAATGCCGCGGGTATCGCCCGGCAATGGTACAACGTCGATCGCGTCGATCTGATCGTGGACGTGCCGGTTTCTGCGGTGGGGCTCGCCGTGCAAAACGTCGCGACCGACCGCAAGAAACTCCTGATCGTGCATTCGACCGGAACGGCCGATTTTCACGGCAAGTTCTGTTCGCCTTATGCCATTCAATGGGTGTTCGATACGCACGCGCTTGCGGTGGGCACCGCGCAGGCCGTCGTCAAGCGCGGCGGCGATACCTGGTTCTTCCTGACCGCCGATTATGCCTTCGGCCATTCGCTCGAGCGCGACGCTTCGCAGATCATCACCGAGAACGGCGGCAAGGTGCTGGGCTCGGTCGCGCATCCCTTCGCGACGCCCGATTTGTCCTCATTCCTTCTTCAGGCGCAGGCTTCCAAGGCGAAGATCATCGGCATTGCCAGCGGACCGCCGGATAATGTCAACGCGGTCAAGCTCGGCGGCGAGTTCGGCATTTTCGCAGGCGGCCAGCAGATGGCCGGCTTGCTGATGCTGATTACCGATGTGCATGCGCTCGGACTAAAAGCGGCGCAGGGGCTTTTGCTCACGACGTCGTTCTATTGGGACATAGACGACAAGACCCGCGCATGGTCGAAACGCTTCTTCGCCAAGATCAATCACATTGCCGACCATGTGGCAGGCCGGAGTCTACTCATCCGTGATCCATTATCTCAAAGCCGTTGAGGCCGCCGGCACCGACGATCCTCTCAAGGTCGCGGCGAAAATGCGCGAGATGCCGGTCGAGGATTTTTTCGCCCATAACGGCCGCCTGCGCGAAGACGGGCTGATGGTCCACGATCTGATGCTGGTGCAGGTGAAAAAGCCGGACGAGTCGAAATATCCGTGGGACTATTATCAGATCCTCGCCCGCATTCCCGGTGACCAGGCATTCGGGCCACCGAACCCTGCCTGCTCACTGGTCAAGGGCTGAGTTCGCGACGGCACCGCGAGCGTGGCCAATTGGGCACGAGCGAGACGCCGTCCGCCGCTGAACGAGTGGGTAAGTTGCAACGAGCAGGCCGTGGTCAAGAAATCGAATCCTGAATTCCATACGCTGACCCACATGGACACTGGGGTCACCTTTTATTATCTCAATGATGAGCGAGCGTTCTTTGAGTGGCTTCGTCGGATCCCGTGCGTCGACCGATACTACGGCGATGGGTCCCGTGGACTGGTGGTGGACCTAAAGCGGGCGCCCCGGAAGGATGAACTTCGGGAATTGCTGGCCCTGTGCCATCGCTATGGTGTTGACATGCGTCAGCTTGCCAGATTCGAGACGGCCCGGAACCGCGCTTGGTTTCGAGCGCCACAAAAGTATTGGCACGACGCCGTCTTTGGCGCGACTTCAAACTCGGCGCAACCCGAGGCGCTTACGCCGCCGCCTGCTCAAGAAGGATAGGCGGCGCTCTACCAGGGCTTCCAGCCTCTAACTAGGATATGGCCTGTGCAAGACGCTGCTTCCGTCGCTGCAGATGGCGCAGCGTCAGGCCTTCAACCATGGCTTTGCAGGACGAGCAAAAGCCAAACAGCGCCAAAGCTGCCCAGAAGATCCACAGCGTTAGCTCGAGCGCGCTGGCGCTGAGAATGATGGCGCCGCGGCCGAGCAGCTTGACGATGGCGCGGGTCTTGCCGCCTTTGGCGGCCGACAAGCGCGCCAGACGCGCCACATCTTGCGGCTCTTCGGCAACGCCAAGGCTGTCGAGCGCGGCGCGCGCACCGGCCTTGCTTTCGATCCGCCCGGTATTCTCGGCGAGCTCGACTAGCCCTCCGGCGCCTTCGACCTTGATCGCCTCGCGCGCTGCCCGCACCGCCAGAGCCGGGTTCAGGTGGCCGGTCCGCTTCGCGGCCTTGATGACCGAGAGGCCGAGCCGCTCCGGCGTCGCGGCCCCGAGCGAGGCATAGGTCGCCGCCGTGATGCCGATGCCGACGCCGGCGAGACCCAGAATCCACGGGTCGTATTTCTGGCCCGTGAGATAGCGCGCGCCCTCGCGCGTGGCATCGCGGATGTCGCCGAAGACGAAGAGATCGCTGACCGCGGTGCCGGCAAGGCTCGCGAGGTCGGTGGGTTCGCCGGTCCACAGGCCGCGGACGAAACGCCCGGCCGTGTTGACCGCGGAGTCGTGCTTGACGCCCGCATCCTTCACCTCAGTGGCGAGCGCGGGATCGATTTGGACGGAACGATCCGCCGCCAGCGCGACAAAGCTTTGCGCGAGGTCGATGTCGTCCGCGGCAAGGGCTGCCCTGATCTCGCGCTCGGCGACGGCAGTGTCAAAGGTGCGGTCGAGCGCCTGGTCGGCGATTTTCACCGGGTCCGCAGCCGTGGCCTCGAATTGCGCGCGCGCCGCCAGGCCGCCGCGAACGACAAAGCCGGCGGCAACCGCGAACGACACCGCCACCGCAAGCGCAAAGAGCGGATGGCGCAAGCTTTGAACGATCAGCCTCATCTTGCAGTCCGGATTCGAGAAACGCGCCATAAATGGCGCGTTTGGCAACGCTTATCCAGGGCGGCAATGCCCGAAATTTGCGGCTTTTTGAAAGCTACTCGCAAAGCCTTGCTGGAAATCGCAAACTTGCCCGGCTATGGTGCGCCCGTTCGGGGTTTATCCCCGTAATGAAAGCAGCGCGCCCCTAACCGGGCACCAGTTGCAGCAGTCGGAAACCGAGAGCAGATGACGGATTCGGTAGTCCCGCATTTCCACAACGATATCGGCGTTGCGGTCATCGAGATCGGCGCCAAGGAATTCATGTGCGTTGGCGCCAAGCCACCATTCGACCACCCGCATGTCTATTGCGACATGGGCGACGAGGCCGAATATATCTGTCCTTATTGCTCGACGCTCTACCGCCACGATCCGAAGCTCGCACCGAACCAAGCGCGGCCGGCGGAATGCGCCTTGAGTAGCGAACTCGTATAGCCTGCCTTCATATTAGGTCTATGACTCAGTCTAACCCTTTCAGGGCGAGGACGGAGAGATCGGCTTTAGGGGACGAAACCGAGCGCGCCACCGCGTCCCTTCTCCCCAGCGGGGAGAAGGACAGGATGAGGGGGGTCGGCGCCGAAGATCGATTTCAGACGCCGAGCCCCCTCACCCTACCCTCTCCCCAGCCGAAGTCGGATGTTTCCGACTTCGGCCATCGTTACATTGGCCGAACTCGGGAACACCCGAGTTCGGCGGGAGAGGGTTTGTCAAAAGAGCCCGCGCCGTGATGTCTTCGCGCACCGTCATTGTCGCCGGTGCCGGCATTGGCGGGTTGACCGCAGCGCTCGCGCTTGCGCGTAACGATTTTCGCGTCATCGTTTTCGAGCAGACCGAACGGCTGCAGGAGACCGGCGCCGGCATTCAGCTGTCACCGAACGCAGCGCGCCTCTTGATCGATCTCGGTCTTGGCGAGCGCCTGCGGCCCCACGTCGTGACGCCGCAGGCGTTGCGCGTGCTCAAAGCCAAGAACGGGCACGAGATTCTGCGCATGCCACTCGGCGACACCGCGGCGCAACGCTACGGCGCGCCCTATTGGATCATCCACCGCGGCGATCTGCAGGCGGTGCTGCACGCGGCCGTGACACAGAACATCGACATTTCGCTCAAGCTCGGCATGCGCGTGGAGGATTTCGCCACGCATCCGCATGGCGTCACCGTGTCGGCACAGGGCGCGACGGGAGCCTGGAACGAACACGGCGACGCTTTGATCGCCGCTGATGGTTTGTGGTCGGTTGCGCGTACGCGATTCGGTTTCGCCGAGCCGCCGCGCTTTTCCGGACGCGTTGCCTGGCGCGCACTTGTGCCGACGGCGGAGGTGCCTGCCGAATTCCGCGTGCCCTTGATCCATCTATGGCTCGGGCCCGATGCGCATCTCGTGCACTACCCGGTCAAGGGCGGCAGAGTCATCAACATCGTCGTCATCACCGCGGACGACTGGAGCGGCGAAGGCTGGAGTGAGCCGGCAAGCCGTATCGATCTGTTGCCGCGGTTCAGGGTCGAACACTGGGCGCCACAAGCGCGCGCGCTTGTCCGCTTGCCCGATGCCTGGCTCAGATGGGGGCTGTTCGAGCGCCGGCCGCTGATGAATTTTGCGCAAGGGCCGGCCGCGCTTCTTGGCGATGCCGCGCATCCGATGCTGCCGTTTCTCGCCCAAGGCGGCGCCATGGCGATCGAAGACGCCGTGGTCGCGGCGCAATGTCTTGCACGCAGACCCGACGATGCCGCGGCCGCGCTGCAAACCTATTCCGCAATACGATGCGGGCGCACACGACGGGCGCAACGGCAAGCCGCGCGCAACGGGCTCTACTATCACTTCAAAGGTGCGTCAGCTATGCTGCGCGACGCAGCGATGGGCGTCATGGGCGGCCGGCATCTGCTCGGCCACTATGACTGGCTCTACGACTGGCGACCGCCGACCGCGCTTTCGGTGACGTGACGAAATTGCATCTGACCATAGCTGATCCGGACGGCTGCGATGTCCTCTGCAATCCCCTCTCCTGCGTCCCTCTTCCCAACCACGATCGCCGGCAGCCTGCCGAAGCCGGCCTGGCTCGCTGAGCCGAACAAATTGTGGGCGCCGTGGCGACTCGCCGGCGAAGAACTCGCGAACGCCAAGGATGACGCGACGCTGCTTGCGCTCAAGCTGCAGGAAGATGCCGGTATCGACATCGTCGGCGACGGCGAGCAATCGCGGCAGCATTTCGTGCATGGCTTTCTCGAAGCGGTGGACGGCATCGATTTCGCCAAGCGCGTCGAAATGGGCATCCGCAACGACCGCTACAAAGCGATGTGCCCGACCGTCACCGGCCCGCTACGGCTGCGCTCACGCGTGCATGCGCGCGAGGCGCGGCTCGCGCGTGCGCATACCACGCGCAAGCTGAAATTCACTTTGCCCGGCCCGATGACCATCGTCGACACTATCGCCGATGCGCATTACGGCGACCGGATAAAACTCGCGATGGCTTTCGCCGCGCTGCTCAACGAGGAAGCGCGCGGGCTCGCTGCCGACGGCGTCGACGTGATCCAGTTCGACGAGCCGGCTTTCAATGTCTACATGGACGCCGCCGCGACCTGGGGCATCGAGGCGCTGCATCGCGCCATCGACGGCGTCGATTGCACGACTGCCGTTCACATCTGCTACGGCTATGGCATTCCCGCCAATATCGAATGGAAGGCGGCGCTCGGCGACGAGTGGCGGCAATACGAGAAGTTCTTCCCGGCTTTGGCGCAGAGCCGAATCGATCAGGTCTCGGTCGAGTGCATCCATTCGCACGTGCCGATGAACGTGCTCGGATTACTTGACGGTAAGAATGTGCAAGTTGGCGTGATCGATGTTGCGACAGATAAAGTCGAAACGCCGAACGAAGTCGCGGCGGTGATTAATGAGGCAGCAAAGCATATTCCTGCGCAAAAAATTATCGCTGCGACCAATTGTGGGATGGCCCCCATGCGCCGCGAAATCGCCGTATTGAAGCTCGAAGCACTCGCCCGGGGCGCGGCGCTGGCACGTAAGAATAAATACTGATCTCGCCGGCCGCTGAGAAAATCTAAACCTTAAGGAAAGCTCGGGATGGGCTCGAATCCCGACGGGTAGGCTTTTCTTAAAGTTTCGTGGATTGGATGGGTGAAACTTGAAAAAGGGAAGTGCAATGCAAGTGCCGTATGTGACTACCGTCTCGTTCGCCGACCGCGACGGCGTGACGGTCAGGCTGCAATATGGTGTCGCCGCTCAAAGTGAGCGTGAAGCACGCAGTGAATTGCAGCGGCGTTTGATCAATCAGGAAATCTACAATTACTCCATTTCGGAAGTCCGTCCTGCGACATCGAGCGAAGCGCAGGAGTTGAACCTTCCGGCCGGTAGCATCATCCTGCTGAACTGACACGCGCAGCCCGGATTGAGCGCAGCGAAATCCGCGAACGATTGAGCAGATCAAGATAACGATCGTTTTGTCGTGCCCGCGCTAGTCGCGGGCATTCGCATTTTTGGACGGCTGGCAAAGATAGCCCGAACGAGCTTGCACTCGCACTGGTGAACAGCGACCCGATAACCTATACTATCGAGATGCGAGCTGGGATTGTGCAGCAAATATTGGCGTTTGTTATCGCTGCGGCGCTGGTTGGAGCTCCGACCGTGCACGCCTCTCAGCTCGTTCAAATGACCGTGAGGGCTGCAGCAACGGTGTCCGAGCCCGGCTCAATGCCGTCCGGATGCGATGACTGTGACAGCAAACAGAAGGCAATGACGCCCGCGCAATGCGCTGCTGCTTGCGCCAGCATCATTGCGCTGCCGTCGATGGGCGCCACGGTCGATATCCCTGCGGTCAAGACCATCCCTCACTTTACGCCACCGCACGCAAGCGGACATTCGGATCCGCCCGATCCCTATCCACCCCGATCTGTCGTTCTGATCTAACGCCTCCCGAGAGGGCGGCGCCGGTTCACCTGGCGATGTGGCGCCCTATGGCGTCGCCATCGTCGCGCCCGGGCGCATGTGCGCGGCCATCAATCGCGACCAGCGCCAAATCAGGATGATCAGATATGTCCGTAACTTCGAACTCCGTGACTTCGAACCTCGCGGCCAGTCGCCGCACCTTTCTTGTTAGAACAGCCGGACTGGCGGCAACAGCCTTGTTGCCCGGTGCAGCACGAACCCAAACATCACTCCCGGAGATTCAACTTACCGCCGCTCCCAATCGCTGGTCGCTTGTCAGCGACTCCAAACTGACGACTGATCTGTGGTGCTACGGAGCACGCATTCCCGGCCCGGAAATCCGTCTGCGCCAGGGCGAAAGCGCGCGGATCGTTGTTCGCAACGATCTGCCGGAGGCAACAACCGTCCATTGGCACGGCATCCGGCTGCCGAATGCAATGGACGGCGTTCCAGGTCTCACGCAGCAGCCGATCAAACCGGGAGAACAGTTCACCTACGAGTTCACGCCTCCGGATGCGGGGACATTCTGGTATCACCCGCATGCTGACAGCCTCCAACAACTCGGCCGCGGCCTGGCCGGTGTCCTCATCGTCGACGGGCCGCAACCCGTCGCAGTTGACCGCGAGCTGACTTGGGCGCTGGCCGACTGGCGTCTGGCGCCCGACGGGCAGATCGCCGGCGGTTTCGGCAACATGATGGATGCCGGAATGTCGGGGCGGCTCGGCAACATCGTGACGGTCAACGGCACCGTCTCGAACGAAGAAACCGTTCGCGCCGGCGAGCGCTTGCGCCTTCGCCTGGTGAATTGCTCGCTTGCCCGGATCATGGGCCTTCGCTTCCAGGGCCATCATCCCGTTATCGTTGCCATTGATGGCCAGCCCTGCGTTCCGCATGCGCCGCAAGACGGCCGATTGCTCTTAGGGCCAGCAATGCGCATCGACATCGTGCTCGACCTGCAGGGCGAGCCCGGCGAGCGTCACGCGGTGATCGATGATTTCTACGACGGCCTGACTTATCGCCTGACGCAGCTCGCCTATGACAAGCGGCCGCCGCTACGAACGAAACCGCTGGATGCTCCACTCGCACTCCCGCGCAATCCATTGCCCGAACCCGATCTCGCAAATGCGATCCGTCACGAATTAACGTTGCAAGGCGGAATGATGAGCGGAATGGGCATGATGGGGGGCATGGGCGGCAAAGGGACCATGGGAGGCATGGGAAGCATGAGTGCGCGCGACGGCGCCGTCTGGGCGATCAACGGCCAGTCGATGACCGGCGACGGCGATGCTGACATGCCGCCGCTGTTCGTGCTTGAGCGCGGCCGTACCTGCCAGCTCAGGCTACACAACGACACGGCCTGGTGGCACCCGATACACATCCACGGCTATAGTTTCCTGATCCTGCAGCGCAATGGCTCACCGGTTGCTGATCGCCAGTGGGCCGATACCGTGCTGATCCCGCCCAAGCAAACAGTCGATGTCGCCTTTGTCGCCGACAATCCCGGCGACTGGATGCTGCATTGCCACGTCATGGACCATCAAGTCTCAGGCATGATGGCTGTCCTGCGCGTTGCCTGAACAAACTTCATTGAAGGAGATTTGCGATGAATAGGCGAGCTTTCTGCTGGAACGTCCTCTTTGCTGCAGCAACTATGCCGCTTGCGGCTCGCGCCGACGAGCCGCTGCGGGCCACTTTGTACAAGAACCCGCAGTGCAGCTGCTGTGAAGGCTACGCGGCCTATTTGCGGCAGAACGGATTTCAGGTCGATGTGAAGCCGACCAACGATCTCGCGCAGATCAGCAGTCAGGCCGGTGTTCCCGAGGCCTATGAAGGCTGTCACACCATGTTTGTCGGCGGATACGTCGTTGACGGTCATGTTCCGGTGAACATCATTCGCAAGATGCTCGCCGAGCGCCCCGCCATCGCCGGCATCACGCTGCCCGGCATGCCCGAGGGATCGCCCGGCATGGTCGGCGACAAGACCGGGCCGTTCATGGTCTATGCGGTCACAAAGGACGACGCGCCGCCCAGGGTCTACGCCACGGAGTGACGGTCGTTATTTGGTGGTGCGATGAAATGGTTTCGTCGCACCACCAGCGCCGACCGGAGGGTGAATCAAATCAAACACCTTCTCGTAGAAGAGGAATGCCGATTGGTGCCGTCACCGCTCGGCGCGGGTGACCACGTCCATGAGTTCCGCGACTTTGCGGCGCTGCTCGGCCTTGTTGCCGGACGCTATCGCGTCTTCGACGCAATGCGCGACGTGATCGGCGAGGATCTCCTCCTCGGCGCGGCGCAGCGCTGCGCGCGCCGCCGACAGCTGCGTCACGATGTCGATGCAATAGCGGTCGTCCTCGACCATGCGGACGAGGCCGCGGACCTGGCCCTCGATCCGCTTCAACCTTTTTGTCACTGATGCCTTGGACTGTGCTTGCATGTAGCCTATATACCCCTACGGGGTATAGGTTTCAAGAGGTTGACCTTGGCTCACTCGGCGCACGCACACGACCACGATTCCCGTTCGCACGGCGCGCACTCTCATGCGCAGAACGATACGACCGTGACCGATCCGGTCTGCGGCATGAAAGTCGATCCGGCGAAAAGCCCACATCATCACAATTATCGTCAAAACGACTACCACTTCTGCAGCGCCGGCTGTCGCACCAAGTTCGCGGCCGATCCCGATAAATATCTGAACAAGTCCGCAGCATCCTCCGCGCCGCCGGCAGCCGAAGGCACGATCTATACCTGCCCTATGCATCCGGAAATCAGGCAGGTCAGACCGGGCTCATGCCCGATCTGCGGCATGGCGCTGGAGCCGGCCGGCGTCGCTGCAGACGCCGGTCCGAACCCCGAGCTGATCGATATGACGCGCCGCTTCTGGATCGGAGCTGCGCTTGCAGCACCGACCATGATCCTGGAAATGGCGGGACATTTTCCGGGCCTCGACCTTCACCATTACATCTCGCCGCAAATATCGGTGTGGATTCAGTTTGTCCTGGCGACGCCGGTCGTGCTGTGGGCCGGCTGGCCGTTCCTCGAGCGCGGCGTCGCCTCGGTGCGCAACCGCTCGCTCAACATGTTTAGCCTGATCGCGCTCGGCGTCGGCGCGGCGTATCTGTACAGCCTCGCCGCGACCTTCGTACCGGGGCTGTTCCCGGACACATTGCGCCAGGATGGCGTCATCCCGGTCTATTACGAGGCGGCCGCGGTCATCACCGTGCTCGTCCTGCTCGGGCAGGTCCTGGAGCTACGCGCTCGCGAGCAGACCGGCGGCGCCATTCGCGCGCTCCTGAATCTCGCGCCGAAGACGGCGCGCCGTATCCGCGATGATGGCTCTGACGAAGAGGTGGCGCTCAGCGAAGTGCATATCGGCGATCGGCTGCGCGTGCGTCCGGGCGACAGCGTGCCGGTGGACGGCGTCGCGATCGAGGGACGCAGCGCCGTCGATGAATCCATGGTGACCGGCGAGTCGATGCCGGTCGAGAAGGAGCCTGACGCCAACCTGATCGGCGGCACCATCAATGGCACCGGCGGCCTTGTCATGCGCGCTGAAAAAATCGGCGCCGACACGATGCTCGCGCGCATCGTGCAGATGGTCGCAGATGCCCAGCGCAGCCGCGCCCCGATCCAGCGCCTCGCTGATGTCGTTTCGGGCTGGTTTGTGCCGGCCGTCATTCTGGTTGCGGTTGTCGCGTTCATCGCCTGGATGATCTTTGGCCCTCCGCCCGCCTTTGCCTATGCGCTGGTGGCCGCAGTTTCCGTCCTCATCATCGCCTGTCCCTGTGCGCTCGGCCTCGCCACACCGATGGCGATCATGGTCGGCGTCGGCAAAGGCGCGACCGCCGGCGTGCTGATCAAGAATGCCGAGGCATTGGAGCGTTTCGAGAAGATCGACACGCTCGTGGTCGACAAGACCGGCACCTTGACCGAAGGCAAGCCGCGGGTCGTCGCGGTGGCGCCGGCGGACGGCTTCGACGAGAGCACCGTCTTGTCGCTTGGCGCGAGCCTCGAGCGCAGCAGCGAGCATCCGCTCGCCGCGGCCATCGTTGCTTCGGCCAAACAGCGCAAGATGGAATTGCAGGACGCGACCGACTTCAGCTCGATCACCGGCAAAGGGGTCACCGGCACGGTCGGCGGCAGAAAAGTCGCCATCGGCAACGCCAAGCTTCTGAACGATCTTGGCGCCGCTACTGCCGCGCTGGAAGCCCGGGCCGACGAACTGCGCCGCGACGGCGCCACCGCGATGTTCGTTGCGATCGACAATCGCCCGGCCGGCATCATCGCTGTGGCCGATCCGATCAAACCGACCACGTCGGCGGCGCTTGCCAGTCTCCGCGCCGATGGCATCCGCATCGTCATGCTGACCGGCGACAATCGCACAACCGCACAGGCGGTCGCCAATAAACTCGGCATCAGCGATGTCGAAGCCGAAGTCCTGCCCGATCAGAAGAACGCTATCGTGCGGCGCCTGCGCGGCGAAGGCCGTGTCGTCGCCATGGCAGGCGACGGCGTCAACGACGCGCCGGCGCTCGCCGAAGCCGATGTCGGCGTGGCGATGGGGACCGGCACCGATGTGGCCATGCAGAGCGCCGGCGTCACGCTGGTCAAAGGCGATCTCGCCGGCATTGCGCGGGCGCGCGCGCTGAGCCGCGCCACCATGCGCAATATCCGGCAGAATCTGGTGCTCGCCTTCGTCTACAACGTGCTCGGCATTCCGCTGGCCGCGGGCATCCTTTATCCGGCTTTCGGCCTCTTGCTCAGCCCGATCGTTGCGGCAGCGGCGATGAGCTTCAGCTCAGTGTCGGTCATCGCCAATTCGCTGCGGCTACGATTTGCCCGCCTTTGATTTTTCATATGCCGCGCCAATCCGCCGACAATGGCGTGTCAGGATCACAGTCCGAGCAAATAAAGACAAACTTTTCCGAACCACGTCATCATATCACAACCGTTTCGACGTTCTGTCGTCAGTGTCTTGGAGGGCTGAACCCACAACTGTAAAAGTGAGCAAGACAATGCTGAAGCATCTCAAAATAACGGCCATCTCGTTCATCCTCGCCGCCGCCTGCACAACCGCGGCTTCGGCGCAAACCGACGCGCGCCCGGCAATATCATCTTATTACGGCTATGACGGCGGCCCGTTCGCGGCCGGCGCAAACGGATATCCCGGCTTTGGTCGGAGCGCTGGCTGCAACAGCGGCCTCAATGACGCCGTCAACGCAGCGCGGTCACCCTCGATGAGGTATCCGATCCCTGATCGCTGCATAAACCAATGAATGTGCGGGTGCACAATCCAGAGCATTTTCCGCTTCGATGGAATCGGAAAATGCTCTCGTCATAAGGTTCTTTGCTGAATTCTCATGTCTATGATCGCCAATCGGTGAGAGCTAAGAGGTGATAACGCGACGATAGCGGTGGTTCCACGCGGACTCATCCTCTATAGTCGCGTGTATGATCACGGCGCCCTCACCGGCTCATGTCGCGCTGCTTCTGGGCTTGAGCTTTTTTCTCGGCCTCGCCTTCGAGGAGTATTTTGCTCACACCGACGAGCGGCGCCCCGGCGGCATCCGCACTTTTCCGATGCTCGCGCTCGCCGGCGGCGTGCTTTATCTGTTCGACCCCGAGCGCCTCATTCCTTTCACCGGCGGCCTTCTGATTCTCGGCGCCTGGCTCCTCGTCTACTATCTCGCCCACGTCAGCGAGCACAAAACGCAAGACGACAAGCCGCAGGACGACGAACCGAATGTCGGGCTCGTCGTGCCGATCCTCAATGTGCTGGCCTATGTGCTCGGCGCGGTCGCGCTGGCGCACGAGCCGTGGGTCGCCGTCACCATGACGGTCGTCCCGGTGCTTCTGCTCACCGGCCGCGAAAAGCTCCACGGCCTGGCGCGGCGGCTCGAGATGAAAGAGATCGTCACCGCCGGCGAGTTTTTGATCCTCACCGGGATCGTGCTGCCGCTGTTGCCCAATCATGCGGTGACGGATCTGACCGCGATCACGCCGCGCCAGGTGTGGCTCGCGCTCGTCGTCGTCGCGTCGTTTTCCTATGCCAGCTATCTGGCGCAGCGTTACTGGGCGCCGGCCGCCAGCGGCCTGTGGATGCCGGCGCTTGGCGGGCTTTATTCCTCGACCGCGACGACTGTCGTCCTGGCGCGGCAAGCCAAAGCCGATCCGGCGTTCAAGCGCCAGGCACAGGCCGGCATCACGCTCGCCACCGCCATCATGTATTTGCGCCTGTTGGCGGTGGTGATGATCTTCAACATGACGCTCGCCCGCGTCCTGGCGCTGCCATTGTGCGGATTGGCGCTCGCCGGCTTTATCATCTGCGCGGTGCAATATTGGCGCGGCAAGACGGCGGACGATGCGCAACCATCGATGCGAGCCGCCCAGAGCGGCAATCCGCTCGAGCTCGGCGCGGCGGCGATCTTTGCCGCTCTGTTTGTCGCCGTCTCGATCGTCTCCGCCGTTGCCAAATCGCAATTCGGAATTTCCGGCATCTATGGTTTGGCTGCGATCGTCGGCGTTACCGATATCGATCCCTTCGTCCTGAACCTGGCGCAGGGCGGCATTTCCGGCCTGCAGAATTCCGACCTCGCCGTTGCGGTGCTGATCGCCGCGTCATCGAACAATATCCTCAAAGCGGTCTACGCGGCGTTCTTCGCCGGCGGACGAGCCACCGTGGCGAGCGCGGTGGCGCTTGTCGTCCTTGCGATCGCGGGCCTCGCGGTGGCCTACACGATGGCGATGCTGCCGCATGCGATTTCGTTGAACTGAACAGTTCAGCGAATGCCGCGATCGCTCTCATACCCTGTGCTTTGCGGCTGGCCGCTCGGCACCTGCCCGGCTTGAGGTTGCCCGGCTTGAGGTTGGCCGGCTTGAGGCTGGCCAGGCTGCAGCGGGCCACCGCTCTGGCCTTGGTACGGCAAGGCGCAATTTTGGTCCGCAGCAGCGCGTTGCAACAGCCTTTCATCGCCCATCACCACGTCGAACTCGGTGCGATAGGCGAGCGATCCAACAACCACGCCGGCATTATTCTGATCGGCCCGCGCGACGAGGCCGCGCAACTCCTTCTCGCGGGCGGTGACGATCTTCCAGCGCTTGATCAGATCATCGCATTTGTAGGCGGCGTAGTGGCCGGGATCGACCAGGAAGTCATTGCCAGTGACGTTTCCTGCGCAGCCGGCAAGACTGCAGGCCAGATCAAGCACAGCCAACAACGCAAAGACGCGCGGGACTTTGACCCGCGCTCGCCCCCGCATTCGGCCGGCCGGATCGAGCCGTGTTTCAACCGGCGGCCTGGCGGTGTCGCCGAAAATCCCTATACGCCCACCCGCACGCACGCCGTGACACATTCCCCTTTGCCTCGTTGCCCCTCTGCCTCGTTGGCAGTCTCATGAGCCGCAAATATGGCAAGGCGAGCCGTGAGACCCGAGCGGCCACGCCGCTGCCCAAGCGGCCAAACACTTATTTTAGCTAAAGAGCCTCGATAAATCTCACGCCCAGTTGTCGTTCCCTGGTGGCGCAAAACCGGCGCGGGCCGCGCCCCTGCGCCAGAACGAGCGTGACTATCTGTGGCAGGTCCTGCTCACGCGCGAGATGGATCCGCGCGCCGCTTTCCGAAATGTCGGCGACCAAACAGGCGATGAGCGCCTTCTCCTGGCTGGTCGCGACCTTTGCCGCGATCTTTGCATTGTACTTGAATCCCGCCGCGGCTTTTTTTGCGCTGCTCGGCGTGAGCGCGGTCATTGCCGATAACGGCCACCGATGATTCCCCGCCCGGCCCGTCGTCAGCACCGCTATGTGAAGATCGAGGCTAGGCCGGCGTTCATTAACGCGCGGTAAATCGAAAATCTCACGCCCGCATTTTCCAGGGCGATGTCAAAGTCTTAAGCCAACGCGGCTGAGGATGCCGCAAGGTCAAAGGCCAGCGCCGCCATGGCTCTGCCGCAAGCGCAATTCAATTGCTGCGTCGCCAAATCACTAGCACAACCAAAATCTGGCCATATGTGTCATTATTGTTGCAAACCTGTGAGGGCTTGGTGACACGTAAAGGCGATGCCGGGAACTGCCGTCAATGAATCTGGATTGGCTTTCATGGTCTAACCCGCTTGCGATCTGGTGGAGCAGCCTGACGATCGTCAGCGCGCTCAACGTCGTGCTGTGGTTCAAGCTCCAGGCGCATTCCAGCAAGGCGATGATCCGGACATCGACCGGCCTGTTGGCGATCGAGCCGCTGATGCTGCTGGCCGCCGCTTATGTCTTCGGCTGCGCCTTTCGTTCGGTGCTGCCGCGCGCCGACGTGCAACGCATTTGTCTGTTCGACACCTGGCTGTCGAGCGTGATGATCGGCCGCTCGGTGGCGACCGTCGCCGAACTGTGTTTCGCCGCGCAATGGGCCATCGTGCTGCGCGAGCTCGGCAAGATCGCGCATTCCGACACGACCAAGAATATCGCCGGCGCAGTCGTACCGCTGATCGCGCTTGCCGAAGCCTGTTCATGGTATGCGGTGATCTCGACGAACTTTCTCGGCAATGTTCTGGAAAATTCGATCTGGACCGTTGCCTTCACGCTCATCGGCGTTGCGCTGCTGCGGCTGCTGTTGAGCTTTCGCGGTGCGGCGCGCCTGGTCATCGCGGCGGCCGCGGTTGGCGTCGCCTGCTATGTCTTCTTCATGTTGACCGTCGACGTGCCGATGTATTTCGAGCGCTGGCAGGCGGATCTCGCCGACGGCAAGCCGCTCCTTGGCTTCTTTGCCGGCCTGCATGACCTCGCCACGCGCTGGGTGGTGACGCATCGCTTTGCGCCTTGGGCGAATGAAATCGCCTGGATGTCGCTCTATTTCAGCGTCGCGGTCTGGATGAGCCTGACGCTGGGCGGCTTCGGCCTGGTGCGCCACCTCGTGCCGCGCTATCGCATCCGCCGGCCGCTGATCAAGGCGACCCGGCGGCCGGTTCCGATCCCGATCCGGTCGTCCGAACGGCTCTATTGAGCCGCCGGCGCCGCGCGCCGTCCAAACAACAAACGACAATCGGCCGGCGAGAATCAGATGTCGCGGCGATAGGCAGTCCGGCGCGAATCAAATACCGTTGGCTTCGCTGATTCGCTCCGCGCGAGCTTATTTGGAGGGCCGTGCAAGTGACTGCGACAGGCACGATCATCACGGTGGCCACCATGAAGGGTGGCAGCGGCAAGAGCACGCTGGCGAGCTGTCTTGCGGTACATTGGCATCTCACCGGCCGAAGACCAACCCTGATCGACGCCGATCCGCAGCGCTCCATCATGCGGCTTGCCGCACGCGAGCGCGGCCTCGGCGGCGTCAGCATCCTCGAAGACGCGACCGAAGAAGCGTCGCAGACCGCGCGCCGCCTCGCCGCAACGGGCCCGGTGATCATCGACACGCCCGGCTTCCGCTCCAAGACCACGTTGGAATGTCTGGCGGCTGCCGACTTCGTGCTGGTGCCGGTCAAGCCGTCGCCGTTCGATGTCGACCGCATGCTGGATACGCTCAGCATCCTGACCGACCGCCCCGACGGACGCCGCCCGCTGTTCCGGTGCCTCTTAACACAGACGACACGAGATTCTGTTATATCCAGGCACATCCGCAATGAGCTCACCGAAGCGGGCGTGCCGGTTTTGACCGCGGAGATGCAAAACCGCGTCGCCTATCCGGAGGCGACACTATGGGGCGCGACACCGAGCCTGATCAGCTGGAAGGGGCCGGCGGCGCGCGAGATCGCGACAATAGCGGAAGAACTCGACGCCGTGCTCGGCGTGAAACAGGCGGCCGCATGACCCGCAAGCAGCTCCCCAAGGCGATCAACCGCACGGCCGACAACGTTCACGCGTTCACCGGCAGCATCGTTCCGGACGAAGTGGCGCCGGAGCCCGCGCCGCGTTCGGCGCCGGCTGTTAATCGCGCTATGGAAGAGCCACCGCTTGCGGTGTCGTCGGCGCCGATCGCCAATGACTCCGAACCGGGCGCGGAAGTCGAAACCACGCAAACGCATGCCGGTGAAACGTCTGCCGATGAAACGCCAGCCGACATGTCAGCTCACATGTCGATCGAGATGCCGCCGCATGAATTGCCGCCGCATATGGCAGCCAGACGTCGCGCGTTGGCTCACAGGATCGTTGAACGGCATCACACCTATGCCGCCGTCGGCGGGTTGGTGCCGGTGCCGGTCGCCAATATCGCCAGCGTCACCGCGGTCAATCTGCGCATGGTCCGGCAGCTGAGCGAGCTTTACCAGGTGCCGTTCCAGCGCGACCGCGCCCGCGCCGCCATCGTCAGCCTGATCGGCGGCGCCGCGCCCTCAGGCTTTAGCGCCGCAACCTCTTCGCTCCTGACATGGATCGTCCCCGGCGCCTTGCTCGTGGGCTTGGGCGTATCAGCCCTCTCCGCCGGCGCCCTCACCCGCGCCATCGGCCAAGTCTTCGTCGAAAGCTTCGAGAACGGCGCGCAACTGCGCGGGTGAACTACGCGTCTGACGCGGAAACCTTAGCACCGGGTTCGGAGCTGCCCTTTGCGCCTTGCTCCGCCTCGACGCTGCCGCCCTGCTCATCGGAATCCTCAGCAATCCCGCAAGCCGGAAACGGCGTGCCAAACAGCGTCCGCCACAGTCCCTTGAGGTCTGAATCTGGATTACAGGGTCGGCCGGTCATTTTGCGATACCCTCAGTGCTATTGCATCCATTAATGTAGGAGCGCTCGCCGCGCTACGCCACCGCGAACGAACGCCGGATGCCTAGGAGCTCAGATTGCCGGTCCACCATCAGAGACCTTTATCTGATCATAGACGCCGTTCCATTCCAGGATCACTCTGTGACTTTCCGGCTCAACGCCGTCGCCCGACACCAAAACGGTCAGTCTATAGTTGGCGTTATCCGTCGCCCAAATGGGTTGGTGCATAAACAGTGGCATTGCCAAGCACGGCTGGAGGTGGCGAGGGTTATGCGCCGGTTGCACCGCCGGTAATGGACTAAACACCCAGACAAGGTCGATGAATTGACTCACACCATAGGGCAAGTCCAAAGCTCGGAAACCATCTTCAGGGCCTCTCTGTGCGGACCATGCAAGTTGGATGCTGTCACGGAAATTCATGTCCTCCCACCTGTCATTGGTTCTCTTTTCCACTCTCGTCAGGTAAGCACGACAGGCTTTGGCTAACCGAGGTTTTGTGTTTTCCACGCGTAGCCTGACGTAGATGGCGTCTGCAGTTTTTTGCCCGGTCGTTGTGTCCGCCATGTCGGTTTTAGTCCGATACGCATCGTTATTGTTCTCAAAGGTCAACAGCAGTCGTGGTCCATAGATCCATCGCTGCACAGGTTCGGCTATCAGACTAGCAACGAAGCCGATGATGGCTGCGAGGACGGTAAAGCCCAGCTGCTGCATATGATGCTCTCTTAAGTTGTTATATTGAATACTACACGTTACAGAGCAGTCTGGCAATGTGGTGTGCCGCAGCCCCGCCAGCGCAGTTGCGTTGTTTCGCCTGTCTGACTCGATGCTCCCTTTCGGGCCGCGGGCGACTCACGCGATGTAATGAAAATCTCGGTGGTGCGGACGACCGGACTCGAACCGGCACAGGGGTTTCCGAGCACGCGCTAGACTCTCGATTGGTCATCAAGCCACCGCAGCGCGCCGCCGGCGGCGCTCACGCCTGTGGCGAGACAGGCCTGAAGCAGATAGCCGCCGGTCGGGGCTTCCCAATCGAGCATTTCGCCGGCGACAAACGTGCCGGGATGCCGGCGAAGCATGAAACAATCATCCAGCTCGGAGAAACGGACGCCGCCGGCGGTCGAGATCGCTCGCTCGATCGGCAGCGTGCCGGTCAGCCGCAACGGTAATGCTTGAATCAAACGGCCGAGCGTTGGTGCGTCCATCATTGCGAGCTTGCCGGGACAGAGCTCATGAAGAAGTCCGATGGCAACCGGCGGCAGTGCCGCCGCTTTGCGCAAATACGTCGCCAGTGACTGTTTGCCCCGCGGCATTTCAAGCCTGCGCTGCAAGTCGACAGCCAGCAGATCGGGCCGCAGCGACATTTCCAGTGTGGCATGGCCGTCGGCGGCGATGGCGTCCCGCAGCGCCGCCGACAACGCGTACACCGCGCCGCCCTCGATCCCCTGGCGCGTAATCATCCCCTCGCCGCGCACCGTTCGGCCGCGGAAAGATAATGCAAGCCGCTTCAACGGCTGCCCGGCAAAGCGGTCGCGGAAATGATCGGACCACGGCACCTGGAAGCCGCAATTCGCCGGTCTGAGCGGAGCCACGCCGATACCCTGCGCGCCAAGCAATTGAACCCAGCCACCGTCCGCTCCGAGCTTCGGCCAGCTTGCACCGCCGAGCGCCAGGATACAGGCCTGCGGTTTGAGCGCGACAATGCCCTGAGACGTTTCCAGCATCAGCGCACCGGAGGCGTCCCACCCGATCCACCGATGACGCAGCCGAAATTGCACGCCCATATCCGCGAGGCGTCGCAGCCAGGCGCGAAGCAACGGAGAACTCTTGAACGCTTTTGGAAAAACCCGGCCACTGCTGCCAACAAAGGTCGGCTGTCCAAGCTCATCGCACCAGGCGCGTGTCGCCGATGGCGAAAAGTTTTTGATCGCCGCACGTAAACGCGAGTCTTGTTCGCCGTAACGCGAAAGAAAGCGCGACAGCTCTTCACTGTGGGTAATGTTGAGGCCACCACGTCCCGCGAGCAGAAATTTGCGGCCAACCGACCCCATGCGCTCGAAGATCGTGACTTCGAGCCCCGCACGAGCCAGGACTTCGGCACCCATAAGACCTGCCGGACCGGCGCCGATGACCGCAACGCTGCGCATGTTCGCGACCGTCCGGCTAGGACTGGTGCGGACGGCCGGAGACGAAAATCGAAGCCCTAACATACTGGAATACTTACGAAATTCTGACGACACTGTTCGCTTCGTGTAGCGCCTTGTGTAGCGGCAAGAGTGAGGCCGTTCGTGAGCAAGAAGTGAAAGTCGGTCATTGAGGAATCACGCCTCTGCGCTTATGCCTCAACTTGAGCGCAGGAGGACTACATGGAGGCAGCTACCTCATTTGTTAGTCTTGTTGGCCCGGCAATCGAACGAGGTGACGGCACGGTCTTGAAGCGCATTGTCCCGTATGCCGATCAATATCTCTTGCAGGGTGGCTGCACGCGTGGGGTTCTCAGTCAGACCCTGCGGGATGCCTATCCTAATAGTCGACTGGCTGAAGCGTGCGCTGCGTTAATAGCG
>DATAQN010000224.1:0-18657 GCA_036264635.1 Xanthobacteraceae bacterium | reverse complement strand
CCTTGGCGTGTTGCTCGCGCGCCTGTTTCAGGGCCGCCGGCCGCAACAGCGAGCCGACGTGGTCGGCACGGAACGGTGGTTTGGTGCGTTGCATTTTTCTCTCCCGTTTTTCTGTCGTCACCCCCGGGCTTGACCCGGGGGTCCATGGGGCTTCACGGCTGCATGGATTGCCGGGTCATAGGCGAGCGAAGCGACGCCGTTCTTCGAACGGCTATGCCCGGCAATGACGAATGGAGGGGCTAACGGCCCCAAATTTCCTCAGCCAATTCGACAATCATCCGCAGCTTCGCCCATTGCTCATCCTCGGCGAGCACATTGCCTTCCTCGGTCGAGGCGAAGCCGCATTGCGGCGACAGGCAAAGCTGATCGAGGGGGATGAATTTGGCCGCCTCCTCGATCCGCCGCTTGATGGCGTCCTTCTGTTCCAGCGTGCCGGTCTTCGACGTGACAAGCCCGAGCACGACCGTTTTGCCCTTCGGCACGAAGCGCAGCGGTTCGAAGCCGCCGGCGCGCTCGCTGTCGTATTCCATGAAATAGCCATGCACATTGATGGTGTTGAACAGCAGTTCCGCGACCGGCTCGTAGCCGCCGGAGGCGACAAAGTTCGAGCGGAAATTGCCGCGGCACAGATGCATGGTGATGGCCATGTCGGAGGGGATGCCGGCGATCGCGGCATTGATCATCTTGGCGTAAGTGTCCGGCAGCGTCGCCGGGTCTTCGCCGCGATCGATGATGAATTGGCGCAGCGACGGGTCGCACAGATAAGTGAGATTGACCTCGTCGAGCTGCAGATAGCGGCAACCGGCCTCGGCAAAGCCCGCCACCACTTTGCTGTAGGACTGGCCGAGATCGCGATAAAAATCCTCCATCCCCGGATAGATCGATGTCGGCACCGCATCGCGGCCGTAGCGGAAATGCAATGACGACGGCGACGGGATCGTCATCTTCGGCGTCTGCTTGGTGTGTGCTTTGAGGAATTTGAAGTGCTCAATCATCGGATGCGGCTTGTAGCCGCCGAGCTTGCCGGTAAGGCGCAGCAGCACCTGCCGCGGCTGCGCGCCGCTGGTGGAGAACTTCACCTTCCGTTCGCCGGCATAGGACTCGACATTGTCGAGCTGTTCGAGGAAGTCGATGTTCCACGAGATGCGGCGATATTCGCCGTCGGTGACCGATTTCAGCCCGGCCGCTTCCTGCTTCTTGATTACGCCTTCGACTTCGCGATCCTCGATCTCCTTGAAGGCGTCGGCGCTTAATTCGCCGCGGGCGCGCTTCTCGCGCGCGTCCTTCAACGCGGCCGAGCGCAAAAGGCTGCCGACATGGTCGGCGCGGAAGGGTGGTTTGGTACGTTGCATTTCTCACTCTCTCGTTTTCTCATTCGTCACCCCCGGGCTTGACCCGGGGGTCCATGGGCGATGCCGCAGCATGGATTGCCGGGTCAAGCCCGGCAATGACGGATTGGATTAGCCCCACACCTCGTCGGCGACTTCGACAATCATGCGCAGCTTCGACCATTGCTCATCTTCGGCGAGTACATTGCCCTCCTCGGTCGAGGCGAAGCCGCATTGCGGCGACAGGCATAGCTGATCGAGCGGGACATATTTAGTTGCCTCCTCGATCCGCCGCTTGACGTCGTCCTTCTTCTCCAGCTTGCCGCTTTTCGAGGTGACAAGCCCAAGCACGAGCTCCTTCTTGCCTTTGGGGAAGAAGCGCAGCGGCTCGAAACCGCCGGCGCGCTCGGTGTCATATTCGAGGAAATAGCCATCAAGATTGGTGTTGCCGAGCAGCTGCTCGGCGACGAATTCGTAACCGCCCGAGGCGATGAAAGTCGAGCGGAAATTGCCACGGCAGGAATGCATGGTGATTGCCATGTCGGCTGGCTTGCCTTCGAGCGCGAGCTGCGTCAACCGTGCGTAGCGCTGCGGCAGCATGTCGGGATCGTCGCCGCGCGCCCGCGATTTGGCGCGCTCGTTGGGGTCGCAGATCATCGCCCACGCGGTGTCGTCGAGCTGCAGATAGCGGCAGCCGGCGTCGTAGAAGGCGCGGATCGCCGTGCGCCAGGCCTCGGCGACGTCGTCAAAGAAGACTTCGAGATCGGGATAGACATCCTGGCTGATCGAGGAGCGGCCTTGGCGGAAGTGAAACGTCGAGGGCGCCGGGATTGTCATTTTCGGCGTCACCTTCGTGTGGGCTTTGAGAAACTTGAAATGCTCCAGCATCGGATGGCCGGAAAAGCCGATCTTGCCGGCGATCTTGACGCCCTCGGCCTTGGTCTGCACGCCCGCAAACTGGATGCCGTGATCGGTCGTATAGAACGTCACGCCGTCGAGGCCGCGGAAGAAGTCGAAATGCCACCATGAGCGGCGGAATTCGCCATCGGTGGCGAGCTTGAGCCCGACACCTTCCTGCTTCTTGATGACGGTTTCGATCTCGCGGTCTTCGACAGCCTTGAGTTCGTCCGGCGTAATGGCGCCCTGCGCTCGTTTGGCGCGCGCTTCTTTCAACGGAGCGGTGCGCAACAGGCTGCCGACATGGTCGGCGCGGAATGGCGGAGTGGTGCGCTGCATGGTGTCCTCCCGGTGCGCGCCTGTTTGGTGCCGGTGCGCTTTGTGGTCGTTTGCACGTCTTGCCGATGTTGACCTGAACGTAACGCGATTTAGCAACGCGCGCGCGCAAGTGTAAATGCCGTTGCGCAAGCGGGCGCGAACGAACACACTGCCCACGCAGAGTGCAGAAGGAGTGGGACTGTGCCCCAAATATTGCCCCAAGCAGCGTCGCCAGTATTGCGGCTGACCGAGGATATTTTGTCGAACGGAAATGAGATTTTGCTGCCGGCCGTGCCGCGCATGATTTTTGTTGCGCATGGCTCGGTCGCGATCGGCGACCGTGTATTGAATGCTGACGAAGCTTTCAGCGGTGAGGGCGCCGTTACGCTGAAGGCGGGCAACGAGGGTGCAACATTGTGGCGCTGGGAGCTTTTGGCGGACCGTGGCAGCGCGTCCGCAGTACCTGGCATGGTCACGCGCGAAAAACTCGCCGCACCGCTCGAAACCCTGCCCAAGGGCGAATTGCTCTTGCGCGGCGACAGTGTCGCCTTTCCCGCTAGCGGCTGTGCGTTTCTGCACCGCCATCAAGGCCCCGGCACGCGTTGCGTGGTCGAAGGCGCGATCCGCATCGACACCCACGGCAAGTCGACGTCCTATGGGCCGGGCGGCGCCTGGTACGAGACCGGGCCAGATCCAGTCTTTGCCCAAGCCGCGGCGGATCGCCCGACGCGCTTCATCCGCGTGATGATCCTGCCGCGCGCGCTCTTGGGCAAAAGCTCGATCGAATATCTCAACGACGAGGACAAGGCGAAGCCGAAGTCGCAGAGCTACAAGCTCTATGCGGATATGCCGATTCATTCACCGTCACCCTGAGGCACTCGGCGCGAAGCGCCGAGCCTCGAAGGGTGCAGGCTGATGCGCCGGGGCCGTGCATCCCAACGAAATCAGCTTTGCCGATTTCGCATTGTTTATGGTCAAGTCGGCAACAGCCGACTTGACTGGGCCGCTTCGCGGCCGCCTCAGGATGACGGACCATTTCACAGCGGCTTGTAGCCGCGCTCCATGTCGACATCGATCAGCATGGCGGTGTTGCTTGAGAGCGCCTTGCCGATCAGGTCGGTCGCGTCGTGCACCGTCTTGGCGCGATGAGCGTCGATGCCGAGCGAATGGGCTAAGCCAACGAAATCGATCGCGGGATCGTTGAGCTCCATGCCGACGAAGGTGTCGGCCTGTTCGGCCAAGCCGCGAAGCATCACCAGACGCTGCTTCAAGATGCGATAGCTCGTATTGTTGAAGATCACCCAGACGATCGGCAGCCGATAGCGCGCCGCGGTCCACAGCGCCTGGATCGTATACATGGCGCTGCCGTCGCCAATGAGCGCCACCACCGGCCGCTGCGGCAGCGCGATCTTGACGCCGATCGCCGCCGGCAGGCCCCAGCCGATGCCGCCGCCGCGCAGCCCGAAAAAGCTCTGCGCGTCGTCGCTGTTGATCAGCGAGCGAATGCCGGGCGCCGAAGACAGAATCTCTTCGATCACCACGGCGTCTTTCGGCAGCATCGATCCGATCGCTTCGAGGAGCGCGAGTGGGGCGACCGGCGTCTTGCCGGCGAGCGCGCGCGCCTTGGCGCGAAACGCCTCGCGCTCTTGTTTGATAGCCTCTGTGAGCGATTTGAGGCGCGCGGCCGCCGCGCTCTTCGCGCTTGCGCTCATGCGTGCGGTGACACCCGCAGTAATGTCCGGCAGCGTCGCCTTCGGGTCGCCGAGAATCGCGGCCTGCGCCGGATAGTTCTTGCCGATCTGCCACGGATCGGAATCCAGATGGATGAGTGGCAAACCCTGCGGCCACGGATCGATCGGCGAGGGCAACGACCAGGTGAACAGATCGCCGCCGACGGAGAAGACGAGGTCGTGCTTGTCGAGCACCTCGCGCACACCCGCCTGCGTGCGCGTCATCGCGCCGCGATAGAGCGGATGCGAGGCCGGGAACGAAGCGGTCGAGGGAATGAACTCGACATAGACCGGCGCGGCGAGCGCTTCCGCCAGCGCTGCAAGTTCCTTATGCGCGCGGCTCTGCGCCACCGCATCGCCGGCGATGATCACCGGCCGCTCGGCCTTGGCCAGCATCTCGGCGGCTTTGGCGACAGCGTCGGCATCGCCACGCACGCGCGTCGCGACGCGCGTCGGCGCGAGCAGATCGATCTCGGCATCGCTCTTGAGAATATCGCCCGGCAGCGACAGGAAAACCGGCCCGGTCGGCGGCGCCAGCGCTGTCTTCACCGCGCGATGCACATAAAGCGGCAGGTCCTCGGCGCGCTGCACTTCGGCGGCCCATTTGACGAAGGGCCGCGCCAAGGTCGGCAGGTCCGCGGTCAGCACCGGTTCGGTCGCGACATATTCGAGATCCTGCTGGCCAGCCGTGACCAGCACCGGCGCATTCGCCTTGGCCGCATCGTAGAGCATGCCCATGGCGTTGCCGAGCCCGGGCGCGACATGAAGGTTCAGCACTGCGAGATTGCCCGACGCCTGCGCATAGCCGTCAGCCATTGCCATCAGGGCTGCTTCCTGAAGGCCCAGGATGTAGCGGATGTCATGCTCGACCGCGAAGGCATCCATCAACGGCAATTCGGTGGTGCCGGGATTGCCGAACATCACCGTGACGCCCTCCTGCTTGAGCAGATCGAGAAAGGCGCGTTTTCCGGACATCACGGGCACGGGTTCCTCCTGTCGTAATTTTTATGAGAATGGCAGTAATTTCGGCGCGCTTACACCCCTACCGTAAAGCCGGCGCACGCGTCGCGAGACGGAATGTGTTTGAGACCTGCTTTAGTTTGAGGCCTGCTTTAAGAGAGATCGAAGCGAATTCCCCGCCATATCGATACGCATTGCGGTGTGCGTCCGCGTATTTTCTTTACGCGACGTAGGAACGATCCGCCTTGCATGGCGAACCTCTATCGCTCCAGCTGCCACAAAAAGTGCGTCGCCCCGCTTCTCGGCATTGCAATCAGTCTTGTGATCGGCCTGCTCGCGCCGCCGTCGATGGCGCAACAGGACTTTTCGTTTTTCGGCAATCTTTTTGGTTTCGGCGCTCCGCAGCGATCATCCCGGCCGGCGGCTTCGGCGGCATGGTCCGCGCAAGCCGTTGCGCGCCGTCAGCATGACGCCGAGTTCCGGCGCCGCTATGTCCGTGTTGCTGTTCACGTCGCCGGCCACGGCGCCGAAATGCCCGACGACGAGCGGCCGAAAAAACGAAGTCGCAGCGACCATTCTCACGGCCCGTCATCGGGTCTTGCGGCCTGCGTCCGGCTCTGCGACGGCCGCTATTTCCAGCTGCCGAGTTCCTCGACCGAAGATGAGAAGAGCATTTGCAGCGCTGCTTGTCCCGATGCCACGACCGCTGTCTTCCACACCGACGGCGACCTGAAAGACGCAACCGACGCCGATGGCAAGAGCTATAGCGCGCTGCCGAACGCCTTTGCCTACCGGTCGCGCGTGGTTCCTCAATGCGCCTGCCGCAACGGCAAGCTCGGAATGGCGGCGGTCGCAGCCGACCAGGACCCGACCCTGGAACACGGCGACATTGTGGTGACGCAGCACGGGCCGGTGGTCTTTCACGGCAAGTCCGACGATGACCATCACGCCAATTTCACGCCGCTCAAGGAATCCCGCGATCTGGATTCCGATGTCCGTCATTACGTGGCGACCGTGCCGGTCAGAGCCGATCACTGACGCCGTGTTTGGCGCGCCTTAGCGAGCCAACAGGTAACGGAGCGCTGCCGCGGCAACGCATTGCAGTTACGTCCTTTCAGCATGCCCGAACAACATACGCATGGCCGTTCGCGGTGCCGCGGTTGTTTGATTGGTTCCGGTTCCGGCTGCTGCAAGTTTGAGCCGGATACTATTCGAAACTCCCTCTCACTTGCCGTGCTGAATTTACGTCGCCGCAACACCACCACCGATTAGATCGCGATGCTTCAACTCGCTCGCTTTGCGCCGCTTGGGGCCTATCGGCAGGCGTTCCATCTGCATCGACCTCATCGGGTGGGCAAAGAGAGATCAGCGCCAAGGGGAGATCATCGCCATGGCTACGAATCTCGTCTCTTCTGTCATGCAATATCTGACGCCCGATTTGATCGCCAAGCTCGCGCAGGCATTCGGCATCGACGCCAATGTCGCGCAGAAAGTGATCAGTGCCGGCGTTCCGGCCATCCTCGCGAGCTTTGCCAAGGTCGCGGCCACGCCCGAGGGCGTGCAAAACCTCTCAGACAAGATCAAGCAGCAGAATTCGGGCTTCCTCACGCAAATCGCCACTGCCGCCGCCGGTAGCGGCGGCCAGAAGGCGATTGCCGACACCGGATCGAGTCTGCTGTCGCAACTGCTCGGCGGCAACGGCGCGAATGCGCTGGTCTCCGCCGTGAGCAACTTTGCCGGCATCAATCAAGACGCCGGCAAGTCGATGCTCGGCTTCCTTGGCCCGGTGGTCGTCGGCGCGCTTGGCCAAGAGCAACGCGCGAGCGGGCTCAACGCCAATGGGCTGGCCAATCTTCTGTATTCGCAAAAAGATCAGATCGCCGCGGCCATGCCGTCGGGCCTTGCTAAAACGTTGAACGCCGGCGGCCTCCTCGATACCCCCAGGCAAATGGCCGGCGCAGCGGCGGATGCGGCGGACGATGCGACCGACTATCTGACCGCGCGCGCCAGCGCCGCTTCCGCGGCCGCCCGCCGCGCATCGTCCTCGTCCTGGCCCTATTGGCTCATCGGCGGGCTCGTGGCGCTGGGCGTGCTCTCCTTCCTGTACAGCCTGCACAATCCACAGGTGGCGGAAGACAACACGCAATCGAAAACGCAATTGGCTGATAACTCGGGCAGCCCGGGCGTAGCCGTCAACTCCGCGGCTCTCTCGGCAGACCTGACATCCTCGGTCGACAATCTGCGCTCGACCCTGCAGGGCATCACCGATCCAGCCTCGGCCCGCGCGGCTCTGCCCAAGCTGGATGAGGCAACGGCGCAGTTCGACAAGATCGGCACGCTCGCCTCCCAGCTGCCACCCAGCTCCCGCAAAGGGCTCGCCTCGCTGCTCGAATCGTGGATGCCGGCGCTCAACCAGCTTTGCGAGCGTGTGCTGTCACGGCCGGAGCTCGCCAACGTCGCCAAGCCGACGATCGAGGCGCTCCGCACGAAGCTCGAAACGCTGGCGCAGACTTGATCCGCACCATCGTCTTTTGCCGCCAATCGTCCGTCGCGACGATCCGGACCCGCTTGTCTCCGGCATGAGGGAATGACAATGCCCCGCCGCAGCCGCAAAACCGAGAACTCAGCTGGCGCGCCGCTCACTGCGCTCAAGCCCGAACGAAAAGCGGCGGCTCGCAAGCGGCCGCGCGCGGCGGCGGGTCAGCGTGGAACCGGCAGGACGTCGTCGCGGCGTGATCCGGTTCCCGCGCAACTCCTCTTCCTCCCGACCCGGCCGCGTTATCTGTTCCTGACCCGTGCCGGGCCCGCGCCATCAGGCCGCGCCACGAGGGCGAAGACGGCAATCGATTTGCCGTCCGTAATCGTCCTGCCTTACTTGCCGGCCGCTTCCGCATATGATCGAGCCGCAGAGCAGGAGCGCGTCTCCGCCGTTGCCGGCATCGCCGCCGTGGCCAGTCCCGTTTTTGCTCAGACCCGATCGCTGCCCGATCGGCTCCACCCACTCAGCTGGGCATGGCGTTGGGCCAAAGCGCGCGCCGCGGCCGCGCCGCGATCCATCTTGAGATCATTGCGTACGCGGGTCCTGCTTTCCGTCCCGCGCCTCTTTGCGATCGACCCGCATACAGCCGCGGTCGTCGCCGTCTGGAGCGGTTTGATCTCGGGTGCACTCGTGACCGGGGTATTGGTGCGCGCACGGACGCAGCTTCTGCAAACCGAGGCTCTGATTGCCCGGCAAGCGCCGCAGCCTGCGCATCAGCCAAACGCTGCAACACAAGACAAGGCGAGGAACAAAAAGAAGGACGGCAAGGCCGTTCAAGATGGTGTAGTCATTGAACACTGGATTGAGCCCGGCAAGACAATCCAGGCCCAGCAGTCGGGGCCGGCGGTTGCCGATATCCGGATCGTCGATGCTCCGGCGCGCATGAAGCGCAGCTGTTACGAGCAGATCTGGCCCTATATCGCCGCGCACTGCCTCACCGTAGCCGAGGACAGCGCTGCGGTAGCGGCTGGCCCTCCCGTTGCTGTCACAGTCACACCGCTTCCGAGCCTTGCGGTGGATGACGCGTCCACAACCGCCCCGGCGCAGCCGGTATCGTCCGCGCAACACGCGGCCGAAATAACGGAGAACGAAGTAACGGGGAATACGGATCGCCACCACGGCTCCGCGCGCCGTTTTAAACCGTCAATGCATCGGGCCGTCGCCTCGGCGACGCAAGACGATTCCTCGCCGATGCCGGAGAAGAGCAGGCCAGTCCGGACGCGCCACGCTCAGCGCGACTTCCAACCGCACCGCGACAGAGCTCAGAGTGTCGCGCGTTCGCAGCCCGTCCGCGAGAACAGCGTCATTAGCGGCCCGCCGCCGTATTTATCCTTCAATGCCTACTGAGCCGGGACGGTTATCGCCCGTGTGCCGATGGGATGGATGACGTTGTCTCCGGCGCGAGGCATTCGGTCGGGCAATCCGGCGCGCGGCCCAGGAGATCGGCGAGCCCCTCGCCGTTCTTCTTCGCACACAGATAGGCGATGTACTCGCGATCGCGCATGCCGAATTCCGGCAGGCCGCAAGACGACTTCAACGTCGTTTCCGCCTGGGTCCATAGCGTCTCCACGACCCTTTTCGGCTCCGCTTGTTGCAGGCCCTGCCAAGTGGCCGGCTGTGTCTTTTCCGCGGTGTCGACGTAAGTCATGACAAAGGTCATGAGCGCGGCGAGCCCGTCGCGGTGATCGACCAGGCGATCGTGCTTTTGCAGCGGAACGAGCGAGATCGCCGCGTCGAGATCGTGGCTATAGGCGTTGAGTTCATCCAGCAGATACATGAAATCGTCGTTCGATGAGGCGCCGCCTGGACGCAAATAGTTCTGCACATAGGAATCGCTTGCGTTGAATTTCTTGGCGATCTGCTTCGGCGGGAAGAAGCGGGAGATTTCGTGCGGCCGGTGCAGGAGGCTGCCGTCGATGAGCAAATAGGCGTCTTTCTCCGCGGTGAGGAGGTGAACGGATTCGTGGACGCCGGTCGACAGCTCGGTCTGAATGTCGTCGCAGTTGATCCAGGTCAGAAACTGCTTCTTGTCCGCCAGCGCCTCATAAACCGCATAGCCGCGCGCCGACAGCCGGTGCAGATCGGCGATGGCGCGGTTGCGGCACCCGGTGAGGTCGGTGCGCCGCGCGGCCTCGGCCGGCTGGCAAGCGCCGAGCACGACGGAGATTCCAATCGTCGCTCCGAGTGCTATCAAGCACGGCGCCGTCCGGCGCGACAAGTTACGCATCACATCGGTCCTCATGATCCATTGCGGTTTGCGCCGCGGCTCACGCGCGCGACGGCATCGAGGTGCCCGCACAATTTGATGAGAATTTTACCAAAGAAGGGCTTCAATGCGACGTAGTTAACGCCACGGGCGCCGCGGCCCTGCGGCTGGCGGCGTCCTCATCTGCCTGAAATCCGCCTGACCAAAAGCCGCCACACAAGACGACAGAATCTTTCGACGAAATAGATCAGACAACGATGAAATAGGTGAGATCAATCTCCCTATTCTGAAAGTATTTCACATACAGGTGCCCGCTTAAATTGCGTTTGCGAAAGCTCGCTTTTTCGCATGTTTCGCTATCGCGGATCGAAGCCGATCCCTTCGCCCCTTATGGGCTCTCATGGAAGACATACGGAGATCTGGAGATGAAAACGCTAAAGGCACTCAGTGCCGCAGCTGTTTTATCAAGTGCGGCCATCTTCGCGCTCCCGCTTTCGGCTCAAGCGCGTTGCGTGGACAACGATTGCAAGGGGCCGGTCGTCGGCACCAAAGTGAACACGTCGTATCACTACAATACCGAGCACCGCGTGCAGAACGTCACCCGGTACAAGGATATCGACCGGCCGCATCAAGTGACCAACGTTCATCGCATCGTTGAAGTGACGCGGGTTCAGCCGGTGGTCCATGTCAATCACGTCGAGCGTGTCCATAACCGGACTGAGGTCTTGAACGAGACACAGCATTCGGCGCGGACCGAGACGATGCCGGCACAATCGACGATGTCCACCAAGACGGTCGACATGGGCGGCCACGTTCCGAGCGGGAGAGTGAGCACGGAATACAAATACAATACCGTGCAAAAGGTGAGCAACGTCACGAGATATAACGACGTCACCCACACCCAATACGTCAAGCATATCGACCGCATCGTCAACGTGACGCGCGTACAGCCGATCATCCACACCAATGTGGTGACGCGCATCCACGATCGTCCGGTCTTCTCGGTGAAAAACGAATACGTGCACGAGACGCGCATGCTGCCGACGCGGACGATCGACACCGGCAGAGTGGTCCGGACGGATTACATGCACGCCCCGGTCCGCCATCGCGAAGAGCGGCACGCCTCGAACGACTGAGCGGCGCTGTTCGTACCGAGAAAGCAAAGGCCGCCCCGCAGGCGGCCTTTGCTGTTTGAGCTGCGCGTGCCCGCGCAAACCGTCGTCGCCGGCTTCGAGGGACTGATGCTGAGTGTCAATTCCAGGAAACCGCTGGTGCTGCGGAAAGGATCTTAATCCCCGGACCCACGTATGACGGGAAAGCACTGGTGCCGCGGAAGGGATTCGAACCCCCGACCCCCGCATTACGAATGCGGTGCTCTACCAGCTGAGCTACCGCGGCCCATTTGCGCTACGCCGTCGTAATACCCGGAAACTGTAAACGCAAGAAGTACGACGTTTTGCGACACCGGGCCGTTCAAACCCCGTTTTTACCGCCGATTGGACCGGTTTTGCTGTTGCAACCGGGCGGCCCGGGCATAGCTAAAGCAGGCTGCCTCCAGAACAGGAAGTCTCATGCCCGCCTACATAATTTCCGATGTCACGGTGAAGGACCGCGCTGCCATGGAGGAATACCGCACCCGGGCGGCGCCGACCATTGCGCTTTATGGCGGGCGCTATCTCGTTCGCGGCGGCGAGGCCGAGGCGCTCGAGGGAACCTGGCTGCCGCGCATGTTCATCATCGCCGAATTTCCCGATCGCGATACCGCGCACCGCTGGTACCGCTCGCCGGAATATGCGCAGGCGCTGGCCTTCCGCGATGCCGGCCTCAGCCGGAATTTGATCCTGGTCGACGGCGTGCCGCAGCCGCTATAGAGGCAGCAGGCTGATCAGGCCATTTGCGGGGCATTCGCCGGGAGCGCCGTCTTGCCGAGCATTACCGAGCCTGCGCGCGAGACGCCGATATTCGGCGCCTACGAAATCGTCGTCCTCGGTGGCGGCCCGGCCGGCATCGCCGCCGCGGCCGCCGCCGGCGCGCAGGGCCGCAAGACGCTGCTCATCGAGCGCTACGGCTTTCTCGGTGGCATGGGTACGGCTGCCGGCGTGACCAACTTCTGCGGCCTGCATGCCAATGTGCATGGCGATATCCGTCAGGTTGTCCATGGCGTCGCCGACGATCTGCTCGGCCGCATCGAGGCGCTCGGCGGGCTCAACGAGCCGCATCTGATCTTCGGCAAGACCAAGGCGCAAGCTTACGACACTGCGGCCTATAAATGCGCCGCCGACGATCTCCTCGCCGCGCGCAACGTCGACGTGCTGTTTCACACGCTCGCCGCCGGCGCGGTGATGGATGGCGCGCGGGCCGATGCGCTGCTCGTCGAAACCAAATCCGGCCGCATGGCGGTCCGCGGCGAGATTTTTATCGATTGCTCCGGCGATGGCGATCTTGCGCATTTTTCCGGCGCGCCGTTCGAAATCGGCGATGCCGACGGCAATATGCTCTATCCGACCATGATGTTTCGTCTGAACGGTGTCGATCCGGCGGCCGCTGGCGAAGCCTGGAAAACCATTCCGGCCTTGATGGAGGAAGCCGAGCAGCGCGGCATGCGCTTTCCGCGCAAGGGCGCCATCGTGCGGCCGATGAAGCATGAGACCGAATGGCGGGTGAATGTCACGCAGTTGAAAACCGGCAACGGCCGCGCCATCGACGGCACCGATGCGCGTGAATTGAGTGCCGGCGAGAGCGAAGGCCGCCGCCAGGCGCTCGCCTTTTTCGAATTCCTGAAAAAGAATGCGCCGGGCTTCGCGGATGCCTATGTCGTCGATATCCCGCCACAGCTTGGCATCCGCGAAACCCGCCGCGTTACCGGCCACTATGCGCTCACCCGCGACGACGTGCTTACCTGCGCCAGCTTTGACGACACGATCGGCGTCAACGGCTGGCCGATTGAAGCCCATGTCGCGGGCGACGTGATCTGGGGCTGGCCGGATATTCCCGGCTCGCGCGGCTTCAACCATCTGCCTTATCGCATGCTGTTGCCGCTGAAAGTCGAAAACCTTCTTGTCGCCGGCCGCTGCGCCTCGATGACCCATGAAGGCCAGTCGGCGGCGCGCGTTTCCGGCGCGTGTTTTGTCATGGGCGAGGCCGCCGCCACCGCGGCGCATCTGGCGCTTGCCAGCAATGCCGATCCGGCGGATATCGACGTGCCGCGCCTGCAACAAACACTCGCGCGCAACGGCGTCTTTCTCGGCGAGGAAACGTAGGCGACTAAAAACATAGGTGACCAAAAATGAAGAAACTCGCGCTTTTCCTCGGCCTGTTTGTCGCTGCGCTGCAGGTCGCCGCTCCTGCGGCTTCGGCTCAAGAATGGCCGGCCAGGACGGTGCGCATCATCGTGCCGTTCGGTCCGGGCTCGACGCCCGATATCGTGGCGCGGCTGGTCGCCGAAAGCCTGCAGCAGAAATATCCGGCGTCGGCTTTCGTCATCGAGAACAAGCCGGGCGCGAGCGGCAATATCGGCACCGACGCAGTCGCCAAGGCCGATCCGGACGGCACGACGCTCGGTGTCAGCATCGGCGGCCCGCTCGCCATCAACCCGCTGCTGTTTTCGTCGCTGCCTTATGATCCGAAGAAAGACATCGCCGCGGTGACGCAGCTCGTCACCATGCCGAGCGTGCTCGCCGTCAATCCCAGCCTCGGCGTCAACAACGTCGCTGATCTCGTTGCGCTCTTGAAGCGCGAACCGGGCAAATACGATTTCGGCTCGATCGGCAACGGCTCGCTGTCCCATCTCGCCATGGAGGCGATCGCACTGAAAAGCGGCACGCAGATCGTGCACGTGCCTTTCACAGGCTCGCCGCAGGCGATGACCGCGGTGATCCGCGGCGACGTGCAGATGGCCTGCCTGCCGGCCGCCTCGGTCGTCGCGCTCGCCAAGGACGGCAAGGTGAAAATGCTCGCGGTGTCGTTGGCGCACCGCTCGCCCTTCCTGCCCGATCTGCCGACCTTGAAGGAATCCGGCATCGATGTCGAAGCCGATACCTGGATGGGCTTCATCGCGCCCGGCAAGACGCCGCCCGAGCTTGTGGCGAAGATCAACAAAGACGTGGTGGAAGCCATCCGCTCGCCCGCCGTGCGCGACAAGCTCGCGACGCAATTCATGGAGCCGGTCGGCAATTCGCCGGAAGCATTCCGCGCCGTGATCGACGCCGAAGGCCCGCGCTGGGCGCCGGTCATCAAAGCGGCGAATGTGAAGCTCGACTAAAATCGCCAGGCCCGCTTTACCCCCGAAGGCCGACATCGGATCGGACATTTCTCATGTCTGCTTGTGCCATCAGCCGACATTTCGGCGCAGAGCGTTCACGGTTGTCTCACTAGGTTTGTACACTTTCAAGTGAACAATTTTTTGGAGCGATGCTACACTTAAGCCCCAGCAATTTGGATGGTGGGAAATCCAACAGGGCGCAGGAGCATGCGAAAGACGCTCGTCTCGTCACTGGTATTTTCGCTGATATCAATCGGTTGCACCGGCACGGCCGCAGCTCAGTTAGCGAGCCCACAATGTGACGCTTGCAGGAAAGCCTGCATAAACGCGCGTGAATCTTGTAAGGTGTACGCTTGCCTTACCAGCGGCGGTCAGCCCGGGCCCAGCTCATGTCAAGGCCCGAACGCGAGATACGTTGCGGACTTGCAGGCTTGCGAACAAGCGGAAAGTGCTTGTTTGGATAGATGTGCAAATACAGCCCCAAACTGTAGGTGATTGCATCGCTTTGTAAGCTAAGGTTTGCAATGAGATTGGCGCAAGAGAAATAGCCCCTGACGCTACCAGGCGACTGTTGCTGTAAAGCAGAGGGCCTCTGAGAACGCCACAATGGTTCTGAAATAAGCTGGTCAGTACTCTGCGAGGGACGGTGGACGCCGATTGCGTGGTGCGATGTCCGCATTGGGCCATCGAGCGACCTTTAGCCGTTGTCGCTGGACTTCTCCTTCACCGCCGAAAGCAGACGTTATGCCGCCGGGCAACGATGTCGGTGGCCCAGAGTCACAGCTCGCCAAAATGCCCGGTCAGATGTGACCTAAGCGCTTCGACCAGACGGTGGTATTCGCCGCGGATCAGTGCGGCAGGGTAAGAAGCTGCAGGCCGAGACTCGAGATCATGATTGCGGCCGCGAACAAGACTAACCCATATTCGAGTGTGGCTATGTTGCGCATAAACGAAGGTCCTTTCGCAGCCTCGCGGTCGTATCGTTAGACGGCGGCCATCACGCCCGGTGAGGGGTGGAGGGGCTGGACGTGATGGCCGTCAAGAGGTCGCGAGGGGGACAACTCGCGAGGGTGGTCCGCAGCTGTTGGGGAGGAACACAGCGGACGGCTGCTATAGTAGAAAGCTGTCGGCGCGGATCAATTAAACAGAATGGTTGAGGACTATACTTGGGTTTAGGTGATCTGCAGTAAGGCTCGATCGCGCTGCTGCAATGTTTTGACGTGCATTGAAACCGTGCGGAACTTTCGCAACCGAACACGGAATCGTTTCAAGTCGCGGCGTGCGCTTAATCCTTGGGAGCACCGAACTTGTATGATGACCAAAGGGGTGATCCGCACGGGGAGGTCGTGCGCCTTGAGGAGCGCATCGAAGACCTCGCTGCAAAGATTGAGAGCTGCCGCAAATTGATCTTGGTCTCGCGGATTGCCGTGGTCGGCGGCGTCCTTGTGCTTGTTGGAATGCTCTTCGCCGTCATCAGGTTCGATCCCGCGATAATGGCTGCCGCCGTTGCGGCCTTGCTCGGGGGCATCGCCGTATGGGGCTCAAACAACAGCACCGCACAGCAAGCGGCGAAGGAATTGGTCTCGGTTGAAGCACATCGGTCAGCGCTCATCGAAGGGATGGACCTCGGCGATGTTACACCGCTGAGAGGAGTGTCTGCTCGATCACAAGACGGCACGACCGCCTGAACGCGAGGGTCCGCTATTGGTCCACTTCCGGACTAAATCGCGATATCGCCCAAGGTTGCTTATGTGCCGGCAGGCGACATCGCCTGGCTACTAATTGTCGTCCGGCTTGGGTAATATCTATCTAGAGCTGCCAGCGGAATTGCCGATATTCCGTGAACTCAAAGGCAGCGTTTGTGCCCGCGGCGGGCGAGCAACCCATTAAAAGCGTTAGTTCGCTGCTTCCGCGACTTCGGGAGTGTCAAAGCTCGCTTGTGGGGCATCAAAATGAAATTTCCTCGCAGAACTTTTCTCCATCTGGCAGCGGGCGCTGCCGCGGTCCCAGCCGTGACGCGGTTGGCGTGGGCAGATACTTATCCGTCGCGGCCGGTGCGCTTCATCGTTGGCTTCCCGGCCGGCAACGCATCCGATGTACTCGCGCGGCTCATGGGCCAAGGATTATCGGATCGGCTCGCTCAGAAGGTCGTCGTCGAGAATCGGCCGGGCGCCGGCAGTAATGTTGGCACCGAAGTGGTCGTGCGAGCGCCACCGGATGGCTACACTCTGCTCCTGGTCTCCCCCTCTAATGCTCTAAATAAGACGCTCTATGAAAAGCTCAACTTCGATTTCACCAACGACATCGAACCGATCGCAAGCATTTGCCAAAACCCCTACGTCGTGGCGGTCACTCCATCATTCCCGGCCAAGACCGTTCCCGAGTTTATTGCGTATGCCAAGTCCAATCCGGGCAAGGTCAACATGGCGTCTACCGGCATTGGCACCACGACCCATGTCTTCGGCGAACTGTTCAAGACGATGGCCGGCGTCGACTTGGCCCATGTCCCGTATCGTGGGAACTTCGTACCCGATCTGATCGGCGGGCAGGTGCAGGTCGTATTTGCTCCCATAACTCATTTGATCGCCTATATTCGAGGTGGCCAGGTTCGCGCTCTTGCCGTGACTACGACGACGCGCGCACAGGCGCTACCTGACGTCCCGACCTTGGCGGAGTTCGTGCCGGGATATGAAGCCACCGGCTGGTATGGCATCGGCGCCCCGAAAGGCACGCCCACCGAGGTCATTGATAAACTTAATAAAGAAACCGGCACCATTCTCGTCGATCCACAATTCAGCGCGCGTCTCACCGATCTGGCCGCGGTGCCGATGCCGATGACCCCCGCCGAATTCAAGAAATTCATCGGCGACGAAACAGAAAGGTGGGCCAAGGTGATCCAGGCGGTCGGCATCAAGGCGGAGTGATCCGCTCCGACATTCCACAAATGCCGTTAGGTGAATCGCGCCGCTCCATGTCGCCTTTGGGTCCAAAAGCCGACATTCCCGGGTAGTTTGGCCATGTCTGCTTCACATCCAATAGCGGACGTCAGAGCGGACGCGATCGACGTTCGCCAAGTGCCAGTACCGGAACTAGCCAAACGCTTTGGTCCCGCTCACGACAAAAGCCGGACACGGGATTTTGCCACGGCCTGCCGCTAAAGCCTTGGTCGCTTCTTCCGTAATGGCCTGTTCAATACGTTTTTGCACGTCTTCTGTTTGGCGTTCGTAAACATATGTCGCGCGCACCATGCTCTTCCGCATCATGTCAAATACGGCGCTCGGCGAAGTCGGCGCGTAGAAGCATGGCACTTCATCAATGCGAACGTCCGAAAACTTAGCCGATTCCATCAAAGCAGTAAGAATCCACGGGTCGCTGAACGTAAAAATTCCGGGACCCGCAGGGAGAGTGACCGAGCTGTCCACATGGCGCTGCACGGTTTCAGCTATCAAGCTGAGAACTTTGGCTTTTGCAGCTCCGCACCAGATGGTGAAGGCAAAGCGTCCGCCGGGGCGGAGAACACGATAAGCTTCCGCAATGGCTTTGCCCGGTCGCGGAAAATGCAACATTCCGAATGCACAAGTCACGGCATCAAACGTTGCATCTTCGTAGCGAAGATTTTCTGCATCAGCGATTTCAAATTTTGTTTTGGAAAACCGCCGCCGGGCTTCGCTGACCATGTTCTCTGCTATGTCGGCACCAGTTGCGTCGAGGCCCCGACGTGCGGCTTCGGCGGCGACGTAGCCAGGCCCACTTGCAACGTCGAGCAATTTGGAATTTTGCTGAGCATCCACGGCGGCAAGAAGCGAATCGACGGCCTGTCGCGTCATTTCGCCAACAAGAGAATCGTAGTGCTCAGCCTGTTTGCCCCAGCCGACTCTCTCGAACTCTTTAAATTCTTGGCTTTGTCGCTCGCTTATCGTCATTGATGCCCCCAGAAATACATTAAATCGTTTAGCCGGGTTTTGCGCTTTCTCAGCGTTTTCACAACACACAAGGTTGTCAGCTGTGGGTCATCCAGCGAGACCGGACCTACGCGGACTGACGTCTGTTTCTTGGCTATGAACGGACATCGTTCAAGGCGACGGTAACGTCTGCCAAGTGCCAAAGAGCGACGTTGCCGCTTATCCACGCATGCAGGGCCGAATAGGCCCCGTCAGTGAAGTGCCCCCGGCCATAGTGGCGTTTGAGCTTCACCGCCAAGCGTGTCCGACCTAAGGGAGAATCTCTAGTCTTTTTGCCGAACGCTTTATGGTCGCTTCGTGATAAGCTCGAGGCCGTCGACGCCCCCTATATACGCGCAGGGAGGTTGGTCCATGTTCAACACAACATTGATAGTTATAGAAGCCTTCATCCGCGAACTTCGGACAATGTACGAACGGACATACGGGAGGATGGAGCCCGACTATCCAGGCGTCATC